>JBMZDR010000004.1:0-124321 GCA_049614485.1 Flavobacteriaceae bacterium
AATTGGCGTATTAGAGGCATCTAAACCTTCAAAGAAATTGATATCTAAAGTAGGGTCAATGCCTAATTGATTATGTGCGTATCCTAATAAGTCAAAGGCAACATAACCATCAGTACTACCATCGTCTTCACATAGAGCGTACACAAAATCACTGTCTGGTAATTCTGGACTGTCTAAAACTTCTAGATTAACCTCTACAAAGGTGTTACATTCCAATCCGTTTAGTGATAACACAGCGTAAACAGTTTGGTGACCAGGGTTACCCGTATCAATATTTTGATACAGTACACTAGTGTCAATAGGGTCAAGACCTTGTTCTGCCAGAAGAAGAGTTTCATAAAATGTAACATCCACTCCAGAGGTGCTTCCTGTCATGTCTTCAACTACTGAATTCAAATCAAAATAACCGAACCCATCATTGTCATCATCACAAAAGGTTATTGGATTTGTAAATGGGTATGATTGCGGAGCGTCCACCACATTTAATAGTAATGAAGTGGTGTTAAAGCAGCCAGTGTTGTTGTCTTCAACTCTAACATAAACAACTTCTCCATCAGTTCCAATATACGCATTTGATGAAGGGGATACTTCTGGTGTACCTGCTATAGCTGCATCTATACTATTATAGTAGGTAACTACATAATTAGTGTTTCCTGAAGTAATTTCATAGTCTTTTACAGTTAAATCAATTTCAGTTATACCGTCGATAATATCAATATCACAAACACTCAATGGAGTAGGGTTAGTGATGACCGGTAATGGGTTAACTATAATTTCCATGGTTTGCGTTGTAGCACATTGTCCAATATCTGGAGTAAACGTGTAGGTTGCTGTTGCAGTATTGTTAATGGCTGGACTCCATGTTCCGTTAACACCATTATTAGAAGTTGTTGGCAAAGGTGGTAAAGCTTCACCGCTACAAATAGGGTTTACTTGTGTAAATATTGGTGCAGTAGGTGTGTTAACCACAATTTCCATACTTTGTTCACTAGCACATTGTCCAATATCTGGAGTAAACGTATAGGTTGTTGTTGCAGTATTGTTAATAGCTGGACTCCATGTTCCATTAACACCATTATTAGAGGTTGTTGGCAATGGAGATAAGGATTCACCGCTACAAATAGGATTTACTTGTGTAAATATTGGTGTTGTAAGTGGTGTAACCACAATTTCCATAGTTTGCGTTGTAGCACATTGTCCAATATCTGGAGTAAATGTATAGGTTGTTGTGGAGGTATTGTTAATAGCCGGACTCCAAGTTCCGGTAACACCATTGTTAGAGGTTGTTGGCAATGGAGATAAGGATTCACCGCTACAAACAGGATTTACTTGCGTAAATGTTGGCGTTAATGTAGGGTTAACTATAATTTCCATGGTTTGCGTTGTAGCACATTGCCCAATATCTGGAGTAAATGTATAAGTAGTAGTGGAGGTATTGTTAATAGCTGGACTCCAAGTTCCGGTAATACCATTGTTCGATGTTGTTGGTAAAGCTCCGATAGTTTCACCATTACAAATAGAATCTATTTGAGTAAAGGCAGGTGTTACATTCGGGTTTACTGTAACTGTTAATGATTCATTAAGAGGTTTTGAACATACTACAGTATTTGAGTTTGAGAGTATTTGTGCATCAATTAAATCTAATGTTGTGTTTGTTGTTGGATTAAGGTTAATGACAGCTGTTCCAGTATCATCAAGTAATAGATCTGAAGTTGTAGTATTACCATCTAAAGTGTAATGTATTGTTGCATTAGGAGTTCCTGAAAATGTATAGGTTACAGATTCACCTTCACAAATAGTGGTTGGAGAAACAGTAACTGTTGCATCCGGTATTTCTGAGACCACTAAATTAAATTCAACTAAACTATAGCAATCTGTAATATTAGAAGAAACTTTAGCATAAATTAGTTGTGGGTTAGAGGTATTAGCATAAATACCAGGTAATGAATTCATGCCATCTGTTGCATCTGCTAAAGAAGTATAGTATTCAACGGTTTCATTAGCTAAATTATTACTAATACTACCACTTAATCCGTTTAAATCAAAGATAGAGACGTCAGGTGTACTACTACAGGCAATTACATCATCAATAGAGTTAGCTGATGGAGGCGCTGGAAAAGCCCCTGACCCATTCATAGCTGTTCCAGTCCACTCCAATTGAAAGCCACCATCTCCTACAGGTCTATCAATTATAATGTAATATGTTTGTCCTGCCGTTACTGTTAGCCAATAGACATATCCGTTACCGTTAGGCCCAGGTCCGGTTTGAGTTAAAGTAGTGCTGCCATTTATTCCAGTATGGTTATTAGCAAGTCCAGCAGCATTTGGGTTTGTTGTAGAACAGCGAATAGGACTCCCTAAGTTAGAACATAATCTATCAGGACCGTAAACCCAAAAATCATAATCTACCAATATATCAGGGTCGTTTGGTATTAAATCAAAACCTAAGGTTCCAGATTGTACAATGTTTATTTCTAGCCAAATTGAGTTGTGTTCAAAACCACCACAACCAGAAACCTCTTGAGTGTTTCCTATTCCCGTGGCGCCTGATGAGAACACACCATTTCCGCATACAGTAATAGCATTCACGCAATCGTTTGGTTCTTGTGCTTGAATTTGTGAAAATAGCGCAATAAAAACCACTAAAATTAAATACTTATTCATTTTGAACGCTTTTTTTTAAACCTAAATAGTCAAATTGTTTTGGCTTACTTTATCAGTAAACTAACAACTCACTTTATTCTTTAATAATTATAAACTCTGATCGTCTATTTTGTGCATTTTGCTCATCAGTACAGTTTGATTTACAATCAATTTTTGGTTCATTGCTTCCAATACCTTTTGCAGATAATCGAGCTTTGTGAATTCCTTTTGAAATCAAGTACTGTACAGTTGCTTGAGCACGCTGTTCAGATAATTTTAAATTATATTCTGGGAGGCCTTTAGTATCTGAATGTGATTTTACTAAAATTTTCATCTCAGGAAAATCAGACATTATTTCCACCAATTTATCCAATTCAAATGCACCTTGTTTGGTGATGTTACTTTTATTAAACTCGAAAAATATATTTTTTAATTTCACTTCATTTTCAGTAATCATGTTATTGATAGGATTTAGAGTTACTTCTAATTCAATATCATGGGCGTTTTGGGCATCAATACTAATCGACTTAGCCTCATAACCTTCTTTTGTAATGTTAAGTAAATAGTTTGTTTCACTACAATTTACATTGAAACTTGTTTCACCAATACTAGAGGTGGTAGTTGATGAAATTTGATTGTTGTTTGCATCTAGTATAGATACATTTGCATCAAAAACTAGTTGATTAGTCTTGGCATCTTTTACAAGTGCAACTGTTTTAAACTGACAGATTGGAATAGCCTCATAGATGTTATCAACCCCTGATCTATTCGATGAAAAATACCCGATTTTATTTTGTAAATTAATACTAAAAGCAAAATCGTCTCTTTTAGTATTAATTGCGTTTCCCAGGTTTTGGGCCTCTTTATTTTTATTTAAATCTACTTTAAAAATATCCAGTCCTCCAAAGCCTTGTTTACCGCTTGAGGCAAAGTATAAAATGTTTTCATCACTAATAAACGGGAAGACTTCTTTTCCAGAAGTATTAACGTTTGGTCCAAGGTTTTCTGGCTGCCCGTATTCATTGTTGTTTACAGACACTTTCCAGATATCAGTATCGCCCATACCTCCTGGCATATTTGATGCGAAAAAAAGTGTTTTTCCGTCTCTGCTTAAACTAGGGTGGCTTACAGAATAGTCTTTACTATTAAAAGGTAAGGCTATTATATTCTCCCACTTACCATTAACTAAAGTGGCTTTATACAATCCTTGTTGTGCTAACTTTATTTGTTTAATTTTTTTAGAGCTTCCTTCGCTATGTCCATCTCTAGAGAAAATCATAGTGTTACCATCAGCACTTAAAGTTATGGGACCATCATGGTAAGGTGTGTTTAAACAGTTTACCGCTTCAGGATTAGAAAATGATCCATCTTCTTTTCTAACTGATTTGTAGATGTCTAAATAGGGCTGATTTGTCCAATGGTCTTCTTTTTTATGTGTGTTTCTGCTGCTTACAAAATATAAGATATTATCATTAGATAAAACAGCGCCAAAATCACTTTGTTGTTCATCATTTATAGTTGTTTTTTCTACATTAAATAATTTTGATTGATCTGCTAATTGTGGAATGTAGTTTGGATTTTTTAAATGTGCTTTTGCACGTTGATCATTTGGCATCATTTTAGAAAAAATATCCATTTGCTTATTTGCAGCGTCGTATTTTTCTAAAGATTTTAAGGTTTGTGCATAACGGTAATATGTTTCTGCATCTTGTTTGCTTTCAGTAGCATGTGCATACCATTTAGCGGCTTCTTCTGTATTAAATACATTGTAGTAACTATCTGCTAATTGCTTATAGATATGAGAGTTTTCTTGTTTGTTTTCAATAAGTTTTAAATAGGCTTCAATAGCATCTACATATTGATAAGTTTCAAAAAGGTTGTCTGCTTTTTCAACTTGCTTGTTTTGTCCGAAACTTACTGTTGCCAGAAAGATCAAACTTAAAAGACTATATATTTTTTTCATTTTTAAACACATTTTAGGTTAGAAAAATCTAGGTGAAATGGATACTTTTTTAGGAAAATTTAAATCGAATAGCAACATGATTTCATGAGATCCTGAAGTTTCAATATTAAGTGCCGATGTCACATAATCATATGCGTATCCAATGCGAATTGATGGTGAGACCGCAAAATTAGCCATTGCTCCAACAGAATCATCTATTCGGTATGTTGCCCCAAGTTCAAACTTATCAAAGAATAAAAAATTCGCAGAGACATCTAATGATGTTGGTGCATTAAAGGCTGACTTTAATAAGAATGATGGTTTAAATTTTGTGTTTTCAGAAACATTAAACACATACCCTGAAGATAAAAAGTAGTGCATAACATCTGATCCAAAATTGTATTCTTGACCGTTGTTTGTTAGGTCTAAATAAGTGTTTTTTAACATGTTAGGAACAGAGAAGGATACGTAATATTTGTCAGTGTAATAAAACAATCCTGAACCTATATTTAAGTTCACGTTACTGCTGTTTTCACTAAAAGCTTCATCATTAGCATCAGGAACATACCCATTACCAATTTCACTATAAAGACCTATTTTTTGAAATGTTGCTCCGGTTTTTAATCCTAGGGCTAAACGGTGCTCACCTCCTAAATTTAAGGTGTATGAAAAATCAGCAAAGACATTATTTTCTTCAACGGGTCCTATTTTATCTGAAATTATAGATAATCCCATTCCCACATTTTTTCCGATAGGACTATGGGCAGAAAATGTAGCTGTTTTTGGTGCGTCATTAATACCAACCCATTGAGAACGGTATAATAACCCAAGGGATAAGTTTTCTTTTGATCCAGCATAAGCAGGATTTACAACATTCATATTATACATGTACTGTGTGTACTGTGGGTCCTGTTGTGCATTAACACTTAATAGTATCATAAGTGCAAATGCTAGTGTAAAATATATTTTTTTCATCTGTATTTAAAATTGCTTTTTCATTTATGACTAGTGAGCTCTGTTAATAAACACCCATCCTGTAACAGATTTTCCATCGTTTTTTTGAATACTATAAAAATAGGTGCCATCTGGTAGTTCATGACCATTTTTGTTTTGCCCTTTCCATTGATTGGTATAAAGACCACTGTATTTGAAGACTTCACGTCCGTGGCGATTAAATATTGTGACATTGGTTGCGCCAAAGTCTGTTAAATCAAATGTGTCATTTTTTCCATTTCCATCTGGTGAAATCCCTTTTGGAATTTCCATATCATCACAGGCTAATTGATTTACAGTAAAAGATGTTGTTGTGGTACATCCACCAAAATTTACAGTCAAGTAAATCTCAACTGGAGTTGTTGTATTTTGATTTTGATTAGAGTATGTAGTGACATTAAAAACGTCAGAGTCTTGACCAATTACATTATTTTCACTGTCCATCCAAGTATAAGTTGCTTCATCAGTATTATATGAATTACTTAAAGGTGTAGCTGTTAAAATATAGTCATTATCGTTGCAGGTTGCTTCAATTGATACGGCAATATCCTCTAAGATAGTGATGTCAAATTCACTTGTACTTCCTTCAACACAAGTATTAATATCTTCTAAAATTTCATATACCACAGTGTAGTTTCCTACACTACTTGCTGCAATGTTAATTTCTCCTGTAGTAGTGTTTATTGCTAGTCCAGTTTCTGCACTAAAAACGCCACCAGTTGTAAAGCCATTATCTAACTCTGGTACTGCATTTATGCTCTCGGCACAGTAAACATCATTTAAGTATGTGAAAGCTGTAACAGGTGTTGTACTTGCAGTAATCACGATACTAGTTGTAAATACTCCAGGCCCTGTACACGTTGTTGCATCACCATTAAAAGTATAAGTAATGTCATGTGTTCCTGCTGTAGCTGAAGATAAATCAACTTCACCTGTTGCTGAGTTAACAGTTAGGGTAGATGAACTAAAATTACCCCCAGTTGTAAAACCTGAAACAAGGTTTGGTATTACAGAATTACTAGCAAGTATACAGAAAGGTTCAGTTCCGTAATCAAAGCTGGTTGTTGGTGTTGTGGCTGCTGTAAAATTTATGCTTGCAGTATATGTTCCTGAAAGTGTACAAGTATCAGAGTTTCCATCATAAGTATATGTAACATCATGTTGCCCAGCTGTTGCAGAAGTCATATCAATTTCTCCAGTGGTTGCATTTACAGTTAACGTAGTTGATGTAAACACACCACCTGTAGCAAATCCACTAGTTAAAGTTGGTGTTGGGTTTACCGTTTCTACAGCACAAGTATCTGTATAACTAAACGTTAATTCAGGGGTAAAAGAATCACTAACATTAACTATGATTTCTGCACGAGGCCCTTCACAACCTTCACTGTCAACATAAGCAACATAGTATGATGTTGTGTTTGCAACTGAAGTATCTGGTGTAGGTGCAGTTGTAGTTCCTGTGCCACCAACTGCTTGTGTGTGCCAAATTAAAGAATATGTGCTTGAAGCTGATGCTGTAAGTTGTTCTGCAGTATCATTAAGACAGTAATCTATAGGACTGATTACTGTTGGTGTATCTGCTATACCATTATAAGTGATTTCAATATCATAAGAACAGTAACTCGTTTGCCATGTAAATGTATAAACACCTGGTTGCAAGAAGTCTGTAATTGATGTTGTATTGCTGTTGGCATCTGTAATGGTTACAGTTCCTGGATTTGTCTCACTGGCTAACCAAGTTCCTGATCCGTTAGCTTCTACATTAGCATTTATGTTATCACAATCTAGGGTAAACGATTCAGTAATAATTTGGTTGTTAGGTAAAAAGTTTACAGCATCAATAACATTTCCTACGCTATTATCACCAACACTTCTAAAAATGAATCTGGTTTGGTTTTGCCCAACTGGAACATTGTATTGACCAGAAATTACTAACCATAGTTGGGTGTTTCCAATTGGTTGATCTACTAGGGTGTATGGTCCGCCAGGAGGTCCTGCAAGCAGTTGTATAATATTTCCATCAAATCTTTTTAGATATGCAAAACTATAATCTAAAAGCGTGATTTCAGAAGTATCAAAATCTCTATAATAACCTTTTGGGTCAGTTAAATCGTTAGGATCTACCGTTACACTTTGATCTGATAATAATTGAGCACATTGTCCGCCTTCATAAGATTCAAAACCAGGAGCGTTAAGCGCATCCCAATATAAAATATCATTAGACGAATCTAGATTAGAACGCCATCCTGGAATGGTGTTTACAGAAATGATAGTATTTACTCCACTTAAGCTGTTTAAAACAGGGTCTTCAAAACTACCGTTGACAGCATTTACTAAGCATAAATCCTCAGGTGTTTTTATACATATATTGAATCTGTATTCAGTGTTTTCTACAGTGTTTAAAGTTACTCGTACTTTATAATTTTCGCCAACAATTAATTCTGACGAATACATGGCAGTAATAACATTATCATAACTACAGTTTAATTCTTGAAGGTTGCCTGCACCATTATCTTTATACAAAGTCATTGTAATTTCTGGATATAATGGATCTCCAGCACTATCTCTTAAGTTTCCATTAAAATTATTTAATTCTATTGTATGGATTAATGATTCGGCTGTAAAATCAAACCAGACATCTTTCAAGTTATTTCCTGAACAACTCATAGCTTCAGGTGATATTGTAGCGTTTAAGAACGATACTTCTGTACCCGATGTATTACATACTTCATTTGTATTAATAGGTAATGTTACTGCATTAGAAATATCATCATTTCTAACAAAAGCAAATGGTCCAGACCAATAGCTTTCGTCATCAGTACCACATACAGCTCTTACAAAATATTCATAAGTAGATGCAAAAGGATCATTAAAATCTGATGCACTTGGCGTGTAAGAGTTAGTAGACACTAGCGTTCCTGACTGTGGAATAGTTCCGTTCTCTATTGATTGAACGGCTACTTCCCATTGGGTTTCACTGCCTCCTGGAGTCCAAGAAAATACAGAAGTATTACTTACCGTTAAATTTGTTGGTTGCGGACAAGACACCGCTCCACAAACAGAGGTTCCTTCATAAACTGTTGTTCTAGGAGTTAATGAGGTAGGGCTTGTATAAACGAGGTTACTACTTGCGTCAAAAATTTCGAAATAATAGTTTTCATATTGCGTTGCATTATAACCTAAAGTGTCAAAGAAAAGACTAAACTCAGCACCAGAACATAAAAATACAGTGAATGAATCGCCATCAATACCTTCAAAAGGTAATACTTGTACCAATTGATTGTTTTGGGTTAGCTCTAATTCACCAGAAATATTAGAGTCACTATGAAGTACAATAGTATATTGACATAAGTTTTCAAAGCTACACTTTGTAGTTACTTCTTCTGGGCCAGTCCATGCGCCAGTATTGCCATCACAAACAGCTCTTACATAAATATCATACATGGTTGAAGGGTCAAGACCAGTAACCGTAAATGGATTAGTAGACGCATCTATCAAGTAACTTGGGTCTGTATTACCAACAGGCGCATCTGTACCAGCTGGTTGAACAGATATTTCCCAGTCCGTTTCAGCACCATTAGCATCCCATGAAACTTGTACTTGAGTATCTGTAATATTGTTTAATGTAATATTAGTTGGCTCTGGACATTCAGGTATATCTTCAATGTTTACATTGTCAATCACCAATGTCTGCCCTCTATATGTTGACGTACTTGGGTAGAAAGGCACATGAAATGCGATATTTACATCTCCAGTGATTCCATCAGGAAAATTAATAATTTTGACTTTATATTCTACATTATTAATTAAAACAGGGTCATCATCAGAGTCATATAAAACAGTTGTAAACTGATCAAGTCCTATACCGTTTGTAGATAATAACACCTCTAAGTCTTCAGTAAAAAAACTATCGTTAACTCTGTAGTAGTATCTTAAACGTTGATTGTCCGTAATTGTAATTGTAGGTGAAATTAACCAATCTTCATTTTGACCATTAGATCCTGAAAAAATTGCGGCAGTTTGGTCTCCTTCATACGGAAACGGACCGCTAATATTCATATTCCAAGTTTCATTATCGTCGTTATCATTTATAATTCTCCAACAGTTTTCAGAATTTGAATTTGTATTAAAAGTTTCAACAAATGGTGTTGTGAAGGCTAAACAAGATGTTCTAAAACTCATTGGGCCAACCCATTGGCTTTGGTCAGAACTACAGTTAGCCATAACATAAAATTCGTACTCGGTATCTGGTAGTAAATCTGTTGGTGTATAGTTTGTGCTTGTTACTGCTACACCTGTGCCAGTTGGAATTCCTGTACCTGCTTGTTGCACTACAACATTCCAATCTGTTTCTTGATACCCAGCTGTCCAAGATAAATCGGCACTAGTAGTAGATACAGTATTAACCATTAAATTTGATGGGTTTGGACATAATGGTGCATCAGTAATACTCACGTCATCTAAACTCAGAATAGACCAGCTTCCTGAAAATTCTGGGGGTACTCTAAAGGCAAAATATACTGTTCCTGTAGCTTCTACTATGATTGATTTTTCTGTGTATTCTGGATTTGTAAACACTTCAAAAGGTGAGATTACAGAAAAACTCCCTGGATTTGTATTAGTTGTTGACATTAATACTTCTAGACCAAAACGAGGTGTTCCTGAGAAAAATGAAAAATCAGAACGGTATTTGTATTTCAACTCTTTAATTCCGTCCATGTTAATTGCAGGAGAAATTAAATAATCATTAAACCCAGAAGGTGGCGATATTGCTGATGTTTGTAAGTATGCATGATCTTCATCAATAGACCAAGTTGCACCATCATTGTTTGCATCGGTTATATCCCAACAAAACTTTTGGGTATCTGAATCATCATCATTAAAGCTTTCGTAAAATGGTGTGTCATATGATTCGCATAAGGTTGTAAATGCTATTGGTCCAACCCATTCGCTTTGGTCATTTGCAGCACAATAAGCACGTACATAAAACTCATATCTATGACCAGATGATAAACCTGTAGCCATGTATGGGAAATTACTGGTAACTAAAGTACCGTTAGTAGTAGGAGTACCTGATTCAAAGTCTTGGATAGCAAGTTCCCATTGTGTTTCTGCATCACCAGCAGTCCAAAATAACCAGGCAGAATTGGTGGTTATTTGTAGTACAAACGGATTGGTAGGGTCTGGACAAGTTGGCTTATCTTCAATAAATACATCATCAATTGAAAATCTAATAGCACTTTCAGAAGCGTTAGGTTCTACAATCCAAGCTATATTTACTTCGCCTGTAATATTTAGTGGCAAATCAACAATTACTTCTTGAAAACCTGTGTTGTTTATTGTTGTTTCTGGTAAAACTACCGTAGTAAAATCATCTAAACCAATACCTGTTGTTGATAATTTTATAGTATACGTTGATGAACCTTGTGTGGCTCTGTGCTTATAACGGATACGCTTTGGGGTTCCATCAAAATTGACTCTAGGAGATGTATAAATGTCATGATTTTCATTTTGAGAAAATTGAGTTTGTACAGTAGCATAACCTCCTATAAACCCCCAGGTAGAGCCGTCACCATTGGCATCAATAGTCGTCCAACATGGTTCAGGATTAGTATTTGTAGCGGATGCAAAATCTGTTGAGTAAGGTAAATCAAATGTTGTACATTGTGTTGTAAATGTTGATGGATTACTCCATATACCAGGTGTACCACTACATACAGATCTTACATATAAATCGTAAGTTGTTGCCGGTGTTAATCCTGAATTAATAAGATTGTTCAGGTTTGTGTTTGTTGCTGTACCAGCGCCTGATGGTTCACCAGAACCTGTAGGTACTACAGCATATTCCCATGAGTCTGAAAAGCCACCAATATTGTCCCAGTTAAAAGTAACACTGTTTTCAGTAAGACTGTTATATGTAATATTATTTGGCGGTGCACATGTTGGGCTGGTTAGTTCAAGTTCAAAACAGATACCTGAACCTGAAGATAATTCAGATGATAAAACAATTATATATGTTTGCCCACCTTGTACTAAAAAATTAGAAATACTCTTTGGTTCAAATGCATTTGTTGTATTTGTTCCTGCCAAGCAGTTAACGCCAACATCTGCACAACTGTTATACACAAAAAGTGATGTTTGATCGTTGTAGCAATTATTACCATTGGCACCTCCATCAACAGCTGTGGTGGTTGTTAATGATAATAAACCGTCAACAGTTGGTGTATACGATAGAAACACTTTATCACCATTTAAATAATTTGCTGTTGTTGAACCTGTAGTGTTACAATTAGAGCCTTCAGTAGTATACACTTCATCAGGATTTACCCAGTTTTGCAAATTATCAGTTAATACATACGGTGTTGTAGTAATGTCAGGAACCTCTATTGGAAACGCACAAGACAATCCATACTTTAAAGTTTCAAAAGTATATGGTCCTGTAAAAGCACTTTGTGTATCATTATCACAAAGGGCAGATATATAAATGTCAAATTCTGTGTCTGGATCTAGATTTGATAGTGTATAATTTGTTCCTGTTACAGGAATACCATTTGCCGCAGGAGTACCTCCTGTTGGCAATATTTGTATTTCAAAATTTGTAGCTGACGGATGAGACCAAGAAACTTGAGCAGAATCTACAGAAATATTATCTATAGTTACAGTATTATCAACTACTTCTGTACACCCTTCAAGCACATCAAACGCATCAATAAACAATTCATCTCCTGTTGGTGTTGCGCCATTTTGTGTGTTTACTACTACAAAAGCAACATAAATATTTAGCCCTTGAGGTATGCCTGTTAATTCAACTACTTTTTTCTCGTAGTCAGTTTGCAAACCTTCATTTAAATTTACTTCAGTATATGATTGTAGCAACACATTAAACCCATTTATATCTGGTTGTGCTGCAGTAGAAACTCTAACTTCATATTGAGCACCATTGTCAATAGCACTTGCTTGTTTAGTATAGAATTGAATTTCTCCATTTTCAGGAACTACAATTTGTGGCGATACTAAAAAGTACTTAGCGGTGTTTTGATCACCAATATTATCAGCACTTGGGTTTAGAGAAACTCCATTTGTACCTAAATAACCATCTGTTGTTGCGCTCCAACTTGAGGTGCCTACGCCATTTCCAAAAAGTGTCCATGAGGCTGGTAAACCACTATCAAAAGATTCGTTGTTTTGTGTAAAGCCTTTATTTGATATAATTAAAAACAATACAAACAATAAAATAACAATAGGGTTTTCATTTAAGAATTTATTTTTAAGAGATTTTGACTTATGTGTTTGAAAATTTCTTGCATAAAAATACTTAATGAATGCTACAGGATTTTGCAACTTGTTTCTCATGTTATGGCTATTTCAGTTAATAAATATTTCGTTAAATATATGGCGCATTAGACTATATATAAAGTCCAAGTCTTTGCTATTTACCGAAATTTGAAAGTGTAAAATCCTTTGTAACCTGTTGTTATACAAGGGTTTTTAGAGAATAAGCCTTGTTAGGGTAGTGGTTTTGTGTTTTGAATGAATTCAACCTTATTTTGAAGTGTTTTTATGATTTTTTTGTTTTTTGATTCAATCAATAAAACACTAATAACGATTAAAATTATTATTAAAGAAATCCATGTAATTTTAGTTCTAAATTCCTTTTGAATACGATCTGATTTTTCATTCTGATTCTTCGTATTTTCTATTATAGAATCACTAATAGAATTACGTTCAGATATTTTAATTTCCAATTGGGTTTTTAAATAGAGGTTGTAATATTTTTGGTATTTTTCCCATTGGTTTAAAGCCAAATAGTTTTCAAAAAGTCCTTTGTAAATCCCTAGGTTAAGAACTAAATCTCCTACGTTTTTAGATTGTTGTAAGGCTGTTTGCAGTAACGATATGGAATGAAGGTAGTTGCCTTCAATAGTATAGACTTCCGCTAAGCCTTTTTTAGCAAAAGAAATTAAGCTATTTGCATTCTCTCTTTTAGCAAAGGAAATAGCTTTGTTAAAACTTCTTTTGGCATTTTCGTATTCGGAAAGCATGGTGTAACAGTTTCCTTTATTGTAATATACGATACTTAAATTTGCTTGGAAATTAGTACTGTCAAGTTTATCATATTCATTAATACCTTTGTCAAAATACTCGATAGCAATGTCACAGTTTAAATTATCTTTATAAATAAAACCTTTTACAATATAACTGTTAGCTAATGTCATGGCTATAGAGTCTCTAACTGGATATGTTAATGACATCTTCTCAACGTTTTCCATTAGCTCAATAGATTTATCAAAAATCTTGAGTTGTTGGTATAAAATGCCTGTCATGAAAAGAATTTCAATTTGTAATTTTTTATCATTTAGGTCACTAGAAAATGCATCAGCTTTTATGATGTATTTTAAGGCTTTTTGATAATCTCTTTTGGAAGTATAGGCTAATGACACAAGCATTAGGGCTCGTGTTCTAGTTGTTGTTGAATAGGACGTGTTCTCAAAGGTTGAAACCCCTAAGTTGATAGATTCATTTGGTTTTTCGTAAACTCGATTTGTACTTGCTTTTATTAAACTATCTATCTGTTGTTTTGGATCAGAATCGCTTGTTGCAAAAGCTGGAACTTGTATAACAAGTAACCAAAATAGAAAACCGTATGTAAGTTTAATTTTCATCTTGTTGCTTTTTTAATTTTATTTCATTGCGTTCTTCATTTATTAAACCAATAAAGGTAGCTGGAGACATGCCTACAATAGACTTAAATACAGTAGCAAAACTGCTGTGTGAAGAATAACCGCTTTCTTCAGCTAAAAAACTTATTTTGTAATTTATATAATTCGGGTCATTTTTTAATTTATCTATAATATAATTAACACGTAGTTTATTAATAAAAGTGTTGAAATTTGCATTGTAATGCTTGTTTATAATTTCAGAAAGGTACTTGGTGTTTGTATCAAATTTCCCAGATAATACGGCTAAAGACATATCTTTACTTAAAAATTTAGTTGAGTTTTCAAAGCGTTTAAGTTTTGATAAGATTGTTTTTTCAGTGGCTTCAGGAATAACAATTCGTTTTTTGTTTGTTTTTTTTGGAGGACTAATGTTAGTAAAATGACTCCTGCTTATTTCTAAATATTTAATAATTTCTCTAAGACGTTTTTTTCTCCCTTGGCTTTTTAACAGAACAAATGCTCCAACTACCAAAATAAACAAAACAGCTGCTAGTAGTAGGTATTGATAATACTGATGCTTCATTTCTTCTGCTGCTATAATTGCATCCTCTTGATTAGCTAGACTATTATAAATGTTATTAATGGCTTCTTGTTCTAAAAGCTCAACGCGGTTATTTAAAATTAAAAATTCATCATTATAGACATTGTATTTACTTTTTTGATTGGTTGCCAAGTAATTGATTGCTAAATCTCTGTTTATATGCATTAAGAGTATAGGATTGTCAATTATTTCAGCAAATCTTAGGGCAATAAATAACGCTTCTTCACTGTCTTTAAATACTTTTTTCTGAAGATGTAAATGCCCTAATTCTTTATAAATTATTGCTTTTTCATATAAATTACTCATTTGAGTAGAGTCTGCTAAAGCAAGTGTTTTTTCCATATAAACAACTGCAGAATCAAGTTTAGAAAGACCACTATAAGCGCGTTCTTTTACTAAATGAAAACGCCTTTTGTAATTGAGATTGTTTTTTAAAAACGTATCATTTTGTATTTCAAAATCTTCAATAGCAACGATAGCTTCATTGTTTTCACGCCTGTCTATAAGCATGCTAATGCGTTCTAAAGTTATGTGACTGTATAATGAGTCTAGATTTTCGGTTTTATGTGTGTCAGATGCTAATTTTTCTGCAACACGTAAGTATTCTTGAGACTGACGATCTAAGTAAAGGTTTCTTAACAGTTCAGATTTAAGAATATTTAGCTCTATTTGGGTCTTAAGAGGTATGTCGGCCTCCAGGTTTTTGTTGTCAAAAGCATGTTCAATAGCTTTACTATAATTGCCTTTAACTAAATAACTTTTTGATATTAACAAGTTAGCTGTTGCTACTTCTTGGGGGTTTTGACTTATTTTTAAAATGTGCTGTATAATTTTGATTGCCTCATCTGGGTTAGAGTAGATGAGCTCATTTGCTTTTATAGACAAGTCATTTTGTTGAGCGTATGTTCTTGCGGTTAACAAGTTTATACACAGTAAAATGAAGTATAAAAGTTTATAAATATACGTGTTGCATTTTGTCATTAACTTCAAAGTATTTTTGTTAATTATTTAAAACGATGTTTAATTACATCTACTCTTACAAGAGTTGATGTAAATCAATATATCAGAAATATAAAATGATAAATATACTAAACTTTGTACAAGAAATTAGCAATGTGTTTAATTGAGTGTGTTATTTTACAGAGAAAATAGCAAAAGAAATAAATGACAAAAGCAGCTAAAATAGCTGCTTTTACTTTAATAAACGATACTTTATCAAGTATAAATTTTGAAATCAAAACAAGAGCAACTAATCGTCGTTGCTCTTGTTTTAGTTAATGAATTTCAATGATTTATTTTTTAATAACTTTAATTGTTTTTTGTGAACCATTAATGTCAATTTTCACAAAGTAAACACCGTTAGTTAAGGCGTTCATATCAATTAGTGCTTTTGTGTTATTTGGAGTCAACGTTTGAATTTGTTGACCAAGCATGTTAAAAACACGTACGTTTGAAATGGTGTTATTATTCCCAGAAGTAACTGTCAATGTATTGACAACCGGGTTTGGATAATACTTAAACGCTTCAAAAGTATTTGACTCAACACTTAACGAAGGTTCTGGGTACGCAAATAATTCAAACTCTGCTGCACTACTTGAGTGTACACATATTAAATAAGTGTTTCCTGCCACAACATCACCAGATAAATCACTAGAACTATAACAACTACCAGCAACATAATCATTAGAAACGTTTGCACAAGTGTCAGTATTGAAAATAGAGTAATAAGCATTACCACTCACTTTAGTAAAGTCAAAATTATAAGTACCTGTATACTGAGGAGTAAAACTATACCAAACAGATTCGTAACTTGAAGATGAACAACCTTCAGGTGAATTATAAGCGTTATCTAAATTACCAGATATTGTATTATTACCATTCAAGTCTGAAGACTCCATTAATGTTGCAGGTGTTGAGCAATCACTATTTGCTACTGCTGGAGGTAGTTGCCATACACATAAATTAAAGTCAACTCCTGGGCCAGTTTGAGCTGTTCTTACCATAATAGAATAGCTTTGACCACTGTTTAAACTGAAAATTTGATTCGAGTTTGTGCTACAAGTTGTGCTCTTTTCGATTAAGGCACCACAAGTTCCTTCGTAAATGAAATAACGGGTTGTTGTGCTGCCAGTGTAAGTAAGTGAAAATTCATAAATACCTGTCGTTGTTGGGGTAAATGTATACCATACATCTTTGTAACCAGTACCACAAGTAGATTCTGCAGATAATGAAGCACCAGAAGTAGTTCCTGACACTTGATTATTACATTGGTCATCTGTTGAAGCATTTAATGTTGTTGCGTTAGAGCACTCATCGTTTACGGGAGCTGAAGGAGGTGTTTTTAGACAAATGTCATAATTTTGCGCATATGCACCAGAGGTATTCGATTTGTTACGAATGTAATACGTGTTTCCATCAGTTAAGTTATGAAATTCAACATAACCTGAAACCCCTGCGGTAGTACATTCAAGACTAGTTAAAGAACCACAACTACCCTCAAGTAATTCTACCGATTGAATTAGAGCTCCAGCAGGCGTTCCTGGTGCTGATACAACGTTTGAAAACTCTAAAATTACAGCACTTTCGTTAGCAACAAAACTAAACCAAACATCATTTGTGTTACCTGAGCATACTGTAGGGTCACCAACAGAGTCTGTTGCACCTGCGTTACTAGCACTAGTAAACAAATCACAAGTGTCGTCTGTGTTTACGTCTAGCGCAATAGCAGAACTACACTCATCATTTACAGGCGGACAATAAAAGTATGTAGAGTCTGTGTATGAACAGCTTGAATCTTGATTATTTGTTAATGTAAAATCTACAGTTGAACCACTAGGGTATGGCCCCATGTTAACAATACCTGTTGATGTAATATTGTTATTTATGTTTCCAAAATTATCAGTTAATTCTAAAGAAGTAGCACTACCTAGGTAAGAAACATCTACATTAACGCTAAATTGTTCGTTTCCACAATCAGTAACTGTAGACAATGTAAAACTTGGGTTTATACAGCTGTTTTCAGTAATGATTAAACTATATGCATAGGTTCTTGAAGATGAGGAGTTGCTCAACACTAAAAAATAAGTGTTGCCAGCAAATAAAACAGCTTCAGAGATGTTTAAAGAGCCACCAGATGTACTATAGCTTCCGGTAAAATCAACACACTCTTTATCTACATCAGTAGGGCAACCTTTCATAAGGTGCATACCAGCACCATTATTGTTGATATTTGTTAAATCAATATTAATAGACACATCATTAGCGGGAGTGATTTCATAAAACACATCATTACCATTCATGTATGATGTATCACTAGACCCACAACTTCCTGTATTTACATTGTTTTCATAGTTTGCAGTATCATCTGATGATATTATATATGGAAAAGAAGATACAGTATGCGGTTTGCTACACGTAGCACCGTCAACAGGAGTTACACGTGTCGTAAAACTTTCTTCTGTACAGCCTGTTGCAGACCCTATGCCGTTAAACGGTACAATGCTAACAAAGTATTCTGTTTCGTACAATAAACCTGCTCCTTCTAATGAATAGTTTGTAGCTGTAGTCTGAACTGCATTTAAAATATCAGTTCCTCCAGATGTTGTTCCTACAGAAACGGTATATCCTGTTGGTAAACCAGTAGCTGTTTGCCATGAGAGTGTAACATTAGTATCAGCTGTTGTAGATGCGTTTAGAGGGTTTAGCAAAGTTGCATCACAGTTTGGCTCTTCAGTTGCTACTTGTAAAAATGTTACATCATCAATTAAAACAACTAATCTATAACCATTTACGTTTACGGCATTTGTAACAAATCTTGCTTGAAAATCACTTCCATTTGCAATTGTTCCTACGGGTATGGTGGTTGTAACTTGGCAAGTATTCGTCTCTCCAAATGTGTAATTAGAGTCGTCAATTGTAGTAATAGTTGTCCAACTACCACCACCATTAGTAGAGTACTCTAACACCAAGCTTCCCCAATTGGTTGCAGGAGGGGTATAAGATATTGGAAAAAACATGCTTGCTTGTTCAAAAATATTATAAGAAAAACTAGCTGTAAGGTCTGTACCATTTGATATACTTGCATAGTTTTGAGTAGTTAATGAGCTACTCGTTCCTGCGTCTAGTCCACTATAGATAGCTTTGCCTGATCCTCCACAAGCAAAATTAGTTCTCGCTCCTAAAGATACTCCAGTCCAACCTGGCGGGACTTGATTGTTAGTAGTGCTATCAAAATTCTCAACAATCTCTACTTGAGAGAAAGCCGTAATACTCAAAAGCATTATTAAAATGCGGGTAATTTTCTTCATTGTATTATAGTTTTAATTAGTAAAAAATTGGTTTTTATTTGAAAATTTAATAAAAATGTAAGATGCTTTTATTAGATAATCAATGTTGAAATGTATGAAGAGAAATACTATATATAAAGTGAATAGCTTTAGTATTTACCGAATTTTGAAAGCTAAAAAAACACATTAAACCCTTTGTTTTAAAGGGGTTTTGTTCTTTTTTGTAAATTAGAGGTGATAGATTAGTATTTGTTACGTTTTAGGTTATATAAGTTTGTTTAAACAATATAATAGAGCACCAAAAAAGCATTTTGAGACATTGCTTAATAGTAAGTGTTAGCAGAAAAAAAATAATACCTACTCAATTGAATAGATTAATTTTTTTCCAGGACTTAAACCTTATGTCTTTGTGTTTTGTTTAAAAGGTATAGTTTTTGTCAAGGTTTTAATAAAAAACACCCTAAGGCTATTATAAAAAAAATGATTAACTTTACTTAAGAGTTGGTTAAAAATAGTTGTTATTACAAAACCTCCCCGCGAACCACTCAAAATAGAACTTACCTATAAAATTATTATTAGATAGCTTAAAATACTAGTTGGTTGTTTTCATTTGTTTGGATATAATAATAGATGTGTATTGACTTTAAGTCCTACGTATTCCTTTGTAAATAATACGCCATAAGAATTCAAACTACTGTTACTAAGCACTTAT
Organism: Flavobacteriaceae bacterium; assembly: GCA_049614485.1. GTDB lineage: Bacteria > Bacteroidota > Bacteroidia > Flavobacteriales > Flavobacteriaceae. The sequence goes on from JBMZDR010000004.1 coordinate 19,838, forward strand.
AAGCACAAAAACTATGAAGCGTAAATTGTTATTTATCGGTTTGTTTTTGTTTTGTTTATTGATTGTTAATGCTCAAAAACACACAAATAAACATCAGTCTGTTAACGAAAAAGTAGAAAGTACTAAAAAGAAAAGCAACGGAATTATCTGGATTCCTGTTTTAGCTTCAAGTCCAGCAAATGGTTTTATGTATGGTGTAGCCCCAGCATTAAACTGGAAAATGGGAGAGTCAGATAAAACAAGTTACTCATCACTATTAGGTTCTTTAGTGTGGACTACCAAAAGTCAATTCTTATTTACCTTAAAAGGCAATGTTTACTTTCCAGAAAACAAAAGCTTTATCATGCAAGACATCCGTTATTTTGAAACGTCACAACCCACTTTTGGTTTGGGTACAGGTCCTAACACTTCAAAATTAGCAAGTAACGGTTTTCAATATGAAGATGAAAACTATACAAAAGGTATTGATGAAGCACAAATGCTGGAATTTAATTTTCTACGTATTTATGAAACCTATTTTAGAAAATTAGGAGAAAAAGATTTTTATGCAGGACTGGGGTACCATCTAGATGTTCACAGCAAAATTAAAGACAATCTTCTAGATTTAGAAGAAAATGTGCCAGTAGTTACAAGTCATTATGCTTATAGCACAAAATACGGTTTTAATCCAGAAAAGTACACTCTTTCTGGGGTATCGGTAAACTTTATGTATGATACACGAGACAATACTGTTAACCCACAAACTGGACGTTACGGCTTTGTAACAATAAAATATAACCCAGAATGGCTAGGTAGTGACCAAGAGTCCGGTTCTTTATGGACAGAGTACCGCGATTATTTTACAATTGATAAAGAACGTCCTAGAAACCTATTAGCATTTTGGGTTTATGGAAGTTTTGAACTAGGAGGAGGGCATTTGCCATATATGAGTTTACCTGCATTAGGATGGGATCAATACGGACGTTCAGGTAGAGGTTATCCACAAGGAAGATTTAGAGGTCAATCACTCTTGTATACTGAAACCGAATGGCGTTTTCCATTGCAAAATGAAAAGGATAAATGGGGAGGTGTTGTTTTTTTTAACATGAATACCGCAACAAACAAAGACGCAGATATACAGGTGTTCAATTATATAAACACAGGTGTTGGAGCAGGAGTACGCTTTGTGTTAAACGAAAAGTCTCGAACAAACCTATGTTTAGATTATGCATTTGGAAATTATGGTGCTCACGGATTTTATTTGAGCGTTAATGAAGTATTTTAATATGAATTATAAAAAAAATAATCAATTTTAAATCAATATATTATGAAACACAAAACAATGTATTTATTAGCAATATTGCTTACTGCATCAATGAGTTTTGCACAAAAAAAAGACAGGCCAAATATTTTACTCATCATGGTAGATGATGTGGCCCAAAACGCACTCAGCGCCTATAGCCACGGTATGCAATATCCAACACCCAACATAGACAGAATAGCTAATGAGGGTGTCTTGTTTACAGACCACTATTCACAACCTTCTTGTACCGCTGGTAGAGCTGCTTTTATTACAGGACAGAAACCTGTGCGAACAGGGTTGGTTACCGTTGGACAACCAGGAAATCCGCTAGGTATTAAACCAGAAGATCCAACTCTAGCAGAATTATTAAAACCTTATGGTTATATGACCGGGCAATTTGGGAAAAACCACTTAGGTGATAGAAATGAACATTTACCAACAGTTCATGGCTTTGATGAATTTTATGGTAATTTATACCATCTTAATGTATCTGAAGAACCATATCAAGGCGACTATCCGAAAGACCCAGCATTTTTAAATAAGTATGGGCCTCGAGGTATTATAGAGTCATATGCATCAAACACATCAGATAATACGATAGATCCAAGATTTGGAAAAGTGGGTATGCAAAGAGTAGAAGATACTGGCCCTCTCACAATAGAACGGATGAAGACTTTTGATGATGAACTTGTAAATAGAACTAAAAACTTTATGAAAAGAGCAAAAGAAGCCAACAAACCTTTTTTCATTTGGCACGCAACAAGTCGTCAACATGTGTATATTCACTTGAAGGATAAAAATAAGAATCTAGCTACAGATATTAGTACGGATTTAGATAAATTCGGTCATGGTCTTATAGAACATGATGGTCATGTAGGAGATATTTTGGACTACATCAAAGAATTAGGTTTAGATAAAAACACGATAGTAATCTATACAACAGATAATGGTCCGGAACAAAGCACATGGCCAGATGCAGGTGTAACCCAATTTAGAGGAGAAAAAATGACCACATATGAAGGCGGTGTTCGTGCGCCGTTTTTAGTAAGATGGCCAGGTAAAATACCTGCCGGATTAAAAAGAAATGGTATTTCAGCACATGAAGATGTAGTACCTACTATAATGGCAGCTGTAGGAGAAACCAACATAATTGAAGACCTCAAGAAGGGTAAAAAAATTGGGGATAAGAACTTTAAAGTACATTTAGATGGGTATAACAATCTTGATTTCTGGACAGGTAAAACAGATAAATCAGCTAGAAATCATTTCTTCTATTATTATGAGTCAGGATTAACTGCAATTAGAGTAGGCCCATGGAAAATGCATTTTTCCGTTAGAGAAAAATACTACACCAATATGACACAGCTCACCTTGCCGCAAGTTTATAATCTTAGAAAAGATCCCTATGAAAAATATGACGGTGCCATAAACTTCTTTATGGTAATGCAAAAATCTTGGGTACTGCAGCCTACATTAGGTCTTTTAAGAGATCATTTAGCATCTTTCAAAGAGTTTCCACCTCGTCAAAAAGGGGCTTCACTTAATGTTAACGAAGCTATAGATAAAATTATGACCTCTGCCACTAGAAATTAATAATAATAGGGGTGCTTTTTTGCATCCCTTTATTTTAAAAACACCTACAGTTTAGTATGAAAATTTCTAAGTTAATTTTAGCGGTTATTCTTTCGTCATACATCTTCGCTTGTAAAAATGATAACAAAACCGAGAGTATGTCAAGTTTAAATAGTAACGAGAAACAAGATCCGCTTCCATCTTTTAATGAAGGGGCAACAAAAACAAGCATTATAGAATTTGTAGAGTCAATTGTAAATCCAAATAATAAAGACTTTGTAACACCAGCAGATCGCATTGTTTGTTTTGATAACGATGGCACACTTTGGGTAGAACAACCTTTACCAACCCAAATCTATTTTGATTTTGACCGTATAAAGGGGTTGGCAAAGGAACAATCAGAATTAGCTACAACACAACCTTATAAAGCTATTGTAGACAATGACATGGCTACCATCAAAACTTTTGGAGTAAATGAATTAATCCAAATAGTTGGTACAGCACATCGTGTACATAATATTGATTTGTTTGATTCAATAGTTAAGAGTTGGCTGCTAAAAGCGAAACATCCTGTATTAAACAAACCATTTACCGCCTTGATTTATCAACCTATGCTAGAACTATTGGATTACCTGCGTGCAAACGAATTTAAAATTTACATAGTTTCAGGAGGAAGTCAAGAGTTTATGCGTGTTTGGGTACCCAATGTTTATGGAGTTCCTAAAGAAAATATCATTGGCTCTACCTTTAAAAAAGAAGTAACAATTGTAAATGATAAAATAAATGTGTCGCAAACAAATAATTTTGAGTTTAATGATGATCATGAAGGAAAAGTAATTGCAATCAATACACTTATAGGTAAAAAACCCATTATGGTTGTGGGAAATTCTGATGGAGATTTGGAAATGATGCAATATTGTGATACAAACCTATTGCCACATTTTCTACTCTATTTAAAGCACACCGATGCTGATCGAGAATTTTTATATGATAAGCATACCCTAGCAGGAAAATTAATAAAAGGAGAAGAGGTGGCTAAAGAAAAGAACTGGACAATTATTGATATGAAAACTGATTGGAATAAGGTGTTTCCAGATAATATTAAAGAATAACTAAGATAGATTTGAATATAGGAAAAATTAAAATGATGGCAGTTGTATGTTGCTTTTGGATTGCTTATAACAGTTATGCACAAGAGAATTACTTTGGGTCAATTCAAATAAATAAAGAGATTACAGACTCCCCTAAATGGAGTACTTCTGTGGTGGTGCATTGGAAACAATTTTATTCTGAAACTGGTTGGAATCGCATTGGCGTTGATGGGGCTGTAAAGCGAAAACTCAATAACTGGTCAATCCTTGGAGGACTGGTAACCAACCTTACTTTTGATGAAACCATTGAAAATAATACAGAAATACGACCTTGGTTGGCCATTGGTTTACACAATATAGTATATAAGAAATTCAGTTTAGATCAGTCTCTAAAATTAGAATGGCGTAACTTATTTTTTTCTGGCAACATAACAAATATTACTACAACAAGAACCCGTTATAAAATAAAACCTAATTATGAGTTTAAAAAAAACTGGAGTGCATTTACAAGTTACGAATGGTATTTTCTTCCCAACACAGATATCGGGAACAGATTTGTAAGTTCAAGAGAATGGCGTTTGGGCGTCACAAAAAAATATTCAAAATTTAGTGCACAGCTGCAATATGTTAGAGAACGATTTTTTAATGAGTGGCAGTTAAATCAGTTAAACGGAAATACGCTATCGCTTACTTTTTTATTCTGAAATTGTTAAAACAAACTTTTAAAGTTATCTTTAAATATGAAAATTACAATTTATAAATTAATCTATTCTTTCATTTTTTTATGGGCCTTCTTTGGTTGTAAGAATGGACAGGATAATCATGAAAATCAAGAAGTTAAAAAAGTAAAATATACTAATAAATATTGCTATGTACCTTCAGACGCTTTAAAAGGGAAACAGTATTTAGAAGAGAAAATTTTAAAGCGTATTGATGACATTAAACCAAATGTAAACTCGTTAAATGACACTTCTGGAATGGTGCTCATAAATGGCGGAACATTCCAAATGGGGGCAGATGTTCCTGAAAACCCTGAAAATATACCGAATACAGCCTTGGCACAGCCTGATGAGTTTCCGAAACATACTGTACAAGTTTCAAGTTTTTATATGGATGAACACGAAGTTACAGTTAAACAATATTTAGAATTTGTAGAGGCTACAGGTTATAAAACAGTTGCTGAATATGATGTAGACTGGGACGAATTGAAACATCAATTGCCAGAAGGGACACCAAAACCTGACGACGTTATGCTTAAAGCAGGTGCAATGGTATTCCATTATGTTTCTAGAGAAATTTCAAAAGATAATTTAGCAAATTGGTGGTCGTTTGTTCAAGATGTCAATTGGAAAAACCCAGATGGAAAAACCCCTAAATTAGACGCTATTCTAAACCATCCTGTAACTCAAATTTCATGGTATGATGCTATGGCCTACGCAAAATGGGCTAATAAAAGATTGCCTTCTGAGGCTGAATATGAATATGCCATGCGCGGAAGTTCAGAAAACACAATGTATCCTTGGGGGAATGAAATGCTAACCAATACATCCGATAAAGGTAATTTTTTACAAGGTGATTTCCCTTATGAGAACACGAACGAAGATGGTTTTGAAAACGCGGCACCTGTAAAATCCTTTCCACCAAATGTCTACGGGCTATATGATATCGCGGGTAATGTTTGGGAATGGACTTTAGATTGGTATGGTGCAAATTATTATGAGCTATTAAAAAACCGCAACACAATTGCTTTGAATCCATTAGGACCTGAAAAAACTAATGAAGTGTATAATGCCCATGCAACTAATAAGGTGGTAAGAGGCGGGTCTTTTTTGTGTAACGACAGTTGGTGTTCTGGTTTTAGAAATGCCAGAAGAATGAGATTAAGCCCTGACTCTGGTATGCAACATGTAGGTTTTAGATGTGTACGAGAAGTGAAATAGTATACTCTTAAAATAAATTATGAATGGTCTGTCCTAAATTTACAAGACTAGGGCTATGGAGAATATAAGAGATATTTAAATGGAAAAGTAACTTTAAAAATTAAGAATTATGGAAACACAATTAGAAAGTTTTGAAAGCACAATTAAAAAAACACTTAAAAATTGGTGGGTACCTTTACTGACAGGAATCCTGCTGATTGGGACAGCAATCTGGACTTTTGCGTCACCTCTAACATCGTATTTAGCTTTAGCTATAATCTTTAGTCTGTCATTTTTAGCTTCGGGAATTTTAGAAATTTATTTTTCTATTTCTAATAGAGAACATATGAGTAATTGGGGTTGGAATTTGGCCTTTGGAGTTATTACAGCCTTAGTTGGAGTGATAATGCTTACAAACCCAGAAATATCAATGGTAACTTTACCGTTTTATGTTGGTTTTGTAATTTTATTTCGTTCGGTAATAGCAATAGGTTGGGCAATAGACCTTAAAAACCAAGGTGTATTAAACTGGGGAAACCTTATGATAATGGGGGTGCTAGGTATTTTATTTTCTTTTATTTTATTGTGGAATCCCGTTTTAGGAGGTATGACTATAATATTCTGGACTGGATTTGCAATATTAATGTCTGGTATATTTAGTTTATTACTTTCTTTTAAATTAAGAAAAACTTATAAAGAGATGAACTCGTAACTCGTATGAATAGAAAAAATAGAGTTGTTTTTTGTAACTCTATTTTTTGTAATTTTAGTAAGTGTAGCGTATTGTCTTGACAAAAAAAAATATCTGAATTGTAACTGTTAGTACAACCACCCATTTTATAATTCAAGAGGTATTACACAAAGAACATGCTAACTTGAGGCAAAACTATATATAGTGATTCTGACTTACGTTATTCGTATATTATGTACGGTTACAATTCAGATTTAAGGTTAAATGACGTTGTTGTGACAAAGCTTTTATCAAGGCTTCTCGGAAGAATAAATGTCATTATAAATAGACGTTTAGGAGCAGAGTTTAATCCTTTAGGGGTAGTTAATAGGCGTACTTGCATAGTATTTTTGCACTGTAAATTTAGAAACCATAAAAAAAGAACAATATGAAAACATCAAAAATATTGATCGTATTAATTAGTTTAATAGGACTACAATCGTGTACTAGTGTTAAAAAATCAGAGGTAATGAAAGAGACGTTTTGGGTAAGTGGTACGAAAACACAATGTGATGCTGGGGCAGGAAAAATGATGTGTTTGAATATTTCTAAAGCAGAGAGTTTAAACAATGCCATATGGCAAAATTTTTATTCACACATAGAGGGGTTTACGTTTAAAGAAAATGTGTATCAACATATTGAAGTAACAGTTGAAAAACTAGATAAAAAAGATATTCCAGCTGATGCATCATCACTAAAATATACACTAACAAAAGTGTTAGCAACCCAAAAGGATGAAACTGTATTGTTAAATGGGGACTGGGTACTTACACGATTAAATAACGGACCATTAAACAGAATGGTTACAGTACCAACTATGAAAATTGATTTGTCTGAAAAAAGAATAAGCGGTAATGCAGGATGTAACAATTATTCCGTATCAATAAATGATGTTAGCTTAAAATCTCTAGATTTAGGTATAGCTGCAATGACTAAAAAAATGTGTGTAAATAAAACTATTGAAGCTCAATATGGTAAAGCTCTAGCTGCTATAAAAACATATCGTCTTACAGAGTCGGGCTTGGTGTTTTATAACCAGTCTGGCGAAGAAATACTGTCTTATATTAAAAATGATGTCGCGGAAACTAATATAAATATTCATGATATTTGGGTAGCAGTATCTATTGAAGGTCATCCAATTAACCGTATGGTTAAGGCCCCTCGATTAGAAATTAACCTAACTAAAATGAAAGTGATGGGTAATGATGGCTGTAACAATTTTAGCGGTGATATTAAAAATATAGATGCAAATAAGTTGGAGCTAGGTGCCATTGCAGGAACACAAAAAGCCTGTAGAAATATGGAAATAGCAAACCAATTTAATAACGCATTAACAGCATCTGTATCTTATAAAATAGAAAATAATAGGTTGGTGTTTTCTGACAGCAATGACAATGAAACACTAAAGTTAATTAAAACAGATTAAAGTAAAATCATGAACTTCCAAGAGGAACATTAATGGCTTTTATATAAATATCAACTAATTATGAAATCATCACAACTAAGCATTACAATTGTGTTTTTAACGCTTTTAATGTCTTGTAAAAATCAAGAACATAAATCAATTACTCAGTTGCCAAGTTACCCTGTAGTAGAGGTAGATCAAAAAGATGTGAATACCTATTATATTATGCCTACAAATATTGCGGGTATTAATAACAATCAAGTGCGTCCAAAAATATCAGGGTATATTAAAGAGGTCTTAGTAGACGAAGGTCAGCGTGTAAAAAAAGGACAATTACTGTTTAAATTAGAAACCAATATACAAGATCAAAACGCATCAGCAGCAAAACAACAAATAACATCTGCTAGTGCTAATATTGAAGCGGCTAAGGCGCAGGTTCAAGCAGCTCAAGTTGAGGTAGATAAATTGTTGCCATTAGTAGAAAAAAATATCATTAGTCATGTGCAATTAGAAACAGCTAGAGCAAATTTACTCAAAGCAAAAGGAGGTTTAAGTCAGGCACAAGCAGGACGATCTTCAGCACAGGCAAATTATCAAGCGGTTAACGAAAATATAAAATTTGCAAACATCACAAGTCCGATAGATGGTGTGCTAGGTAAATTTAATTATCGAGCAGGTGCATTGGTAAGTCCGCAAGATCCAACACCAATAACAACGGTTTCGGATATTAGTGAAATCTATGCGTATTTTACAGTAAATGAAAGGCAATATATTTACTTCTTTCAGAATTTTCCAGGAACAACTTTAGAAGAAAAAATTAAACTCGTACCACCAATTGAATTAGAATTAGCAAACGGAACTACCTATGAGGAAAAAGGAACATTAGAAACCTCAACAGGGGTTATGGACCCTAACACAGGAACCATGCAATTTAGAGTAAAATTTGAAAACAAAAACGGGCTTTTAACCAACGGAAGTACAGGAAAAGTTAGAGTGCCAAGAACATACAAAAATGCATTGGTTATTCCAGAATCAGCAACATATGAGCAACAAGGTCTTGTATATGCTTACAAGGTACAAGGCGATAGTGTTGTAACTATTGTGGTAGAGCCAAAAGACAGAGTAAACAACTTAATGGTTGTAGAAAAAGGCGTAATCAAAGGTGATAAAGTGGTTGCTAAAGGTATTGCTGGACTAAAAAACGGTGTGAAAATTAAACCAAATACCGTTAGTATGGATTCTATAATTAACATTCATACAGTACAATAAAAAAATACAGCCTAACTTTTAAACCACAAAAAATGATAAAATTATTTATAGACCGTCCTGTACTATCTACTGTAATTTCCATATTCATAGTGCTTTTAGGGATTATTGGCATTACAGTACTTCCTGTTACTCAATATCCAGACATTGCACCACCAACCATTAATATTAAGGCAACCTATACAGGAGCAGATGCAGAAACCGTACTGCAAAGTGTTATTGTGCCTATTGAAGAACAAGTAAATGGTGTTGAAGGCATGACATACATAAGCTCTACTGCCGACAATAATGGTGGAGCCAACATCAACGTGTATTTTGATGAGAGTGTAGATCCAGATATTGCAGCGGTAAATGTGCAAAATCGTGTGGCAAGAGCAACACCTCTGTTGCCTTCAGAGGTGACACGATTAGGTGTTGTAACTCAAAAGCAACAAACTAGTGCGTTAATGTTTGCAACGTTTTATTCGGAAAACGATGCGTATGATGATGTTTTTATCCAAAACTTCATGAATATTAATGTTATTCCAGAAATAAAACGTATTTCTGGTGTAAGTGATGCTTCTGTTTTTGGACTACGAGATTATTCTATGCGAATATGGCTAGACCCACAAAAACTATCGAATTTTAATTTAGTACCTCAAGATGTTATTCTTGCTATTAACGAGCAAAGTCGTCAGGCTGCACCTGGGCAAATAGGGCAAAACAGTGGCGAAGCTTTTCAATATGTAATTAAATATTCTGGTAAATACAATGAGATAAAACAATACGAAGACATCATTATAAAATCTGGTAATGATGCACAGTTACTACGTTTAAAAGACGTTGCCAAAATAGAACTTTCTGCATTTTCTTACGCGTTAAAAGGCGAAACAGACGTATTCCCTTCCTTATCAATGGCGGTGTATCAAACACCAGGTTCTAACGCTCAAATTATTATCGAAAACATTCATAAATATTTAGAAGAAAGTCAATCAACATTTCCAGATGGCATAAAATACACCGTTAATTACGATACAAATGAGTTTCTTTCTGCATCTATGGAAAGTGTAATTCACACGCTTTTAGAAGCTTTTGCACTAGTATTTTTGGTAGTCTTTATTTTTCTTCAAGATTTTCGTTCTACTTTAATTCCAGCCATTGCAGTTCCAGTATCTATTGTTGGTACGTTCTTCTTTCTAAACCTCTTCGGGTTTTCAATTAACCTATTAACACTTTTCGCTTTAATATTAGCAATTGGTATTGTTGTAGATGATGCCATAGTTGTGGTAGAAGCTGTTCATGCCGAAATGGGAAAGAAAGAAAACAAAGGTAAAACGGTTAAAGAAGTAACCAACAGAGCAATGGATGGTATTTCTGGTGCCATAATATCTATTACGTTTGTAATGATGGCTGTATTTATTCCAGTAACATTCATCTCTGGGCCATCTGGTGTATTCTACAAACAATTTGGTTTAACATTGGTTTTTGCAATAGCAATTTCGGCAGTAAATGCACTAACATTAAGTCCTATGCTTTCTGCTTTATTACTAAAACCTCATCATGATAACGAACACGGAAAAAAGAACTTTTTACAACGTTTTTATGCAGCATTTAATGCCTCGTTTAAAAATATGACAAACCGTTATGGTAAAGCTGTAGATTTTCTAATTAAAAGTAAATGGATTGCATTAGGGATTATTGTTCTTTCTGTATTTACTATAGGGTGGATTAGTAAAGTTACCCCTACGGGATTTGTACCAAATGAAGACCGTAAAATCATCTTTGCTGATATTAGTTTACCTCCTGGTAGTTCGTTTGATAGAACTTATGAAGTATTACAAACCCTTAATGAAAAATCGAAACAAATTGAAGGTATTGAGCAAATGAGTTTTGTGGCTGGTAACAGTTTAATTAGTGGTGCAGGAAGCAATTTTGGTTTGGCTTTTTTAAAGCTAGATGATTGGGAGGAACGAACAGAAGATAAAGTTTCTATTGAAGCAATAACAGCACAATTATTCCAGATTGGCGCTAGTATTCCAGATGCAAAAATACTATTCTTTAGTCCACCAAGTGTACCAGGTTTTGGTATAAGTTCTGGTTTTGAAGCACAACTTTTAGATAAATCTGGAGGCGAAATAAAAGAGTTGGATAATGTGAAGAATAAGTTTTTAATGGCTTTAAATAAACGCCCAGAAATTCTATATGCGCAAAGTCCGCTAAACACTAATTATCCGCAATTTGAGTTGGACATGAATATGGTTTTAGCCAAACAAAGAGGGGTGTCGCCAGCAGATGTGTTTGCAACATTAAACGGGTATATAGGCGGAAGCATTGCAGGTGATTTTATTAAATACGGAAAATATTACCGTGTTATGGTACAAGCTGATGCAAATGCGCGCGCAAGTCAGCAAGATTTAAACGCGATGTCGGTTAGAAATAACCAAGGGCAAATGATACCAATCACTCAGTTTGCAACATTAAAAAAAGTAAATGGTCCACAAGCAGTTAGCCGATTCAATTTATTTAATTCTGCATTAGTAAGTGGTGCACCAAAACCAGGTTATAGTACAGGAGATGCTATTAATGCAGTTAAAGAAGTTGCAGCGCAAGAATTGCCAGTAAATTATGATATTGATTGGTCTGGTTTAACACGTGAAGAAATTAGTTCCGGATCACAAACAGGGATGATTTTTGCAATAACCATTATCTTTGTATTCTTATTATTAGCAGCTCAATATGAAAGTTACGTGTTGCCGTTTTCAATTTTAATTTCATTACCTGTTGGTATTATGGGAGCCTTTTTAGCACAATGGCTGTTTGGGTATGAAAATAACATCTACTTTCAAATTGCCTTAATAATGTTAATTGGGCTACTCGCAAAAAATGCAATTTTGATTGTTGAATTTGCATTACAAGAACGACAAAAAGGACATAGTATAGCTAAAGCTGCTATAATAGGAGCTAAAGAACGTTTACGCCCTATTTTAATGACATCGTTTGCTTTTATTTTAGGATTAATGCCATTGGTGCTATCAAGTGGAGTTGGAGCTAACGGAAATCATTCGTTAGCAACAGGTGCAGCTTTTGGAATGTTGATAGGAACGTTTTTTGGAGTCCTTGTAATTCCAGTATTGTTTGTGATTTTTCAAAACATTCAAGAAAAACTAAAACCAGTAACCTTTAATGAAGGGGTAACTCAAGAACTAGACTAATCAGAATTATAACGTTTTTAAGATGAAACACATTTACAGATATATCATTTTTGGATTACTATTCATACTTTCTTCCTGTGGAAGCTATCAAAACTACACAAGGGAGAACCCTGAAAAGCTAGAAGCGTACAGAAATGCAAAAGAAAGTACAGACACAACTTCCATTGCTACCATGGATTGGAAGTCCTTTTTTAAGGATGAGGTCTTGATTGGACATATTGAAACAGCTTTAGTTAAGAATTTAGATATGCAACGTGCGCAACAAAATTTAGGTATAGCACAATCGTTAGTAAAACAATCTAAAGCAAGTTACTTGCCAAGTGTAAATGCAAGTTTTGATGCCTCAAGAAGCAAACCATCTAATCAATCTTTTAATGGGCAAGTTTTGCCAAAAAATGTTATGCTTAACGATTTTTCTTTAGGTGCTGGCTTTGCATGGGAAATAGATGTGTGGGGTAAAATAAGTAGTCAAAAACGCGCTGCGATTGCACAATACTATCAAACAGAAAATGCACAACGTTTAATACAGTCACAAGTTGTTAATGCAGTAGCTAGTTATTACTATACGTTACAATCTTTAGATGCTAAAAAAGCAATTGTAGAACAGACGATATTAAATAGAAGTGAAGGTATTGAAACTACAAAAGCCCTAAAAGAATCTGGTAGCGTAACAGAAGTTGCAGTAAAACAAACAGAGGCACAACTTCTTACTGCTCAGGCTATATTGATAGACATCATGTATCAAATTAATATTACAGAAAACGCACTGAGTCTTTTGTTGGGTAAAGCGCCTCAAAGCATTAGCCGTTCTGTGTTTCCAGAGGTGATTGATAATGACCATATGTTAAAAACAGGTATGCCTATACAATTATTAAATAATAGGCCAGATGTGTTAATGGCTGAGTATAATTTAGTGCAATCTGTAGAACTGACCAATGCGGCTCAGGCAAGTTTTTACCCTACGTTAAGTATTACAGGGGGCGGTGGATTAAATAGCGAGAATTTTTCGGATTTATTTAATGCAAATTCAATTTTCGCAAATATTGCAGGTGGTTTATTACAGCCTATCTTTAATCAACGTAAATTAAAAACACAGAAGGAAATACGTTTGTATGAGCAAGAAGTAGCTGTGTTGGATTATAAGCAAAGTGTGCTTACTGGGTATCAAGAAGTATCAAATACGTTAAGTAATATTTCTACAAGTAAAGAAAAATTGACTATTAAGTATAAAGAAAAGGAAGCTTTGTATAAATCATTAGAGTATTCAGAAGAACTACAAGAGCAAGGGTTTGTTAATTATTTAGAGATATTACGCGCTAAAGATTTAACTCTGAATGCAGAATTAGAGGTTGTAAATTTAAAATTAAGTCAATTAATAGGGCAAACCAATTTGTATAGAGCTTTAGGCGGAGGTTGGCAATAAGAACATGAAAACTAAAGAGTATTTAATACAAGTTGCAAAAGAAAATTTTGTGACCTTTGGAAGCAAGCACATTACCATGGATGAGCTAGCGCTATTATTGGGGATTTCTAAAAAAACTATTTATACACATTTTTCTTCAAAAGAAGCATTGGTAATTGAAAGCATAAAAAAACTAGTGAGTGAATTTAATGCAGATATTGCACCTATTTTAAGTTCAGATAAAGAAGCGTTAGACAAAATAATTGCGATATATGAGGTTGTTTTTGACTACATAAGCAAATTTAAACCGTCCTTTGTGTTTGGACTAAAAAAATACTATCCAGAAGCCTATAGTGTTTATAAAAAATCTACCGAAAAAATTGTGTTCACAGAGGTGCTCGTGTTATTAGAAGAAGCTAAAAATAAAGGAAGGATACATAAAAATGCTAATTTAATATTATTCAGCAAACTTTATTTATATGGCTTAGAAAACCGGTTGTTTAATGCAGATAGTTTGTTCGAAACCTATTCAAAAGAAGAGTTGTTGGAATATATGATTATTAATAATTTAAATTCAATTACAACTGTAAAAGACCATTAAACCTTTTTTTAGCTATAACCTCATTATGTTGTCATTGATTAAGTGTAAGAAGAACAGGAGGTTAAATTAATTTTTTAAAGGTCTTCTATAATAAGGGTATTCATAAATACAAGTAACTAATTTTAATTAATTACTTTTAAGGCTATTATCATTGATTGTAAAAGTGAATGGCCAATAAAACTATAGAATATAAACTTACCACACCAGATAAGTTTTTTGTTGAAATTAATAAAATGCTCCCTTCTCATATTGAAGAAAATGAATTCATTTTGAATGATGTTTTTGGCAAAGGGAAAATACAATACCTTAAAGTACACAAGGGGTTATGGGCACAGCAAATAGATTATAAGTTGCATGAAGACTTAAAGCTTTTTCGTGTGGCTAGGGTAAGTAATGATTTTTTTTTAATTGACTTTTACCTGTCAGATACAGAAATCATTAGAGAATCAGAGGGTAAAGTGTTTAAACAGAGTTTTGAGGATGTTAACATGGTATTAACCTCATCAAAAACTGAGTCAAGTGCACTAATACCAAAACATAAAAGAGTTAAAATTTTCAACATACTAATGTCACGTGATTGGCTGCTTCAAAATGTCCTAGAAGACCATGAAGATTTAAAAGAGTTTTTTACTAGTGATAACCCAATATGTCTTTCAGAAAATTTAGACTTTAAACTTAAAGCGCTCTTAAAACAAATCGATTTTAATAAAAATAATAAGCTCTCCTCAATATCTAGTATTCTTCAAATTATTGATTATCTATTTGTTCGATTTAATAAAAGAAAATTAATTATTGATCAAACAAATATTCATCCAGATGACTTAAGTAAGCTGTTAAAAGTAAGGGAAGCGCTAGATGCTAACCCTCAAAAAGATATTTTGTTAAAAGAACTTTCTGTATCTGCAGACATGAGCTTGTCAAAATTCAAACGTTTATTCAAAACAGTATTAGGAACTACGCCCTATAAATATCATTTACAAGTGAAAATGGAAAAAGCAATGGAAACCTTAGTTCAAGGACGTTATTCGGTTTCAGAAACTGGGTTTTTAATGGGGTATGCTAACTTGAGTCAGTTTTCAAAGGCCTTTAAAAATCATTTCGGAATTTTGCCAAGTGAGGTAAGAGTTGAATAAGTTGTGTAAAAACCTTATGAATAAATCTAAATGATAGCGTATTTATTCGGATACTTTTTAAAGTAATTATGTATATTTGCTGAAAATTCTTAAAAATTAAAGAATGTCGATTAAAGATTTATACTCAAGTGGATTTGTTGCAAGAAACCAAGGGCATTTTGCAGCTATTGTACGTGTTGCCTTAAGTGATGGTGTTGTTACTGAAGAAGAAGAGCAGTTTTTAAAAAGATTGGCCTCTAAGTTAAGTATTGACGCGGTTGCCTATAATGAGATATTGGAAACCCCTACAAACTACCCAATTAATCCGCCAACAACTTACAACAGAAGATTAGAACGTTTGTTTGATCTTGTGCGTATTGTATATGTTGATTTAGATATAAAAGAAAAGCAAATTGCAATGTTAGAGCGTATTGGAGTTGGTTTAGGATTTGCGCCTGCAAATGTTGAATTTATCATTAAAAAAGCCTTACAATTAGTAGGTGAAGGTGTTTCTGATGTTGATACATTCTCTGACGAAATTAAAAACATGAACAGATAAGTAGTAGTTACTTATTTGTAAGAGATAAAAAAAAACCACGCTATTAGCGTGGTTTTTTAGTTATATAATTTACTGAATTATTTATATGTTTCCATAAATTCTTCAGATTTCTCTACCATTTTTAAACTTCCTGTATAAAATGGGATACGTTGGTGTAATTCTGTAGGCATGATATCTAGCACACGAGTAAATCCGTCACTAGCTTTTCCTCCAGCTTGTTCAGCTATAAACGCCATAGGGTTACATTCGTATAATAAACGTAATTTTCCGTTTGGAGCAGTTTTACTTCTAGGGTAAATGTAGATTCCGCCTTTCAATAAGTTTCTGTGAAAATCGGCAACCAATGACCCGATATATCTTGCGGTATAAGGCCTGTCACCTTCTTCTAATTTACAGTATTTTAAATACTCTTGCATTCCTTTTTGGAAGTGTGCAAAATACCCTTCACTAACAGAATAGATTTTTCCAGTCTCTTTAATTTTCATGTTTGGGTGAGACAAGTAAAAAGTTCCAATAGCAGGGTTCAACGTAAATCCGTTTACACCGTCACCAGTAGTAAATACCATCATTGTAGATGTTCCGTAAGCTACATAACCTGCGGCAACTTGGTTTCTACCAGGTTGTAAAAAATCTTCTATAGTTACAGGAGTTCCCACTGGAGAAACCCTTCTGTAAATAGAAAATATAGTTCCTACAGAAACATTCACATCTATGTTTGAAGAACCATCAAGAGGATCCATCATTAACACATAACTGTTTTCGTTTTTCTTGTTACTTCCTTCAACAATTACAAAATCATCCTCTTCTTCAGAAGCAATACCGCAAACAATTTCTCTGTTTATTAATGTTTCTTTAAAAATATCATTGGCATACACATCAAGTTTTTGTTGTGCTTCCCCTTGAACATTAATTTCACCCGCTGCACCTGTAATATCAACTAAACCAGCTTTTCTTATTTCGTGGTTTACAACTTTTGCAGCAAGTCTTATAGAATTTATTAACCTTGAAAGTTCACCAGATGAATATTTAAAACTACTTTGGTTTTCAATAATAAATTCACCTAATGTTTTGTGTTTGTTAGTCATATGTAGTTGTGTGTCTTAAATTGTTGCAAAACTACACAAAATATTTAGGGTTTTTTAATTAAGAAATTAAAAGTTTGATGCTTAACACATTTTTAAAAGAACTAATTTAGCAAATGTCTTCACTTTGTTTTTGTTAATTTTAAATTGCATATTAGACTACTTAAAAATGTAGGCGTACATTAGTGAAGATATAAAGCGTGTTGTTATGGAGTTTAATATAAGAGATGTAAAGCATGATGATTTGCCATCAGTATTACAATTAATACAAGAATTAGCAGATTTTGAAAACGCAACTATTGAGGTGAAAGTTACTTTAGAGGAACTTGAAAAAGATTTTGAAAACAACCTTTTTAATTGTCTAATTGCCGAGTTTGAAACAAAACTTATTGGTATAGCCTTGTTTTACAATAGATATTCTACATGGAAAGGAAAAACAATTCATTTGGAAGATTTAATTGTAACACAAAAATACAGAAGTAAAGGTGCAGGTAAAGCATTATTGGACGCTGTAGTTGGGAAAGCTAAAAAAGAAAAGCTCAGACGAGTAGAGTGGAATGTGTTAGATTGGAATACGCCTGCAATTGCATTTTATAAAAATGTTGGTGCCAATGTATTAGAAGATTGGTTAGTTGTACAATTAGATGAAAACGGAATAGAGAATTATTAAATATGCGTGTATTTAAGTTTGGAGGAGCATCAGTAAAAGATGCCGCTGGAGTAAAAAACTGTGTTGAGGTTTTAAAAAAAGTAGGGCATCATGAAGTTATAATGGTTGTTTCTGCAATGGGTAAAATGACTAATAAACTTGAATTAGTTGTTGATTGTTATTTTAATAATAGAAACGAATTATTAGCTGCAGTTGATGAAGTTATCGTTTTTCATACCACCATTTTAGACGCGTTGTTTCCTAATCAATCACATGTTGTATATAGGCAATTTAAAGACATAGTTGATCAATTAAATGATGTGTTGCGTAGAAATAAATCACCAAATTACAGTTTTGTATATGATCAAGTTGTAAGTTTTGGAGAGCTTTTGTCAACCACAATAATTTCAAGTTATTTAACAGAAATGCATATTGAAAATGAATGGCTTGATGTTAGGAACGTTATAAAAACAGATGAGAAATATAGAGACGCCAATGTGCATTGGGACATAACTCAAAAAAACATCACATCAAAGGTTAATAAGAAAGCATTAACGATCACGCAAGGGTTTTTAGGCTCAGATAAAAATAACAACACGACAACCTTGGGTAGAGAAGGGAGTGATTATACAGCTGCAATTTTTGCCTACTGTTTAAATGCTACAAATGTTACAGTATGGAAAGACGTTCCCGGAGTTCTTAATGCTGATCCAAGATATTTTGATAACGCAGAACTGTTACACCAAATATCTTATGAAGAGGCTATTGAGTTAGCGTTTTATGGGGCATCTGTGATTCATCCAAAAACCTTACAACCTTTGCAACGCAAAGAAATTCCGCTGTTTGTAAAATCATTTTTAAACCCAGAAGCAAGTGGAACATGCGTAGGTAAAGGCAAACAATTAGAGCCTTTTATCCCGTGTTTTATTGTTAAGAAAAATCAAGTACTCATTTCTTTATCATCATTAGACTTCTCATTTATTGTTGAAGAAAATATAAGTGAAATTTTTGCCTTGTTGCATCGGTATAAGTTAAAAGTTGACGTCATACAAAATTCAGCAATTAGTTTTACTGTATGTGTGAATGACACTTATGGTAATCTTGAAACGTTGTTGCAAGAACTCAGGTCAAAGTACAGAGTTACTAGTAACTCTGGGGTATCTCTGTATACAATCAGGCACTTTAACGAACTGTCATTAACAGAGGCTATTAAGGACAAAGAAGTGTTGTTTAAGCAAGAAAACAGAAAAACACTACAATTAATCACAAGAGGATAATTTTTTTACCTGTATAAAAAGCTATACTTTTTTTAAGTACATTTGATAATTAGTCAATAAGTAATGGGATTAGTAACTTCAAAGGAATTAGCAAAAGCAATTAACCTTGATAAATTAGGTTTTATCGGGACATTTATTGGTTGGTTATTAATTAAAATTCTGAGAATAGATGTTATAAACAAGTTTTATGACAAGAATAAACACTTAAAAGATATCGCCTTTTTAACAGCGATATTAACTGAGTTTCAAATTAAATTTGAAATACCTGAAGAAGATTTAAAAAGAATTCCAAAGGAAGGCGAATTCATTACCGTATCAAACCACCCACTTGGAGGAATTGATGGTATTTTGTTGTTAAAAATAATTTTAGAACGACGTACAGATTACAAAATTATGGCTAATTTTCTATTGCATAGAATTTCGCCATTAAAGCCTTACATAATGCCAGTTAACCCTTTTGAAGACAGAAAGGATATTAAATCTAGCGTTGGAGGATTTAAACAAGCCATATCTCATATCAGATTAGGAGCTCCATTAGGTATATTCCCAGCAGGTGAAGTGTCTACCAAAAAAGAGGGTGATTTAGTAGTAGATAAGCAATGGGAGCCAGCAGCAATGAAATTAATTCAGAAAGCGAAAGTGCCAATTTTACCAATTTATTTTCATGCCAAAAATAGCAGCATTTTTTATAAGCTATCCAGTTTTAGTGGCGTGTTAAGGTCAGCAAAGTTACCTTCAGAAATTTTAACCCAAAAGCATAGAGTAGTAAAAATAAGAATAGGTAAAGCAATTCAAGTAAAAGATCAAAATGAGTATAAAGAGCTAGCAGAGTTTACAAGTTTCATAAGAAAGAAAACATACATGTTGGCAAACCCTTATGGAAAAGAGCAGGTGTCGTTAAAAGATGTTGCAACCTCTACAATAAAAAAAACAATCACACCACCATCTGCGCCCAAAAAAATAGCAACATCTATTAGTGCTGAGTTGATTGCTCAAGAAGTTGAAAACTTAAGAGGCTATGATTGTAGGTTGTTAGAAAGTAAGAATTATGAAGTGTTCCTGGTTTCTGCAGATAAAATACCAAACATTTTAAAAGAATTAGGAAGACTACGTGAAATTACATTTAGAGAGGTAGGTGAAGGAACCAATAATGCAATAGACTTAGATTCATGTGATAGTTATTACCACCATATGTTTTTATGGGATAATGCCTCAAAAAAAATTGCTGGAGCTTATAGAATGGGGCTTGGGTCTAAAATTTTTGCAAAGTATGGTATTGATGGTTTTTACTTACAGGATTTGTTCAGGTTTGAACCAGAACTCTATGGTATGATGAGTGAATCTATTGAAATGGGGCGTGCTTTTATTATTAAAGAATACCAACAAAAACCAATGCCCTTATTTCTGCTATGGAAAGGAATTGTGCACACCACTTTACGTTTTCCAGAACACAAATATTTAATTGGGGGTGTAAGTATTAGTAATCAGTTTTCATCATTTTCAAAATCATTAATGATTGAGTTTATGAAATCTCATTATTATGATCCTTACATAGCGCAATATATTAGACCTAAAAAAGAATTTAAAGTTCAGTTAAAAGACGCCGATAAGGACTTTGTTTTTGATGAAACTAAAGCAGATTTAAACAAGTTTGATCGTGTAATTGATGAACTAGAGTCTGGTTTAAGAATACCGGTTTTGTTAAAGAAGTATATTAAACAGAATGCCAAAGTTATTGCTTTTAATGTTGATCCGTTATTTAATAATGCTGTAGATGGCTTAATGTATATTAAAATAGCCGATTTACCTGAAAGTACTGTTCGTCCTGTTATGGAGGAATTTCAAGCAGAGTTAGAGCGCAAGTTTATGGAAAATAACGGGAACTAAAATTACGTCCAATTCCCGTTTTATTGATTTTCTATAAGTTTTCTTTTACAAAAGTATAACAGTAATCTTTTATTTCATTTCTTGCTTTTTCAAAAGCATCATGAGTGTCTTCCTGTGTGCCTTCAATTTTTGATGGGTCAAAGAAATTCTGATGTAACCTGACCGCCTTTTTACTTGGTATAAACGGGCAGTTTTCGTTTGCATGGTCGCAAACAGTAATAATATAATCAAATTCTATAGAATCATACTCTGTAACCAAGTTTGACGTGTGGTTGGAAATATCAATACCATCTTCTTTCATGATGGCTATAGCTTTTGGGTTTACACCATGCGTTTGAATTCCCGCGCTATAAATTGTAGCTTTTTCAGCGCTAAAAAAAGTTAAATAGCCATGTGCCATTTGACTTCTACATGAATTCCCAGTACAAAGTACTAATATATTTTTCATAAATACGTTATTTTAAATTAACAACATCCAGATGATGGTGAGCAAGATGATTGGTTTTCTTCAACAGTTTCCGGAACACCACATAACTCTTTTGCTTTACAATCTGTTTGTTCAACGGCTAACTTAATAATCAAATTGTTATTTTTTATTATGTAATCATTAATAAACAATTGCGCGGTGTGAAATGTTGCATTGCTATATTCTATTTTTGCTTCAGCGTCTGATACAAAAGCTTTCATAGTAGCTACCTTATTCAATATAGCTATTGCTTTATAAGCTGTCATATACTCAGTTTTCCCTAATTCATCAGGGCTTTCCCAAAGTTGAATAATAGTTTCTTTCCAAGAATCTGTTTGTGCACCACAATCAACAGAATCAATTGTTAAGTGTTTCACTTCAGTAATGTGATAATTTGCACCTACTAATAGGTTTGGTGCGTATTCAAATAGTAAAGATTTTTCTTTATGTGCCTCTAATAGCGATAAGAAATCATTCGTTTTCATTTGTCTAGTATTTAATAGTTAACAGCAATTTTGTTCTGTGGTTTTAAAAAAGGTGTCTAATTGTTTCTTGACTTTATTCCATTGCTTAATGTTAATGCAATAACACATTTTCTTTCCTTCAATTTCTCCTTGAATTAAATTAATAGTCTTCAATTCTTTTAAATGTTGAGATATGGTTGCTTGCGCTAATCCTATTTCCTCAACCAAATCATTGCAAATGCAGGAGTGTTGATTGCTAATATATTGGAGTATTGCAATACGTGCAGGATGCCCTAAAACTTTGCATAAAGTTGCTAAGTCATTTTGTGTTTCTGTAAATATTTCTGTTTTTGTAAGTCCCATTATAATAATTATATATTGCAATATTACGATTATAAGTTGAAATAAAAAACTCATTTTTTATTAAATGAGTTTTTAAATGGTGTTAAAACCAGCCTTTGTGGTTAACTTGATAAGTTTCAATAAACTCTTCGTCAGATTTTGTAAGATAAATAATCCCTTCAATTAATCCGATGATACTCATTACTCCTGCACCAATACCGCAGGTTAAAACAGATACTAAAAGCATAATTAAGCCTTCTTTTTTATAACCAAGTATAAATTTATGTATTCCCAATGGGCTTAATAAAATTCCTAATATTCCAGCAATAACACGTTTACTTTCTATGTTGTTAGGGCTTTGATGTATTGTGTTTCCGTTTTCGTCTACTATTTCCATGTAATTATTTTAATGTTTATTTAAATGCGTTGTCAATTGGTTCCCAAAGTTCAACTTTATTTCCATCAGGATCAAGTATCCAGCCAAATTTCCCGTAATCATATTCTTGTATTTCTCCAACTATGGTAACGCCTTCTTCTTTTAACACCTCTAAAAGAGCTTTTAAATCATGAACTCTAAAGTTCATCATAAAGTCTTTTTTACTAGGTTCAAAGTAGTTTGTGTCATTTTTAAACGGACTCCATTGTGTAGTGGCATCATTCCCATCTGTATCTTTCCACCAGAATGTACAGCCATAATCATCAGTGTTTAGGCCTAAATGAGTTTTATACCAATTTTTTGTTTCGGTTGGATTGTCAGATTTGAAAAACACTCCGCCTAATCCGGTAACTCTTTTTTTCATAAAAATTTTGAGTTAAAACTTAATGAATAAATTTATAAAAACAAAAAGTGTTTTCAAAATTGATGTTTGATTTTGTTTACTATTGTTTGTGCGAGTTTACGCTTACTTTCAATGGTCCAACCTGCTACATGAGGAGACAATAACACGTTTTCTGAATTGATTAAATAATCAAATGCTTTGGGTAATGTTTTGTTTTCAAATAAATTTTCAAATGATCCTTTTTCATACTCTAAAACATCTAAGCCTGCACCAAGTATTTTACCTGACTCTAATGCCTTTGTAAGGTCAGTAGTAACAACTGCAGAACCACGTGCGGTATTAATTAACCAAAATGGCTTCTTACATTTATTAATGAAATCTGTAGTAATCATATTGTGAGAAAGTTCATTAAATGGCGTATGTAAACTAATGACATCAGATGTTTTTTGTAATTCTTTTAATGAAACTTGTCTACAGTTATCGTCCCCAACATTTGGTTTAATGTCATAACAAATTACAGTAACATCAAAACCACGAAGTTTTTTTGCGAACGATTTTCCCATGTTACCGTAGCCAATTAACCCAATAGTTTTTCCGTCTAATTCTATGCCTCTATTGTCTTCACGCAACCATTTCCCTTGTTTTATCTCGTTATTTGCTTTGTTAAGTTTATTGAAAAGTGAAAGCAACATGCCTAAAGTATGCTCGCCAACAGCATTTCTATTGCCTTCAGGTGCTGCAATTAAACTAATGCCTTTACTCTCAGCGTAGTCACAATCTATACTTTCCAGTCCAGCGCCAACTCGTGCAATAAATTTCAAATTAACAGCTTTATCAATAAATTGTTTATCAATATTAAACCGACTGCGAATGACTATGCCATCATAGTCATGAATCTTAGTTTCAATTTTTGCTTTTACAGAGCTGTAATCTTCATGATTAACGTGACCTAAATTATTTAGTTCATTAATTAATAACTCGTGATTGGAATCAAGGTGTAATATTGTCATGCAGTTGTGGTTTATGACTTCAAATGTACAAGGATTTTTATAAAAAACTCATTAAGGCTTTTGTAATAGTTAAGTTTTTAACAGCCATTTAGTTGTGAGCTTGACATTTGTTATTTTTTACGTAAATTGAACGTTTCAAGCCCTTAAATTAAACTTTGACATGAAAAATACTTATAAACTAATATTATTGTTGTTGTCGATAAATACATTGATAGCACAAAATTCGATTAAAAGCATTAATACAACCATATTACAAAGCGCCTTGAACAGTCAAATAAATGACGGTTATCAAGCAGAAGATGTTTTAAGTTGGAAAATTCAAAGTGATGCATCTTCATTAAATAAAGACGCTTGGTATTATTATTTGGTTCAAACTCATAATGGAATTGAAGTACGAAACGCTTTAGCAAATATAAATGTGAGTAATGGAAGCGCTAGCCTTAACAACATTTCTTTTGTTAAAAATGCGGGATTAAAAGCAAATTCAAGTATTCCTCTTTTAAACGAAAGTGATGCTGTACAAAAATC
Source organism: Flavobacteriaceae bacterium (assembly GCA_049614485.1). GTDB lineage: Bacteria > Bacteroidota > Bacteroidia > Flavobacteriales > Flavobacteriaceae. The sequence continues at coordinate 44,452 of JBMZDR010000004.1, forward strand.
ATTAGAGTACTTAAATATAAATTCTAGCAGTAAATTAAAAGTTGTTGAGAAAAATAAAAATGGTATTATTTTTAATAAAATTGATGTCACACTAAGTGAGGTAAGTGTAGAGTTGGTTTATGAGATAACTAAAAAAGGTAATTTAAAATTAGCATGGAATGTTAATTTAGAATTGAAAAATCAACCACATTGGTGGAATATTAGAATTGATGCTGCTACTGGAGAGTATATTAATAAAAACGATTGGGTTACATCTTGTACATTTGGAGAAAGTAGCATGACCCATGCGTCACACACTAAAGAAGAAGTGTTTGATTTTTTTGTAAATGATTCAAAAGAAAATAATAACACAGAAACATCATTCATGGCTCCTTCATACCGTGTGTTACCATACTATATTGAGAGCCCTAACCATGGTGATTTTGAGTTGATTGTTAACCCTTCTCATTCTACTTCTTCTCCTAATGGGTGGCATTTTGATGGGGTTATAAGGTCAGATACAAGAGGAAACAACGTTGTTGCTTATGACGATTCAAGCAATCCAAATAATAATGGACCAACAACAAATCAAAGTGCTTCAGGATTAGTTTTTGATTATGCTTATGGTGGTCCTGGAGTTGCAGCTAATACGTATATTGATTCTGCAGTCACCAACTTATTTTATGTATCAAATGTTGTACATGATGTATATTACTTATACGGTTTTGATGAAGCTTCAGGGAATTTCCAAGAACAAAACTACGGAAATGGCGGAGATGGTGGAGACCCTGTCCTAGCAGAAGCTCAAGATGGAGGAGGGACTAACAATGCAAATTTTACAACTCCTAATGATAATGCTTTTAATAATAGCCCTAGGATGCAAATGTATTTGTGGGATCAAGGTGCTTATGACCCTAACCAAGGACCACTACTAGAGGTTAACAATACAGTAATAGCTGGAATTTACCCAGCTTTAGATAATAATTTTGATGCACCAGGGCATGTTACGCCAAATGGGGCAATTACTGCTGATTTAGTATTAGCAAGAGATGGATCTTTACCTATCAATGATCTGTGTCAAACTGCAACTAATGGAGCAAATATGAACGGTAAAATTGTTGTCATAAAAAGAGGAGATTGTAGTTTTGTTTCTAAAGTTGTTAAGGCTCAAAATGAAGGCGCTATTGCGGTGTTGATATTAAATAACGTTGCTGGAAATATACTTATGGGAGGAACAACAGCTGATGGAACAGTGACTATCCCTGCTTATAGTTTAAATCAATCTGATGGAGATATATTGCTTAATCAAATGGATATAGAGACTGTAAATGCAACATTTTATGAGCCTACACCTCCGCCTCCATTTGTAAATATAGATGGCGATTTTGATAATGGTGTAATTGCTCATGAATTTGGTCATGGAATTAATAAACGATTAGTAGGGGGTCGAAATAATACGAGCTGTGTAAGTGCAACTGAGTCCATGGGAGAAGGTTGGGGAGATTATATAGGAAAAGTTTTATTACTAAAAAATTTAGATAATGGTATTGCGTTTTCTGGTACAGGGACATTTGTTGTTGGTCAAGCGCCAGATGGTGTAGGGATAAGACCACAAGCATACTCAGGTGACATAGAAAACAACCCAATGACTTATGAAACTTTAAGAGCAGATACAGCAAACGCAACCTACTCCGTTCCTCATGGTGTAGGTTCAGTTTGGGCCGGAATGTTATGGGATCTGACTTGGGATTTAATAGCTATCCATGGTTTTAATTCAGATATATATGATGTTAACGGAACAGAAGGTAATATTGTAGCATTAAAATTAATTGTAGAAGCAATGAAAACCACACCTTGTCAACCTGGTTTTGTAGATGGTAGAGATGCTATTTTACTTGCTGATCAAACGTTGTTTGGCGGTGCAAATGAATGTGCTATTTGGGGAGCTTTTGCTAGAAGAGGTTTAGGCGAAAATGCAGATCAAGGATCTGTAAATAGTACATCTGATGGAATGCATGATTATACAAACCCAGCTGCATGTGCTGCAAACTATGTAATGACTATTGGTGGTGATACAGAAGTTTGTGAAGGAGGAAGTCTTGATTTTGATATGGTATTTAATGCTCAAAACGGATGGAATACTGCTGTTGGTTTTATTGCATCAGGTCAGCCAGGAGGTTCTACAGTGTCATTTTCTCCAACTACAATTAGTGATACAGGATTGGTGACTATGAACGTAGCTAATTTAGCGCCAGGAAATCATACTATCACGGTAACTCCTGGAGGAGATACAAATAAAAACCTAACATTAAATATTGTTGTTAATGCTGAAAATCCAATCTTGGGAGATGGTGATACCCAATATTCTGATAACGGAGGTGCCTACACGTCATTTAATGATGGAGCTACTATTGCTATAGCGCCTGGTAATAACTTAGATTTAAACTTGCCAACTGCATTTGCAGGATCATTATTATGGACGGCACCAAACGGAACAACTTATACAACAGACACAGTTAACTTTACAAATATTGTTGACGGAAATACTGCTGTAGAAGGTGCTTGGACTGTTGTAGCATCATTTGATAACGAATGTTCAACAAGTTCAGAAACTGTTAACTTTACAGTTAATGTAGATCCGTCTTTAAGTGTTAATGAAAATGAGTTTGATAATTTAAGTATTTATCCAAATCCAACTAGCGGTATACTAAGCATAGGAAGTTCTAATAACTTAGATGCTGCAATAGTAAGTGTTTATGATATAGCTGGTAGAGCTTTAAATAACGCTGTAGCTGCAAAACACAATTCAAGTAATGAATTAAGTTTAAATATGAGTCAATTAGCTTCAGGTGTTTACTTTGTAACTATTGAAGATAGAGATCATAAATCAACTAAAAAGATTATTAAAGAGTAATATTCTTAATAGATTGAAAACTAAAAAGGAGCGTTTTAAAACGCTCCTTTTTTTATAGATAATTCTTTATGGTGTTGTAAATTTTATGTGGAGATAAGCCAACTTGATTATACAATTCGGCTACTGTACCATGTTCAATAAACTCATCAGGAATACCAATTACCTCGATAGTGCTTTTATATTTGTTTTTAGTTGCGAATTCTAAAATTGAACTTCCAAAGCCACCACTACTACACCCATCTTCTATAGTGATAATGGTTTGGTGTGTTTTAAAAATAGTGTGTAGTAATATCTCGTCAAGGGGTTTTATAAAGCGCATATCATAATGCGCAATTTTGTCAAGCTCATTCCCTTTTAATAACGAGAATACATCTTGTAGTGAGTTGCCAATATGACCAATACTTAATATAGCAATGTCACTACCTTTTCTTAATTCAACTCCTGTACCTAATTCTATTTTCTGATAGGGTTGTTTCCAATCTGTTAAAACACCTCTGCCTCGTGGATATCTTATAGCTATCGGGTGGTTTAGCCCTAATTGTGATGTGTAAAGTATATTTCTTAATTCAACTTCATTTCTTGGAGAAAAAATAATCAAATTAGGAATACATCGTAAATAAGCCAAATCAAACACACCATGATGTGTAGCGCCATCTTCACCAACTAACCCAGCCCTGTCTAAACAAAAAATAACGGGTAGGTTTTGTAGGGCAACATCATGTATTATTTGGTCATAAGCACGTTGTAAAAACGTAGAGTAGATGTTACAAAACACCTGTAGGCCTTGTGTAGTCATACCAGCAGCTAATGTTACCGCATGCTGCTCGGCTATACCTACGTCAATTGCCCGATGAGGTAAGGCATCCATCATTATCTTTAAAGAGCTTCCGGTGGGCATTGCGGGAGTAATTCCTACAATTTTGTCATTCTTTAAAGCGAGGTCTAGAATGGTTTCTCCAAAAACATCTTGATATTTGGGAGCTAAATTTTCAGTTGGTTTAACGGCTAACTCTCCAGTTTTTGCATCAAATTTTCCTGGCGCATGATATTTTACTTGATCTTCTTCTGCTTGTTTTAAACCTTTTCCTTTGGTTGTTATAACATGAAGAAATTTAGGTCCTTTTAGTTGCTTTAAACGGCTAAATTCTGAAATTAATTTTTCAAAATCATGACCGTCTATTGGTCCAGAATACTCAAAATTTAAAGCTTCAAATATGTTGTCTTGTCTTTGTGTGCCTTTCTTTACATTAGTAAGATATTGTTTTAGTGCACCAACGCTCGGATCAATACCAATGGCATTATCGTTTAATATGACTAACAAGTTAGCCTTAGAGACACCGGCATGATTTAAGGCTTCAAAAGCCATTCCGCTTGCAATTGATGCGTCACCAATAACTGCTATATGTTGTTTGTCTGTTTCTCCTTTTAAGTTTGAGGCCATTGCCATGCCTAAAGCAGCAGATATTGATGTTGATGAATGTCCAACCCCAAAGGTGTCATAAATACTTTCTTTTCTACTAGGAAATCCTGCAATACCACCAAATTGTCTGTTGGTGTGAAATTGTTTTCTACGTTCAGTAAGAATTTTATGTGGATAAGCTTGATGACCCACATCCCAAACTAATTGATCATTTGGTGTGTCAAACATATAATGTAAAGCAATAGTCAATTCTACTACGCCCAAACTTGCTCCTAAATGCCCTTCTTTTGTAGCAATAATATCAATTATAAACTCGCGTAGCTCTTTCGCTAATGCAGGTAATTGCTCTTTTTTAAGCTGCCTTAAATCAGAAGGGTTAAATATTGTTTCGAGTAACTTGTTTGACATTCAGCAAAAATAGTACTTTTACCATTATGGAGGATGTGTTTTCAGATGAATACTTTATGAAAAAAGCACTGCAAGAAGCAGAAATGGCTTTTGAAAAAGGAGAAATACCTGTTGGGGCGGTTATTGTTGTGGATAACCGTGTTATTGCAAGATCACATAATTTAACTGAATTGTTAAATGATGTTACTGCTCATGCAGAAATGCAAGCAATTACAGCTGCTGCAGATTTTTTAGGTGGTAAATATTTGAAAAAATGTAAGCTTTATGTGACTTTAGAGCCTTGTCAAATGTGTGCTGGAGCCTTGTATTGGTCGCAAATTGACACTATAATTTTTGGTGCCACAGATGAGTCTAGAGGCTATCAAACCATGAACACTAAATTACATCCAAAAACAAAGGTTATTGGAGGTGTGTTAGCTGAAGATTGTAGTAAATTGATGAAACGTTTTTTTATAGAGAAACGGAATTTAAATTAAAAAAGAGAAGCTCTTTTGCGTCTCTTTTTTAAATTGAAAACAGAAATATTATTTTTTATCAGGACTTATAGCTTCTTCTTTTTGAGCAAGCACCCCTTTTTTGTTTTCTAGTGCCAATATAAATTCTGGATCAAGTTTTAAGGCTTCATCAAAAATAGAAACAACTTTAGTAGTATTTCCTTTGTCAAGATTGTACTCTATCAATCCTAAAATATTTAAGAAAGCAGCCTTTATAGGTGTTTCTATATAGTTGTTTCCTTTTACAAAAATACGAACTTTTTCATCATTAGAATTCTGTAGCCCATAGTTAATAGTTGCTTTAGCTTCTCCAAAACGTTGGATGCTAAACTGCAATTGCGCTAATTCATAAGCATCTAAAACACTATTGTTTTTCTGAATTAAAGCTTCGTAGTTTTCAATAGATTTTTTAGGATTATTGATGCTTTTAAAACTAATCGCCTTTGTTTTTAAAGCCAATTCAGAAGTCGATTCTCCAACAACTTTTAATGCTTGTGTTGGTTTGTTTGCCTGTAAATACATAAACCCTAGAGTGTCTTTTTTAGCTTCTGTTGGGGCTAAAACTATTAAGTGGCTTAATCCTGAAATTGCACCATCTAAATCATTATTGTTAAGCATCATTTTGTAATACGCTTGGTAATGACTTATTAATGCAGTTTCTATATTGGCTCCTTTTTTATTTTTTTGTGCTTGGGTATTAGTAAATGCAACTAATGCGATTAAGCATACTATTATTTTTTTCATAAGATTAAATTATTGACTTGAGCTACGAAAGTATTAAATTATTTTTAAATTGATAATTTAATAGTGTGCTGATTTTTTCAGAAGAAACCTCTTTTAAATTGCTTTTAGAATTGTCAGTTATTATCGGAGGCGGTAGTTTTAAAAACTGACAACAAGTGGTGTAATAAGTTGCTTTAGATGGGTGATACGGATTGACAATATTAAAGATGTTGTTTGTAGTGCTAGTTTTTAACAGTTGCTTGATAACAGCAATACAATCCTCTAAATGAATAAGGTTAATTAAGTCGTTAGAAGTCTTTAATTGCTTTCCTGATATATGGTAGGCAGGGTGTCTGCCAGCACCAATTAAGCCACCTAGGCGGAATATATTTGTACTAAAACTCTTGTTATTTAATAAGAGTTGTTCAACTTCTATAATTTGTTTTACGCTTTCTCTTAATGGGTTAGTGTCAGTTTCCTCTGTTATAATACCAGATGCGTTTCCGTAAACTGAAATTGAGCTTGTATAGGTTACCCGTTTAATGGTTGATGCCTTTATTTTAGGAATCAAATCTGCAATTAATTGTGCATAGTTTTCTGCTTTTGGAGGTATGGTAATAATCAGTTCCTCAACGTTTAAAAAGGCATCTAAGTTACTTGATTGTTGTTCTAAATTTATTTGGAATACATTTATGCCTAATGCACTTAATGTTTTAGTTTTTCCTGCTGTTGTCGTACTTCCATTCACGATGCAATCATTTTTCAGAAGTGTTTTTGCTAATGGTAACCCTAACCAACCGCAACCTAAAATCGCTACTTTAGTCATTAAATTGTATGGTGTTTTTTGTTATTACTGCATCGTTTATTACAAAAGGTTTTGGGATCATATTTTCTTTTCGTTTGGGAATATTTAAATCGTTATTTTCTAAAATATCATGTGATATTTCAAGTAATTCAATGTGGGGTTTGGTCTTAGTGTCAATACTAAAACTAAGCTCTAAAGGTTCATTGTTAACTATAGAATAAGTTGCTATTCTGTGGCTTTTATCATTAATAAATTTAGAAACAATTTTTGTTGGAATTTCAGTGCCATTGATGCTGAAGTTTTTAAAGTTATTTTTGGTTTCGGAGTTAATTTCAATGCTGTTCAATTTCCTGTTAGGAAGTACACATAATTTTATATGTCTGTCATTATTGATAATGGTATCAACAGATATATGAAATTCTGACTTTGGCAAGTTGATATTTTTAGCTAAAGCAACGTTATTGAACTGTGTGTTGTATTTACTTCCAAATGTAATGACGTTTTTTTTAGAAACAGTATCTTTAAAATAAGATGAATTCCAATCATCTAAAATGGCATCATACGTTAACCAATAACTTTTTTGTGTGTCATTATCTTGTAAATAAACTAAACTATTCGGTTTTGGTTGCTGTGCAGTAAAATCATTATTTAAGTGTGCTAACACGAAAACAATTCCGGAGGCTATAAACAATATATGCCCGAGAGATTTTTTACGCCGTATAAAACCTAAAACAGGTACTAATAATCCAAATAACAATACTGTTAATACGCTTGAAGACACCACAATTTTTAGGCCCAATGCTATTGGGAATTGTGGTATAAAAGGAACAAAGACAAATATTGTAGGTAAGCACAATAAGGTTATAGCTATGATGCTTGGTTTTTCTTTTTGTAATAAAAAGAAGAATAAGCCTAAAGTAAAATACAGCGGAATGATAAAGAAGCTGGCGCCTTCTAACACTTGTGAGATTAATAGGTTAATCAATAACCAAATAAGAATTGGAGCGACCAGTAATTCTTTTGTGTTGTTAGATGTGTATACTTTTTTATAAATGTAAAAAGTGATGCTTAGTGTGAGTAATACAAAAAACAAAATATATGTATGTCCGTTATACGTGAAACCTTGTAGTATTTCTGAGTAATGTGGGTAGAGGTTTAAAATTGCTTTCCAGCCTATAAAACCTATAGTTCCATTAATTATTAATGCTGAAAATAATGCCAAAAACCCTTTTCCAATTTCTTTGTTATTCAATTTTTTTTTGCGTTTTCCATAAATGATAAGCGCTATAAAAACTATGAATGCAAAGATGACTAAAGGTAAAATCCATGAAAAAGGATAGGAGTGCATGCCTAAAGGCGAGTTGAAATAGACCTTGTTTTCTGAGCTCTCCAGAGTAGTTAAATCAGCATTTCCGAAGTGATTCAATAACGGCATCAAATAGCTTGCTTGGTGCGATAAGGTGTTGTTGTCTAGTCGTTCTGGTGTGTCTAATGCCGTGTGATAATCATAGTGATCATCAATAAACGCAAAATTAAACCCTTGAATATTGGCTTGTTTTCTGAATACGGTTAAATCTGTGTCATTTGGTAGTTTTTTATAAATACTATAGGCTAATGAATTGGCAACTGGGTATTTCGGATTTGCTTTTATAAATTCATTCATTAAAGCTGCGTTTCCATCATTTGTTTCTACTAAAGTAAATGATGGGCCACCACTACCTCTGGCTTCAAAATTTAAAATTAACCCGATATCTTTTAACCATGGATGCTCTTTTGTGAATAATCGCGCGCCATTTAAACCAAGCTCTTCACCATCTGTTAATAGTATAATGATATCATTTTTATGGGGTGTTTCTTTCGCTATAAATGCTCGAATGCCTTCTAAAATGGTCCCCACACCACTTGCAGCATCACTTGCTCCTTTTGACGAATGTCCAGCACTATCATAATGACTCATGATTACTAAAGCTTTTGAATTGTCAGACCCTTTAATTCTGGCAACAATGTTTTTTACTTTCGCAAACGTTCCCCAATCACTAAAGCTATTGCCTTCTTGTGTGTGTACATCTAAGCCTAATTTTTCTAATTCATAGATAATGTATTCCGAGGCTTTTTGATGTGATTTTGTGCCCACGGCATGTGCATCAGTCCCTAAAACTTGGACGTGTTTAAATGCTCTTGAGTTTGAAAATTCTGTAGTTGACGGATTGTCAATAAAGTTATTTTCTGGCAATTGTGTTGTAATGCTTGCATAAGCTGCTACACATAATATGACTAAGGCGGTAATTTTTTTAAACATGATACTAAGGTTAGGTTGTTGGAAAAGATTAAGAAGTGTTTAATTGTATTATTCTTTTCGTTTTACTAAAGCGTAATAATCATTGTCTAAGGGGAGGTAACCTTGGTTGTAAACAAAATAATATACCGTGCCGATTTTTGTAGTATAAGTTGATGTAAAATAAGAAAAGTCAAACCCTTTTTCAATCAGTTTGCTTCGGGAAGTTTTGGTTTTATCTTCAGGATTTAAATCTTCCAAAATGCGCCAGTTTTTGCGTAAACGGTTATTGATATTTCTGATGAGGTTCTTGGAGTCTTTATTAATACGGTTGTTGTATTCGTTTCTACAACTGTCATCACAGAACTTTTTATCCGCACGTCCTTTAATAGGTTGTTTACATTCTAAACAGGTTTTTTCCATGATCTATTTTTTATAACGGTAATGTCCAATGATTCTATAGGCAAATAAAACATCTTCTGCCACTTGTCCTTGTCCGATATTATGTACAATTAGGTTTCGTTTTTTGTCCTTTGATTTCTGATCAATAACTACCCCTATATGTGTTATAGCACCACCAAGGTTCCACGCTACGATATCGCCGGGTAAATAATCTTCTGGATTAGTTGTAATTTGTTTTTCGGCGTGTTGTCGTTTAAAAAAAGTCATCAGATTAGGCACTCTTCTGTGGTCAATGTTAGTGTCGGTTCTGTTAAGTCCCCATTTTTTAGGATACATGTTAAAATTGTGTTTCATGTCTTCGTGAACTTCTTTTTGTAGGTCAATTCCCATTTTTCTATACGTTCTAATTACGACATCTGTACAAACCCCTTTTCCTTTTGGTACATCGCCATTTGGATATTTTATTGAAAAATACGAAGGGTCATACTCAACGGAATCTTGTGTAAGTTCTGTAGCGCATGCGCTTATTTGCTGAAAGAAATCTTGTGAAACTCCTACATAACCAAATAATAAAAAGGTTATGACTAATAACTGTTTAAACATAAAACTACTTTTTTACAAGATACTAAAAATCCGTTTACAAACGGTTACAAATATTTACAATCGACAGTAAACAGGTAACAACCGGGTAAAAAAGAGATGTCAATTTAACTTTGTGGTATCGAAACATAAGAACTCGATAGTATTAACTGTTTAACACTAAAAATTAAATTATGAACACATTAAGAAACAAAGTACAGTTGATTGGGAATTTAGGAACTCAACCAGAAGTAATCACTTTAGAGAGTGGTAAGAAATTAGCGAAATTCACAATGGCAACAAATGAGAGCTATAAGAATGGTAAAGGCGAAAAAGTAACAGAAACACAATGGCACAATATTGTGGCGTGGGGAAATACTGCGCATATTATTGAGCAATATGTAAACAAAGGTGAGGAGTTGGCTATAGAAGGGAAACTAACATCAAGAAGTTATGATGATAAAGACGGGCATAAAAAGTACATTACAGAAGTAGTAGCTAATGAAATATTGATGTTAGGAAAAAAATAACCGCGACTACTTACAATTAAAAAAGGCGCTGAAAATCAGCGCCTTTTTTAATAGATGTGATATTTATTATAATCTGTCCGGATTATATCCTAAGTATGGCTCTTCAGTTTCATTGAAAATAACACCATAATCTTCTAATTCTTTTAATATCGGATTATAAACTTCCTTAGTGATTGGCAATTGCACACCTGGTGTAGTAATCTTACCATTCAAAATCTGTAATGTTGCTATAGCAACTGGTAAGCCCACAGTTTTAGACATGGCAGTAAAAGTTTGATTATCACCTAAAATAACCATTTTAGAATCTATTTGATGTTTTTCGCCATCCAATTCATATCCGAATTTATGATACATTACAATCATATCTTTATCATCTTCTTGAAGTGTCCAAGAATCCAAAAGAATTTTTTGTAAAATTTGTGCTGGTGTTGCATTTACTAAGCCTACTTTTTTAGTTGCATTAAATAAATCCAGTTCTAAAAATTTATCCCAAATTACATCGTCTTGATCAATTTTTAAACTATGACGAAATTTTAATTCAACAGAATCTGTTGGGCTGTATGGTAAAAATGAGTTTACAAAATCTCTGTAACTCATGTTTTCTGAATTTTCTATTGTATATGAATCATCAGTCATTCCTAATGTTATAAAGCTATTCCATGCTTTTGAATATCCAACACGTCTAATTGTTCCTCTGTATAATGTAGGGATGTTGTCTAAGCCGTAAACACTTCTGTAACTCAAAGAATCTCTATTAGCATAGGCTTCAAACTTTCCGTAACCTTCTACCTCTAAAAATTCTGTTCTTCTGAACAATCTGTTGTAAGGGATGTATTTGTATTGCCCTTCTTGAATAAATGTTGCTGCGCCACCTTGCCCCGCTAAAACTACATTTCTAGGGTTCCAAGTGAATTTGTAATTCCACAAGTTGGTATCGCTTTCAGGTGCTACTAAGCCACCGCAAAATGATTCAAACAATAACATTTTCCCACCTTTATCATGAATTCTATCAATCACCTGCATAGCACTCATATGGTCCAAACCTGGGTCTAAACCAATTTCGTTCATAAACACCAAGCCTTTAGCTTTGGCTTCAGTATCTAGAGCCTTCATTTCAGGACTAATGTATGATGCGGTTACCATGTGTTTCCCATAAGTCACACAATCCTTAGCTACCTCTACATGAAAACGTGCAGGTAGCATCGATATAACGATATCAGCATTTTGAACAGCTGATTTCCTATCGTCTTCATTGAAAATATCTAACTTGATTGCTGTTGCGTTAGGGTTGCCCTTTATTAATGTTTGAGCGTGTTCTATAGATAAATCACCAATAGTGATATGTAGATTTTCTTGTTCGGATTTTTTTACTAAATACGTGATTAAATTAGAAGCAGATTTCCCTGAGCCTATTACTAAAATTTTTCTCATTTTTGTACTATGGATTTTTAAAAACCGTGGTTATATGGTAACAAATATATAACCTAGCGCTAACTAAAACAATATATAATGAACAAAAGAATATTAATATGTGCGGCTATTTTAGCAATCATAGCTATAATTTTTGGTGCTTTTGGTGCTCATAAATTAAAAGAGTTATTAACACCACAAAGTTTGTCTTCATTTGAAACAGGCGTGCGATATCAGATGTATCATGTGTTTTTATTGTTGTTTTTAGGTGTGTATGATGGTGTTTCTGCAACAATTAAAAAGAAAGTTTACTATATTATTTTAGTAGGGATTATCTTTTTTTCAGGATCAATTTATTTGTTGTCAACAAGCAGTATCACTGGGATTGACTTTTCTTTTATAGGTGTAATAACTCCTGTTGGGGGCTTGTTACTAATAGGAGGCTGGGCGTTGTTGTTAAGAAGTTTTATTAACATAAAAGAGAGTTAACTGCCTATTGCAGGTATTTTTTGTTATTTTTGCCCTTTATAACTAAATGCAACTCAACAACAATACTATTATTATGGCTGATAATGATACAAGAAAAATGATTACATTAGAACAATACGGAATTAAGAACGCAAAAATTCAATACAATTTATCTTCAGATGAATTGCATGATGTAACACTAGCAAAAGGACAAGGAGTTGAATCGGCTTCAGGAGCTTTAGCTGTAAATACAGGTGAATTTACGGGGCGATCTCCAATGGATAGGTTTATTGTAAAAGATACAATAACTGAAGATAAAATTTGGTGGGGAAATATTAACATCCCTTTTGAAGCTGATAAATTTCAAAAATTATATGATAAAGTAACTGCTTATTTATCAGAGAAAGAAGTTTTTGTTCGTGATAGCTATGCTTGTGCTGATGAAAACTATAAATTAAATATTAGAGTTATAAATGAGTACCCATGGTCAAACATGTTTGCTCATAATATGTTTTTAAGACCAACAGAAGCTGAGCTTGAAAACTTTACGCCAGAATGGACAGTAGTTAATGCTCCAGGTTTTATGGCAGACCCTGCTGTTGATGGTACACGTCAACATAACTTCGCAATTTTAGACTTTACAAGAAAAATTGCTTTAATTGGAGGTACTGGTTATACTGGAGAAATCAAAAAAGGGATATTCTCTGCGTTAAACTTTATTTTACCAGTTGATAAAAATACCTTACCAATGCACTGTTCTGCAAATGTTGGTGAAAATGGTGAAACGGCAATTTTCTTCGGATTGTCAGGAACAGGAAAAACAACCTTATCATGTGACCCTAAGCGTAAGTTAATTGGAGATGATGAACATGGTTGGACAAATGAAAATACAGTGTTTAATTTTGAAGGTGGTTGTTACGCAAAAGTAATTGACTTATCTGCAGAAAAAGAACCTGAAATTTATAACGCAATTAAAAGAGGTGCTATTCTTGAAAACGTTATCATGGACGCTGAAGGAAATGTAGATTTTGAAGATACTTCTATAACACAAAATACCCGTGTCAGCTACCCTATTTATCACATTGATAATATTCAAACGCCATCAATAGGTAAGAACCCTAAAAACATCTTTTTCTTAACTGCAGATGCATTTGGTGTTTTGCCTCCTATTTCAAAGTTAACTCCTGGTCAAGCAGCGTACCACTTCATTTCTGGTTATACAGCAAAAGTTGCAGGTACTGAAGCAGGAATAAACGAGCCATTACCAAGTTTTTCAGCTTGTTTTGGAGCGCCGTTTATGCCGTTGCATCCAACTAAGTACGCTGAAATGTTAAGTGCTAAAATGAAGGAAGCAGGTGTTAATGTTTGGTTAATAAACACTGGTTGGACTGGTGGTGCTTATGGTACTGGTAGCAGAATGAAGTTGAAATATACACGAGCTATGATTACTCAAGCATTAGAAGGGCATTTAGATAATGTTGAATTTGTGCAACACCCAATTTTTGGATTGTCTATGCCAACTACATGTGAAAATGTTCCTGACGAAGTGTTGAATCCAAAAGGAACTTGGTCTGATGCTGCAGCGTATGACGCTAAAGCTAATGAACTTGCAGCCTCATTTAAAAAGAACTTTGCACAGTTTGAAGATTATGCAAATGATGAAATTATGAATGGTGGACCGATTGTATAAGTACAACTAGATACTACAAAAAATAAAAAACCTCGAAGTATATACTTCGAGGTTTTTTATTTTTTGTAACTTTAATGGTTTCCCAAAAGAACAACTATGTTAATTTCAATGATGAAAAAGTACGTATTCCTATTCTCTTTTATGAGTACGTTACTTATATGTCAAAATAAGCTATTAGCACAAACATATGCAGATAGTAAGTATTACTTAGTAGATAGTTTAGAGTTGGATAAATTATCTGAAGACGATAAAGTAATTCTTGACTCATCATTGTCCAAATACCATAACGTTACTCAAGATTCACTTAAGCTAAAATATATAAATGATATTATAGAGCTTACCTGGGATGAAAAAGTTTGGACTAGGTATAACCGATGGATGAACCGCTACTTGGTTAAGAAATTGTCAGGAATAGAAATAGAAAATATTGAAATGTCAGCTAAAAACAGATTGTTATTTAGCTACTTAGGGGCAACAGTGAATAATAAGGCAATAATTGCACACGAAAAAGGAAATTATGTTGATGCAATGAACCATTACCTTGAGTGTATTGAAATACAAGAACAAATAAAAGACAGTGTTTTATTGCCAGAGGCCTATAACAATTTAGGGTCTTTATATCATGATGTAAGGAACTATAAAAAAGCAGAATATTTTTATAAGAAGTCCTTAAACTTATCTAAAAAATATAATAACTACCGTTGTGTTGCAATGTCTTTAACAAATTTAGGACAGATATTATCAGACAGAAAAGAACTAGACTCGGCCTTAGTGTTTTTGGATAAAAGTTTAAGAGCACGTGAATTATCAAAAGAAACTTACGGAATTGCTATTACCTATGATTTATTTGGTGAGGTTTATTATAGGAAAAAAGAATATAATAAAGCATTAGAATATTTTAATAAAAGTTTGTTGTTAGAGCGCTCTCATAACGATTATAAAGGCGCAGCAATTTCATTAGTGTATATAGGAAATGCATATGTAAAACTGAAAAAGTTTAATAAAGCTAAAAAAGCAGGAAAAGAAGCGTTAGTAATTTCCGAAAGAGAGGATGCGTTAGAGAGTTTAATTAAAGCAACCAAGTTATTAAGAGATGTTTATCAAGGGCAGAACAACTGGGAAGAAGCATTCAAGCATGAGCAATACTATACCAAATTACGAGATAGTATACAAAATAATAAAATTGAGGAATCAATAATCATTAAACAAACCACATTTGACCTTGAGCAAAAAGAGAAAGAAATAGAGTTGCTGTCGGCTAAAAATGAATTGCAAAAACTGACACTTAAAAATAATAAAATTATTTTATGCTTAGCAATATTAGGTATAATACTCGTCTCTATAATAGCCTTGTTTACTAAACGTGTGTTAAATAAAAATAAAGATGCTTCAAGGTTGCTCATGCAACAAAATGAAGAAAAACAAGTGATGATGAAAGAAATACACCACAGGGTGAAAAATAATTTACAGGTAGTTAATAGCTTGTTAAGGTTACAATCAAAAGAAGTAAAAGATGAGAAAGTTATAGAGATGTTTAAAGACACTCAACGCAGGGTGCTTTCAATGGCTAAACTGCATGAAAACATGTACAGTACTGAAAATTTACGATTGATAAATGTAAAGAATCACTTGTCAGAACTAGTGTCTGACATTGTAAGTAGTTATGGTTTAGAAAAAGAAATAAATGTAGAATTAAATATTGTTGATGAGGAATTTAGTATTAAAACCTTACTGCCTTTAAGTTTAATTGTAAACGAAGTTATCACTAATACATTAAAACATGCTTTTGTTAGTAGGGATAAAGGTCGTATTGTTTTAGAATTAAAAAAGATTACTAATGAAGATTTTGTAATGATTATTGGTGATAACGGTATTGGTTTTCAGCCGTTAATTAAATCTTCTGGTCTAGGAACAAAGCTTATTGAGATATTTTCTAGGCAATTAAATGGGGGCATTAAATTATTGGAAAAAGAAGGGGCGTTTTATGAACTCAAATTTAAAGTGGAAAATGAAATATAAAATATGCTAAACTATTATTACATTTGAATATGTTTTAGAAAAATAATAACAAGCATCAAACCACTGTAAAGATAGTTTCGTGATTAATAATATGCACACAAGTCATAGCTGGAGTAACAGATTCAAATTCACAATTTACACAATTGGTAAATTAGCCTTTTTGATTCATGCAGCTCTTGTTTTGTTTTTTGCCTGTATAGGTGTTAAAGAAATGGTTGTGTACAATGTGCTTTCATCATTGTTTTTTATAGCTATGATGTACCTTGTAAAAAAGGAAGTAAGTGTCAAGATTATATTTTTCTTAATGTGTTTAGAGGTTGTTTTACATGCATATTTAAGTACTTATTACGTAGGTTCAGAATGTAATTTTATTCTATTCATTTTTGTATTACCTTCAGTATTTCTGTTAAATCCTAAATGGGAAACATGGGAAAAAATACTTTTTTTTCTAAACATAGCGTTGCTTTATTTGTTAAATATTGGTGTGTTTAAAACTCATGAGCCACAATATAAGTTAAACGAAAAATTAGTTTTTTATACAGAGGTGACACTGATACTAACTGTTGTTCTTATGATATTTATAGTAGTATCTTATTACACTAAATTGGTAAATACAAATGACGCAGCATTGAGAAAAGCGAATAAAAAACTTCAAGCAAAAAACGAAGAAAAAAAATTAATTATAAAAGAGATTCATCACAGGATTAAAAATAACTTACAAGTCGTTATTAGTTTATTAAGGTTGCAAGCATCAAAAATAGATGATAATGATGTTGTAACGATGTTTAAAAACACTCAAAATAGAATTTTCTCTATGGCCTTATTGCATGAAAATCTATTACAAGAGTATGATTTGGAGTTTATAAATGCTCATGATCACTTTAAATACCTCTCAGAAAACCTGATTGACAGTTATGCGGTGGATAATAAGGTTGAGGTAGAAATAGCTATTGAAAACATAGAGTTTGCTATGCAAACATTAACACCTTTAGGGTTAATTTTGAATGAGCTTATAACCAATTCATTAAAACACGCTTTTAAACAAACTTCAAAAGGTAAAATTAGAATAGCATTAAAAGAAATAGAAGGTAAAAAATATGAACTTCTCGTTTCGGATAACGGTTCAGGTATCGTTTCTAAAACAAAATCTAATGGATTAGGAACTAAGCTAGTGTCTATTTTTGTAAAACAGTTAAACGGAACACTTGAGTTGACAACAAAAAACGGTACTGCCTATAAAATTATTTTTGAAGAGATAGAGCACACATAGCTTTAATGAGCTTCTAGCCAATTTTGACCTTCTCCCACTTCAACATCTAAAGGGACTAACATCTGAAATGCATTTTCCATTTCATATTTAACCATTGCTTTTAAACGGTCTTCTTCGTTTTTAGCAACATCAAAAACCAATTCATCATGCACTTGAAGCAGCATTTTTGAAGTGTAATTCTCTGTTTTTAATTTTGAATGAATACGAATCATGGCTAATTTGATAATATCAGCAGCGCTCCCTTGAATTGGTGCGTTTACTGCATTGCGCTCATCACCAGCGCGCACAATAGCATTTTGTGAATTGATGTTTTTCAAATACCTCCGGCGGTTTGAAATAGTTTCTACGTAGCCATTATCTCTCGCTAGATCTACTTGATTGGACATGTAGGCTTTTAATTTCGGATAGGTTTTGTAATAGTTGTCAATCAGTTCTTTAGCTTCTTTACGAGATATTTTCTGTTGTTGTGCCAAAGTAAATGCGCCTTGTCCATAAATAATTCCGAAGTTTACAGCCTTGGCGTTACTACGTTGTTCACGTGTCACGTCTTCAAGTGGTACATCAAACACTTTTGCGGCTGTCGCAGCGTGAATATCATCTCCTTTAATAAAAGATTCAATCATGTTGTCATCTTCGCTTAAAGCGGCTATAATTCGCAATTCAATTTGAGAATAATCTGCAGCAACTAAAATATGATTACCGTCTTTTGGGACGAAAGCTTTACGCACTTGGCGTCCACGTTCCGTTCTAATCGGGATGTTTTGTAAATTTGGGTTATTAGAACTTAAACGCCCAGTAGCAGCAACGGCTTGATGGTAATCCGTGTGAATTCTGTTTGTCTTAGCGTTTACTTGGTTTGGTAAAGCATCAACATACGTGTTTTGTAATTTAATCAAACTTCGCCACGCTAAAATATCTTGTATAATTTGATGCTCATCTAATTTACTTAATACATCTTCAGATGTAGAATACTGCCCAGTTTTAGTTTTTTTAGGTTTGTCAACTAGTTTTAAATCTTCAAATAACACAACACCTAATTGTTTAGGGGATGCCAAATTAAACTCTTTATCTGCAGTTTTGTAAATAGCAGTTTCTAATGCTTTAATATCTTTTGATAAATCATCAGATAAACTATTTAAAAATTCAACATCAACATTGATACCTTCTAATTCCATAGCGGTAAGCACAGGAACCAATGGCATTTCAATGTCATTAAATAACTTTTTAGTATCGGTTTCAATTAATTTTTCTTGAAACAATTGCTTTAACTGGAATGTCACATCTGCATCTTCTACGGCATATTCAGTTTGCTCGTTTAAAGGCACTGTTCTGAATGATTTCTGATTCTTACCTTTTTTACCAATCAAACTCTCTATAGAAATAGGTTGGTAATTCAAGTAAGTTTCAGATAACACATCCATATTATGACGCATGTCTGGATTGATTAAATAATGCGCCAACATGGTGTCAAATAATGGCCCATTAACTGGCATGTTATAGTTGTTTAAAACCTTAATATCATATTTGATGTTGTGCGCAATTTTTTCAATGTGTTCTGCTTCAAAAAATGGTCTGAATTCTTCAATAAGTTCCTGAGTTTTTTCTTGATCTTCAGGAAACGGAATGTAATAGCCCTTGTTGGCTTCCCAAGAAAATGAAATCCCTACTAACTCAGCTTCAAAGGTGTTTAGGCTTGTTGTTTCCGTATCAAAACATACTGAAGTTTGCTTCGTTAATTGTTGAAGGAATAATTTTCTTGCAAAATCAGTGTCGATAAACTGATACACATGTGGGGTGTTTTCTGCGGTTTTGTATCCTGAAACTATAGTGTTGTCTTCAGAATTAGTATTGCCGCCAAATAAAGAAAATTGCGACTCAGTTGAAGGTTTTGATTCGTTTTTAGCGCCTGTCTTTTCAGTAATTTCTACTGATTTATTAATGGCTTTTTCTAAGCCGTATATTTTTTCAAAGGTGGTTTGTAAACGTCTAAATTCTAATTCTTGAAATAATGTAGTAACATCTTCGGCATTTGGTTTAGATACATAAAAGTCTTCTGCATTAAACTCAACAGGGCAATCTAGCAATATGGTTGCTAGTTTTTTTGATAGTAATCCCAATTCTGCATTAGCTTCTACTTTTTCTTTCATTTTCCCTTTAAGGTCTGCGGTATTTGCTAAAAGATTTTCCATAGAGCCATAGGCTTTCAAGAATTTCTTAGCAGTTTTATCACCTACACCAGGTAAACCAGGAATATTGTCTACAGCATCTCCCATCATTCCCAAATAGTCAATTACTTGTTCTGGGCGTTCAACTTCAAAACGTTCCTGTACTTCCGGTATTCCCCAAATTTCAATACCATTTCCCATTCTTGCAGGGCGATACATAAAAATGTTTTCTGAAACCAATTGGGCAAAATCTTTATCAGGTGTTACCATGTACGTTGTAAAGCCTTCTTTTTCAGCTTTTTTGGCAAGAGTACCAATTAAGTCGTCAGCTTCAAACCCAGCGACTTCTATAATAGGAATGTGCATGGCTTTTAAAATATCTTGAATTATAGGTACGGCAATTTTTATTGCTTCGGGGGTTTCCTGACGGTTGTTTTTATATTCAGGAAACATGTCATTTCTTAAATCACTACCCCCTTTGTCAAAACAAACGGCTAAATATTCGGGTTTGTCTTTACGAAGTATTTCAAATAACGAGTTTGTAAAACCCATTACAGCAGAAACATCTTGACCTTTTGAATTAATTCTTGGGTTTTTAATAAGTGCATAATACCCACGAAAAATTAATGCAAATGCATCTAATAAAAATACTCTTTTTTCTGCCGACATAATTGAAAAATTGAATTTAGAAAGGTAAAAATATAAAAACCAATTGAGTAATAGTTGTTAAATTTTATGGAATTGAAATCCAAGTGACAATCAAATTAGTACCTTTGATGAAAATCATAAAAAATGTCAAGATTTTACGTCGCTTTATTTATAATGTCAGTTATTTTTCTTGCTGTAGAGCTTTATGCATTCCAAGCATTTAAAGTACTTTCTAAAGATAGATTGTATCGTTGGGTATGGATCGTAATTTCTCTGCTGGTTTATGTTCCATTCTTTATTGTTTTTTTGACATACTCAAGAGAAAATGGGCAAACAAAAGGATTTCAATATGCATTTTCGTTACTACTAGTATTCTTATTGCCTAAAGTTATTTTAGTAGTAACTATGTTTGGGGAAGATGTATATAGACTTTTAGTTAAAGGTGTAAGAGTGATAGGTAGTTCTGAAGTGACATCTATGCCGAGCAGACGAAAATTCATTGCGCAATTAGCACTAGGATTAGCTGCGATACCTTTTGCTTCATTTCTATATGGTGTAACTAAAGGGAAATACAACTTTAAAGTATTAAAATACGAACTAGAATTTGATGATTTACCAGAAGCTTTTGATGGCTTTACAATGACGCAAATTTCGGATATTCATTCGGGGAGTTTTACA
Organism: Flavobacteriaceae bacterium; assembly: GCA_049614485.1. Taxonomy (GTDB): domain Bacteria; phylum Bacteroidota; class Bacteroidia; order Flavobacteriales; family Flavobacteriaceae. The sequence continues at coordinate 65,329 of JBMZDR010000004.1, forward strand.
GATAAAAATAGAGTGCAATACGCTTTAGATTTGGTAAAGGAGCAAGAGTCAGATTTGTTATTGTTTACAGGAGATATTGTGAATAATAAAGCAGAAGAAATGGACGGTTTTATCGATATGTTTTCTGAATTGAAAGCGCCATATGGACAGTTTTCAATTTTAGGAAATCACGACTATGGTGATTACGCAGATTGGAAAACAAAAGCTGATAAAAAGGCAAATTTCGAAGCAATTAAAAGTATTCATAAAAAAATTGGGTTTGATTTATTACTAAACGAATCTCGTTTTATTCAAAAGGGCGACCAAAAATTAGCACTTGTAGGTGTTGAGAATTGGGGGAAAGGTTGGAAACAAGTAGGTGATTTAGTAAAAGCTTCAGAACAAGTTCATCAAAAGGATTTTAAGATTTTAATGAGTCACGATCCATCACATTGGGAATATCAAGTAAAAAATAATGATTTTAATTACCAACTTACCTTAAGTGGTCATACGCATGGTTTGCAAATGGGAATTGAAATTCCTGGTTTTATCAAATGGAGCCCGTCAAGTTTTATATACAAGCAATGGGCAGGTTTGTATGAAGAGTTCGGACGTTATGTAAACGTCAACAGAGGGTTTGGGTTTCATGGTTTTGCAGGACGTGTAGGTATCTGGCCAGAAATTACGGTGATAAAACTTAAAAAGCGCACCGAATCTGTATAGTTATTTTTTTCGTATCTTAGAAGTTAGCTAACTATTCTAAAATATGATACTATGTCTAAATTTGGGGAATTAATTGATGTTTCTGTTCCAGTATTATTAGATTTTTATACCGATTGGAATGAACATTCAGTAGCCATGCATCCTGTAATGCGTAGTGTAGCATCTACTTTAGGTGATGCTGTAAAAGTGATAAAGATTGATGTTGATAAAAACCCGCAATTAGCTGAAGCGCTTCGTGTAAAAGGGTTACCAACACTAATGATATACAAGTTAGGAGAAATGAAATGGCGTCAGTCAGGAGAGCAAGATGCTGATACATTAATTGATTTAATTAATGAGTATGTTTAAACAGGAATTGCTTGAAAGGTGTATCCTTTTTTAGAGAAATGATCTAAAGTTTTTGGCAGTACGTATTTTAAATTTTCAAAGGCTTTTACACTATCATGACATACAATAATACTTCCGTTTGTAGTGTTTTTTAAAATGTTGTCTAAACATTTTTCAGGTGTGATAGATTGGTCAAAATCAGCGCTTAACACATCCCACATGATGATTTTAAACCCTTTTTTTTGTAGGTTTTTTGTGGTTTTCATTTTTATTTTACCATATGGCGGACGGAACAATTGGTTTGAGTTTTTTCCAACATGTAATTTGAGCACTTCATGAGTTTGCTCAACATCTTCTACATAAGTTTTACCAGAAACTTTCCAGTTATTCAAATGATGATTGGTGTGGTTGCCTACGGTATGTCCAGAAAGAATGATCTTCTTTAAAATATTTGGGTGACCTATTATGTTTTTACCAATGCAAAAAAACGTAGCCTTAGCATTGTAGTAATTCAGCTGACTTAATACCCAATCTGTAATTTCAGGAGTAGGCCCATCATCAAAAGTTAAATAAATAGTTTTATTGTCAGTTGGAATATCCCAAACAAGTTTTGGGAACATACGTTTAATTATATTAGGTGTTTTAACAAAATATAGCATAGACTTAAAGATACAATAAAAGATATTGAACAATAAAGATTCCTTATAAAATCTTATAAGCTAAGATGTTTTATAAGGAATCTAATGTAATTAACTGAAGTTATAAATTTGGTTTTTCAGTTGTGTTCAGTAAAGAATCATCTTGATCTTCAGGCATAAAAAAGGCTTCTAATTGATCTAATTTATCATCAAAAATTGCTTTTTCTTTCTGGAAGAAAATACTGTCTTCGTGCTTGTCAATAATACGTAATAGTTTCTTGTAGTCTGTAATATCCATTAGGACTTGTTCGGCATAGCTGTACATTTGTTCTTCACTCATATTACTAGCCGCGTCTAAGTTGCGTTGTACTTTGGATGTTTCTAATAAGTACAATTGTCGCGCTTCCTTGCGTAAGTCTGCCTTGTATAAGCCTTCAATCAATCGGTCTAAACTAATGCCGTAATTAATACGTTGCATTAAAGGTTTAAACGGTTTTATGGCGTTTAAATAGTAGGGTATTTCGGTTTTAATAATACTGATATCCTTATTCTCTATTCCTGTAATAATGATGGTTTTGTAACGCTCTAAATCGGTTAATATATCATCTGCAATTACTGCTTGTTCTTCAATAGGTAAACTAGCGTAGTAATTTAAATGATCTTTATACATGTGTCCTAAATCATTAAATACTTTACGAGCTTTTTGAGGTTTGTTAATTTGATAGTACCCCGCAATAAATGGTTCTACTAAGGTGTATAGTTTAAATTTATTTACCGGCATTTTCTCCATAGCCAAGTCAAGTAAATTTTCTGCTTTGTCAAATTTTTTCTCGTCGATTAATTTTTCGGTTACACGTGCGATACTTGCTCTGTAACTAAAGGCATTAGTTCGTGTTTCAACATCATGGTAAATGTCATCACTACCAGAATTACCCCAATCCCAAGCCATTATTTTTTTATAGGCCGAATCACTATCAATGAATCCCATATCAAACGGATTTTCTTTAGTAATAGGTGAATGAATAGGGACTAATTTATAAACTAAACCATCATATTGTAAATAGTCTTTTAGCCAAATAAATTCAGCAGGATCATTACTTCCTCCAGAAAAATAAATAGGACGTTTCCAGTTATTGTTTGCTAAAATATCAAGCATTAACAATTGGTTTTTACCTAATTGGTCATTTTTGATATGTAAATACATGTCCGACACAATTTCTCCAGCATGTTTTTGAGGTACAATGTTGTTTTTTAGTACTGCTTGTTTATCTACAGGAACACGAATGTTTTTAGTAGGGTATGTATTGTATTTCTGACCACTTTGCATTTCAACCATAACTTCTTCTTTATCTAAAGCAATGAAGTCTATTAGTCTTTTTATACTAATGGTGTCTTTTGTGCGTTCTTGAAATAATGTGGCATCACGTGTACCCCATCTGTATTGGTTATGATTTAATTGTGATGGAATAGGGTCGCTTTCGTACGCTTTCTTTTTCATTTGGTCAATATACCAATCAGTAGCTAGTAAGCTTGTATTGATAACTCTAACATCTGTTCTGTGTCCTTCAATTTCTTGCAAATACCATAACGCAAAGGTGTCATTATCACCAATTGTAAATAATATAGCATTTTCCTGGCACGAATCTAAATAGGCTTTTGCCATAGACTGAGCAGTGTATTTATTAGATCTGTCATGGTCATCCCAATTTTGATTGGCTAATAAAAAGGGTACTGCTAAAAAGGTAACTGCTGTCACTAAAGGTGCGGTTATTTTTGGGGTTAAATATTTTTTTAAACCTTCATACAAACTCAATACTCCTATACCAATCCAGATTGCGAATACGTAAAAAGATCCAACTACGGAATAATCACGTTCACGAGGTTCAAATGGTCTTACATTTGTATACACTTGTATTGCTAACCCTGTGAATAGGAAAAACACTAATAGTACCCAAAACAATTTTAAATCTTTTTTAGCAACAAATAATAAACCAATAACTCCTAAAATAAAAGGTAAGAAAAAGTAGGTGTTACGTCCCTTGTTGTCTTTAATGTCTTTTGGTAGGTTTTCTTGAGATATGCCTAAAAGAACATGATCTATAAAGTCAATACCGCTAATCCAATTACCGTTATTGTTGTATTTCCCTTGAATATCATCTTGTCTTCCAGTAAAATTCCACATGAAATAACGCACATACATATAACCTAATTGGTATTCAAATAAAAATCTAAAATTTTCAAGAGCTGTAGGCTTACTAACATTGATGTATTGTCTAAATTTATTTAGAAATTCTAATTGTTCTTCACTATTCAGATAGCCTTCTTTAACATCGTTATTAAATTCTGCAACTATTTGTTGGAGTTCCTTTTTTCCAAAGAATTCTGATTTTACTGAAACTTCAACGTTCATGAAGTCCAAATAGCGCTCTGCGTTTGCTTGGCTCCACATTCGTGGTAAAACAGTTTCGTGTTCTGGATTAGAGTTAAATGATGCGTTTTTATAATTGTTTACAATAATGTATTTCCCTAGTTTTTTGTCCTGTTCGTATTTAGGTTTGTCATCTTTGTACGGGTTATTAGGATTTAAGTCTGCGTATTGATCAGTAAATTGCGGCCCATATAAAAACGGATTGTATCCGTATTGTTCTAAATTGTAATAGGCTAATAATTCTCTAGCGTTATTCGGGTTGTTTTCATTGATGGTAGTTCCGGCGTTTGCACGTATAGGCAACATAATCCAAGATGAAAACCCAATACAAATAAACAGAATACATAAGGTGAGTGTATTGGCGTTTACATAGCCGTTTTTACGCGTGAAAGTTAATGCGTAATAAAACGCAGCAATAATTAACAAAAATGCAATGATAGAACCTGAATGGAAAGGTAACCCTAAGCCATTAACTACAGATACTTCCATCCATCCGAAGAATTTTAAAGCGTTTGGAAGTAACAATTTGAAGAGCAACAATAATACAGCAACAGCAGAAATGTTAGCAATTATAAAATTCTTTACTGTAACAGTTTTATAGTTTTTAAAGAAATAAATTAAACCAATTGCTGGTATAGTAAGTAGCCCCATAAAATGCACCCCGAATGATAGCCCAATAACAAACGCAATGATGATAAGCCATTTGTTGCCACGAGGTTTGTGCATGTCTTCTTCCCATTTTAACCCTAGCCAGAAAAGGAGAGACATGATAAAGGTTGCCATGGCATATACTTCGGTTTCAACGGCGTTAAACCAAAACGTATCAGTAAAGGTAAAGGCTAATGCTCCTACAAACGCGCTTCCTAAAACAGCAATAGCTTTGTTTTTGCCAATCTCCTTAATGTTTTTTACTGCTAATTTCCTTGCAATAATACTGATGGTCCAAAACATAAAAAGAATGGTAAAAGCACTAGAAAACACTGATAGCATGTTTACCATAACCGCAATGTTTTGTGTGTTACCAAATGCGAACATGGCAAAAAACGCACCTAACATTTGAAAAAACGGTGCTCCAGGCGGATGCCCAACAGCTAAATTTGCTGAGGTTGAGATGTATTCTCCAGCATCCCAAAAACTTGCCGTTGGCTCTACACATAACGTATATGTGATTAGTGCTATGGCAAATACTGTCCATCCTAATATTTTATTCCACTTAAAAAAGTTATTTGCTGTCATGTGCTCATGTTTTGCGAAGTCGCTAAAGTACTAAAAAAAAAGCCTTAAAATATCTTAAAGAATTGCCAAATAATAGGATTGTATGTAACTTTGTAATAGCAGTTTACAAGATGATGAAAAAATATTGTGATTTTTTCTTAAAAAAGATTTGTGCGAATGATTATTTCTTGTAAATTTGCACCCGCAATCACGCATTGTCCCATGGTGTAATGGTAGCACTTCAGTTTTTGGTACTGTCAGTCAAGGTTCGAATCCTTGTGGGATAACAAAAAAACCCTCTAAGTCATTGATTTAGAGGGTTTTCTGTTTTTTGTTGTAAAAGAACTTCCGGCTTTCTGTACTGCTAATGTTTTAGGTTTTGTTGCTTGAAAGGTTTTGACTGTTAAGGAGTTAAAATCCATTCGCTGTGGTTAAATGTTTGCCAATCAACCGTTGTTAAATCAATATTTGGGTTAATGAAAGAACGGTAAGGCTTTCCGTTAATACTCACTCTGTTGTTTACGGCATAAATTTCAACGTGTTTGCCTTCGTTTTCGTAGTTGTTTTTTAAATGTTGAATAAACTGCCAAATGACATCCGGTTTTGTTGCTAATATTTGACTTTGTTTCAGGCTGAGCATTTTGTGATGATTAATAATGGTTGCTTTTCCGGAAGCTTTATCAACAACTTTAAAATTTATAGTGCCTGATTTTGTGCGCAACATCATACGCCAGCTTAAACGATGCCCTTCTTCTGTTCGTAAAACATCTCCTTTAATAAGCCAGTGACGAACAGGTAAAATTAGTTGAATGCAAAAATAGACTGCTATTAATGTTGTTATTAATATGGTGTTTTTTGGGGTAATTACTTCTTTTGAGTTGTAAAATGGTTTTCTTTTTAAAAAGAGGTGGTGTATTGTTTTGGGGTCAAAAAAGAATAAACAAAATGCTAATGATAAAAATGGAAATATACCCACCTGAAATACAATTGCATTAAATAGGTGAAAGAAGATGGCTGCTATAAAAGCGATTTTTCGTGTTTTTTTAATCAATAATAAAGGGATGATTAAACCGTCAAAAAAGATTCCTCCATATGTTAAAAAGTAATGTATCCATTTTTCTTGCAACAAGTTGCCAACAATATAGTAATGCTTTTTAGACTGCATAAATAGCTTTATTACAGTTGTGTCTAACCAATCGGGGTATAACTTCGCAATTGCGCCATAGGTGTATACAATTGCCATTTGTGCAATAAAGATGAATCGCGCCCAATTGGGCATCTTTATAGAGCTAATGTTAGGGTGTAATTTAGAGTCTACAGATAAATATTTGTTAGCTGGTAACACACACATAAAACCAGAAATTAAAATAAGCAAATAATAGTGATTGTTGTAAGATGCTTTTTGTATTAAGTATGTGGCAGTCCAAAGTAATGTGAAAGATATAATGCTAAAACGGTATTTATAACCAATCATAACCATTAGTCCTAAAAGGCCCATTATTGTATAGTAATAATACATGCCGTTGCCGGGTAAGGGTTGTAGCCAGTCAAAACCAATAACTGTAAATGTAAACTCAGGGTTAATAAGTGTTCTTTTTACCCAGCCGGTAAAAATGGCGCCAACGGATTCTAAAAAAATTAAAAGTCCGAATATGATCCGGAATATGATTAATGATGAATTATCTATTTGTTTGAATAAGAACTTAGTCATTGTTCTCAAAATAAGTTAGCGCTTTATTTTTGTCGTCGTTAAGCTGATTTTTTAAGGCATTAACAGATTCAAATTTGTATTCATCTCTAAGGCGTTTTAATATTTTAACAGAAATAGCCTTGTGGTAAATGTCTTTGTTAAAGTTGAATAAATGAATCTCAATACTTTGTGTATTGCCATTAACCGTAGGGTTGTGGCCAATATTCATCATTCCGTTGTATGTTTTGTTGTCAATAGTAGCTGTTGCTATATATACTCCGTTTTTCGGAATCATTTTATAGTCCTCAGTAATTGAAACATTAGCAGTCGGGAAGTCAATAGTGCGGCCTATGCCTTTGCCAACTGTAATAACACCATTTAATTGAAATGAATCATCTAAATACTTATTAGCGGTTTGGATATTGCCATCAGTTAAGGCTTTTCTTATTTTTGTTGAGCTTACTGCAACGTCATTTATATCTTGAGCTGAAATTTCCTCTACGGTAAAATCATAGATTAAGCCAAATTCCTTTAAGTTATCGATATTGGCTGTTCTGTTTCTTCCAAACCTATGGTCATAACCAACAATGACGTGTTTTACGTTTAATTGCTGTACAAGAATATCTCTTACAAACTCTGTGGCGGTTAATCTTGAAAACTCTTTTGAAAAAGGTTGTATGATAAGGTTATGGAGTCCTAAAGTGTTTAGTATAGCAGTGCGTTCATCTATTGTGTGAATCAGTTTAATATCAGCGTCTTTTTGTAATACCATTCTCGGATGAGGGAAAAAAGTCAAGACTAAAGATTCTAATTCGTTATGATTAGCAGTTGCAAGTAATTTGTTTAATATTTTTTTATGCCCAATGTGTACACCATCAAAAGTTCCAATAGTAAGCACTGTTGGTTTTTTTGAAGAAAATGATTCAACAGAGTGAAATGTTTTCATAAATTATATTAAACGTTTTTTGAGCTAAAATTAATGAGATAAAGATACTAAATAATACGAGTCTGATTACTTTCCGTTAAAGCTATTCATGGTATTGTTCATGCCTGAAAGACCAAATGATTTTATAATTTCAACAGATTTGTCTAAGCGTTCTGAGAGTTTGTCAGTTTCTTCTGTGGTCCATTCTCCTAATACATAATCTACCTGTCTTCCTTTGCTAAACTCATCACTTATTCCAAATCTGAATCGGTTGTATTTTGTTGTGTTTAGTTGAAGTTGTGTGTCTTTAAGTCCGTTATGTCCGCCATCACTTCCCTTCATTTTAATGCGTAATGCACCAAAGGGTAGGTTTAAATCATCAGTAATAACCAAGAGGTTTTCTAAAGGAATATTTTCTTTGGTCATCCAGTATTTAATAGCTTTACCACTTAAATTCATATAGGTAGAGGGTTTTAATAATAAAAAACTTCTGCCTTTAAGTTTATAAGTTGTTAGTGCGCCTAATTTTTGAGTTTCAAAAGTGAGTTCTTCTTTTTTTGCAAGATGATCTAATACTTTAAAACCAATATTATGACGCGTGTTTTCGTATTCGTTACCAATATTACCTAAACCGACAATTAAGAATTTTTTCATAGAATCTGTTTCGTCTAATATGAGTGTTTCTTTTTGATTAAATAAATTAGTAAGCCATTGAAACATTCTATTAGTTTTAAGTTTTACAAAAATAAAAAAGCATTCAACAAAAGTTGAATGCTTTTTTTATTTTTTTTATCTAAGAGATAATTACTCTGCAGCTGGTGCGTCAGAATTTGCTGCTGCTTTTGCAGCTTCTTGAGCGGCTTTCATTGCAGCTCTAGATACTCTTACTTGAGCAACAACTGTGTTGTCTGGTTGTAAGAATGTGTATTTTTCATTAGCTAATGCTGTAATGTATAATTTATTTCCAATGTTTAATTCAGAAACATCAGCATCAATAAAATCAGGTAAGTTAGCTGGTAAAGCTTTTACTCTTAATTTACGTTGGTTACGGTTTAATACCCCACCTGCTAAAACTCCAGGAGCGTTTCCAATAATGTTTACAGGAATATTCATTGTTACTTCTTTATCATCAAATAACTGGTAAAAATCTATATGTAAGATTTTGTCAGATACTGGGTGAAATTGAATGTCTTGTAAAATAGCATTAATTGTTGTTCCGTTATCTAAAGCAATCACAACTGTGTGCGCGTTAGGAGTGAAAATTAATTTTGAGAATGCTAATTCTTCTGCTGAGAAATGAACTGCTTTGTCTCCTCCGTATACTACGCAAGGTACCATTCCAGCATTACGTAAGGCTTTAGTAGAAACTTTACCTACGCTTTCTCTTTGTGATCCGTTGATTGTAATTGATTTCATTTTATATATTTAAATGATTATTATGTCCCTTAGTTTAAGGGACGGCAAATGTAAGCTAATTATTATCTCTTGCAAAATACTATGTGGTAATTTTTAAGAGATGTTTATTACATTATAAATTTTTCGCTAATTGATTTGTTTTGGTGTACGCTTTTCATAACATCTGCAAATAATTTAGCAGAGCTCACAACTCTAACTTTATCACTCTTACGTTCATGAGGAATAGAATCTGTGACAATTAATTCTTCTAGTTTTGAGTTTTCAATACGCTCAAATGCGTTGCCAGATAAAATAGCGTGAGTACATATTGCTCTAACACTTAAAGCGCCACGTTCAATCATCATATCTGCTGCTTTTGTTAATGTTCCAGCGGTATCTACCATGTCGTCAACTAAAATCACGTTTTGCCCTTTAACGTCACCAATTAATTCCATATGAGAAATGACATTGGCTTTTTCGCGTTGTTTGTAACAAATAACAACATCACTTTGTAATGCTTTTGCATAGGCGTATGCACGTTTAGAGCCTCCCATATCTGGAGACGCAATTGTTAAGTTATCAAGTTTTAACGACTGTACATATGGCAAGAAAATAGTAGACGCAAATAAATGATCTACTGGCTTTTCAAAAAAGGCTTGAATTTGATCAGCATGTAAATCCATGGTAATAATACGTGTAGCGCCAGCAGTTTCTAGTAAGCTTGCAACTAATTTGGCTGTAATAGGAACTCTTGGTTTGTCCTTACGGTCTTGTCTGGCCCAACCATAATATGGTAATACGGCAGTAATGTGTCTTGCTGAAGCTCTTTTTGCAGCATCAAGCATCATTAATAATTCCATCAAGTTTTCTGATGAAGGGTGTGTTGATCCTATTAAAAAAACACGTCTTCCTCTTACGGACTCTTCAAAAGAAGGTTGAAACTCACCATCACTATATGTTGATCTGATGACGTTTCCTAACTTTGTTCCAAATGATTCTGCTATGCGTTCCGCAAGATCTTTACTTTGTGAACATGCAAATATTTTAGGTTCTAATGTTGACTCTGACATTATAAATTGTTTTAGTAGTGTTGTTTGTGCTGCAAAAATAAGAATTAATGCACAAAAAAGAAGGGATTAAATCGCCTTCTTTTTTTATTGTTTTAAGTTTTGTGATTTATGTAGTAGGATAAGAATTATTTTTATATTTTTGCAGTCGTACAAAATGATGCTCAAGTGGCGGAATTGGTAGACGCGCTGGATTCAAAATCCAGTGACTTCGGTCGTGTGGGTTCGATTCCCACCTTGAGTACAAATTAACCCTTTCGTTTTTTAGAAACTGAAAGGGTTTTTTTATAAGTTATTTCTTGAAGCTTAGAATATAACCGTCTGTTAATGGGCCATTAGTGGTATTGCCTTGATCAATTTTTAAAGTGTTTTGTTCTCGGATGATATGGCCAAATTCAAGACCTTCTATATAAAGATATAGCATGTCTTTGTTGTTAACAATGTAATAATGATAGTTTCCAGATTTGATAATATCCAAATTGGCATCTTTTTGGTTGTTGTTTTCGATGCTTAAAGTTGAGTTTTTAGAATTGAATGTCCATTTAACAGCGCCAGTTTCGTAATTTTCATTTAAACCAAGTAATCCTCCTTTGATATTTGTTAAATTCCATTGGCTAATTTTCTCTAAGAAAAGGTTCTCTTTTTGATTATCTGTGTTTAAATCACTGGTTTCACAACTCGTAATTGAAGTGGCAAATATGGTTAGGAAAACCCACAAAGTAATATAATTTTTCATAAGACTTTTTTTAGTTAAACATTAAAAGTAATTGATGCAACTAATTTTGGGTAAGTATTATGTTTTTAGAGTAAGGTGTTTAGTCTTACAAAGATAGTAAATACTTAGGTCAATTCATACAATAGCTTCAATGGTGTTTTTGGCACAATACTTGTCTTAAAGGTAATTGTTCGCATACTTTTTGTTCATATCTTTTTCTTTTATATATTAGCGAACACTAAAAGAGAAAAATATTTTTTAAAATAACACCATGAAAAAACTTACAACTTTAAAATTAGTATTGGCAGTAGCATTACTGTCATTCGTTACCGGAATTGCTCAAGAAAAACCAGTAACTAGGTTATTGAAATCATATATTACAGCATCTAATTCATTAGGGCAAACAAAGCAAGTAAATAATGTTTTGTCATTGTTTGATGATAGGTATAGAAATAATGTTGCTTATGTGGGGTTGTCTGGAGTTGTAAAACGTAGTACAATTAGTTTCGAACAATTTTCTGAGCAACTGGCAGAAAATGTGAAAAATAAAAATTATGATTTCAACATGAATGTTGCTGAAATCGTACATGAGTCTCAAAAAGAGAGAGCAGGTACGGTATCTGCACTTGTAAACTTTGAGTCAAAAATTGACGGTAAAGTTGCTGAAAAAGGGACTATCTTAATGAACATTGTTGCGTCATTAGTAAGAGGAGAGTGGAAAATTATCCATAACAATACTGTAAGAGTTTCTGAAGGAAGTGATATTGGTAACTGTGTATGTTATTTATACGCTAAAGGATCTACAATGTTTAATGCAGAAACGTATTACCCAGCAGGTGTTGAGTATGATAGAGAATACCAGTCTTTTAGAGTAAGTACAAGAGATGGTAAGCGTATCATTAAAGGAAATGAGACTACTTATGTTTGGGCATCTAACGGAGATGTATTAGATGGTGCACGTAAAATAGGTGTTGCTAACTCTTCAGATGAGGCAGTTAAAGCGGTTTTGTCTGACTTATACTCTGAAACATGTACTAAAATTGATTTTAACTAATCATAAAACATAAATTCTAAAAACCTTCAAGTTTACTTGAAGGTTTTTTTATGCAAAACAAATATGAATACAACTTTTGATGTCTTAATTATAGGAGCAGGAGCAGCTGGTTTTTTTACAGCAATAAACATCGCAGAACAAAATCCGGATTTAAAAATAGTCATTTTAGAACGTGGGAATTCTATTTTACAAAAAGTCAAAATATCTGGTGGCGGACGCTGTAATGTAACACACGCCTGTTTTGACCCTAAAGAGCTTACTCAGTTTTATCCTAGAGGCGAAAAAGAGTTGCTGGGGCCGTTTCATCAATTTTGTTGTGGTGATACGTTTGAATGGTTTGATAATCATGGTGTGCCACTAAAAATAGAAGATGACGGTAGGGTGTTTCCGGAAAGTAACACCTCACAAACTATAATAGATTGTTTTGTTTCTGAAATAAAAAAACATCAGATTGAAGTGTTTCAAAATCAAGGTGTTTTAGATTTTCATAAAGAAAATGAGCAATGGAAAGTCATTACAAAAACAGATGAATTTCTTGCTCCTAATTTAGTTGTAGCTGGAGGTAGTAGTCCTAAGTTATGGAAGTTACTTGCGAAAATAGGGCACCAGATAATTAACCCAGTACCGTCATTGTTTACCTTTAATATAGCAGATAAACGTATTAAAGATATTCCTGGGGTTGTTGTACAAAATGCACATGTAAAAGTGCTGGGGAGTTCTTTAGAATCTGAGGGGCCTTTGCTAACAACACATTGGGGTTTAAGTGCACCCTCCATTTTAAAACTATCAGCTTTCGGAGCAAGAGAATTATACGATAAAAATTATCAATTTGATATTCAAATAAATTTTATTCAAATGGATACTGAAGATTGTCTGGGTGAATTGAAATCTCTAAAGCAGCAACTCGCTAAAAACTTAGTGTATAAATACACGCAGTTTGACTTGCCAAAACGCTTATGGCAAAAACTAGTTTCGGCAGCTACTATTTCCGAAACGACACGTTGGGCTGATTTAACCAAACAGCAATTAGATGGTTTGGCAGAACAGTTAACATCTGCCAAGTTTAATGTTGATGGAAAAAGTACGTTTAAAGAAGAGTTTGTTACTGCTGGTGGTGTTGATTTAAAAGAAGTGAATTTTAAACGCTTTGAAAGTAGAGTACACACCAATTTGTTTTTCGCAGGCGAAGTTTTAAATATTGATGCCGTTACTGGTGGGTTTAATTTTCAGAACGCTTGGACAGGCGGATTTATAGTCGCTAAAGCAATTACAAGTTAGAACTATAAAAGACTAAAATAAGCAGTATATTTGCTAAAAATTTAGCTAATGCAAGACGCACAATTTGTATTTGAATCTTCAGAAAAAGAAATAAAATCGGGTCATGTAACTTGGGAGTCACCAAGTAACATTGCTTTGGTGAAGTATTGGGGTAAAAAGGAACATCAAATTCCGGCAAACCCATCAATAAGTTTCACGTTGAGCAACTGTAAAACAACTACAACGTTACATTACACGAAATTAGAACACCCTTCAGAGGACTATCAATTTGATATCTTTTTAGAAGGAGAACTAAAAGAGGATTTCAAACCAAAAATCGCTACATTTTTTAAAAGAATAGCGCCATATGTACCGTATATAAAAGAATATAGCTATAAAATTGAAACATCAAATTCGTTTCCGCACAGTTCCGGAATTGCATCTTCTGCTTCAGGAATGAGTGCTTTGGCCTTATGTGTTATGTCGATAGAAAAGGAATTAAATCCATCATTATCAGATCAAGAATTTACTCAAAAAGCATCCTTTTTATCTCGTTTAGGATCAGGTAGTGCTTGCCGAAGCTTAGAGGGTGATTTGGTGTGCTGGGGAACTCATAAGGACATTTCAGGAACTTCAGATTTATTCGGAGTAAAATATCCGTTTGAAGTACATCAGAATTTTAAAAATTATCAAGATACAATTCTACTAGTTGATAAAGGCGAGAAGCAAGTGTCAAGTACGGTTGGGCATAATTTAATGCATAATCATCCGTATGCAGAGAATAGATTCAATCAGGCGCATGATAACATGTCAAAGTTAATGAATGTGTTTAAGTCTGGTGATTTGTTGCAATTTATTGAAGTTGTTGAAAGCGAAGCGTTAACATTGCACGCTATGATGATGACAAGTTTGCCTTATTTTGTGTTAATGAAACCAAATACTCTAGAAATCATAAATGAAATCTGGGCGTTTAGACAGCAAACGGGGTTACATCTGTGTTTTACGTTAGATGCAGGAGCAAATGTACATTTGTTGTACCCAGAACATGAGAAAGAAGCAGTTTTAGCATTCATTAACAGTAAGTTAATTGGCTATTGTCAAAATGGTCATTATATTTGCGATACTGTAGGTTTTGGTGCAAAACAATTGTAACTTTAAAACCGCATTGTAATTTGTTAATTATAAAATTATGAAAGGACCTCTTTTTTACTCTAAAATATTATTATTTGGTGAATATGGAATCATAAAAGATTCTAAAGGACTTTCCATACCATATAACTTTTACAATGGTGCGTTAAAGCTTTCAGACACTACTACCGAAACGGCAAAAAGCTCTAATAAAAGTTTGTCAGAATTCGCAAAACATTTACAGCGCTTACAAGATGCTAACAGAAGCTCAGCTATTTTTAATTTAGCGGAGTTAAATGCTGATATTGCTAACGGGATGTACTTTGACTCGTCAATACCACAAGGTTATGGGGTAGGGAGTTCAGGTGCTTTAGTAGCATCTATTTATGATAAATACGCCCAAAATAAAATTACAGTTTTAGAAAATTTAACACGAGAAAAGCTATTGCAGTTAAAAGAAATATTTTCTCAGATGGAATCTTTCTTTCACGGAAAAAGCTCAGGTTTAGACCCGTTAAACAGTTACTTAAGTTTACCTATTTTAATCAATTCAATAGATAATATTGAGCCTACAGGTTTACCATCTCAAGAGAAGAAAGGTAAAGGCGCAGTGTTTTTATTAGACTCTGGGATTATTGGTGAAACAGCACCAATGGTTAATATTTTTATGGAAAACATGAAACAAGAAGGGTTTCGTAATATGATTAAAACACAGTTTGTAAAACATACAGATGCATGCGTTGAAGATTTTTTAAAAGGTAACATGAGTTCTTTATTTGGAAACGTGAAGCAATTATCAAAAATAGTATTGAATAATTTCAAGCCTATGATACCAGAACAGTTTCATCAGTTATGGAAACAAGGTATTGAAACCAATGATTACTACTTGAAGCTATGTGGCTCTGGTGGTGGTGGTTATATACTGGGGTTTACTGAAAATTATGAAAAAGCACAAGAGTCTCTTAAAGACTATAAGTTAGAAGTGGTGTATAACTTCTAATACTCATAAGATGTTTTCACGACAGAATAAACTCTTTTTAAAGAAACTATTCAGTTTGTTTTCTGTTGTAAGAGGGTATAATATTATTTTTATAATAGCAGCTCAATACCTTTCTTCTGTTTTTATACTTTCAAAAGAAACGTCACTAAAAGAAGTGCTTTTAGATGTCAATTTATTTGTATTGGTACTAGCATCATCTTTAGTGATTGCTGCGGGGTATATTATTAATAATTTTTACGATTCAGAAAAAGATTTAATTAACCGACCTAAAAAATCTATGTTAGATAGGTTGGTAAGTCAGAATACTAAGTTGTCAGTATATTTTGCATTAAACTTGATTACAGTAATCCTTGCGAGTTATGTGTCATTTAAAGCAGTATTGTTTTTCTCATCTTACATATTCATGATTTGGTTGTATTCTCATAAGTTAAAAAAACACCCATTTATTGGTAACATCATTGCATCATCATTAGCAATAGCCCCTTTTTTTATAGTATTTGTGCATTACAAAAATTTTGATACTGTTATTTTTGCTCATGGTGTGTTTTTAGCTTTAATGATATCAATGCGAGAAATTACTAAGGATTTAGAAAATATAAAAGGTGATTTAACACTTAATTATAATACAATTCCTGTGGTTTACGGTGTAAAGTCGTCAAAAATAATATTGAGTATCTTAATGTTGTTTACCGTGTTAATAGCATTGTTGATTGCTGTTAATTTTCAAATAGGGCAAATGAATTATTATTTTTATTTGGTCAGCATTTTGTTAGTAATTTATATTGCCAAACTATGGACTTCAACAAAAAAATCAGATTACCTGTTATTGCATAATTTACTAAAATTTTGCCTTGTTATAGGAGCTATGAGTATAGTGTTAATAAAACCTGATTTGTTGCTAAGTAAACTTGAAGTTTTATTTTAATAGTTTAAAAAGCGAAGTAATTAGCTATAAACAAATGTAAATCAACTGTTAATAGATGTTAAAAAACAGAGCCTTATTGTTGTTTTTAGTTGAATTTGCCTAAAAAATTGATGTCATAATAAAATAAATAGCAATACCTTTGCGCAAAATTTAGATTACATGTCAAACGAAAGAAAGAATACAGGTAAAAGGAAATACTCTAATGACGCTTATAAAAAAGCATCAGCACCTAAGTCAAGAGCTCCAAAAGCTAAAGCTTCAGCAAAAAAAGCTGAAACCAAATCTGCACCTGTTAAAAAAACAGCGCCTACTGAAATTCGTTTAAATAAATATATTGCAAATTCTGGTATGTGCTCACGCCGTGAGGCTGACATGCATATTTCGATAGGTAGCGTTACTGTAAATGGTAAGGTTGTTTCTGAAATGGGATATAAAGTTAAAATTGATGATGATGTGCGTTTTGATGGGGCAAGAATTTCTCCAGAACGAAAAGCATATGTACTTTTAAATAAACCTAAAGGCTTTGCAACAACTACAAGTGAGAGTAAAGGGAAAACGGTCATGGATCTAGTAGCAAATGCTACAAATTCACGTATTAAGCCTATTGGTCGTTTAGGAAGAAATTCAACAGGGTTGTTGTTATTTACTAATGATGACGATTTAACTAAGAAATTCACGAACTCAAAAACTGGTGTGAAGCGTTTGTTTCAGGTTGAACTGGATAAGAATTTAAAGCTAGAAGATCTTAAAAAAATTAAAGAAGGTATCACCATTGAAGGAAAAAAAGTTACTGTTGTTGAAGCATCTTATATTACAAATAAACCAAAGAAAGAATTAGGAATAGCTATTTTAAATACTGGTAACGGTGTGTTGAGAACTATTTTTGAACATCTTGGGTATGACTTGCTAAAAGTAGACTGTGTGATGATTGGTGATTTAACTAAAAAGGATATTCCAAGAGGGCACTGGAAACACTTAACAGAACAAGAGTTAATTAACTTAAAACATTTTAAATAGCACATCATTATTTTATGCTAAATGATAGAAAGCCTTTCAATTAATAGAAAGGCTTTTTTTTGTTTAAAGATAAAAGCTCCCATATCATAAATCCAATTACGAGTGTGTATTCAATAAATATAAGCCAATAATTGTTAATGAAAGTTTCATTTTTATAGAATGAGTAGCTCAGCATAATTGTAAAACTCCAAACCAATGGAAATCGATATTTTGTAAATACCGATAGCATTAAAAGCATTGCCACATACCAAGGGTGAACTGTTGTTGATGTAAATAAGTAAAAACTCAATACGAATAGAAATGCGGTTATTAATTGTTTTGTGCTATTGTTTTTTCTGAAAAAAGCTAAGGCTGATACAAATAGAATTACAACAATAGGAATTGTTTTTCCGACTGTACCAATAATATTATATCCTTTTACCATATAACCTACCTCTCTTATAAGCAAGTATACACTGCCGTTAAACTCGAAAGTTCCGAACCATAAACCGATAGTTTTTGAATAATTAGCGATAAGATGTTCTGATATAAAAGGCGCGAAAAATCCAATTATACAAGTTCCTGTTATAAGGTAGAATGCGACTAGTTTTTTAAAGTTTAAATGTTTGAAATACAAAGGAAGAAACACTAATGGTACTAACTTTAATCCAATAGAACATGCCATAGCAACTCCAGATAACTGCCATTTATTTTGATGTAATAAGTACAAGCTCCACACTAAAAAGAAAATCATGACACCTTCAAAATGTAAATTGCCAGTTAGTTCAATGATAATTAGCGGGTTTAATAAGTATATATAAATAGCTTTAGGGTTTAAATGGAGTGCTTTTAAGAGCTTTGTTCCGAAATAAAGTACACCAACATCAGCAAGTATAATTAACACACGCATAACGACAACACTTCCTAAAATACTTTTATTGGCAAAGAAAGCGGCTATTGCAAAACACAACTGATTTAAAGGTGGGTAATTACTGTAGTGACTCGCGTTTAATTCACCCATTCCAGATACTAGTTCTGCAGCTTGGTTGGGCATATCGAAATTAGGCGAGAGGTAAGCTTCAGGTAAATATAAATACGGGTTAAAACTATTTAGAAGCATTCTGCCGTCCCAAATAAACCGATAAAAATCTTGTGATAAATTAGGCGTAGCCACTAAACAGAGTAGCCTAAACAATAACGTTAATATAGCTAATGTTCTCCACTCTAAATCAAGTTTTAGAATAAATAGAAATAACAGAAATAGCGTAGAATAAGAAAGTAATAAGTTGTTGAAACTACCTCTTACTAATTCATAACTAAAATAATAATAGCCCAAGCAAGATATTATTATTCCAATTATTCCGTAGAGAGGACGTTTAATTAGGATGCCTTTAAACATATGAGTTTTAATATAACGTACTCAAATTTAAAGTTTTATTATTCGTTTAGATACAATTAAAAAAATAATTAGGCCTTAGAAGTCAATGATTTGAAAAAGACAAATCCAAAACCAGTTACTAGCATTAGGTGAAAAGGAACTAATCCGAAATCAATTTCTTTAGCGCCAACAAATAACGTAACTAAATAAGAACTTGCCAAGCCAAAGATAAAATACAGTAATAACACACCTTCTATAATAGTGTTTTTAGAAATGTTTTTACTCAAGTATTTATTGTCTTTCCATGAATCTTTTAAAGTACTGATATTGAATTTTGGTGTACGTACAAATTCACTTTTTTTACCGCGATGCCCTTCTAATACAGCTAAAGAGTTATGTAAAGAGAAGCCCATTGCAATTGAGAAAAAAGCAAAGAAATGTCCGATATAGCTAAAGAAATTTTTAAACCCTTTTCCGTTGAGGTTTCTATACATAAACCAATAACAAATAAAGAATATAAGTGTACTTGTAACGAAGAAACTCATAACAATAAAGTATGATCTAAAATGACCAAAGTAGTTTTTAATATACAGCATCGGTATGCTTAAAATAGCAACGATAAATACATTTAAAAACATCGTGCTGTTAAGCAAATGCATTACTCCATGAAATTTGGTTTTAAATGATAAATCATCAGATTTCACGACACGTTTAAACATTTTCTGAAAGTTCTCAGCACCACCTTTATTCCATCGAAATTGTTGAGAACGTGCAGCACTAATAACTACAGGTAGCTCTGCCGGTGTTTCTACATCAACTAAATATTTGAATCCCCAGTTTTTTAATTGAGCTCTATAGCTTAAGTCTAAATCTTCAGTTAACGTATCACCTTCCCAGTTTCCTGCGTCATAGATACACTCTTTACGCCACAAACCTGCTGTACCGTTAAAGTTTATAAAATGTCCTTTACTGTTTCTACCAACTTGCTCTAAAGTAAAGTGTGCGTCTAAAGCAAAAGCTTGAATTTTAGTTAAAAGTGAATAATTTCTGTTGATATGTCCCCAACGTGTTTGAACAACACCGATTTTATCATCTTTAAAATGAGGGACGGTAAGTTTTAACCAATTTTTTTGAGGTAAGAAATCGGCATCAAAAATAGCGATGAATTCTCCTTTTGCTATTTTTAAGCCTTCTTTTAGTGCACCAGCTTTAAATCCTTCTCTGTTTTCTCTTCTGATGTGTGATATGTCAAGGCCTTGTTCTTGTAAAGCTTTTACATGCGCTGCATTTGTAGCTACAGATTCGTCAGTTGAATCATCTAAAACTTGAATTTCTAATCTGTCTTTTGGGTAATCAATTTCAGCGATATTGTTTAATAAACGCTCAACAACATACAATTCATTATATAATGGTAGTTGAATAGTTACAAACGGGACTTCCTCCGGGTTATCTAAATCAAATTTTGGGCCATCATCCTTTTTTTTCTGAGCCTTAAGGTAGTTAACTAATAAGTTTAACTGCGCTAAGGCGTAAAAAAGTATAATGATTAACGATATAGAATATATCGTCATAATGACATATGATCCGTATAGTATTACTTTATCCACTGTTATTTGAGGCTATATTTAAAAATCCAAGTTAAAATTTTAACGCCAGCAAATATAGCACCTTTTATTGTACCTGACACCTTTGAAACGCCAATTCTTTTTTTGTAGTGAACAGGTATTTCAGTATATGACAACTTCTGTTTTAAAGCTTTAAGTTGCATTTCAACAGTCCAGCCATAGGTCTTGTCTGTCATGTTTAACATTAGGAGTTTATTGTATTTAATAGCTCTAAACGGACCTAAATCGGTAAATTTAGCGTTAAAAAAAAGTTTCATTAGTGCGCAGGCCAACCAGTTTCCGAAAATTTGTTGGGGTGTAACGGCATCTTTTTCTCTAAGTTCTGGTACTCTAGCTCCAATTACGAGGTCTATATTATTTTCTAATATTGGCGCTATGAGTTGTATTAATTCACTTGGGTAATCACTATAATCACCATCTAGAAACACAACAATATCTGGTTTTTTAGCCTGCAAAGCAATATGTTCTAATCCTTTTAAGCATGAGTAGCCATATCCTTTTTGAGTTTCTGTTAATACTGTTGCTCCTGTTTCTTTAGCAACTTGAGCGGTGTTGTCTGTTGAGTTATTGTTAACAACAATAATCTCTGACACTATTGAAGGTATTTCAGAAATTACTTTTGCTATGGATGGTTCCTCGTTATAAGCTGGAATGATGACCTTAATTAACGGCATTACATTGAATTTTGCGTAAAAGTATTAAAAATTTCAACAGAGCTGTTCTTTTGTGGAAGAATGTAAATGAGTTGTCATTATTATGGTTTTGTTCATTATTGGAGTTGCATCGCACCTTCGGTTTTTTGGGCACCTCATATAGCTTGGCCTACATGATGTACATCCAATTGCAATAATGATTATATATATTAATGTTTTATACATGGGTTTATTTCTTTAATAAGGCTATTAAATCTATTTCATTCCCTAATAAGATGTCAGTTGGGTTAATTCGTCCAGCTTCAGGACCATTTTCTAATTTTAATACGCCACGCGGACAAACGGCAGCACAAACACCACATCCTACACAACTTGCACGTACAATGTTTTCTCCTTTTTGAGCATAGGCTCTTACATCTATTCCTTGTTCACAATAGGTAGAGCAGTTTCCGCAAGAAATACATTGACCGCCGTTTGTTGTAATTCTAAAGCGTGATTTAAAACGTTGTACTAAACCCATATAAGCAGCTAAAGGGCATCCAAACCGACACCATACTCTATTTCCGAAAATTGGATAAAATCCAGTTCCGATCACTCCAGCAAAGATGCTTCCTATCAAGAACCCATATGCATCCTGAATTGTAGTAGTTTTTATGCCTAAAACACTAACGGTGTTAGTGAAAAAGGTATATAGCGTAATACCTGTCATCACTATAGCGAACACTAAAACTGCATGAATTACCCACCGTTCAACTTGCCATGCTTTTAATGATTTATCAGATAATTGTCTATAGGGATCTCCTAAGGTTTCCGCTAAACCACCACAACCACATACCCATGAACAATACCATCTTTTTCCAAAAAAGTATGTCATTAATGGTACAATAACAAGTGTCAATACTATTCCCCAAACCAAAATAAATATGCCGATTCCTCCACTATTAGTTAATTCTTTTAAGTTCCATTTGAAAAAGAAATCATAATCTAAAGGGAATGCATTTTTAAAATCATACCATGGCATTTGAAAGCGTACCATTAATTCTGGTATTAAAAATGCAAACACAATTTGAAAAAATAAGACCGATGTAGTGCGCAATATTTGATACTTGTTATGACGGTATTTAATATACATTCTAACAGCCATTACAAGCATAACCACAGAGTATAAAAACCCATATAAAAACCATTGTCCTGCTAAGTTTCCGTTTAATTTTATACTTATAGGATCTAGAATATAGGTCCAGTTTACAATGTATTCTGGCGCAAAGTAAAGCAGTAAATAGAAGCTTACTAAAAAAACAAAAACCATCCAGCCAATCCAACCACGATTGGTAGCTTCATTAAAATAAATACCGTTGTTTTTAATACCTTTAGGCCCTAGAGTTATTACATTAGGTATGATATAGAGTAAAGCTCCTATAATGCCTAAACCAAAGGTTAGCCACCAAAACACCACTTTATTTTCATTAACAAGCCCTTTTCCTGATACTTTTGCAATGTCATAAGCTAGTAAGTGTGGTTTGCTCCAAATTAGTTTTTTGTATTCTTTGTTTTCTCTATGAAATGAGTTTGCAGTAGTTAATGCGCGTCTTATTTCTGAAGAAAATTTATGTGGATTTGTAAATTCTCTATCTACAACATGGGTTTGCATTTCAGAAATAAACAACTCACTTTTAATCCCTTTGTTTTCTATGAATTGTTCAAATTGAATAGTAGATAGCTCATACTTGCCTAAAAAAATAAGTAAAATAAAAATAAGTAATCCAAAAAGGAACACTCCAAGACCTGTATTTTGAATCTGTTTCATGTTGTTGTGTTATGCTTTAGAGAAAATTCGTTTCCAATTTTTTTTCTTCAATTGGATGTTAGTATTGTTTTCGAGATTAAATTTTGAAACAATTTCTTTTTCGTGAAGTTTATAAAACTCAGGATCAAAATTAGCGTCTGCTAAATGTTCTAAAACATAGGTTATAGATTTTTTATCAGTTAATGCTTTGTCAAAAAACTCATGTCGCATACGAATACCAAAGGTGTTAATGCCAATAAATTCAAGTGTATTTTTATTGTAATTAATGTGAATACATTTTTTGTCATTATCATGTCTCCAATAAAAATGGCTTTCATGTGCTTTAGGTTCAGGCCAAACCCAACCATAGGTTTGATATTCAATATCAAAAAACTTAGCCGAGTTAAACCAATGCCCAGGTTTATACATTATACGATTACCGCAGAGAGTTTGTGCTAAAGTTTCACCCATCATACGTCCAGTATACCAAACGGCTTCAACTGGTCTGCGTTGATTTATTGGTTCAAGTTGCTCCGCACAATCACCTATTGCGTATATATTAGGGGTGTTAGTTTCTAGAAAACGATTTACTTTTACACCTTTTCCAGTTTCAATAGCGCTACTCTTTAAAAAATCAATATTTGGTGATACGCCAGCTGTTAACGCTACCATGTTACACTGAATTTCTTCTCCAGTTTCTGAAATGATTATAGAGGTTACTTTTCCTGTGGCATCAGATTTTATTTCTTTTAAATTAACACCCAAGCGTAAATCAATATGATGATCTAAAATTTCTTGGGTTATCATGGCAGACTCTTCCTTAGGTAACACGCCGTTCCAAAAACTAGTTTCTCTAACTAAAAATGTTGTTGGAATATTTCTACTATGTAACATTTCCGCTAATTCAATACCAATTAAGCCACCTCCAACAATAACGGCTCTTTTACAAACAGTGTTGTTTGGTGCATAAGTTTCAATGTTTTCTAGGTCTTGCTTATGGTATAAGCCTGTAACACCTTTTAAGTCTTGTCCTGGCCAACCAAACCTGTTAGGTTTAGATCCTGTTGCAAGAACTAATTTGTCATATCTTAATTTAGAGTAATCTTCAAAAATAATTTCATTAGTTTCTGGGATAACTTTTGAAACATATTTTTGAATGAGATTAATCTTGTTTTTTGCCCAAAACCATTTCTCATATGGTTGTGTGTGTTCAAATGTCATATGCCCCATGTAGATGTACATTAGAGCTGTTCTTGAAAAAAACTGCGCAGATTCGCCAGAGATTACAGTGATTTTTTTAGTGCTGTTTTTTCTGATATGACGTGCACATGTAATACCTGAAATTCCATTTCCAATAATTACAATATGTTCTTCCATAGTTCTAATTTGATGTAAGATGAGTCGCTATTAAAGTTAAAACCTTATTTTTATATATGAATTTATAATTGTTTTAAATTAAAGGGTATGAGTAAGATTTTAATATCTATCTATTTATGTGTGTTGCTATCATTTTGTGTGTCGTGTTCAATGTCCACTAAGTTTGATCAAAGTATAAATGGTGTTTCGTTTGTGTCATCTGGCGAACAAGTTACGCAAAAAGACCTTATTCCTGTATTGAATTTAAATGCAAATTATGCCGCAGTGATGCCTTTTGGGTTCATAGAACGCTTAAACCATCCTAATTTGCGTTTCAATGATAGCCATCAGTGG
Organism: Flavobacteriaceae bacterium; assembly: GCA_049614485.1. Taxonomy (GTDB): domain Bacteria; phylum Bacteroidota; class Bacteroidia; order Flavobacteriales; family Flavobacteriaceae. The sequence continues at coordinate 89,943 of JBMZDR010000004.1, forward strand.
TTTGGAGAAAGAGTAGAAGGGGTAAAACAATATGTTAATCAGTTGCATAATAACGAAATTCAAGTAATGCTAAAGCCTCAAATTTGGGTGTCTGACGGAGAGTTTACAGGTAATATAAAAATGAACTCAGAAGAAAATTGGCAAACTTTTGAAACAATATACGCCGATTTTATACTAACCTATGCTAAAGTTGCCCAAAATAATGGTGTAGCTATATATTGTATAGGAACTGAATTGGAGGTGTTTATTAAAAATAGGCCTGAGTTTTGGATGAATTTAATTCATGATGTTAGACAAGTTTATAAGGGTAAACTAACGTATGCTGCTAATTGGGATGAATATAGAAAAACGCCTTTTTGGGCTAATTTAGACTATATTGGCATAGATGGCTATTTCCCGCTATCTGATGAAAAAACACCTACAATTTCTGTTTTAAAGAAGGGGTGGGCAAAACACAAATCAGCTATGAAAAAACATGCAGATTCGTTATCAAAAAAAATAATGTTTACAGAGTATGGTTATAGAAGTGTTGATTATGCCGCGGCCAAACCATGGGATGTTGATTACAGTAAAACCACAGTAAACCTACAAGGACAAGTAGTTGCTACACAAGTGTTGTTTGATGAGCTATGGCAAGAAAAGTGGTTTGCAGGTGGTTTTATTTGGAAGTGGTTTATTGATCATGAAGCCTCAGGTGGGCCTAACAATTCAAGGTTCACACCTCAAAATAAACCCACCGAAAATGTAATTAGACAGGTATATAAACGACATTAATACTTAATGATTAGGTATAGGGGTAATTATGAAGTTATTTGTTGTTGTATTGTGTAGTTGTTTGCTAAGTTTTAGTCAACAAAAGATTGAAAGCATCCAGTTTGTTGGCGTAGAAAAGAATAATGACGCTTTTTTAAAACAATTAATTAAAGTAAAAGAAGGGGCAATAGCAGACACAATTTCATTAAATCAAGATGTTAAAAAACTAAAAAGATTAAATGGTATTTCTAATGCAACTTATACTATGGTGAAAGATACCGTTGTGTTTGATATAAAAGAAAACCATACATTAATCCCTGCTGTTAATATTTGGTCTGTAGATAACGTTTTTTCGTATAAATTAGGATTATATGATTATAACTTTTCAGGAAAAAATATAACTCTAGGAGGGTATTATCAATATAATGGCGAGAGTTCTTATGGGGTAAATTTATTTGCGCCTTACCTGTTTTCTAATAAAATAGGACTTGCAATAAATGCTCAAATATGGAGTAGTAAGGAACCGTTTTATTACACAAATTTGCCTACAAATTATATTTATAAAAATTCAGGAATAGAAACACTTCTAACCTATGAGAAAAATTTCAAAAACAATTTTAAAGCAGGTGTTAATTTTACCAATGACCAGTATGAGTACCAATCAGGTTTCATAAATAACTCTATTGAAGAAACGATTAATGTAAAAAAGATAATTCTAAAGTTTTTTTATGAGTATAATGACCTAGATTATAATTACCAGTATGTTAACGGACTTAAAAATGTATTGATATTACAGCAAAACTTCACGGATAATGATATTCAATCTGATTTTTTAGCTTGGTGGAATGATGTTATGTTTTTCAAAATTATTGGACGGAAAGGGAATTTTGCAAGTAGGTTACGCGCTGGGTTATCAACAAATAGTTCAAGTGTTTTTGCTCCTTTTGTTGTTGATAATAACGTGAATATTAGAGGGGTTGGAAATTTAATAGATAGGGGAACAGGAAGTTTGGTGTTAAATACAGAGTATAGACATACAATTTATGAGAAAAATTGGTTTGTGTTGCAAGGGAATGCTTTTGTTGATGTGGGAACATGGCGGTCACCAGGCGGAACTTTAAACGATTTTGTTCAGCTTGATAAAGGACAATTATATTCCGGATTAGGAATGAGAATAATGCATAAACGTATATTTAATGCGATTTTTAGATTAGATTATGGGTATTCTATAAAGAATGAATCAGGTGGAATTGTTTTCGGGATTGGTCAATATTTTTAAATATTTTTCAAAAAATCACTTAAACTCACTTCTTTAGGAACGGTCATTTTTTTTCTAAGATTATAACGGTAATTATCTATACTAGAAATGCTAATACTTTGTTGAATTGCTATTTGTTTTGAGGTTAAATTTAAACGTACAAAAGCAGCCACTCTTTTTTCTTTAACAGATAGCTGTGGGTATAAGTCACTTAGTTTATGGTAAAACGCATCTTTGGTGTTATCTGCAATAGAGTAGATGGCAATTTTCTCTTTGTTTTGTTCAATATTGTTGTTTAAAAAAAGAATCAAATCATTGAGGTTGGTGTTTTTTGTTTTTTCGGTAAGGCTTATTAGTTTTATTTTCTCTTTAATACTTGTAAGCAGGTCATTTTTTTCTGATATGTGTAAAGCAAAATCAGTAATTTGTTTGTTTTTAAAGGTTATTTCACTGTCAGACTGAAGTTGCTTAGTAGCGTTAAGTTCTTGTTTTATTTTCCAAGCTTCTTTTCTTCTGAAGTAAACTAAAGTTGAAATAATGAACAATGAAATTGCTGCAATTGCTAATAGCATGTATATAAGACGTGATGAGCGTGACTTTTCTTCTGAAATTTGCAATTCGGACTCTTTGTTTCTTAGGTCGTTTTTCACTTTATTGTAATCAAACTCTGCTTGTAAAACATTTACTTGAATAACCTTTTGAATATTGTAAATGCTATCTTGAATTTGCAACAAGCTGTTCTTGGCATTTAAAGATTTTTCAAAATTTTTATTGCCTTTATAAGCATCAGATAAATTGTTGTAAAGGTCAATTTTTGCCTTCGGACTAATCGTTTTTCTGTTTGTAGAAAGGTGGTTTTCTATTAGAGTTATAGCGTAGGGATACTCTTGTTTCTTTAATGCTAAATCAGATTCTGCCATCACCGTTTCAGAAGTTAGTATTTTATGTTTCTTAGCAATGCTATCTGCCTCGTTTAAGAAAAGTAATCCTGTTTCAAGGTTGTTAAGTTTTGTGTATGATTTACCTAAATAGATTAAATTTTCCATCAACCCAAAATTATAGCTAATTTCAGCAGACTGTTCTTTTGCTTTTTCTAAAAATGTGATAGCTGTTGTGTAGGCCCTATTGTTGTAATGGTTAATTCCGATTTTTGAATTGCTTGTTGCAACACCTAGAGCATCTTGTTGATTGGTATAAACGTCTTTAGCTAAATTGAAATATTCAATGGCTTGAGTATTGTTCTTTTGCCGTGTAGAAATTGTCCCTAGGATGAAGTAGCAATCTGCAAGTGCTAATGTTGCTGATTGATTCTCTTTTTCAGCAATTGCTAAAGATTTATTCAGGTACTTCATTGACATTACATAGTTGTCCATTTCTAGGTAGAGGTATGCAATTTCATTTAATGCATACATTTTTACTTCTTTGTTTTTTAAGTCTAAACCATCATATAAATCCTTAGCCTTCAGTAAATATTTTAAAGCTTCTTCTGATCTTTTTTCTTCAATATATATTGCTGCGAGTAACCTGTAACAGTTACCTATCTTCTCACCTACGTCTTTTGTTTTTTCATAATAATTGATGGCATTTGATGATAACTCAGTTGCCATATCGTAATTGCTTTGAGTAAAATGTGCTTTAGCAAGTGAGCTGTAAGCATCAGCAACTCCTGCATTATATTTTATTTCTTGAGCTTTTTTTAACGCCAGATTAGCATAATGAATTACAGAATCTGTATTCTTTCTGTTAAATGAAACTGCCAACTGTATTAATAAATCAACCTTTTTAGTGTCGTTCTTTTCTCTTTGAACTCGCTTTTTTATGCTATCATTTAAAGACAAAGCGTGCCCTTTTTGTGTAAACAGAGCCAAGCTTAGTAGTAGTATGATTTTATATGTTTTCATGAGTATAAAGTTTGTAATTGTCGTACAATGATACGAAATTAGTAGTTTTTTTTATAATAAATAGGAGTCTATTAGGAGTAGTTCTATAAGGTTATAACATGCAATTAATGCTAGTTTTGCCTTAAAATATTAAGATCATGAAACAAATATGTATTTTTTGCCTGTTGGTTATTAGTGGAGTTTTCTCTTTGAGTGCTCAACAAGTAGGTATTGGAACTACAAGCCCGCATGCGAGTGCAGCTTTAGATATTACTAGTACATCGTCTGGATTATTGATTTCAAAAATGACCCAAGCACAGAGAAACGCGATAGTATCTCCTTCTACAGGGTTGTTAATTTATCAAATAGACGGAGCAGCTGGGTTTCACTATTTTGACGGTCTAATATGGAAAACCTTTGGAGGAGGGTCTGCTTGGGGGTTAACTGGTGACGCAGGAACATCAGTTGCAACTGATAAAGTAGGAACTCTTGATGCACAAGATCTTGTTGTTGTTGCTAACAATAATGAAGGATTTAGGGTTGATGAAAATGGACGTTTAGGTATAGGGGTTGTTAACCCAACACATAATTTACATCTAGTTGGTACTTCGCCAGCATTTCGATTACAAGATGGAAATGAGGCGCTTAATAGGGTCCTTACTTCGGATGCTAGTGGAAATGCGACATGGGGAGATTCTTCTTCATTAAGTGATCCAGGAGATCAAGATTGGGATTTTGGTTGTTGCGGAACAGATCTGGCAGATAGAGTATATAGACCTGGTGTATCTGTAATTGGACGAACAGGATTGGTTACACCATCTTTCTTATCTCTTGATGTAGATAATGGCGCAACTACAGGAACTACAATTGGTATTGGAGATGTTGAGTATTTAGAAGATGGTAATAATGAAACAAGGTTTAGTCATCGTCTATTTCCACAAGACAAATATTCCACTCGTTTAGGCTCAGGTACAAAATTATGGAAGGAAGTTTGGGCTACTAATGGAGTTGTGCAAACTTCGGACAGAAGGATGAAGGAGGAAATTAAGAACTTAAACTATGGTTTAGAGGAGTTGATGCAGTTGCAACCTGTTGAGTATAAGTGGAAGGAAGAGTTAGTAGGAGGACTACCTTTAGCCAAGTCAGATAAAAGAAAAATATTAGGCTTAATAGCACAAGAAGTACAAGAAATTATGCCTGAAATAGTGTATGATGAAGAGTTGAAAATTGATGAATTCACAAAAGAGGGTGCTTACACAAAAAAAATACTAGATAGATTAGCAATGAGCTATACAGATTTGCTTCCGGTAATAGTAAAGGCAAAACAACAACAGATGTTTAGGTTGGCTGAGCTTGAAATAGAAACCGAAAAATTGTATCAAGAGTTAATCATGTTAAAATCTAAATAAGATAAAAATGAAAAAATATATATTAACTACTGTAGTTGCGTTTTTAGTAAGCGGTATGCTTATGGCGCAAGTAAGTATTGGTACTGTAACACCAGATGCCAGTGCCATGCTGCAAATTGATAATACTGAAAAAGGTATTTTAGTGCCAAGAATGACAGCTGCTCAAAAAACAGCTATTGTAGCCCCTGTAACTGGTTTACTAATTTATCAAACAAATGTTACTCCAGGGTTTTATTACTATAATGGATCGGCATGGGTAACTTTTGGAGGTTCTACAGGATGGGATGTTTCAGGTAATTCTGGTACAACACCAACTACAAATATGTTGGGAACTACTGATGCGGAAGATTTAAGTATGATAGCTAATAATGCTGAGGTTGTGCGTGTAGCTGCTAACGGAAATGTTGGAGTTAATGAAGCGGCGCCTTCGGCAAGTTTAGATGTGGTTAGCCCTAATGTTGGAGCTTTAGTTCCAGCTATTAGAATTCAAGATGGTACAGAGGTTGCAGGGTATGTGCTTACTTCAGATGCTAATGGAAATGGTGTTTGGGTTGATCCTGATAGCTTTGGCGGAGGAGGAGCAGATGTTGACTGGGCATTAGCAGGAGGAGCTACAGCACCAACTGTTACAGACCCGATCTATCGTCTAGCACGCGTTGGTTTTGGTTCAACATCAACATCAGTTAGCGGAACAGCAGATGTAAGAAATAACGGAAGTAGAAATGATGCTTCTTTAGGGGTTGGTTCAAGTGAGTATATAAGATGTATCAACTCTACAAATGCTGAATTTAGTCATGCCATTGTGCCGGTAACTAGCGGTAACCTTGATTTAGGTACAAGTTGGTATACTTGGACTAATATTTATGCTACTAATACGACAATTCAAACTTCAGATATAAGAACCAAAAAGGATATACAGCCTTTAAAATATGGTATAGAAAGCTTAATGAGGCTTAGGCCAGTATCGTATAAATGGAAAGATGGGTTTTACGGTAAACTAAAAATTAAGCAAGAAGATAAAAGAAGAAAAATAGGGTTTATAACACAGGAGGTTAATAATGTGATCCCAGAGTTGATTGTTGATGAACATTGGACAGCTGATGAAGAAACACCAAATGTTGCAGTAATTAAAGAAACAAAAATGATGGGAATGCGCTATTCTGATTTAATTCCTGTGATTGTAAAAGCTACTCAGGATCAAGAATTGGTTATAAAAGCTATGAATAAAAAACAACAAGAAATGCTACAATTGCTTGAGGAAGTAAAGTAGTTATTAAAATATAATTAATTATGAAATATATAGTACTATTTTTTTTCGGTTTATATAGTGTGTTTAGTGTAGCTCAAATAGGTGTTGGAACTACTAGTCCAGTTAGTAGCTCAGCTCTACATGTAGAAAGTACCTCACAAGGAGTTTTAATTCCGCGTATGAACCAGGCTCAACGCAATGCTATTGCAAGTCCTGCAACTGGGTTGCTAATTTATCAAACTGATGTATCTCAAGGGTTTTATTATTTTGACGGAGCAGTATGGCGTACATTTGGAGCTGGTTCAGGCTGGATGTATTCAGGAAACACTGGGACAAATGATGCTACAAACATACTTGGTACAACAGATAATCAAGATTTTGTTGTTGGTACAAATAACAGTGAAATAATTAGAGTGTCAGCAAACGGAAATGTTGGGTTTAATACTACAACACCTTCTACTAAGCTTCATGTTATAAGTCCTGTTTATAACCCTGCTGTATTGTTTGATGATAGTTTTGAAGATTCGACTATAGCTCCCTTTTCAACAGGAGGTGATGCTAACTGGGTAATTACTACGGCTGCAGGTGAGTATAATGCTGCAAGTGGTAGTCTTGTTGCTGCTAAAAGTGGGAATATATCAGATAATCAAATAACCTGGATAGAAGGTACAATGACCATACCAGCTGGAGGGGCAACCATTGAATTTGCTTATAAAACATCAACAGAGAATAATTATGATAAACTTTTTTTTAAAATAGATGGTGTTACTCAGTCTGGTGCTTCATGGGACGGTTCTACTCCGTGGACAACAGTTTCTTATCCTGTAACAGCTGGAACACATACCTTTAGGTGGGAGTATGATAAAGATACTTCAGCTTCTAGTGGTGCTGATGAGGTGTATATAGATGACGTTAAAGTATTAGGGCCTGTACCGTCAACACCTCCAGTACTGCAAATAGTAGATGGTACTGAAGGTGCTGGAAAAATGCTTGTAACAGATGCTAATGGTGTAGCAAATTGGCAAGTGGTTACTCCTGCCGGTGGAGGAGATACTGATTGGCTATTTGCTAGTGGTAGTACCTTTGCTGACCCTGTATACCATGTAGGTCCTGTAATGGTTGGTTTAAATATGGTTACCTCACATACGTTACATGTATGGGAAGAAGATGCAATTTATACAGACTCTGGTACTAATGCAGAATCGGATATCAATATAGGGTACTTTGAAATACAAGATCAAGCGCCTTTATCACCAAATATGGGGAATTTTACTTTTGATGGTGGAGTAGATAATATTCTACCTGTAACCTCAGATGCTTATAGTTTGGGGTCTTCTACAAGAATGTGGAAAGATGTCTTTACAGGGGGTGGAGTATTAACTTCTTCTGATAGGAATTTAAAAGAGGATATTAAACCAATTACTTATGGTTTAGAGGAGTTGTTACAATTAAAAACCATTTCATATGTGTGGAAGAATGATAAAATTTCTGATTTTTCAATTCCAGAGGATGAAAAAGAACTTAAAATAGGTTTTGTAGCGCAAGAGTTGTTGCAAATTATCCCAGAAGTAGTTGTAACACATCAATGGAAAGAATATGAAGAAAACCCAGGTGTTTTGGTAAAAGAGGAAAATGATTTTCTTGGTGTACGTTATAATGATTTAATTCCTGTAGCTATAAAGGCGGTACAAGAACAGCAAAAAAAGATTGAAGATATTGAGAAATTAAATGCAGAGATAAAAGAACAAATTAAAACACTTAAAAAATTGAATTAGTAAACATTAAGTGTTTTTAGGTAAAACAGCCAAATATTTCGGGTAATTTATAGGCTGTTTGTTAATTGAGTGAAATTGGCCAGCATTTCGGGTTTGCTGGCCATTCATTTTTTTTGTCTACTACCAAGTTATGTAAAAAAATTAATTTAAAGAAATTTTTTACTATAATTTTAAAGTGTTACAAATCAAGGATGTACAAATTTAAAGTGATTTCTTATATATTTTTAATAAAATCATATAAGTAAACCCCTTTTGGGACGTTCATTTTTTTACGCAATGTATGTCTGTAGTTGTCAACACTGGCTTTTGTAATATTTAGTTGAATCCCAATTTGCTTTGAGGCTAAATTCATACTAACAAGTGCTGCAACTCTTTTTTCTTTCTCAGTTAATTCAGGGTATAATTCTATTAGTTTATGATAAAACGCATCCTTGGTGTTATCTGCAACTGAATACAGTGAAACTTTCTCTTTGTTTTGTTCAATGTTATTGTTTAAAAATATAAGTAAACTACTTAAGTTTTTATTGTCAATATTCTTGTCTGATGTTAAAGATTTTATTTTCTTTCTTAAAGCTACTAATAATTCATTTTTTTCTGAAATATGTAATGCAAAATCAGTAATTTGCTTGTTTTTGAAGTCAATTTCACGATCAAGTTGATTTTGTTTTGTAGCCTGAAGTTCTTGTTTAACCTTCCAGGTCTCCCTTCTTGAGTTTCGTAAGTGTTTTCTGCGCTGGTAAATTAAAAAAACAATAATGAGCATTGCTAAAGCCGCAACAATAAGTAATATGTTAAAAAGCTTTGATGTTTCAGCTCTTGCAGTAACTACGGATAATTTATCGTCTTTGTTTTTTAAATCATGTTTAATTTTTGAATAATCAAATTCAGCCTGCAATACGCGCACTTGTATAGCTTGTTGCACGCTATTGATACTGTCTTGTAAACGAATTAATTCTTCTTGGGTAGTAGATGATTTTTTATAATTATTTGTAGCCTTGTATATTTTTGAAAGTGCTTTATGCAGTTCTATTTTTTCTTTAGGGTTTAGTTTGTGATACTTGTTTTTTAGCTCATTTTCCAACAATAAAATTGCCTCTTTGTTCTTTTTGTTGGCGTAGGCTAGATCAGCTTTGGCTAAAATAATATCAGTTTTGTTAATGTTTATTGTGTTGGCTAAAGTAACAGCTTCTTTTAAATAGCCCTCAGCTTTTTGTATGCGATGTAATTTTGTGTAAACTTTTCCTAAATAAGTTATCGCTTCTATAACACCTGAATTAAACTTTATACTTTCGCCTTGTTGTTTTCCTTTTTCAAGAAAAATTATAGCTGTTTGGTAATCTTCTTTTTTGTAATACGTAATCCCTAAGTTTGTATTGCAAATGGCTATACCTAACTGGTCATTTTTAGTTGTATAAATATCTTTTGATAAATTGTAATACTCTATGGCTTTGTCAAGATCATTTTGGCGACTACTTACGGTAGCCATAATGTTGTAGCAGTCAGCTAATGTAGAGGTTTGATCGTTAGTATTAGCAGTTTTTATTGATTCGTTTAGGTGTTTCATTGCCATTGTGTAATTGTCCATTTTTAAATACAAATACGCAATGTCGTTTAACACTAAGGATTTTACTTCTTTGTTTTTTATGCCAGGTTCATTGTATAGATCTTTTGCTTTAAGCAAAAATTGTAATGCTTCTTCAGATTTTTTTTCCTTTGTGTATATAGCAGCTAATAACCTGTAGCAGGCACCAATTTTTATTTTCTGATTACCACATTTTTCATAATGTTTTATAGCAAGCAGGGCAAATTCATGAGCTTTATCATCATTGCTTTTGGTGTAGAATGCCCAAGCCATGGCGATGGAGGCATTAGCAATACCTAAATTGTATGAGTTATTTTTTGAGATGTCAAGTGATTGTTGTGCAAAATGGAGTGAAGAGTCTGAGTGTTTTCTTCGGTAGGTTTGTGCGAGCTTAAAAAGTAAATCGGCTTTTTTAGAGGCAACGTGTTCTCTTTTAATTAAACTCTTAAGACTGTCGTTTTTTGCTTGTCCAATGGTTTTTTGTGTTGTTAATAAAAATGCTATTATAAAAATTAATTGAACAGCTCTCATTTTTGGGATAAAATTTTATAATTCGGGTGTAAGTATACAAAAAATTAGTAAAATATGAGTCCTATTTTGCACACTTATGAGTTTAATGTAGTGGTTTGAAATCAGTACTGTGCTAGATTTGCCTGAAAACAACAATACAATGAAACAACACTTAATACTTTACCTCTTTTTTATAGTGTGTATCCATTCATATGGCCAAGTTGGTATTGGTACAAATACACCAGCACCTAGTTCTGCACTAGATATTTCCAGTACAACTTCAGGATTGTTAGTGTCAAAAATGACGCAAGCTCAAAAAAATGCAATTACGAGTCCGGCAACAGGTTTACTAGTTTATCAAACTAATGGTACGCCTGGTTTCTATTATTACAACGGCGCTTCTTGGGTAACCTTTGGTGGTGGCTCTGGTTGGTCTTTAACAGGTGATGCTAGTACTGCTGTAGGTACAGAAAAGGTAGGAACATTAGATGCACAAGATGTGGTTATTATTGCTAATAATAGTGAAGCAATGCGTATTGATGCAACTGGTTTAATAGGTATAGGTACAGCAACACCGTCACATAGTTTACATATTAATGGTACTGCACCAGTGTTACGAATTGAAGATGGAAACCAAGCTTTAAATCGTGTGTTAACCTCAGATGCAAATGGAAATGCTTATTGGGGGTCTTCAGCATCGTTATCATCTGGTGATGCTGACTGGGTATTTCTTAGCGGGTCAACATTATCTGATCAAGTGTATCATGATGGTCCTGTGGTAATTGGACGTACAGGTACTACAACACATGAGTTAGATATTGATAATGGTCTAGCTACAGGGACAACATTTGCTGTTGGTGATGTAGAAGTGATTACAGATGGAAATAATGCATCTCAATTTAGTCATAGAGTAGTTCCAGAATCAGATGATTTCTATGGGTTAGGTTCTTCAACCTATCGCTGGAGAGATATTTGGGCAGTGAACACTGCAGTACAAACGTCTGATGCTCGTGAAAAAATAAACACAGAAGACTTGAACTACGGCTTAAAGGAGTTAATGTTATTAAAGCCTGTTACCTATAAATGGAAAAATGAGCAGGTAGGTACTGTAGCTTTACCAAATAAAGATAAAAGAACCATTGTCGGATTACTAGCTCAAGATGTGCAAAAGGTAATTCCAGAAGTGGTGTATGCGTATGATTGGCATCCGAAAAGTGAAGCAGAAAAAGATGTATACGTTCAAATAACATCTGAAAGAATTGGTATGAATTTTAATGAGTTGATACCTGTTCTTGTAAAAGCAAAACAAGAACAACATGCTAATTTGATAAGTTTAAAAGAAAAAAATCAAGCGCTTATAGAAAAACTAGAAGCGCTAAAAAAAGCAAAAAATAAATAATATGAAAAGATTCATAACCAGTGTTGTATTTTTTGTGAGTTTAAGTACAACAGTTTTTTCTCAAGTAGGTATTGGTACTGTAACACCAGATGCCAGTGCCATGCTGCAAATTGATAATACTGAAAAAGGTATTTTAGTGCCAAGAATGACAGCTGCTCAAAAAACAGCCATAGCCACGCCAGCTACGGGTTTACTAATTTACCAAACAAATGGTGCCAGTGGGTTTTATTACTATAATGGAACGGCATGGGTGACTTTTGGAGGTGGCACAGCTTGGGATATTTTAGGAAACTCTGGTACAACACCAGCAGCAAATATGTTAGGAACCACTGATGCGGAAGATTTAAGTATAGTTACAAACAATGCAGAAGCAATTAGAGTAACTTCAGCAGGAAATGTAGGTGTAGCAATAACAGCTCCTACAGCTATGATGACGGTGACAAGCTCTGACGTTGTTGATGTATTTCAAGATTTCGAAGGATTATCAACAGGTAATCTGACAACATCTACTGCATCAAATCCATATTATATTGATAACAATACAGGTGGTTGTAACGCAAATGATGGATGGAAAATAGAAACATTTAATGCGTCAGGAGGTTGTGCGGGCTGTTCTGGTAACAGGGCTATAATAGATTATGGAGCTTCTGATTGTGATCAAGATGCCACTTTAGTGGTTTCTCTCGGTGTAATAAATGCAACAGCATTAGATGTGTCTTTTGACTATAATTATGATGATTATGATGGAGTTGATCAATTTACCGTAACTATTTACAATGAAACAACCACAGCGGTACATGCAACATTACTTGGACCGTTAACAGGAGATCAACAAGGGTTTTTTAGTCAGAATATAACAGGCTTAACTGCAGGAAATACATATTCTATTCGATTCAATTATATAGGGGATTACGGTTATGGAGTAACAGTAGATAATGTTCGTGCAAGTGATTCGAATCCTGTGCTTCGAATACAAGATGGTAATGAAGCTAGCGGCTACGTAATGCTTTCAGACACTAATGGTAACGGTACATGGACAGATACTTCTACATTAGCAGTTGGTGATGATGATTGGGGTTTTGCAGCGGGAGGAACAACAAATATTGATCCGGTATACAGATTAGGTAATGTTACAATAGGTAATACGGCAGCACCATTTACTGATTTAGATGTAGAAGAGTCTACCAAAGATGGTGATGATACAGAAATAGGAATTGGTTCTGATGAGTATTTTCTTGATCGTTTAAGTGAAACGTCAATTAGTCATAGCATTTTGCCAACCGTATCAGCAAGTGTTAGTATGGGGTCATTGGCAAATAGATGGGATGAAATTTATGCCACTAATTCACTAATAAGTACTTCTGATAAAAGGGAAAAATCAAATATTAACGCGCTTGATAATGGGTTAGAAACTTTGTTAGCATTACGTCCTGTATCTTACAAATGGAAAAATAAAATATACGGAAAAACAGTGCTTACAAATGAACAAAAACGCACTAAAATAGGTTTTTTAGCACAAGATTTACAAAAAGTTCTACCAGAAATTGTTGAAGACACACATTGGGTGAAAGCTACAAGCGGTAAAGATGCGTATGTAAAAAAACAAGCAGATCGCTTAGGGGTACGTTATGCAGAAATTATACCAGTAGTTGTTAAAGCTACTCAAGAGCATCAAGCGCTTATTAATGAGGTTAAAGCACAACAGCAACAAATAGAATCTTTACTAAAGGAATTAGAATAAAGATTAAATATTCATGTTTAAAATTAATGTAATGAGAAAATATATAACATACCTCTTACTATTGTGTGTAATTACAGTTACCGCACAAGTTGGAATTGGAACAAACACCCCTGATGCAAGTTCAGCACTTCACGTAGTTAGTACTGATAGTGGAGTTTTAATACCTCGAATGACTCAAGCTCAAAAAAATGCTATAACATCTCCAGCTACGGGTTTGTTAATATATCAAACAAATACCACACCTGGATTTTATTATTATAACGGAACGGCATGGGTGAGTTTTGGAGCAGGTAACGGATGGGCGTTGACAGGTAACACAGGTACAAATGATACTACTAATGTTTTGGGTACCACAGATGCACAAGACTTTATTGTAGGAACAAATAATAATGAGGTAATGCGTGTAGCGTCCTCTGGTAACGTAGGTTTAAACACAACAAATCCATCTGCTAAGCTGCATATAGTTTCAGGAGTACCTTCAGTCACGTTACTAAATGGTAATTTTGAAGGAGGCACTATTGCCCCTTTCACAAGTGGAGGCGATGCAAATTGGGTTAACACTAATACCGCAGATGAGTTTTATGCAGGTACACGAGGCGCAAAAAATGGAAACATAAATGATAATGAACAGTCATGGATAGAAACTACTGCTACCATACCTGCTGCTGGCGCTACATTAACTTTTGCAGTACGTACTTCATGTGAATCTTTTGATGATTTTGAGTTTGAAATTGATGGTGTTTTTCAAGAGTCATGGGACGGTGATACACCATGGACAACCGCCAGTTATCCGTTAACTGCTGGAACGTATACTTTTAGGTGGACTTATGACAAGGATGGTTCTACTTCTAGTTTAAATGATGAAGTGTATTTAGATGAAGTATTAATTATTACGAACCCAGGAAGCACTTTACAAGTAATTGATGGAAATCAAGCACAAAATAAGGTATTAACCTCTGATGCTACAGGTGTAGCAACTTGGCAGGTGCCAACGCCATCTCCTAGCTCAGATACTGATTGGGCTTTTAATAGCGGAAGTTCAAGTATAGATCCGATTTACCATCAAGGTAACGTAATGATAGGACGTAATGCTGTATCTGCATATAATTTACACGTATGGGACGGAATAGGAACTTCAGGTACTACTATAGGAATTGGATCTGTTGAGGACATGTTAGATGGTGTTGCAGAGTTTCAGTTTAATAATATGTTAACTCCAGTTACAGATAACAGTTATGATGTGGGGTCGTCATTACAACGTTGGTCAGTTATTTATTCAGGAAATGGTGTAATAAACACTTCAGATAAAAATTTAAAGACAGCTATTAAACCATTACAATATGGTTTAAATGAAGTATTACAATTAGAGCCTGTATCTTTTAAATGGAAAGAAGAAAAACACAATGATTTTGTTATTCCTAATTCTGATAAAGGAACTAAGTTAGGGTTTATAGCCCAGGAAGTACAGCAAATTATCCCAGAAGTAGTTGTAACGCATCAATGGAAAGAATATGAAGAAAACCCAGGTGTTTTGGTGAAAGAGGAGAATGACCGATTAGGGATGCGTTATAGTGATATGATTCCGGTAACAATAAAAGCAATACAAGAGCAACAAGCTATAATTGAAGAGCTTGAAGAACAAAATAAAAAATTAGAAAAGGCCATAAAGAAACTTGAAATGCCTTAGTCTTTAAAGTGATAAAACTATTAATACGATTGTTTTCGGTTAATTTTTAATTTGGGTGAGATTGGTCAGTTTTGTTGGGATTGCTGACCTTTCTTTTTTTTGTGAGAAGGTCAGCAATTCGGGATTGCTGACCTTTCTTAGTTAAAGAATCTCTTAAAATTTTAATTAATTTAACATGTTTAAAAAGAGGAGCGAGTAATTATTTTTTAATGTGTTTTAAATAATAAACATAGAGTTCCTCAGCAGAAGCACCACACCATTTTTTTACATAAATAGCCCAAAAATGGTATTGTAGTTTCCATATGCCATTTGATTCATAGCGTCTAGCTGATGTAGTTATCCATTCTTGAATAACTACAAACTGCTGTTTTTTGTATAACTTATTGATTAAATCATTATCCTCATAAATAGTAAATTGCTCATTGAATTGGCCTAACGTATTAAATAATTCTCGAGTAATAAACTGACTTTGGTCGCCACCCCTGCAAGCCCGCCATCTGAATTGCGTTAGCCAGCCTGCGAGCTGTAACCACCAATGTGAAGAATCAAATTTCATTTTAAAACAACCCGCCTTATGACCCTTTTTAACTTCATTAAGTATGAGTTGATCAAAGTGCTTAGGCGGAAATGTATCAGCATGTAAAAAATAAAGAATAGTTCCTTTAGAGTTTTTAGCGCCACAATTCATTTGCTTTGCTCTGCCACGTTCAGAAGTTAGCAATTGTATTTGATTGTGAGACGCAATAAGTTGCTGTACAAGTTCTTGTGTGTTATCATCACTACCACAATCCACCACGGTAATTTCTGAAATATTTTTTTCAGAACTATTATGTAATACATGACGCAACACACGAGTGATGTTTGCAGCTTCATTTAATGTTGGTATGATGATGGATAATTTAGTCATTCAAGCTCCAGTCGTAATTTTTAAAACTCCTCTTAGTGTTTTTATTAATAATAACTTCTGAGTATTTATTTAAGTAATCGATTAGTGTACCATCTGTTTTAAAGTCGCTGGCATACCATTTAAATATTTTAGATAATTGAATATTGTTTTCTGAAATAGTATTTCGAGTTTTATCATTTATAAATCGATGAGCTAAAAAGTCCAAATCAGTATTCACAGTTGCTGCAGTAAACGCTCGGTTTAATAGTGGAGGGCAAGAAAATGAAGCGCAGTTAATACCGAAGTGTATTCTTGGGTCGTTCATTTTACGTAATATTTTATGCTCCACATCTTGTAAATTATACCATTTTCTCCCAATTTTAAAAAAGCGACTACTCCATGCATCTTTGATGTTTTTAATACTTTCAGTTGGGTAGTTGTCAGTAATTAATTTGATGGTAAACGCATTATAAACATTCATCCAATACGCTAACGTATCTTCTTTTGTCCAAGACTCTTGTGGTGGGTTTTCTGATAAGGCCGTTAAATAACGTTTGAATATTTTTTTATCGTCTATAAACCCACTGTAATTAGTGTTTCCGTTATCAGTTACATGCTTATTTAATAAGTTGTTGAAAATAGAGTGGTCAAATTGTTCATTAATGACATTAATTGAATCTGTTTCAGATTTAGTTATAATTGGGGTTGTAACCTTGGGGCTAATGGTGTCAGCTTTTTCAAAAGTTGTAACTGTGTCAATAATAATTTCTGGTGAGCGTGATGCTTCTGAAACACTATGTTTTGTACTACTGCATGAGATTATAATAGAAAGGCATACGCCAAATACGGTTGTGAAAAGAAAATGCGTCATAGTTAAACAATATTGATAAAAGAAAAAGAGAATAGAACTCCAGCGTGTTGCTAAGAGTTCTATTGTTGGTTAATAATTAACAACATCCGCCACCATCATAATGAAAGGTGGATTCTGAAAAATAGATATCATCTCTTCCAAGCGCCTTCAAAGCAGCAGCGGTTTTATCACATATTGCCAATGGTTGGTTCTTTAATAAAATATGCCCAGCCTTATCATCAAAATAGTCGTTATCACCATAGTAAATTGCAGCTTTACCAGTAAATACACATGGGCCATCTGCAGGCATAGGGTCTTTTATTGCAGCAACTTCTATTGATTCAATATAAATCAATTCATCGGTTGGATAATTTTTAGGATCTAAAATGCGGTATGGTTTTCGGGCTCTAATTTCTATTGTTCCAAAACCGGCGTCCGTTAATGCTTTTACATAGTCGGCAATTGGTAAACTCCCACTTAAACATAAGGCGCGCAAACGTTCATCATTACGTAAGGTATCATTCATGGGTTGCTCACAGGTAGGGTCGCTCATTACTAAACGGCCATGAGGTTTTAAAACACGGTACATTTCCGCAATGGCCTTTTTTAAATCATCTGCTTTAAAAATATTAAATAAACAGTTTTGTGCTGCAACATCAATTGAATTATCGTCCACTGGTAAGTTCATGGCGTCTCCTTTTTTAAGATCTACAAAGTCACTTTTAAACCAATCATTTTGTTCTTCAGCAACTTTGAAGTTTTTCTTTGAAGCCTCTAACATTTCATCAACAACATCAACACCTACAACGCCACCTTTTTGACGGTTGAAATATGAGAATTGTAATAATTCCATACCGCCACCCACGCCAACATATAGCATTTTAGGGTTATTAGATAAATCACGCGCATGTACTGTAGAACCACATCCGTAATTCATTTCTTGCATAATTTTAGGAATGGATAAACCTGGTAATTCCCAAATAGGATTTGTTGTACAGCATAATCCGACATCTGGGGTCAATGCTGCTTCTTTGTATACGTCGTGTGTGGTTTCTAAATAACTCATAAGTGGGTTTATTGTTTTTAGTAATTAAATTACTTTGATTAATTCTTTAAATAAGGTGATCATTTTTGGTTCAGCTTCACCTGCTATTGCAATGATTTCAGAAATATCTACGGGTTGTAAATTATCTGGGTCACATTCATCAGTTAACACTGATACGGCAGCAACTTCTAGGTTTAAATGATTGGCCACAATAATTTCTGGTACGGTACTCATGCCAACGGCATCTGCGCCTAATAGTCCTAACATTCTGTATTCTGCTCTAGTTTCTAACTGAGGCCCTACAACACTAGCATAGACTCCTTCATGAAGAGTTACGTTGTTTTTGTTTGCTATTGCTTTCAATTTGTCATTTATAGATTTAGAATACGGCGCTAGCATGTCTGTAAATTGTGTGCCAAATTCGCCAACATTTGCAAAGGCTAAAGGAGAACTTCCTTGGAGATTAATATGGTCATCAAGCAACATTAAATCCCCTTTTTTATACTTTAAGTTAATAGCACCTGCAGCATTTGATACTAACAGTTTTTGAATGCCTAAACCGTGTAAAGTGCGAATTCCATAGGTAACTTCCCATAAATTATAACCTTCATATAAGTGAAAACGGCCTGCCATAACAAGAACCGTTTTTCCTTCTAGTGTTCCGTAGATTAATTTGCCTGAATGAAACTCAACGGTTGCTTTTGGAAAATGAGGAATCTCTGTATATGGTATTTCAATCTTAACATCAATATCGTTAACGATTTTTCCTAAGCCTGTTCCTAAAACAATTCCTATTTCTGGCTTGTCAACTCCTTTAGATTTTAGATAAGAAATAGTTTCTTGTAACTGTTGTTTTTTCATATAAATTGTCGCTTTATGCGTAATAATTAATTGTTTAAATAGGGTTTGAAAATGGCGTAATCTTTTACATCATCATAAAAATCAATGTCATTTAAAGTTTCTAAGAGTGCTACTTTTTTGGTTTTTAAATTGTTTAGAGTTGCAGTTCTAACAGTGTCTGTTCCCCAATTTTTATTTTCAAAGATGTTGGGTAGTAAAGTCGTCATGCCTAATAAATAGTAACCTCCATCTTCTGCAGGACCAATAACAACATCATTACTATCTAATCTGTTAAATGCGTCTTGAATATGCTTGGGTTTTAAATCGTATAAATCAGAGCCAACAATTATAACTTTTTCATAACCAGCTTTAAAACTTTCCTTGAATGCGTTTTGCATTCTGTAACCTAAATCAGCACCGTGTTGTTGGTGTTTCTGATATATTGAATCATCCCATATATCATTAGTTCTTACTCTCACAGAGTAATAAACCGCCTTGTCACAGTTTAATTGTTCAACAACATCTGCCGTATGTTGCAATAACATTTTATAAATGGTTAAAGCGTTTTTATCACCAATGGTTTTGGCTAAACGTGTTTTACATTTTCCTAATTCTGGGTTTCGTGTAAATATTAAAATAAGATTTTTAGATTGTGTCATCAATTACAGTCAGTTGTCTATTTTTAAATTGTCATTTCGACGATAGGAGAAATTTCAACTGTTTTGCGATTTCTCAGTCGTTCCTCCTTCGAAAGGACTCATTGTTTTTTTACAAAGCATGCCTTACTTTAGTCATATATCTTTTCTCCGTTTACGAGCCATTTACTCCAGTTTTCATTATAGCAGTGCACTTTGTTTGTTTCTGTATTTGAAGTGTCAATAACCATATTTTTCTTATTTTTCCATTCAAAAATACCGCCGTATAAATTATAAACTTTATATCCTTTTTTAATTAATTTTTCGGCAATTTTCTCACTTCTATAGCCTACTGAACAATATACTATAACAGGTGTTTTTAAAGAAAGCTTTTTAATCGTTTTATCCATATTGAAGTGCTCATACCCCACATGAATAGCATTTTTCAAATGACTAACATTGTACTCATTAATTTCTCTAGAGTCTAAAATTGTATAATCCTCATAGTTGTAAAGTAAATTATCTGAAGTAATAAAAGACACCGTTTTTTGAAGTGTACTGTCTATCATAGCGTCAAACGCCGTAGTTTGTCCGTTGCAAACTGCAGAATAAAATAATATGAGATATATAGCGTTTTTAATGAACATCTGTTTCTGTTTTAAGCAACGGTTCCTTGACAGCTGCTCCCTGCACCGGCGGTACAGCCATAGCAATGTTGTGAAGTTATAATGTTTCTGTTTTGTAATAAGTCTTCATTATAATCACTAATATGTTTTACGTTACTAGCAACTTTCAGTTCTAACATCTGATTAAAATCACAATCATATAACCAGCCATCCCAACTTACCGAAATGGTATTGGTACACATGACGCTTGTGACAGCTGCAGGGTTGTATGCTTCTACTAATGAATACATGTAATCTTCATAATTGTCAGACGCAATCAGATAATCTAAAAACCTGCTGATAGGTAAATTTGTGATAGCAAATAGATTGTGAAAGTGAATGTCAAAATCGGCTTTTAGTGCTTTTTTGAAGTCGGTTTCAAGTGCTTTCTGGTCACCCGGTAAAAATGCACCAGATGGATTATAGACCAAATCTAATCGTAAATCACTATCTGGCATTCCGTAACCTACAGCGTTTAACTCTTGCAAGGCTTTGATGGATTTGTTAAAAACACCATCACCACGTTGTTTGTCCGTTTTTCCTTGTGTCCAATGCGGCATAGAACTTACAACATGCACATTGTGTTTTTTGAAAAATTCTGGTAAATCGTAATACTTTTTATTGGCACGAATAATGGTTAAATTAGAACGGACAATAAAATCTTTAATACCTGCTTTAGACGCTTCCTCAACAAACCATCTGAACTCCGGATTCATTTCAGGCGCGCCACCAGTTAAATCTAAGGTATGCGCTCCGGTGTTTTTAATCACCTCTAAACATTGCATCATGGTGTCACGAGTCATGATTTCCTTACGGTCAGGACCTGCATCTACATGGCAATGTTCACAAACCTGATTGCACATGTACCCCAAGTTAATTTGCAGGATTTCTAATTTATTTGGTGTAAGTGGGAATTGATTTGTTTCTGCCAGTTTATCTTTAAACGTAGGTAAATCATCATTAGCAAAAATACCGTTTGATAAAAATTCCAGTTGTTTATTAGCGTTTGCAAAATCACTTTCTCGTTTGTGTAAAGAGGTTTTAGCCATGTTTTTTTCTTGAGGATTAGCAGTTGTAGTTTGGTAGTTCTTTTTATAAAGAAAACCCGCTACTTACATTTCTAATTTAGTCACTTTATTCATCATTTGCACACCGTGTACTAAAGTAGCACCGCTTTTTATAGCTGCGCCAACATGTACGGCTTCCATCATTTCTTCTTTGGTGATGCCACGTTGTAATCCATCTTTTGTGTAGGCATCTATGCAGTATGGGCATTGTTCCGTGTGAGCAACAGCTAAGGCAATCAAAGATTTTTCGCGAGCAGTTAAAGCGCCTTCTTCGAATACCTTTCCATAGTACTCAAAAAACTTACCTCCAAGCTCTTCATTCCATTCTGTTATTTTTCCAAATTTTCTTAAATCTGCTGGATCGTAATATGTTTTTGCCATGTAATTATCTATTGGTTTGGTTGTAGACGAATAGTAAATATAAGTCTTACAGATTAAATTTTACTTTTTGTCGATAATTAATGTTGGTTAAACGCAAATTATATTGAATATTTCTTGTTTTTAGTTTTTTTTTTGTTTTTTTTTGTATGCAATATAATAACTAATTTTAAATATGAAAAAAGTATTGTTTACTGGGGTTTTACTCATAGTAGTATTAGTCTCTTTTGCTACGAGTATTAAAGAGGGGAAGAAAGTTGAAATAGAGGAAGTGCAATTTAATTGTGATGTTTACTGTGTTGGTTGGGCTGATGAAAAAACAGACGGTGTTCGTAATAATAATTTCGCAATTTATTACAATGGTTGTGTGAAAAAAAATAGAGACGCAGGAAATTGTAGTGATCAAAACGCAAACCCAGATAGCCATACAAATAAATTAACAGAGACAGCTCAATAATTTATACTATGAAAAAAATAATAATAGTAGTTGGTGCTTTAGTTTTAATGTCATTTAACTTACCTAGTACTGAAATTAAATGTGTAACTGAGAATGAGTTTAATGACTGTGATTTGTATTGTAAAGGGAGAGCAGATGCTAAGTATGGGGCAAAAGCTAGAGGTACGGCTGCTTGGAAGCGATACCAAGCAGATTGTGTTAAGAATCCACCAACTAATTGTGAAACTATTTCAGGGACAGGAATAGTTCCAAAACCTAATGATGAGTCTTTAGATCCTACAGCTCAATAATTTATAATGAGATATTTTAAAAACATTTTATGGGGGTTTAGTTTAGTTGTTTTTACTGCTTATGCACAACAAGGAACTGTAAAATATAAAATCCAGAATTTAAAAATTGATTTACCTGAAGGGAATGATGTGAAATACCCTGAATTGTATAAGGAAATGCAGGCTGCAAATAAATTTATAGAGGAGGAAGTTGTTTTTTGCTTAGAGTTTAATGCTATAGAATCACTATTTATGGTTGAGGATAACCAGTATGATTTTGTTGCTTTATCAAAAAAATATGGTGTTGCTGATTATGATTTGCAAACAGTATTAATGAACTCTTATGCTAACAAGAAAATATATAAAAATATTTCAGAGAACAATATTGTAGAAGAGTTTGATTACTGTACGGTTAATATATTGATTGATGATGAGTCTATTGATGTAAATTGGCAGTTAACTAATGAAACATTAAAAATAGGAGATTATCTTTGTTATAAGGCAACTGGAGTTTGGAATTATAGAGCTGGCGGAGCAGTTGATATAGAGGAAGAGGTTGTTGCGTGGTATACTTCTGAAATACCATTAGGTTATGGTCCTTTAGCATTTAAAAGTTTACCTGGGTTGATATTGAGATTAGATACACCTTATTATGCATATGTTGCTTCGAAAATACAATTTATAAAAAAAGAAAATAAACCAAAGAGTGTCAAAAAACCTACTATAGGGCATAAAATGACTTACAAAGAATTTTATGAGAATCAGAAAGTTTATGTTGATAATTGGATAGAG
This sequence comes from Flavobacteriaceae bacterium, assembly GCA_049614485.1. Classification (GTDB taxonomy): domain Bacteria; phylum Bacteroidota; class Bacteroidia; order Flavobacteriales; family Flavobacteriaceae. The sequence continues at coordinate 113,070 of JBMZDR010000004.1, forward strand.
ATGGATTAATTATGATAAAATTAAATGGAATTATAGTATTGTTTTTATTTTCAGTTATTGGATTTGCTCAACAGGGATTTGTTGATTATAAGGTAAGTGTTATTAAGTCTTTTGACGATAAAGAAGTAGAGGCTGATTATCCGGAAATATTTGAAGCCTTTAAGAATATAGAGTCAGTTATCAATAATAATTTATTATTTACTCTTAGTTTTAAGGATAATGAAAGTGTTTTTGAAAATAAAAAATCAGTTTATGCTGGTGACGCTAAATTTTTAGAAGAAGCATTAAGTAAAACGATAGGACGTAATGCTATTTATTATAATGATATAGTTAATAATATTTATGTTAAACAACAAGAATATTGGGGTACTGATGTGTTAATTGAAGATGATTTAGAAAATTTTAATTGGGAAATTACACCTGAGAGCAAGCAAGTAGGTAAATATAAATGCTATAAGGCTATAGGGAAAGACTATGTGGTTAGTAACGGGAAGGAGTTTAAGGACGAGGTTATTGCTTGGTTTACTCCTGAGATACCAATTAAATCAGGGCCTTTGAATTTCGGAGGGTTACCAGGACTTATTTTGAAATTAAATTTTAACAATCACATTTATTATGCTGATAAAATTAAGTTTTTGAATAATGATGAGAGTATTGCGGTTATTAGGCCGAGCAAAGGAAAGAAAATGAGTTTGACAGAGTTCTATAAAAAAGAAATAGAACTTGTGAAGATAGGTAGAAAAGCAATTAGAGAAGGAAAGCTTTATAATTATTAAAGTTTTTCTTAGATAAAAAAGGTTAAACAATCCAAATTGTATAAATACAATTTGGATTGTTTGTTTATATTAAAAAATGAGAATAATTTTTGTTTTTATTGTGTTAGTTGTTAAGCTGGGTTTTTCGCAATCTCTAGTAGTAGAAGGTGTTGTTAAAGCGGGTGATTTAAGAGTTATAGAAAACGTAACTGTTTTTGCTGTTAGTGAAATGGCTAAGCCTAAGTATACAATTAGTAACGCAAAAGGTGAATTTAAATTATTATTACCTCAAAAAGCAGGTTATATCGTTTCGTTCAGTTGTGTAGGGTATAAAACAGTTAAAATAAAAGCATCAGATTTTAATAGTTTTAAAGAAATTGTACTTGAAGAAGATGAAAATATATTAGATGAAATAATAATAAATCATAGGATAGAGCCAATAGTTGTAAAAAAGGATACTATAATATTTAATGCTTCAGATTTTGCTAAAATGTCAGATCGGAAACTTCGTGACTTGCTTACGCATATACCTACTTTAGAAGTGACGCCTAATGGTGATGTTTTGTTTCAAGGGAAAAAAGTTTCTAAAATGCTGGTTGAAGGGAAGAAATTTTTCAATGGAGGTACAAAGTTGGCGGTTAATAATTTACCTGCAGATGCTGTTAAAAAAATTGAAATAATAGAGGATTATCACAATGTAGCTATGATGAAGGAGGTAGGTAATTCGGATAAGATTGCTATAAATATTAAGTTGAAAGAAGATAAAAAAAACTTTGTATTTGGGAGTATTGAAGGGGCTAAGGGGAATAAAGAATTTTATGATGCGCACCTAGGATTGTTTTATTATAACCCTAAAAATAGTATAGCATCTATTTCAAGGCAAAATAATATTGGTAATAAATCTTCAAACATTAGTGATTTTATTGATGAAGGGAGTAATTTGGATAGTGAATTGTTTTATGTAAATACAGTTAATTATTCTTATAAATTTAGATTTGAAAACCTTTCATCACTGGTTAATGGGTACTCAAGTGCTAATTATAATCATAATTCAAAAGATAATGAATTATCAGTATTTTTAGTTAGTAGTAAAATGAATTCAAAAATGAATTCTAATAATAAAATTGATTACTTCGTTACAAATGGGTTGTTTGATAATAGGTTGTCAAATGAAATAAGTGTGAAAGAATCTTTTGTTGTGGGTTTAAATTATTCTAAAAAACCCAAAAATAATGACTATGCATTAATCTATAATTTTTCAATAGGTAAAAATTCTAATAAAAACAACAACAATATAATCTCGGAAACGCTAGCATTAAATAATGTGTATCATTTTGAAAACAGGGGTAAAAAAGCAGAATTAAGTTCGTCAATTGAATTGCATAAATCTTTAAAAAAAAGAGATAAAGTGTCATTTGGGGCTCTCTTAGTATTAAGTAATAATGATAGTAATAACGACTACTATTCTAACAATCAATTTTTGTCAGATTATTTAGGTGTAATTCAGAGTGATGAATATAACATAACTGAGGGTTCAATTAAAAGAAAAAAGGCGTTAAATGTAAAAGTGAATTATTATAAAATATTTGATAGTAAACATCAGTTGCATTTTTTATTAAATTCAGAAAATGATTTTCAAACGTATGAAATTAAGGGCTTTCAATATTTGGTTAATCAAGGAAGTCATTATTTTCCAGAAGTAAATAATGATTTAGATTATACAGTTTTTCGAAATGGAATAACATTATCATATCAATATAAAACACAAGAAAATATATTTTCCATAAGTTTAGAAAATGTAAATATTCATAGCAAAAGTAATCAGCTAACCTCTAAGGGTGTTCAAAAAGAATGGTTGCTATTACCTAGAATTTCATATAAATATAAATTTAATAAAACTAAGTTTATTAATGCTGGGTATGATAGGCGATACGATGTGCCTAATATTGTTAATATAAATAATAAATTAAAAATAGGATCGTACAGTTATGTTTTTCAGGGAAGTGAAAATTTGAGAAACCAATTACATCATAATATGTTTTTAGGTTTTAGTAATTATAATGTTTTTAACGGGGTTTTTTATAAGATAATTTCTGAGTTTGAAATTAATGAAAGGTCAAATGAGTTAGCGACTTCATTTGCTGATTCTAATCAATTAGCAGTATATCAAGCAAGCAAATTGGCTGACTATTCATTAAAAAATAAGTTTACTTTTGAGAAAATTTGGAGTAAAATGTCAATTAAATATAAAATAAATTATTCCTATGGGAATGATTTATTTTATATAGATGGTGTTAAAACTACTAATGAGATAAATTCAGTTGTTAATTCTATTAGATTTAAAACGGATTTTGATAAAAAAATTAATGTTACCTTTACTTATAGTAATAGGCAGTCATTTTCTAAAATAAATGATTATAAAAATTCATATAAATTTTCTACTTACAGTTTAGAAGCGAGAAGAGTATTTAAGGATAGGTTCCATTTTTCTACATATGGTGTATTGTTAAAATCTAATGACGCGTCAGACGATAGTTTTGTGTCAGTAGACGCGGAATTAATGTATAAGCCTATTAATAGACCATTTAGTGTAGGGGTTAGTTTTCTTAATCTAACAAATAATAAAAACAAATTTAATACGAGTCTGTCCAATGTTTCTAAATCAAGTTATGTTGTTGATGTAATGCCGCTAAGAAGTTTGCTTTATATTTCCTATAAATTTTAATAGTATACTTTTATTGAGTTATCAAAAATAAATACCTTATTTTTGCAAAATGAAGAACGAATTAAGGCTATCAGACTGGTTACCAACGACTAACAAAGAAGTAAAGATCCGTGGGTGGGAAGAGTTAGATGTGATATTATTTAGCGGCGATGCTTATGTAGATCATCCATCTTTTGGGCCAGCAGTAATTGGTAGAATTATAGAGGATTGTGGTTTGCGTATTGCTATCGTGCCTCAGCCTTGTGTGACAGATAATTTACAAGATTTTACAAAGTTAGGAACCCCTAACTTGTTTTTTGCTGTAACTGCCGGTGTGATGGATTCCATGGTGAGTAATTATACTGCAAGTAAAAAACAACGTGATAAAGATGCCTATACGCCAAATGGTGATAAAGGCTTGCGTCCGGACTATGCAACATCTGTATATACCAAAATATTAAAAGAAAAATTCCCTGATGTTCCTGTAATTATAGGAGGTATTGAGGCATCACTACGTCGTGTCACACACTATGATTATTGGAGTGATAAATTATCGCCAGATATTTTAACAACTTCAAAAGCAGATTTGTTGGTATACGGAATGGGAGAACAGCCTTTACGTGATATTATTCAGCTTTTAAAAAAAGGGGTGCCGTTTTCATCTTTAAAAACAATTAAACAAACGGCATATTTACAAGACCGTTCTGAAGAATTGCCTAAAAATAAGAATTGGAATGCTGTTAGTATAGCGTCGCATGAAGATTGTTTAAAAGATAAAAAAACTTTTGCGTCAAACTTTAAAGTTATTGAACAAGAGTCTAATAAAACATTCGGAAACAGAATCATTCAGCATGTTGGGCCTAATAGGTTGGTAATTAATCCGCCTTACCCAACGATGACAGAAAAAGAAATTGACAGTTCGTTTGACTTGCCTTACACGCGTTTGCCACATCCGAAGTATAATAAACGAGGGCCAATATCGGCTTTCGAGATGATTAAGTTTTCAATTAATATTCATCGTGGATGTTTCGGGGGGTGTAGTTTCTGTACGATTTCTGCCCATCAAGGAAAGTTTATTGCAAGTAGAAGTAAAGAGTCCATCATGAAAGAGGTTGATACTGTTGCAAATATGGATGACTTTAAAGGGTATTTTTCTGATATTGGTGGGCCATCAGCTAACATGTATCAAATGAAGGGTAAGGTGCAGTCTATTTGTGATAAGTGTGTTGCACCGTCTTGTATTAACCCGGTTATATGTAGTAATTTAGATACCTCTCATAAGCCACTAACAGATATTTACCAATCGGTAGATAAACATCCGAAAGTAAAAAAATCATTTATCGGTAGTGGAATTCGTTATGATATGTTGGTGCCGGAATTTAATAAAAATGCCGATCCAAAAGAATTAGAAGAATATACAGAAGAAGTGATTACTAATCACGTGTCTGGACGTTTAAAAGTAGCGCCTGAACACACGTCAGATCCTGTATTGAAACTGATGCGTAAACCATCTTTTTCAAATTTTCATCAGTTTAAAAAGTTATTTGATAAAATCAATGTGCGTAAGAAATTGAACTTGCAATTGATTCCGTATTTTATATCAAGTCACCCAGCAAGTGAATTAGAAGATATGGCTAATTTAGCTGCAGAAACAAAGGATATGGGGTTTAAGCTTGAGCAAGTTCAAGGGTTTACACCAACGCCTATGACTGTGGCTACTGTAATTTATTATAGTGGGTACCACCCGTATACGCTTAAGAAAATGAACACCCCAAAAACGAAACAAGAGCGAGAGGATCAGCATCGTTTTTTCTTTTGGTATAAACCTGAAAATCAAAAATGGATTAGAAATACGTTGAAAAAAGTAGGTCGTTTAGATTTGGTAGAGCGTTTGTTGCCTAAAAAAGAGGAAGAGCAAAAAGTCACGGGGCTTAAGAAAGCAAATTCAAAAAGTAAGTCTGGTAAAAAAGAATTTGTGAGTGTGCTGCCAAAAAAGGAGTCAACTAAAAATTCACGAGGTAAGAAATCTGCGTCAGAAAAGAAATATAAAAAGAAACGAAGACGTTAATATTGTAATTGAGCAACTAAAAAAAACCATCTTTAATTAGATGGTTTTTTTTTAGTTGTTTTTTTGTTTTCTGGTTCAAATACAAATGCACCAGGGTATTCTTCTGTAACTTCTAATAAAGCAGCATCAGCATCAAGTCTGTTGCGGTATTTTCCAATCCAAACTTTGTAATGTGGGGTTTGGTAAACGATGTCAGATTTATGATCTGTAAATTTTTCTTTACAATTTGTTAGGGTCTTTCTGGCGGTATTGATATCTCCTGAAATTACTTGAATAGAATAGTAGTTTTTAAGTTCACCATTCTTTAATAGTTGCTTGCGTTTTTGTAATAATTGCTCAACCAAAGGGTCTTGTTCAATTGTTACCTGGCCTTCTTGACTGTAAGAATTTGACCAGATGAACAAGGTTAGTGAGGTTATTATGATTGTTTTAGGTATTTGTAAGCGGCTCATAATGAATTGTCTTTACACAAAAGTACATTTTCTACTTGTTTTTGCTTAATCACTAATCTTATTTAGAATTTATATAAATTAGGATTAACATTTCTATAACACTTAAAAAATCAATCTTAAATATTATTTTTGTCGGAACAATTTTTTCAAAAGTGTGCTTTTTCAGGATATACTTGAAAAAATCGTACCAAAAATGAAATCATCCTGAATTAAATTACAGGGATTACTAATAAATTATAGATACATTACAGATGAAACAGGTGAAACACCGTAATTCAACTTCTAAAGTTCTAGGTTTTTGCTTAGCAGTATTGCTGGCATTTTCTACGTCTATTTTTGCTCAAGGCGATCCAGCTGCGGGTAAAGCATTGTTTAATTCTAATTGTGCGGCATGTCATAAGTTAGATAAGGATATGACTGGGCCTGCCTTAAGAGGGGTTGCTGAACGTTTAGACAAAGACTGGCTTAGTGATTGGATTCGTAACAGTTCAAAAATGATCAAAGCTGGAGATCCTTATGCGATTGAAATCTTTGAAAAGTACAATAAAACGCCAATGACGGCATTTCCTCAGTTGTCTGATGCTGATATTGATAATATTTTAGCATATACATCTGAAGAGAAGAAAGCTGCTCCTGTTCCTGTGCAGCCAGTTGGAGGTGGTAATTCATCTGATTCTAGTGTTGATATGAACTTGGTGTTAGGGCTTTTAGCTTTAATACTTGTTGTGTTGGCAATAATGTTGATGATGGTGACAAAAACCTTAAACAACCTTGCGAAGCAAAGTGGTGTTGAACTTGTGAAAACAGATTCAATTTGGAAGAAGTTTGTAAAGAATCAATTTTTAGTATTGGTATCAGTAATTGCATTTATGTTGTTTGCTGGATATCATTTATTCGGGTTCTTTATGCAAGTTGGTGTTGACCAAGGGTATCAACCAGTTCAGCCAATACATTTTTCTCATAAAATTCACGCAGGTGATAATGGTATCGATTGTAAGTACTGTCACTCTTCTGCAAGAGTTAGTAAAACATCTGGTATTCCTGCATTAAACGTGTGTATGAACTGTCATAAGAATATTTCAGAGGTTGCAGAAACTACTGCAGATGCTGATCATTCAAAAGAGTTTTACGATAAGCAAATTCAAAAATTATACGATGCCGTTGGATGGGATGGTCGTGCATATACAGGAGAGTCTAGTCCAGTGAAATGGGTAAGAGTTCATAATTTACCTGATTTCGCGTACTTTAACCACTCGCAGCACGTTACTGTTGCTGGTGTAGCATGTCAGAAATGTCATGGTCCTGTTGAGGAGATGGAAATCTTAGAGCAGCATGCGCCGTTAACAATGGGATGGTGTGTTAACTGTCATCGTGAAACAAATGTGAAGACTGAGGGTAATGAGTATTACACAAAGATTCACGAAGAATTAAAGAAAAAATATGGTGTTGACCAACTTACAATTGCTCAAATGGGTGGATTGGAATGTGGAAAATGTCACTATTAATAATAAAAGAAGTTAATATCAATTAATAATATGGCATCAAACAAAAAATACTGGAAAAGTGTTGAGGAGTTAGATACTAACTCAATTGTTGAGACGCTACAGCAAAGTGAATTTATTGAAGAGATTCCTGCTGGAGATTTCTTAGGAGATAAAGAGTCTCTTGAGGAGTCATCAACTACTCGTCGTGATTTTCTTAAGTATGTAGGATTCAGTACAGCTGCTGCATCTTTAGCTGCTTGTGAAGGTCCAGTAATTAAGTCAATACCTTACGTAGTACAACCAGAACAAGTTCGTCCTGGGGTTGCAGATTATTATGCAACTACAATTGCGAATGGTTTTGATTTTGCTAGTGTGTTAGTAAAAACAAGAGAAGGACGTCCAATTAAGATTGAGCCAAATAAATTGGCGAGCTCTAACGGAGGTACAACTGCTCGTATACAAGCGTCTGTATTGTCATTATATGACAACATGCGTTTAAAGTCGGCTAAAGTTAATGGCGCAATTACAACGTGGTCAAAATTTGATGCTGATGTTACTAAAAAATTAAACGAATTAAACGGTGCTGGTAAAGATGTTGTGTTGTTGACACAAACTTTTGCAAGTCCGTCTACTACACGTTTGATTTCTGAATTTAAAGAAAAATACGGAAATGTACGTCACGTTGTGTACGATGCAATTTCTGAATCTGCTGCTTTAGATGCTTTTCAAGAAAAGTATGGTGAAAGAGGTTTAGCTTCTTATAACTTAGAAGATGCAGATGTTATAGTTTCTGTTGGTGCAGATTTCTTAGGAGATTGGCAAGGTGGAGGTTATGAAGGTGCTTATGCTAAAGGTAGAGTGCCTCAAAAAGGTAAAATGTCACGTCACGTACAGTTTGAGTCAAACATGAGTTTGTCTGGAGCTAATGCAGATTTACGTGTGCCTTTAACACCATCTCAACAAAAAGTTGCTATCGCAAAACTATACGGTTATGTAACTGGTAGTTCTGTAGGTGGTAAATTACCTGCTGCAATTGAAGCTGCTGTTAAAAAGACGGCTGCTGAATTAAAGAAAGCAGGAAGTAGAGCTGTTGTATTAACAGGTATACAAGATAAAGGAGCACAAGCAGTTGGTTTAGCAATAAACGAAGTGTTGGCAAGTAAGGCATTTAGTCCTGAAACTCCTGTGAAAATTAGACAAGGAAATGACGCTGCAATGAATCAATTGGTTGCTGATGTAAAGTCAGGGAAAGTTGGTGCGGTAATCATGGCTGGAGTAAATCCAGTATATACATTAGCAAACGGTGAAGCGTTTGGTGATGCTTTAAAGAAAGTTGATTTAACAGTATCATTTACAGAAAGAGAAGATGAAACTTCTGCTTATGTAACCTATTTAGGTGCTGCCCCTCATTACTTAGAATCTTGGGGAGATGTAGAGTTCAAAAAAGGACACTACAGTTTAATGCAACCAACAATTAAACCATTATTTGACACACGTCAATTCCAAGATTCATTATTAAAATGGATGGGAAGTAGTGAGTCATATTACACATACATCAAATCTACGTGGTCAACAGGATTCTTAGGTGGGTCTTCTTGGAACAAAGCATTACATGATGGAGTGTTAGTTGCGCCAGTTGTAGCAGTTGAAGCTCAAGAAGGTGATGTTGTAGAAGGTGAAGAAGCTCCAATGACTGATGTTAGTGCTGCAGTTGCTAAATTAGCAAAAGCAACTTCTAAAGGAATGGAGTTAACACTGTATTCTAAAACAGGTATGGGTGACGGACAAATGGCAAACAACCCTTGGTTACAAGAGTTTCCAGATCCGTTAACTAGAGCTACTTGGGATAACTACTTAACAATGTCTCAAGCAGATGCTGATCGTTTAGGATTGAGTTTAGAGCAATCTACATTCTTTACAGAAGCGCGTCATGATGCTAATGGAGGTTTAAACGGAACTTATGCTAATGTTACCGTAAACGGCGTAACAGCTAAGGTGCCAGTAATGATTCAGCCAGGTCAAGCTGTTGGGTCTGTAGGTATGGCATTTGGTTACGGTAGAAAAGCAGGTTTAAAAACAGAAATGCAAACAGGAGTTAGCGCATTCCAATTATATGCAAATGCTAATACTGTACAAGACGTAACTATTGAAGCAACTGATGGAATGCATGAGTTTGCTTGTTTACAATTACACAATACCTTAATGGGTAGAGGTGATATTGTAAAAGATACGACTTTAGAAATATTCAATACAAAAGATGCTAAGGTTTGGAATCAAAAACCTCATGTGTCTAAGGATCACGCAATGATTCCTGTAGATTCTCCAGATGCTGACTTATGGTCTTCATTTGACAGGTCTGTTGGGCATCACTTTAACTTATCAATCGATTTAAATTCTTGTACAGGTTGTGGTGCATGTGTTGTAGCATGTCACGCAGAAAACAATGTACCAGTAGTTGGTAAGTCTGAAGTGCGTCGTTCAAGAGATATGCACTGGTTGCGTATTGACAGATATTACTCTTCTCAAGATAGCTTTAACGCTGATGTTGAGAAAAAAGATAACATCGCAGGTTTAGGAAGTTCATTAGTTGAATTTGGTGAGTTGGAAAATCCAGCTGCTAATCCTCAAGTAGTATTCCAACCAGTAATGTGTCAGCATTGTAATCACGCATCATGTGAAACAGTTTGTCCAGTAGCGGCAACATCTCATGGTCGTCAAGGTCAGAATCAAATGGCTTATAACCGTTGTGTAGGTACACGTTACTGTGCTAACAACTGTGCTTATAAAGTACGTCGTTTCAACTGGTTCTTGTATGCTGAAAACGAAGAGTTCAATTACCACATGAATGACGACTTAGGTAAGATGGTATTAAACCCAGATGTTGTTGTACGTTCTCGTGGAGTTATGGAAAAATGTTCTATGTGTATTCAAATGACACAGAAAACAATCCTTGATGCTAAGCGTGATGGTAGAGCAATTAAAGATGGTGAATTCCAAACAGCTTGTTCTAACGCATGTGAAACTGGTGCTATGACTTTTGGTGATATTAATGACCATGATAGTGAAGTTTACAAACAGAAGAATGACAAGAGAGCTTATCACTTATTAGAGCACGTTGGTACAGAGCCAAATGTGGTTTATCAAACAAAAGTGAGAAACTCTTAAGACGAATAAATAAAAAATTAATTAAGTAATAACACGTATAAATTATGGGGTCTCATTACGAAGCACCAATAAGAACACCTTTAGTTACTGGTAACAAATCGTATCATGATGTGTCGGTTGATGTTGCTAGGCCAGTTGAAGGTCGCGCTAACAAGCAATGGTGGATTGTTTTTTCTATATCATTAGCAGCTTTCCTTTGGGGAGTTGGATGTATGATTTACACAATATCAACAGGAATTGGAACATGGGGATTGAACAAGACTGTAGGTTGGTCTTGGGATATTACTAACTTTGTTTGGTGGGTTGGTATAGGTCACGCAGGAACATTAATTTCTGCAGTACTATTATTATTCCGTCAAAAATGGAGAATGGGTATTAACCGTTCTGCTGAAGCAATGACAATTTTTGCCGTTGTGCAAGCCGGTTTATTCCCGTTAATTCACATGGGTCGTCCATGGTTAGGATACTGGGTATTGCCTATTCCAAACCAATTCGGATCATTATGGGTTAACTTTAACTCGCCATTACTTTGGGATGTATTCGCAATTTCTACGTACTTATCGGTATCATTAGTATTCTGGTGGACTGGTTTATTACCTGATTTTGCCATGTTACGTGATAGAG
>JBMZDR010000005.1:0-116289 GCA_049614485.1 Flavobacteriaceae bacterium
TTTGGGATATTTAACCCTGTTGCTATATATTTGTTCTGTCTTGTGTTACTATTATAGAACTTTATCTTTATTGGGTAGAGTCCTTCTTTATTCGGCGTGTGCCAAAGGATAGCAGAAACTTTCATTTATCATTACTTTATTTTCAAATATACAATCTTATCATTAAAAAGTTGAGCAATCAGTTGAGCAAAATGTCTTGCTCAACTCTTCTTTTAAGAAAACTAAAAAAATAAATAACTGATAATCAATAATTTAAAATTATAATTTTTTGATTTTTAGGGAATTATGTTCCAAGTGGGACCACCTTCAAACAAAGACTTTACAGCAATGTAAGGTCTTTTTTGGTTTGTATGCTTGGGTTAAAAAAGGCTTGAGTATTCAAAAAAAGCCTAGTCATACAACTAAGCTTTTTTGATAAATTTTAATGAGGGTATAGGTTATTTACTTACCTCTCTTCATATCCTTTTTTATTACTTTTTTATCTTTGAGTGGCGAAGGACCTATTGGCAGCCTTAAGTTTTCAAAGTTAGATTTGATGTTACCATCAGAATCTTTTCTATCGGCCCTATTTGCAACAATATGCCATGAGAAATCAACATTACTTGTTCCGTTCATTAATTCATTAACATCAAAACCCTCACTAGTTTTATTAGATACAAATACTCCGTTACAATTCCCTTCTAACTGAATAAACACTTTCAGAGGATGCTTTTTATCTATCTTAAGTGATCTTGCTAATATTTTATCTAATTCAATATGCGCTTTTCCATTTATCAGTTTTCCAGTTCCATAATCCATAAATAAAACTTCTGGAGCCTCTGGACAAAACATCACCCTCGGTCTGTTTTTTTCATCTGGAATTAACGTAGACACTGTTCCATTTCCTACTATTTTATAATCAGTACCACCTGTAGCTGTGATATTATTATCGTGGTTATACTTTAAACCTACATAACTATATGATTGCCCTCCAGAAGCAGTACCCCCAAGGAAATAACCACCATAGAGTATTCTTCTTGATGAAGCAGCAATATCTGTAATAGCTTGTTCATCTTTACCTGCCAAGTAAGCAAAAGCACTCGTATTAGTTGTTGCTGGATTATTATCAGTATCTAATGAAAAATAGCCAGCAGTATTCCCGTTATGAGCAGAGTTGTTTGGAGCGCCATTCCCAGTTATACCACTAATCCCAGGTGAATTTTCTCCCGACCCGGCTACTCCGGCTCCAGCGGTTGGAAATACTCCTCCTAAGCCGTTAGTTGCTCCAATTACTGCAGTCCCTCCAGCATTAACATTTCTAGCCCAAACACCATTAGCAACAGTATCATCTGCGGTAGCAGCTATACCATCATTTGTACCACTTCCTACAATAGTAAATTGCGAGTATGTTGTCCCTATAGAATTAACACCAATTGTTCCATCACTTCTAACTCTTAACCTTTCAAGGTTATTTGAATGAATTCTTAAATCCTGAACATCCGTAGTTCCAAGGAAATTAGTACCTGCTGTAGTACCACTATTTCCTGACAAAGACCAATCTAGCCCTCCTGGAGAACCTGCTAATGCAATCCACCTTATGCCATTCCAATAATGAAGCCCAGGGATAATATTATTTGGAGATACTCCAGCAGTAGCCGTATTCCACACAACAGTACCTGCAACTATACTCCCTCCTTGAGGATTAAGCACAGGTGCTTCAACAATACTTGATGTTAATGCAACCCGTGGAGGGATGAATCCACCTAATGAAGAATTTACATCTAAAGCTCCTTCTGGAGAAGTAGTACCTATTCCCACTTGAGCATTTAAATTTGCACTTAATATTGCGATAAAAATTATAAAAAACACTTTTTTCATTTCACTTTAATTTTAGGGTTTACATTGTAATGTTCCTTTTTTTAACAAAATGTTACCCAAAAATTAATTTAAAATCTAGTATATGTATTAATTTAATAAGATATAGTACAAAAAAGGCAGGAAACCCGATTATTCCTGCCTTTTAATCTAAATATTGAATTAGAAATCAATATTTTTTATACGAAAACATTTACCCAAATGTCACCTCATACATTTATATGTTCCTAATATTTCATTTTTGTTACCCAAAAAAAATAACTTTTATTAGTTAATAAACTTTGCACCTAACATTACCAACCTACACTATACTGTTAATTAAAACAGCTTATTCTTATCAAATAGATGATTTTTCTAATAGATCAGAAACATTTAATCTATTGGGAAGATATATAATGTTTTCAATAAATTTTAGATATTAATAGGATCGTAATTGCGTACTATTGGAAAGAAATGAAAAAACAAGAAAAACCTCCGATACGGACTTATAATTAGAGGGTCCTTGGTTCGAACCCAAGTGGAACCACCTTCAAACAAAGACTTTACAGCAATGTAAGGTCTTTGTTTATTTAAACATAGGCCTACGGAGGTGTTCTTTATAGCTTCACGTATAATAGGCTGTAATTTAAACCAAACTATTAATTTTTAAACTCATTAAAACACTAAACGCTTTTTTAACATCTTTACTTTCTACAACAATAGTAAATTCATTTGTAGTTGAAATAACCTCACATATGTTTACCTTATCCCAAGCAAGCAACTTAAAAAAATGAAAATATAAGCCTGAAATCTTCGCATTATCAGGTGGTAACTTTATTGTTATTGAGGCTAAATCCTGATTTCTTGATATCAGCGTTTCATTTTTAAAAACATCCAGAAATACAGCCTCTTCTAACTGACTTAAGATTATTGTTGATTCATCAATACCTTGCGCAAACGTGTAAAAAAATTCATTGTTTCGCTTTTCCTTTTCTAATAACTTTTGTTGACAATCTGCTAATGTATGCGAGTTTTTATATGTAAAATCTATTAGGTTAGTTCTTACCGTTACATCACCCATGTTTTTAAGCAATGTTTTTAGTTTATTTGATTCTATTTTATCAGTAATTAACTGCATGCGCCTTAAACTCATTTGAATAGCACCTGTTTTCACCTCTTTATATAAAATGGCTTCAACATCTTTTTTTATATACTCAGAAAGCGCTGAATAATTAACTATTCCAGCGTCTAAAGCTGACTCTATAAATGGTTTAGTGCTTACAATTTCCCGTACTGCATCTGAAATTTTCTTCATATCATTATGTTGAAATGTTGAATATATAACAAAATGTGTGTTTTGTGTAAATTTTAAGTATAAATTTTCACAGACTATTTTTGATTCAGATGTTTGCCAAAAAAAATAAACACCTATAAATAGATTATTATGGTTGTAATGAAGTTTGGAGGTTCATCTGTAGCAAATGCAAAAAACATTGCTGAAGTTGTAACTATTATTCAAGAAAAAAAGGAAGCTAGAGTTGTTGTATTCTCAGCAATGGCTGGAGTTACAGATTCATTAGAAAATGTATGGAAAAACTATCAAGAAAAGAGTGTAATTGATGCCGAATGTTACTTAATTAAACAAGTGTTTTTTACGCTAATTGAGGCGTTAATTTCGAGCAATTCATCACTATTAATATCAAAAGCATTGGTAGAGAGCACAATTGAAGAGTTAATAAAACAAGAGAGAAAAAGAACCCTTAGTCATACCAAACTATTATCTGTTGGAGAAAAATTAACCACATTTATCATTCAACAGTACTGTCAGGAACTTAATATTAATGCCGAGTTAATTGATGCTGAAAAACTCATTAGACTTAATGAAGAAAAAGACGTTGATACGGAATATATAGCTCAAAGCTGTGCTACATTATTAAACAACAGATCTCAATCAAAAGTATACATAACTCAAGGGTTTGTTTGTAGTGACGTTAATGGTAAAACTAGCGTTCTTGGAAGAGGTGGAAGTGATTATTCTGCTACATTAATTGGAAGTGCTTTAAACGCTAGGTTTGTTGAAATTTGGTCAGACACAAATGGCGTATTAAATACTGATCCTAGAAAAGTAGACAAAACATTCACACTAAATGAAATTTCATATGACGAGGCAACAGAAATGGCCTTTTTTGGAGCAAAAATATTGCACCCTAAATGTTTAATTCCGGCAAAAAAAGCTGACGTAAAGGTCTTAGTAAAAAACACCTTTAATAAAAAAGATAAAGGCACAACCATTTCTTGGAAAACGGACAAAACTACTATTGTAAAAGCGGCCGCTGTAAAAGAAAACATTACAATTTTAACAATAACATCATCACGACAGTTTAATGAACACGAGTTTATATGTCAGGTGTTTAATACTTTAAAGCAACAACAAATTAATTTAATATCTGTTACTGAAGCCACAATTGCAGTTGCTATTCTAGCTAATGAAAATACCAACACCTGTGTAAGTAATTTGTCGGCATTTGGTAATGTATCAGTATCCACGCAAAAAAGCATCATCACTCTTGTTGGTAATCTATCTTGTAACAAGAACGGAAACAGTGGTACTATACTTAAACCATTTAAAACAATACCAATTAAAATGATAAGCTATGGCGCTAGCAATAACAGTATTTCTATAGTCATAGATGAAGCATATCAAAATTTAGCACTACAGAATATTAATGAACAAGTATTTAATTTAAAAAACTATAAAAATGTTTAACGCACCTTTGTTACAAACCATCAATGACGCAAACACACCGTATTATTATTATGACACAAACGTTCTTGTTAATACATTAAAAGCCTTAAATAAGGCAAGTGTTAGTAAAAATTATCATGTGCATTATGCAATGAAAGCAAACTCTAACACCCCTATTTTAAATTTAATTAAAAAACATAACATTGGTATTGACTGTGTGAGTGGTAATGAATTAATTCTTGCCCTAAATGAAGGTTTTGAAGCTTCAAAAATTGCATTTGCAGGTGTAGGAAAAACAGACGAGGAAATAAACTTAGCTATTAAGCATGATATCTTATCTATTAATTGTGAATCTATACAAGAAATACAAGTTATAAATGAGTTGGCGCAACTTCAAAACAAAACCGTTAATATATCTATCAGAATAAATCCTGATTTAGATGCTGGTACACATCCGAATATAACAACTGGTACACAATTAAATAAATTTGGAATTAGTGTAGAAACACTAGATTCAGCTATTGATATTTGCAACAATTTACCACATGTAAATTTGAACGGCATACATTTTCATATAGGCTCACAAATAAGATCTAAAACACCTTATATGTTGCTGTGTAAAAAAGTAAACTCTATAGTAAAGTCGGTGCTATTAAAAGGTGTTGCTTTAGAGCTCGTAAATTTAGGTGGTGGACTCGGAATAAATTACACTGATCCGGACTCTGAAATGATCCCAGATTTTGAAAATTTCTTCTCTATTTTTAGCGCCAACCTAGAACTGCCTAAAAACATTAGTGTTCATTTTGAATTGGGCCGTTCCATTGTTGGACAATGTGGTAGTTTAATTACTAAAACGCTATTTACAAAAGGTAACGATTCAAAACAATTTGTAATTGTAGATGCTGGAATGACAGAATTAATGCGCCCAGCTTTATATAATAGTGTTCATAAAATTCAGAATCTATCATCTACAAAGCCTCATAAAATGTACGAGGTTGTTGGTCCTATTTGTGAAACAACTGATACGTTTGACAAACAAGTTTCATTACCTGAAACAACTAGAGGTGATTTGTTAGTCATAAGATCTGTAGGAGCCTATGGTGAAGTAATGGCTTCAAATTATAATTTAAGAGTAAAACCTTTGGCTTATTATTCTCTTAACTAAAAATAACTAAATACTAGAATCATACTTACCTCTTTATTCAAGGTCTTACATATCAGTAAGGCCTTTTTTTTATAAATTACCGTGAAAATATAGTGTTAAAACTTATGCTAATAACTTTTCTACAAAATAATTAAGCATGTTTTCTACTTCATCTACATCATTTTCTTTAATAGAAACATCTGTTAAGGTTGGTAAATGTTTGGCAAAATACACATGATCATTTGACATTTCAAATAAGCTTGAAGCCAAAGCATAAGGGTATTTAAAATTAGGGGCTACCTCAGTTATAACTTTTGAAACCATAGTAGCTAACTTCTTATAGCTACTAAAAAACCCTTTAGAGTTTTCTTGATCAACAGCTTTAGTATGATACGCTTTCATCCCTTCAGAAATAACTATATTATGTAATTTACTTTCATTTACATAAGCGACACTTGGGTTTTCACGTGAAGCAAAAACAAGTGAATGCACAATAATTTTTATTTTTTGCTTAGAGTCTTGCACATTCATAGTATTAATAGTAATCAGATAGCTTACCCATTCCCAATACCAACTCACTAAAAACAAAAGTAATAGATGTTTGTTTTCAAAGTATCGATATATAGAAGCTTCCGTAGAGTTAATTTTATGAGCCAATTTTTTAAACGTAAACGACTCGAAACCAAATTCTTCAATCAACAGTATACTATGTTGAATAATCTTTCTCCCTAACTTAGAATCTTGAGGTTCCTTAAGATACAAACCTTCATTTAAAGAAATTTTAATTTCTATGCCCATAATGTTACTATACGTTCTGATTGACAAAAATACAGATTAATGCAGTAAATCTATACATTTTTTTACAAAACACATCAAAAAAAATAGCTTAACATTTTTTTATGATAGTATTACTATCTTTTTAAAAGGTGTTTACTATATTTGTCAAAATTTTAAACTTTTTAGAAAACTAAAAATTATATGAAAACATCAATTTTCTCAAATTTAAAAAACGACTTACCAGCTAGTATTGTCGTATTCTTTGTAGCATTACCCCTGTGTTTAGGAATTGCATTAGCTAGTGGCGCACCACTTTTTTCAGGTTTAATTGCTGGAATTATTGGTGGTGTTATTGTAGGTGGCTTAAGTGGCTCAAATATTGGAGTTAGTGGTCCTGCAGCTGGTTTAGCAGCAATTGTACTAACAGCCATAGGAACTTTAGGCGGGTATGAAAACTTTTTAGTTGCAGTAGTACTAGGAGGTATTATACAACTCGTTTTTGGACTCCTGAAAGCAGGAATTATTGGATACTATTTCCCTTCATCTGTAATTAAAGGGATGCTTACTGGTATTGGTATTATAATAATTTTAAAGCAAATACCACACTTTTTTGGTTATGATGCAGACCCTGAGGGTGATTTTTCATTTATGCAAACAGACGGCGAAAATACGTTTTCAAGTATTTTAAACACTTTTAAATACATCCAGCCTGGTTCTGCTTTAATTGGAATGATAGGATTAGCAATTTTATTATTATGGGATAAAGTGCTTACAAAAAAATCAAAAGTATTTCAAATTATTCAAGGGCCTCTTGTAGCAGTAGCTCTAGGAATATTATTTTTCAGTCTTACTCAAACAAACAGCACTCTAGCTATTGCACAATCTCATTTAGTTAGTGTACCTGTTCCTGATGATTTTAGTTCGTTCATAGGACAATTTAGCTTCCCTAATTTTAGTGCCATTACCAATTCTGAAGTTTGGGTGGTTGCCTTTACCATTGCTTTAGTAGCAAGTTTAGAAACCTTACTTTGTGTAGAGGCTACAGATAAGATTGACCCTGAAAAAAACGTAACCCCAACAAACCGCGAGTTACTAGCACAAGGTACAGGTAACATTATATCTGGTTTAATTGGAGGGTTACCTATCACACAAGTAATTGTACGTAGTTCAGCAAACATACAGTCTGGAGGAAAAACAAAGTTATCTGCAATAATACACGGTTTTCTACTTCTAATTTCAGTAATTATTATTCCTAAATTATTAAACATGATTCCGCTTTCTGTACTAGCAGCAATCTTACTAATTGTAGGTTACAAATTGGCAAAGCCTGCACTTTTTGTAAAAATGTTTAACTTAGGATGGAAGCAATTTATACCATTTACAGTAACGGTATTAGGTATTGTCTTTATCGATTTATTATACGGTATCGGTTTAGGTTTAGCAGTAGGAATTGTAGTTATTTTAATTAAAAGCTACCAAAACTCACACTTTTTACACATTGAAGATAAAAGTAATGGGCAGCACAAAATAAAAATGACCCTAGCAGAAGAAGTTACTTTTTTCAACAAAGGTGCCATTCTAAAAGAGCTAGAAAACTTATCTGAAAACACTTATTTGGAACTAGATGTTAGAAAAACAAGATACCTAGATAACGATATTATTGAAATTTTAGAGGACTTTGCCTTTAAAGCCAAAGAACGCAATATTAACATCAAATTAATATCTGAACGCGGTACAATTGAAAACCCGCCTAGCTACTTACAGTTTTTCAAACTAAGACCTGCAACAGCATAAAAAAGAGTAACTTTAACAACATAAACAAACACTATTATGAAAGCACATACTAAAGAAACACAAGCAGCAATTACACCTGATAATGCGGTGCAACTTTTAAAAGAAGGAAATCTACGTTTTCAAGAAAATTTAAAAGCAGACAGAAATTTACTTGAACAAGTTAGTGACACCAGTAAAGGACAATATCCTTTTGCCACTATTTTAAGTTGTATTGACTCTAGAGTATCTTCTGAATTAATTTTCGATCAAGGTATTGGTGATATTTTTAGTGCAAGAGTTGCGGGTAACTTTGTGAATACTGATATTTTAGGTAGCATGGAGTTTGCTTGTAAATTAGCCGGAACTAAAGTAATCTTAGTCCTAGGACACACCAGCTGTGGTGCAGTAAAAGGAGCTTGTGACGATGCTAAATTAGGGAACCTAACCAGCATGCTTGACAATATAAAGCCAGCAGTAAACGCTGTTAAAACCCCTATTGAAGCAAACTTAAGAAACTCATCTAACATTGATTTTGTAAACGATGTTGCTACCAAAAATGTGAGCTTAACTATTGACCGAATTTTAAAAGAAAGCGATGTTCTTGCTGAAATGCAAAGAAACGGTGAAATTAAAATTGTTGGCGCTATGTATGACATACACACAGGAGTGGTAACTTTTAATGAGTAATTATATTTGTTAATGAGAAAAATACAATTTAAAAATACTAAACTGGCAGCCTTAATCTTTGCATTACTGCTGCCAGTTTTTGCGTACAGCCAAGACAGTAATTTTGGAAACTGGTTAATCTATATTGGTAATAAAAAAATCAATAACAAATGGAACCTTCATCATGAAGTACAGTACCGAAACTATAATGCCATAGGTGATTTAGAACAATTGTTACTCCGTACAGGACTAGGATACACCTTTAATGAAAAGAAAAATAACGTATTGTTAGGCTATGGCTATATCTTATCTGAAAACTACTTTGATACTACTGATAAAAAAAACAGTGTAAATGAACATAGAGTTTTTCAACAGTTTACTTCAAAACAACAAATAGGAAAAATCAACCTAAGCCATCGTTACCGTTTTGAACAACGCTTTATTGAAGACGATTTTAAAATGCGCTTTCGTTATTTTTTAGGACTTAACATACCGCTTACCAAAAAGGAAAAACACAATTATTATGTTTCAGCTTACAATGAAATATTTTTGAATACAAAATCAGCTGTTTTTGACCGAAATCGACTTTTTGGAGGAATTGGCTTTAAGGTTAATAAAAGTATCAAAATAGAAGCAGGCTATATGAATCAATTTTTTGAAAATAGCGGCAGAGACCAGTTTAACATTATTACTTTTGTAAACTTTTAAAACTTATACTTTATAAATTCAAGTAAAGAAGTTCTATAACTGTTTTCTTAAATAGAATTATAGAACTTCTTTAATAGCATATGTTATGCTATTAAAAACAGCTACCTCACCAACGCTTTTACCTATAAGTTGTTTTCCAATAGGGCTAATTGTTGCAATACCGTAAAATAGTTCGTCTTCTAACTTTAACTCACCAACACTAATCGCTAGGTAAAAATTTCTCTTGTCCGTTTTTACAATACTTCCTAACTTAACTACATCTGTAGTAGCTGTAACAGGAACCCTAGTTAATTTTTGTTGTTGTTGCTCAATTGCTTTCAGCTGATTGCCCGCCTTTTCCCTTTCCAACTGCAACATAGCTCTTCCTGTTTCATGCTTATCACCAGCGGAACTTTTAGTTTCTGATTGTAATGATTCTTGAATGTTATCAATCCTACTAATTACGGTAGCAAGCCGATCATCTAAAAACCGCTGACACTCATGATGTAATTGTTCTTTTATAGTCATCATACCAAATCAGCTAGTTCACTACCTATCAAACTTCCAATTGCAACACCCATACCTCCTAAACGCACACCACAATACACATGTGCGGAGAGTTGTTTTACGATGGCTTTTTTCTGATTTCCAACCCCCATAACACCTGTCCACCTATGGTCTATTTCAAAAGCTGTGTTTGGTAAAATTGTTTCCTTTAAATGTAACTCTAAGCTATTTTGAATTATACTTGAGGTTTCCATAACTGTGGTTTCTTCACCTTTAATATCTAAATTTCTTCCACCACCAAAGAGCACACGATTATTGATATTCCTGAAATAATAATACCCCTCATCAAAATGAAAGGTGCCTTTAATGTGTAAATCCTCTATTGGCTTTGTAATTAACACTTGAGCGCGTGCGGGCACAACATCTTCTTCTAATAATTGTTTTGCAAAACCATTGGTAGCAATAAGCAACTTTCCTGTTTTAAAACTAAAGTCAGAATCAAAAACAACTTCAACAGAATTTGAGCGTTCTGAAAAAGACGTCACCGTTGCATTATTAAGTATTTTGATGTGTTTTGACTGTGCAAATTGAAGTAAAGCGGCCATCATTTTACCCGTATCAATTTGTCCTTCAAACTGATTGAACACATAGTTTTCTTTAATGCCCTTAAAGTTAAATTTGTTAGCCATCAAACTAAATACATCATTCTTGAATATTGGGAATAATAACTTATTTGTATATTCTAATTGGTCTTTACAATCTTCAAACAAGTTATTTGAATTTGAAAACAATTCATAGCTTCCATGTTGCTGAAAATCTATAGTTTGATCACCTAATGTACTGCGAAGTAATTCTAAGCCCTTCCAGCGCTTTTCTACCAACTGCAGAACTTCGTCTTCAGAATGTGACTTTAAATCAGACAGCACCTCTGAAATGCTCCCAAAACAGGCGAAACCAGCATTTTTTGTACTTGCCCCTTGAGGCAACAAACCACGCTCTAAAACTAATATTTTAGCTTTTGGATGGTTGTTACGTAAATTCAATGCCGTAGTTAAGCCCACAATACCACTTCCAACAATTGTGAAATCAACATTAGAAAACCACTCTTCTTTTTCCCAGTAACTTAGATTCATAGTTTCAAAAATAAAAAAAGCTCCTTAATAAGGAGCTTTTTAATATATAATAATGAGTACTTATATTGTACTTGTTTTCTTTTCCATTACAAAATCTTCCATAAATTTGGTAGTGTAATTTCCGGAAATATAATCTGGATGGTCCATTAATTGCCTGTGGAAAGGAATTGTAGTTTTCACACCTTCAATAACAAACTCATCTAAAGCTCGCTTCATTTTATTAATAGCTTCTTCTCTTGATTGCGCCGTAGTAATTAGTTTCGCAATCATAGAATCATAATTTGGAGGAATCATATATCCAGCATACACATGCGTATCCAAACGTACACCATGACCACCTGGCGCATGTAAGGTTGTAATTTTACCTGGTGACGGTCTGAAATCATGGTATGGATCTTCTGCATTAATTCTACATTCAATTGAATGTAATTGTGGCAAGTAATGTTTTCCAGAAATTGGAATTCCTGCAGCTACCATAATTTGTTCACGTATTAAATCATGATCAACAACCTGCTCTGTAATAGGGTGTTCAACTTGAATACGTGTATTCATTTCCATGAAATAGAAGTTTCTATGTTTGTCTACTAAAAACTCTACTGTTCCAGCACCTTCATATTTAATATATTCTGCGGCTTTTACTGCAGCTTCTCCCATTCTGTTACGTAAATCATCAGTCATAAACGGAGATGGTGTTTCTTCGGTTAGTTTCTGATGGCGACGTTGAACTGAACAATCACGTTCTGATAAATGACATGCTTTTCCTGAAGAATCTCCAACAATTTGAATTTCAATATGCCTTGGTTCTTCAATAAGTTTTTCCATGTACATATCATCATTTCCAAATGCTGCTTTAGATTCTTGACGCGCAGAATCCCAGGCATCTCTTAAATCTTCAGCTTTCCAAACAGCACGCATACCTTTACCTCCACCACCTGCAGAAGCTTTTAGCATTACAGGGTATCCTGTTTCAACGGCTATTTTTTCACAATCTTCAAAAGATGTAATAACACCTTCACTTCCTGGTACACAAGGTACACCAGCTTCTATCATGGTCGATTTTGCATTTGCTTTATCACCCATTCTGTCAATCATATCACCAGAAGCACCAATAAATTTAATATCGTGCTCATCACAAATTCTTGAAAACTTAGCGTTTTCAGATAAGAATCCGTACCCTGGATGAATAGCATCTGCATTTGTAATTTCTGCAGCAGCAATAATGTTTGACATTTTTAAATACGACTCACTACTTGGCGCGGGACCAATACAAACAGCTTCGTCAGCAAACTTTACGTGTAAACTTTCAGCATCAGCTGTAGAGTATACCGCAACAGTTTTTATACCCATCTCTTTACATGTTCTGATAACACGCAAAGCGATTTCACCTCTATTGGCGATTAATATTTTTTTAAACATAACCTAAGATGTTAAAAAGTCTCACTTTGATAATTTAAAATGAGACTCTGATTTTACATTATGACGGATCAACTAAAAATAATGGTTGATCAAATTCTACTGGAGATGCATCATCAACTAAAATTTTAACGATTTTACCTGATACTTCAGATTCAATTTCGTTAAATAATTTCATTGCTTCAATGATACATAACACATCACCTTCTGCGATAGTTTGACCTACTTCAACAAACATAGGTTTGTCTGGAGATGGCTTTCTGTACATTGTTCCAATAATTGGTGACTTTACAGTAATGTATTTTGAATCATCAGATGCTGGAGCAGCAGCTGAAGGCGCTGCAACTTCTGTAGCAACTGGTGCAGCAGCAACTGGTGCTGGAGCAGCTTGCATCATTGGCGCTGAAGCCATTGGCATTTGTTGTACAATAGTTGTTGCTTCATCACCACCTGTTTTAATAGTGATTTTCACATCTTCCATTTCTAATTTTACTTCGCTTGCTCCTGATTTAGCTACGAATTTTATTAAATTTTGAATTTCTTTTAAATCCATCATGAGTTGGTTTTATTTGTTGTTGTTTTTTGTGTTGTACGCCCATTTTAAGTATATAGATCCCCAAGTGAATCCGCCTCCAAATGCTGCAAATACAATATTATCTCCTTTTTTTAATTGGCTTTCAAAATCACTTAACAGTAATGGTAGTGTAGCAGATGTTGTGTTTCCATAACGCTGAATATTCATTAACACTTTATCATCTTCTAAGCCCATTCTGTTTGATGTAGCATCTATAATACGTTTGTTAGCTTGGTGTGCTACTAACCAATTAACGTCATCATGAGTTAAATTATTACGTTTCATGATTTTTTCACTTACATCTGCCATGTTAGATACCGCATATTTAAATACAGTTCTTCCTTCTTGTTGTACAAAATGTTGTCTGTTTTTTACCGTATCTTCTGATGGTGGTAACAATGACCCTCCGGCATCAATCTTTAAAAAATCTCTTCCTATTCCATCACTTCTTAAATACTGATCTATGTACCCTAAACCTTCTTCATTTGGTTCAAATAAGACTGCTCCAGCACCATCACCAAAAATGATTGATGTTGCTCTATCTTCATAATCAATAATAGAAGACATCATATCAGCCCCAATCAATAATACTTTTTTATAGCGTCCAGATTCTATATATGTTGCTGCCGTAGCAATACCATATAAAAAACTTGAACATGCCGCGCATAAGTCATAGGCAAAAGCATTTGTTGCGCCAATTTTTGAAGCAACATAAACTCCTGTTGAAGCAACTGGCATATCTGGGGTAGCTGTAGCTAGAATTACAGCATCAATTTCTTTAGGGTCGAGGTTTGCTTTATCAATTAAGTTTTGGGCTGCTTTAATAGCAAGGTAAGATGTTCCTTCACCCTCTTCTTTTTTAAGTAGTCTACGTTCTTTAATACCAGTTCGTGTTGTTATCCATTCATCATTTGTATCAACCAATGTTTCTAAAATTTCATTGGTTAAAACATAGTCAGGAACGTATCCTCCGACTGCTGTTATTGCTGCAGTTATTTTATTCATTTTATAGTTTTCGTTAAAAAAAGAGCTCGAAAACAATGCTTTTTGCTCTTTTTTGTTCAAAAAGTAATGCAAAGTAACCTCTTTCTGAGAGATATGCAAGTTTTTTGAATTTTATAAAAACAAAAAAAACTCTCACTTTCGTGAGAGTTAATCTTATATAGGATTCTCTATATTATTTAGTCTTCTACTTCTTCTTCAACAGAATTGTCAATTAAAACCTGACCTCTGTGATATAACTTCCCTTCGAACCAGTGAGCTCTATGGTATAAGTGTGCTTCACCTGTTGTTGGACAAGTAGCAATTTGAGGTACAGTTGCCTTATAATGAGTTCTTCTTTTATCTCTTCTAGTTTTTGAGATTTTTCTCTTAGGATGTGCCATTTTCTTCTTATTTGTCTGTTAATAGATTCTTTAATTTATTCCAACGAGGGTCAATATCGTCTTTTATTTCCTCGGTATTCTTTATTATTTTATATTCATCAATTTTTGATAATATTTCGGTATCTAACGTGCCGTCTTCAATGCCTGGATGAATTAGTTTTGAAGGTTTAGCTAACGCAATCATTTCATAAATATACTGTTTCACATCAACCTCATACTCACCATGCGGGAGTATTAAAATTTCTTCATTTTCATCATTGAACTCTTCTCCAAACTTTACAATCAAATTTAATTCAGCTTCAACTGGCTGATTAAACGGTTCGTTTGTCAAATCGCAATTTACATTAATGGTACCCTGAGCTTTAAACTCAAGCTCCATCATTGTTGACTTTTTATTTAACAACATTGCAACTGTTATTGCCACGTCATTAAACTCATCATAACCAAAATAATCAAAGAACGTTTTTGTTATCTCAAAACTAAAATGATGTTTTCCTTCCTTTAATCCAACAAAAGGGATTATAAACTCTTTCATAACTCACTTTTTTGAAAAACAATGATTTCGAGCGCGCAAAGATAGGAAATAATATTTTACATCCGCGCTAGATATCAACATTTTTTTGTTTATATCTTTTTTCGCTTCTTTAATACATCATGTGTTAAATCAGCATACTCTTTTCTATTTTTTACTATTGCAATTGCATAAAATAGCGCTTCTGTAAATGAACTGGCGTCAGCAATGTTTTTTCCTGCTATTTCATATGCGGTGCCATGATCCGGAGAGGTTCTTACTTCGGACAATCCGGCTGTATAGTTTACACCATTACCAAAAGTTAATGTTTTAAATGGTATTAAGCCTTGATCATGATATGAAGCAATAACTGCATCAAATTTTTTATAATTATTAGAACCAAAAAAACTATCTGCTGCATATGGGCCAAAAACCATTACCTTATTATTATACAATGCATCAATTGCAGGTTTTAACACCTCGTCATCTTCTTTTCCTATGACACCATTATCTCCAGAATGAGGATTGATGCCTAAAACTGCAATTTTTGGCTTATTTATTTTGAAGTCTTTTTTTAAAGACTCATTTATAGTCGTGATTTTTTCCTTAATAAGTTCTGGTGTAATTTCACCAGCAACATCCTTTACAGCAACATGGTCTGTTAGCAAACCAATTTTCAATTCATCTGACACCATAAACATCAAAGCATTTCCGTCAAGTTTTTCAGCTAGAAAATCTGTGTGTCCAGGAAACGTAAAGTCTTCCGATTGAATATTCGCTTTGTTAATTGGCGCAGTTAATAAAGCATCTATTTTTTTATTTTTCAAAGCTTCTGTAGCCGACTTTAAGGAGGCAATTGCATACTCACCCGCTTTTTTAGTTTCTTTACCAAAATTAAAATTAAACGGATCATTCCAAACATTAATAACATTTAGTTTTTTATCCACCAACTTGTCTAACGACTCAATTTTTTGTGTTTGAGTTGTTAAACTTAAATGTTTCTTCAAAAACTGAATTGCCTTTTGAGATGCAAATACTACTGGCGTACAAAAATCAAACATTCTAGGATCAGCAAATGTTTTTAATATAATTTCTGCTCCTATGCCATTCAAGTCTCCTATTGATATTCCTACAATTATTTTTTTATCCATATTCTTATGATGAATCTCTACATTTATATACTACAATAGCAAGCTAAAAGTAATTTTATTGTAATTTTGAATCACAAAAGTAACCAATTAATTATTAAAAATGTTTACAGGAATTATAGAAACGCTTGGAAAGGTTGTCAATATTGCAAAAGAAGGGACAAATATTCACTTTACGATACAAAGTGATTTTACTCAAGAGTTAAAAATAGACCAAAGTGTAGCTCATAACGGCGTGTGTTTAACTGTTGTTGCTATTAATAACGATGAATATACTGTTACCGCTATTCAAGAAACCCTAATCAAAACAAATTTAAATAACCTAGCTGTCAATACTTTTGTAAATCTTGAACGAGGAATGAAACTCGGTGATCGTTTAGACGGACATATTGTACAAGGTCATGTTGATCAAACCGGAACATGCATTTCTATAAAAGAAGAAAATGGTAGCTGGATATTTACCTTTCAATATGATACCAACAAAGGAAATGTTACAATAGAAAAAGGATCGATTACAATTAATGGCACAAGTTTAACTGTGGTGAACTCAAAACACAATGAGTTTAGCGTAGCTATTATACCTTACACTTTTGAACATACAATTTTCAAAAGCATGAAAATTAATGATAGTGTGAACTTAGAGTTTGATGTTATAGGGAAATATGTAGCACGGCTACACAATAGAAACTAACTATTTCTTTTTTAAAGACTTTTTAATACCATAAAACAAACCGGCTAATACTAAAGCAACTACCCCTCCATCAACTGGCAACTGTGGTGGTGGCTGTTGAGGTGCTGGTGGCTGCTGAGAAAAAACCAAAGGACATGCTAGTAATAGTATCACTAGTAATAATAATGTGCGGTATTTCATGCTGTTTCTATTTTTCATAGGCTGTAAAAGTATAAAAAAAAATGTATTGACCAAAAAAATAACTAATTATATAGATTATATTTTTAATACTTATTAAATAACGCCTTCTACCCTCTAAACAAAAAGAACTCTTTTTTCATCTCTTCAATAGCATCTAAGCTTTGGTCTGTAATATAATTAATTGCTTTTTCAGTAAAGACATGCCCTTTTTCTGTTAATGATACAATTTCATCTGCAATGTCAATCATATTATTTTTTAACGCCAATTCTAAAACAGATTTTGCTTGAGATTTTTTCCAGTTAATATGCTCTCCTAAATGGTTTACATGTCGCTCTTTTTTATCCTTATGATTTTTCAAGTGCAATAAAAACGTTAATAAAAGCACTTCAGTTTTCTGGCGCTGTTGCTTATACATTACCGAAAGCATTCCGGTAGATGGAGCAAAAAGAAAAACAAGTAAAAAAACAAGTCCTAAAATACTAGCTATTGACCCCGCAATAGACACATCAAGGAAATGCGCTAACCAATAACCGGTAATAGCCGAAAACACTCCAAAGAAAACTGCGTATACTAACATTAATTTTAAATCCTTCGTCAACAAATATGCTGTGGCTGCAGGCGCTATTGTTAATGCCACAACAAGTATTGCCCCAACCGCATCAAAAGCACCTACCGTAGTCACAGACGCTACCGTCATTAACCCATAGTGCAATACAACTGGAGAAAATCCTAGAGCCGAAGCTAAACTTGCATCAAACGTACTGATCTTTAATTCTTTAAAAAAAGCAACTAACAAGCTTAATGTAATTAACAGTATTACCCCAATAACCCAAAGTGATTTTGGGCCTAAATCCATTTCGTACAACTCAAACCTATCAAAAGGAGCAAAGGCTAATTCACCTAATAAAACTGCATCAATATCTAAATGTACATCATTAGCATTTTGAGCTATAAGGATAACTCCTATACTGAATAGCGCAGGGAAAATAAGTCCAATTGCAGTGTCTTCTTTTACAAGACCTGTTTTCTGAATAAACTCTACCAAGAAAACTGTCAATATTCCCGTAAATGCTGCAAAAACAATTAATAGTGGTGAGGATAGATCTTGAGTTAAAAAAAAACCAACAACTATACCTGGTAAAATAGCATGACTGATAGCATCACTAATCAAAGCCATTTTCCTAAGCACCAAAAACACCCCTGGTATTGCACAAGCAACTGCTACTAAGCTGGCTATTACTTGAATTTCTATCTGCGCGCTAGTCATCTGTAGTCAAGTGTTGATTATACAAATTTTCTGCTTTATGAAACCCTTCTTCAGTTAAAGACCAATTAGCGCCTTCTACAACTATCAAACGTTCTTTTTCTAGCTTGAGAAGAGATTTTTTAGTGTAACCTTGAAAGTTATTTAATATTTTTATCGTGTGAGGGTGACTGATATCATCATGTGTTTTTGCAATATCATACATAAAAGACAAGGTTTTATGCAGCTTCAAATCATTCCTATTTTTCCTAAACCTGATTTCTTTAAACAATAAACCTCTTCCTGGTGAAAAAATAAAAGAAATTAACACAACTACTGAAGCTACTAAAACTATCACGGGACCAGTTGACAAGTTTGGATAGCTAGCACTTATTCCTGTACCAACCACACCAGAAAACGCTCCAAATACAGCAGCCAATACAACCATAACAGACAGGCTATTAGTCCATTGTCTTGCTGCAGCTGCAGGAGCTAACAACATGGCACTCATTAACACTACACCTACTGTTTGCAAGCCTAGAATAATAGCTACTACAATAAAAGATGTAATTAACCCTTCTATAAGTTTCGTGTTAAACCCTAACGTTTTGGTATAATCTGCATCAAATAATAACAACTTAAATTCTTTCCAAAATAGTAACAATACCACGGTACAAATGCTCGTGACAACAACCATAAACCAAACATCCTTCTCTAATAAAGTTGCCGCTTGCCCAAATAAATATTTATCTAAGCCCGCTTGATTTGCGTTTGGTTGTTTTTGAATAAATGTAAGCAGCAACATCCCAAAACCAAAAAACAACGATAATATCAAACCCAATGCTGTATCTGATTTTAAATGCGTTTTTGTTATTATCGATTTAATCCAAAATGCACCTAATAAACCACTCACTAAAGCACCTAGTAATAAGGTATTACTATCTTTTGCTCCTGTAATTAAAAAAGCAATTGCAATACCAGGTAAGGCAGCATGAGAAATTGCATCACCTAAAAGACTTTGTTTTCTTAGCACTGCAAAACTTCCTAACATACCACAAACAGCGCCAAGCACAGCTGTTCCTAATGTGATTGTTCTCAGAGTATAATCTGAAAATAATTGTTCTATGTAGACTATAAAATCGATTACTCTTAACTTAATTATTCTTGAATACTAACTTGATAATTAATTCCATAAGTTTTTATCAGATTATCATTATTAAAGATGTCTTTCACCGGGCCTGTGGCTATTTTTTTAACATTTAAAAACGTTACCCAATCAAAATATTCAGGGACAGTTTGCAAATCATGATGCACAACAATTACTGTCTTACCTGCTTTACGTAATAATTTTAAAATATTTATAATTGCTTTTTCTGTTGTAGCATCTACACCTTGAAAAGGCTCATCCATAAAATAAATTTCTGCGTTTTGCACTAATGCTCTTGCTAAAAATATACGTTGTTGTTGTCCGCCTGAGAGTTGGCTTATTTGTCTGCTTTTAAAAGGGAGCATTCCTACTTTTTCTAACGCTTCTAGAGCGGCTTTTTTTTCTACTTTTCCGGGGCGTTTAATCCATCCTAAGCTTCCATAAGTTCCCATTAGCACTACATCAATAGCGGTAGTTGGAAAATCCCAATCTACACTGCCTTTTTGAGGAACATATGCAACTAATTGTCGCTGTTTTTTATACGGTTTTCCGAAAATAGTTACTGACCCAGCAATTGGTTTTATAATTCCTAAAACCGATTTTATCAACGTACTTTTACCTGCACCATTAGGGCCAACCACTGCCATTAACACGCCTTTCGGAATGGTCAAATCTATATCCCAAAGTACTGGTTTGTAATTATACGCAACCGTTAAATCATCTATAGCAACTGCAATTTCTTGTTTCATTATTTCAGTGCGTTAATAATCGTTTTCATATTGTAATCATACATTCCAATATACGTTCCTTCTTTTGTATTCGGATTTCCTAACGCATCCGAATACAATGTACCACCAATTTCAACTTTATGGTTTTTTGAGTTTACCGCTGCTTGTAATGCCTCAACGGTTCTCACCGGAACTGAGCTTTCTATAAAAATAGCTTTTATATTATTCTTGATTATAAAACCTGATAAGCGCTGTACGTCTTGAACTCCTGCTTCTGTAGCTGTTGACAAACCTTGTAAACTTACCACTTTAAAACCGTATGATTTACCGAAATACGCGAAGGCATCATGTGCGGTAACAAGTATTCTTTTTTCAATAGGCAACCCCTCTAATTCAACAACATTTTTAAGTTCTAATTGCGTTAATTTATCTGTATACAACCTTACGTTTTCTGCATATACAGATGCATTTTTAACATCTAGCCTTGACAGTTCATTGGCAACATATTCTGCAGCTTTTTTCCAGTGTGGAATAGAAAACCAAAAATGTGGATCATAACTAGATGCAAAATCTGCTGATGAAATTAAATCTGTTTTTAAAATTGCATCAGATACCGCAATAGTTGATTTTCCTTGATGACGCATTTTTTCAAACACGTCTTCTAACTTTCCTTCCAAATGCAAACCACTATAAAAAATAGCATCAGCATTATAGAATTTTGTGACATCGCCCTCACTAGCTTTATACAAATGCGGGTCTACTCCTGCCCCCATCAACCCTTCCAAAACAATAGCATTTCCAGCTATTTCTTTGATTAAGTCAGTAATTTGTGATGTTGTTGCAACTACCTTAAGTTTTCTATCCTTAACATCAGTTTGACCCTCTTTTTTACAAGAAAATAAAACCAATGCCATAAGTATTATCATATGATATTTCATCCTTTTTGCTTCACGTAAATATTGTTAGAAATTTGTTGAGAGATGACGAAATCATTACCGTCAATCTGTATACGCATGGAGTTATCAAAAGTTTCTTTTTCTAAAACTGTAATTTCTTTTCCTAGAGCAATACCTTGTTTATCTAAATACCTTAAAAAATCTGATGAGCTATCTTTCACCCCAACACAAACTGCTTTTTTTCCTATTTTAATAACAGACAACAATTCTTTCTCTAAGAAATTTATATTTCCTTCCTTATCTGGAATAGGATCACCATGTGGATCATGCTTAGGATGCCCTAAAAAAGCATCAAGTTCATTAATTAATTTTTCTGAATGTATATGTTCTAATTGCTCGGCAACCTCATGTACTTCATCCCAATTAAAATTAAATTTCTCAACAAGTAAAACTTCCCATAGTCGGTGTTTTCTAATCACGTTTGCAGCTATCTTTTCACCACTAGCTGTTAATGTAACGCCTTGATATTTTTTATAAAAAACCAATTCTTTTTCAGCTAATTTCTTAATCATATCCGTCACCGAAGATGCTTTGGTTTCTAACTGCTGAGCTATAGCATTAGTACTAATTCCCTTTTCTGTTTTGACACTTAAATGGAAAATTGCTTTTAAATAGTTTTCTTCTGACTTAGAAAGCATTAATTTATTTTTTAAACAAATATACAATATTTATTTAGATGTATTTTAATTTATTTTTAGGTTAATCTAAAAATAAGCTTAGATTTGCATAAAAATTATTTTTCCTGATGAAACATTTTATTTTTGCTTTAGCACTGTGTGGTATAAATTTATGTTGTATTGCACAACATAAATCACTCACAACACACACCATAAAAGGAGTGGTAACATCAAATGGGGTAGCTGTGCCCTTTGCAACTGTTGTGATAAAAAATACTGCAAAAGGAACTGTATGTAATGAAAATGGGGCTTACACCTTAGAGTCAAAACATGGTGAATTTGTACTACAAGTTCAAGCGGTTGGATACACAACTATAGAAAAAAACATCCATTTAGATAATAGCACAATTGTAGATTTTGAAATGACGGAAGATGTTTCCAACTTAGAGCAAGTAGTAGTTACCGGAACACGAACCTATAAAAAGAAAACCAATTCTGCAGTAATTGTAAATGTGATTAATAGCCAAACATTAGATAATGTTCAAGCGTGTAATTTATCAGAAGGTTTAAAGTTTCAAACAGGTTTGCGTGTTGAAACAGATTGTCAAACCTGTAACTACACGCAGTTACGAATGAATGGATTGGCAGGAGGGTATTCTCAAATATTAATCAATGGCCGGCCAATATTTAGCCCACTAACAGGCTTATATGGTATGGAACAAATTCCAGCTAATATGATTGACAGAATAGAAGTTGTTCGCGGTGGTGGATCTGCTCTGTACGGATCAAGTGCAATTGGAGGAACTGTAAATGTGATTACTAAAATACCACGTCAAAACAATTATGAATTAGGGTACACCTATCAAAATTTCAAAGGCACATCAGAAAATATATTAAGTGGTAACGCTACTGCAATAGCTAAAAATAAAGCTACTGGTGCCACATTCTTTATAAACAATAGGCAGCGTAGCGCCTATGATGCTAACGGAGATAAGTTTTCAGAATTACCTCAACTTAAAAACTTATCTTTTGGTACAAATCTATTTTTTTTACCGAGTGATAATCAAAAATTAGAGGTAAGCATTAGTAAGTTAAACGAATACCGTTACGGAGGAGAGCTAGTTGATGGTCCTGCGCATTTAGCACAGCAATCTGAAGAACGTACCCACGATGTCTTTATTGCGAATGCTGATTATCAAATAAATTTTAATGACGATAAAAGCTCATTCATTAGCTACATAGCCACACAACATACAGAAAGAGACCATTATACTGGTATTACTCCAGATCAATCAGATGTACCAGCTTATGATAATCATTTAGAAAACCCACCATACGGAACATCTGTAAACCTAACTATGCAAGGAGGATTACAGCTAAATCATAAATTTGACGAGTTTATAGGAGGCAACAATGTTGTTACATTAGGTACAGAATATGTACAAGATGATGTACTAGATCAAATAGACGCTTATAATTATAAAACTGATCAATTAACAAGAAATATTAGTGTATTTCTGCAAAGTGATTGGGACATCAGTGAAAAACTAAACCTATTAACTGGGGTACGTTTTGATAATCACAATTTGAAAGACAGAAGAAACAATAAAGACATCACAAATAATGTGGCTAGCCCTAGGGTGTCATTGTTGTACAAACCTTTTGGTAAAGCGCAATTTAGAGCAACTTGGGGTACTGGTTTTAGAGCACCTCAAGCATTTGACACTGATTTACATATTGCCTTTGCTGGCGGGGGAATTTCAAGAGTACAATTAGCAGAAACCCTAAAAAGAGAACGCTCAAACACCTATACAGCTTCTTTTAATTACGATAAAGGAAATGAACATTTCATAGCAGGATTCACCCTTGAAGGGTTTTACACACATTTAGATGATGCTTTTTATTTAGACCCAAATGGTGTTGACGCTTTTGGAGAAACCTTCATAAAACGTAATGGTGATGGTGCAACAGTAAAAGGAATCACGCTTGAAGCTAGAGCTAATTTTGATAAAATAATACAGATTGAGGCAGGATACACACTACAGTCAAGTAAATTTGATACAGCTGTAGAAAATATTGATGGTCAAGAAAAGCGACGTGACTTTTTAAGAACACCTAATAATTATGGCTATGCAACTATGAGTTATATGCCAACAAAAGATTTTAATACTTCTGTTAATTTAGTGTATACAGGAAAAATGGAGCTGGCACATTTAGCTGGCGCACCTGAACAAACTATTGATGAGTATATTACCTCAGATACTTTTGTAGAGTTAGGCTTTAAATCTAGCTACACATTTAACTTAGAAAAAGTTGGCACGCAACTGCAAGTGTTTGGCGGAATGAAAAATATATTTGATGCCTATCAAACAGATTTTGATTCTGGTAAAAATAGAGATAGTAATTATGTATATGGCCCAGCAACGCCAAGAACATTTTTTATAGGGCTTAAATTAGGGACTGGACTATAAAAACTAAATTTAGTTAATCATTTAAAGAGTCGACAGCATTAATCAGTCGGCTTTTTTTATGTAGTTTTGCTTTGATAAATGATTATTTTTTAACTCACAAGACATGAGAAAAGACATAGAAATTCCAAAATCAGAAGGGGTGTATATCGCCATTGTTCTTGAATACAATCCAGAATATGAATTTGACGATTGGAATGCATACTTGATAAATGATTTAGACACTGATTTAGAAATGGTTTTTGTAGTTACAGAAGGTTATGATACTAAAAGACGAACTTCTAAAATGCGCCATGCTATGCCAGTGATCCCTAAAAAATCTTATGCAAAAATAGAGTTAATGATGGAAGATGTTTTTGAATTGAACAACAAGTTCAGTGTCAGTTACTTTGCAGAGAGCAAACTCTATGACAAAAAGTATATCTTTCCTAAAAACTCTATAAACAAAAAGGCTTTAAGAGAAATACCTCACATGGAGTTTAAAGGTGTGTTAATGACATAATTAACAACAGTGATATTGAAATCGTTTTTATTAATCTAATTTATCTGTTAACTTATTAAAAATTTTCTTGGGGTTTTTATCTTCATAAAGTATTGCGTAAACAGCATCTATAATTGGTGTTCGCGCAACTTTTTTACTTGATAAATTTAGTTTATGAGCACAATTTGTGGCATAATATCCCTCTGCGATCATACTCATTTCCATTTGCGCAGACTTTACAGTATATCCTTTACCAACCATGTTTCCAAACATTCTGTTTCTAGAAAAAACAGAATATCCAGTTACCAATAAATCACCTAAATACGCTGAGTTATTAATATTACGTTTCATTTTATGTCGCTTTTTAATAAAGCGTTTCATTTCTCTAATACCATTACTCATTAACACACTTTGAAAATTATCTCCATACCCTAAACCGTGAGCAATACCAGCGGCAATAGCATAAATATTTTTCAACATAGCGGCGTACTCTGTACCAACCACATCATCAGAAATCTTGCATTTAATATACCAACTAGACAGAGCACCAGCAACAAGAGTTGCATTTTCTTCACTGGCACTGGCTATCGTTAAATAAGACAGACGTTCTAATGCTACTTCTTCTGCATGACATGGCCCTGTAATAACTCCAATATTTTCAAAAGGGATGTCATAGTATTTATGAAAGTGCTCACCAACAATCATATTGCTTTCAGGAACAATTCCTTTTATAGCAGAAAATATAATTTTATCTTTTAATGAAACGGTTAAACTTTCCATTTCTTTAACAACAAACGCAGATGGAATTGCAAAAATTACAACGTCAGCATTTGAAACAACGTCATTAATACTTGCACTTACATTAAGCTTTTCAATATCAAACTCTACAGAACTTAAATAATTAGGGTTGTGGTATTCAGTAAGTAAATGCTCAATTGCAGCTTCATTACGCATATACCATCCAACTTCAGAACAATTTTCACACAACATTTTAACTAATGCTGTTGCCCAACTTCCTCCACCGATAACCGCATATTTTTTCTGACTCATACTCTTCAATTTCATTTGCTTATAGCTCTCAAAAATACGAAAAAAATTAGCAACCAAAACCTTTGGCATAAAAGTTGATTTTATACCGGTATAAAACAGGATATTATGAAACATTTCAAACTCTTATTAAGTTTATTTATAATTAGCTTAACATTAAATTCTTGTACTGTAGATGTTATAGAACCTCAACATATTAATACACCTCACTCAAGAAGTGTCTTAGAGACCTATGAATTATGGTATGTAGATATTAATGAAACTGGAGGTTATGGCGAAGTTCCTTTTTTACAAAAAGCGTTTACATTATCATTTAGAGGCGGCACATTATATGCAAATAACAATCTTGTGGGTATTGGATCTACTGGTAACGGCTTTGGTATTGATGTTGGCTATTACAATGCTTTTGACAATATACTTGAGGTAAGTCATGATATCAATGGATACTGGGATTTGGAAGTGTATCAAATTTCAAATAATAAAATAGAAATTTATGACCGATATTCAGATACATCATATTATTTATACGGATACCAAAGAAGCACTTTTGATTATGATTTAGTGTTTTATGACAACATCCATTATTTTTTACAAGAATATGAAGCCTGGGAAAAAGTAGCTACAATTGGCGGAAGTGCCAACGAGTTTGATGCCGAGAATTATCTTCAATTTCTAGCTGGCGGTAATAATAGTGAATACCACAGCTCTCAAGACGTTCAAGGAACACCAATCAATAATTTATATTGGGATTATAGCGGACTTTATGAAATTTCAAACTTCTCCGACACAAGCTATGTAAAAGCATTGACTTTAGATTACGATTATTTCGGTGATGAATATTTTGAAGTAAGCATCATTAGCGATGCGCGTATAGAATTATACCACCCTGCTTCTGGCACAGCCTATGAATTTGTTGGACGACACTTTATACAATACTTAAAAAACTCTGAAAGCAAACAAAGCACAAACGAAAAGAAACGTACCAAGACAATTTTAAAAGATTTTAGAGTAGAATCAAGTAAACGAAAATAACATTTAGTTAAAGTTAGATTACTTATGAGAGCTGCGCACTGCCATAGGCGTAGCTCTCTTTTTTATTTCGTAACTTTACAATTATTTTTAAAAAAACACAACTTTGTTTCTAACAACAAATTCAATGAAATACATATACACACTTCTATTAATTTTAACCACTACTTTGGTTAGTGGCCAAATTAACAACCCTAATTATGATGGTGAACTTGCAAAAAAATATAACGCTGATGATTATGGCATGAAAGCCTTTGTGTTAGTCATTTTAAAATCTGGAACAAACACAGATACCAACACCTCTAAAAAAAATGCTGCGTTTGAAGGACATATGACTAACATCAATAAATTGGTTGAAGATAAAAAGTTAATTGTTGCCGGACCATTGGGGAAAAATGATAACAATTACAGAGGGATTTTTATTTTAGATGTCACCACTTTAGAAGAAGCAGAAACACTATTACAAACAGACCCTGCTATAAAAAATAAATATTTAGAACCTGAATTGTACCAATGGTATGGTTCTGCAGCTTTAGCAGCTTATCTTGATCATTCCGATAAAGTCTGGAAAGTTAATCCGTAATGCCTGTTAATGGTTTATAAGTGAACACCTAATTTAGTTGAAATATTAAAGTGTAATATAAAAACCATTTTAATTTACCTATAGCTTATAAGTCAACTCCAACATAACTACTCTAGGGAAAATTTTTGTAAACTCTTCAGATACCAAGTAATCTGAAAAGAAATTATTTTGTTTGGTTTTTTGGTTCCATAAATTTGCAACAGTCAACCCAAACCCCCAAGCACTATTTTCTTTTTGATAAAACAATGAGACGTTAGCTTGATTGTAACTGTTTTTTACTTTCGTATTTTTGTTTACATTCTGCCTAAATACATAATCAGATTTAACAATAAATCCCTTACAGAAATCATATTCTAAATCAATCAGTAATTCAGTATTCACATACTTAGTTCTAAGTTGTTCTGTTTTTAATTTATTGTAACGCCTAGAGTAGTTTACACCTATGTTAGGCAAATTTTTAAAATAAGTAGTTGCACCTAGTATTAAACTATTGTTAGTTACTTTATTTTTATGAGTAACAGCATTTAATATTTGATAATAAATGTTAGAATTAAAATCGGCTTTTAAAAAGTATTTTATGTGATTAATTCTTTTTGATACTCCTGCGTTAAGCCTCCAATTGTATTCCGGTTGATTAAATAAAATGGCCGTGTTAACAGATTCTATTCCATTTAGCAACGTTGTTGTTTTCAACGAGCGTTCTTTTTTTCTATAATTAAAATAACCGGTTAAATTCATTTTTCTATACCTGCTAAATCGATAGTAACGGATACTAAAATTATGATATAATGTATTTTCCAATGCAGCATTTCCTACAAAAACACTATTAAAATTTGTCAATGTATGCCGTATTGCTATATTTTCAAGTGAAGGAAACCTTGTGGCAAGTTCATACTTATAACTAATTTTCTGACTACTACTAAAAATTGTTTTGGCTGTTAGTTGTGGCTGTAAAAAACCTTTTGTGCTTGTTCTATGATCTGGTATTTGGTTAATTTTTCTGTTGTAAATGTGGTAACTAAGAGAAGGTGTAAAAGATGTTAACCCAATTTTAGTTTTGTATTCCAATTTTAAATACGGGTTAAATAATTGATAGCGAACATTATTACCAAAATTATTCGACGAAAAACTATTCACTTCTCCATTAGATAGTAGTTGGTATTCATTTGACTCTAACTTTTCGTTATTAAAATTAAACCCTATACTGGTGTATAAATGATGCTGCTTAGTGGCTTGCCAATAGTCTTTAACAATAACATTAAAATCGCTTTTTTTAATTCTCTTATCTTGATGAATTACATACTCACTATCTGTTATTAAAGGTATAACCCCTTGTAATATTTCTTGATTGGTACGCCAGTTTTTTTTAGGTGTTTCTTCTTTATAATCTTGAATTATTTCAGCAGATATTGTATGTTTCTCGTTAACTTTTTTATTAATGTTCAGACCATTTTTAACGGTCATGTTTTCATCGTTGTTTCGGGTTAACAATCTATTATTTTCTGTTAAATAATCTGTATTAACAGTACTGCTAGCGGTTGTTTTAAATGTTTTAAAGAAACTACTTAATCTTACATCTGTTTCTGGATTTGGGGTATAGTTTAGATCTAATTTTTCAATGAGAAAAAATAAATTAGCTTCACTATTTTCTTGTCTATCTTCAGTAAAAGGGGTATCAATATTGATGTAATTATTTTGAATTTCGGTTTCAAACAATGTAGTTGCTTTAGAGGTAATTGTATAGGTGTTTATATCTAAATTTTTAGTTAGCGACTTCCTTAAATTAAACGCCCCAAACTGATCCTTACTTGCATAAAAATCTTTATTTTCTAAAAACTTAACAACATCTGTATTGTACAATTCAAAATAAGCATTTGGATCATTTAACATTTTACCTATACCTCCTTCAAATCTCAAATAGTCATTTATTGTAAATGACTTTACACCATTATTGTTGGCATCTGCTATAAAATTAACATTTGTATTTGGGGTGTAATAAAATAAACTGGGATGCACTTTATAGCGGTCTTTAATTCCTGCACCAACTTCAATATCTCCAAAGACAAACTTCTTTTTATCTTCTTTTAATTTAATATTCATTGCCATGTCATCACTATCTTCTAACCCCTTTAACATAGCCACCTCGCTATAGTTATTAAGGATTTCTATTTTATCTACAGCATCTGAAGGAATATTTGTGACTGCTAACTTACTATTGCCCGTAAAAAATGTTTTCCCTTCCACCAGAACTTTAGTAACTTTCTTACCGTTTACAGTTACACCACCATTTTTATCTACCTCTACTCCAGGTAGCTTTTTTAAAACATCTTGTAATTTTCTTTCTTCTCCAGTAACAAAAGAACCTGCATTATAGGTTATCGTGTCTTTTTTAATCTCCACAGGTATGGTGTAATTTAAAACCACCTCATCTAAAGCATTCACATCCTCTTTTAAAATAATTATCCTATTAAAATCTTTTTTGACGTTAACCATAAGGCTATCCGCTACATAACCCAAAAAACTAGTGATAATGGTGTAGGTGTTTTCTTTATATAAATTCAATTTAAATGCTCCATCACTATTGGTAATAGCAAAGGAAAGCTCTGCATCGTCTGTACTCGGAATAGCTAAAATATTGGCATATACTAGCGGTTGTTGCAAACTATCAACTACTTTACCAGAATATTTTATGTCCTGTGCTTGTAAAGAAAAAAATCTTACCGAGAACAGTAAGATTAAAACTACATATTTTAAGTTCATTTATAGTATTAACTTGATTAGTTACCTACCCCAAAGTCTGGCACTCCATTTAAAGAAATTTCATGCAATTTATCTTCAGTTACTTTAATCCCTTTATTAGGTATTTTAATGGCTTTCGTCTCTTTTAGTTCTTCTATATGTGTCGCATATAAGGTTATCATCCTTTTTTCAACACGTAAAATGGTTCCTGGTAATCCAAAATATCCTGCAGGCCCAAAATAAGAAGGCAACTCAGGACAAAACCATACTGTAACAGGTATTTTATTTACCTTATTTGGTTTACGTACCACATCTATTCCTGTAGCCTTATAGCAGGTGTACTTACCAATTTGTTTGGTTTCTTTGTGAATTTTCCATTTTTTATCATCTAAAGTCACATGAAATTTTTCTCCTGATGTTGTTTTAATATTGATTGCTTTTTGTTGTGCTTTATTTTGATAAAACTCACCACGTGTACCACCAATAGTTTGAGCCATTCTTAATCCTGCATTATTTTCTACAGATTTGCCAGTCTCAAAACTTGAGCTGTTTTTAGAAATTTTTAAATGATATTTTACATTTTTTGCTTCAGAAATGACAGCATCATTCATGCGTTTCATTTCTGGGTCTGCTGCTGTGATCTTCTCTGAAAATAGATATTTAATCTCCTTTTTATAGGTAATTGTATAATTTTGAGCAGACATGTGTACACTTAAAAAAAGTAATCCTATTAGTGCAAATTTTAATTTCATCTTTTAAATTTTAAGTTACAGAGGTGGAGATTAATAACTTCACCTCTGTAATAGTTATCTTTTATTATAACCCATCACACGCATCCCATACAGCGATAGCTAATTCATTACACTCATCTACAGAAAGACTATCGTCTTCTAAGAAATTCTGATATGCATTAGCTGCAATAGCAGCACAATCCTTTTTAAATATTTCAAAATTCATTGCTTGAGTACTTCCTGCCATTAATAATGCAACGGCGCATAAACTTATTACTTTTTTCATCTTTAAAATTTTTATATTTATTAATTATATTCTTGTTATACCAGTAAAGCGCTTTAGTTACAACAGTACAAATCAAAAAAAAAAAAAATAGCTGCTAAACAAAACTCTCTAAAGTTTTAAACAGCTCTGGTTTATAAATGATTAAAATTTCCTTAAAAAAGTGGGTAACGCGCTGTTTTTCGTAATCACACAACAACATAAAGTAAACTATGTCAGTAATTTACCTTGTCGTTTTTTTTAGCTAAAAACTCAGAGATAACAAAATTAAAACAGCTATCTATTTAACGTTTTATCTGAAAAATCATACTTTTAATCGATGTAATCTTGGGTGTTTTACAGAACTTATCCTAAAAAATTAATTATTGGCGCTTAAATTATACTATTAAAAGTATACCTAGGAAGAATATGTATATTTTGCAATCTGACGCCATGTAATTGGATTAACCACTGAAAAATGTTTGACGAAAGAATATTGGAGTTTAAAAAAGAATTGAACGTAAGCCAGAAATAAATAACCGAAATTACAATAAATTCATTTCACGCCTACCTATAAAAATTCATTTCATCAATATACTGCCACACTTTAGCATCTAATACAGGGCGGATGTTTTTTTGCTCGGCAATGCTTTTACGAATCATTGTAGATGACAATTCCATTATAGGCGCTGCAACACGTTTTACTCGTGGATGGTTTACAAATTGATGTTCAACTGTGCCATTAGAAATTCTTGGATACACATACAAATCATAATGTTCTAAAATAGCTTCATAGTTTTTCCATTTATGAAAGCTCTTTAAATTGTCTTCACCCATTAATAATGAAAACTCATGCTGCGGGTATTTCTCTTCTAATTGCGCTAAAGTATATACGGTGTAATTCGGTTCTGGCAAACCAAACTCAATGTCACATGGCTGTAATTTATCGTAGTGCTCTGTTGCCAAATAGACCATTTCTAAACGGTGGTGATTAGCCAATAAACTGCTTTTCTTTTTAAACGGACTTAATGGCGTTACCACCATCCACACTTGATCTAAATCAGAGTTTTCAGCCATATGATTTGCTATGGTCAAATGCCCCACGTGAATTGGGTTAAACGTTCCGAAATACAAACCTACTTTCATAGCAGACAACTTA
The DNA here is from genome assembly GCA_049614485.1 of Flavobacteriaceae bacterium. Taxonomy (GTDB): domain Bacteria; phylum Bacteroidota; class Bacteroidia; order Flavobacteriales; family Flavobacteriaceae. The sequence continues at coordinate 32,360 of JBMZDR010000005.1, forward strand.
TATTAATATTAAATGCGTTTCTTTAAAAAATTATGAGCCAGTTCTTCTGCTTCTTTTAAAGCCACATCTAATTCATTATTCTCAATAATAAAATCAAATTGTGGAGCAGTAGCCAACTCAATAGAAGCCTTTGCAACACGCATGTTAATTTTATCTTCACTTTCTGTAGATCGCTTTTTCAATCTGATTTTTAACTCCTCAATACTCGGTGGCTTAACAAAAACCGATAAGGTACGTTCTGGGTAAATACGTTTAATGTCAATACCTCCTACAACATCAATATCAAAAATAACGTGTTTGCCTTTAGCCCAAATGCGTTCCACTTCAGATTTTAAAGTTCCGTAAAAATTATCACGGTACACTTCTTCCCACTCTAAAAAGTCGTCTGCTTTTATTCTGTTCTTAAATTCTTTTAAAGACAAGAAGTAATAATCTTCACCATCAACCTCTTCACCTCGCGGGGCTCTTGATGTTGCTGAAATTGAAAATTCTAAATTCAGTTTTTCAATTCCTAATAAATGCCTTACAATTGTTGTTTTACCAGAACCAGACGGTGCAGAAAAAACGATTAATTTCCCTTTAATCATTACAATACATTTAATAGTTGTTCTTTAATTTTCTCTAGTTCATCTTTCATTTGAACTACCAATTTTTGCATTGGTGCGTAATTAGATTTAGAACCAATAGTATTGATTTCTCTACCCATTTCTTGAGCAATGAATCCTAATTTTTTACCATTAGAGTCTGCAGAATTTATTGAATCAACAAAATAGTCTAAATGGTTATTTAAACGTACTTTCTCTTCTGTAATATCATATTTTTCAATATAGTAAACCAATTCTTGTTCAAAACGGTTTTCATCTACTTTCTCTTTCAAGTCAGCAATTCCTTTTTGTAAGCGTTCTTTTACTCCAGAAATCCGCTCAGGATCTACTGCAATAACGTCGTCTAATAAGGCTCTAATATTTGCGTTACGTTGTAAAAAGTCAGCTTCTAAAACTTTCCCTTCATCAACTCTGTATGAAACAATATTAGCAATCGCTTCTTTTAAATGCCCTTCAATGGTTGTCCACTCTGTTTCATCTATCTCTGCGCGTTCAGCTCTAGCAGTATCTGGCAAACGCATCGCCATTTCTAAACATTTAGCATCAGACGTTTCTGGAGCAATTTGCTGCAATTGTTTCATGTATTCTGTAACTACTGCAGCGTTTATTTTTGTTGATGTTTCTTCTCCAGTAACCTCAACAAACAACGACACATCTACCTTACCTCTTACTAATGATTTTGCCACTAAACGCCTTAATGGTAATTCCTTTTCTTTATAAAAAGACGGAATTCTCACATTCATATCAAGGCTTTTACTATTTAATGATTTTAATTCAATAGTAATTTTTTTGGTTGGAAGTTGCACAATGCTTTTTCCATAACCAGTCATAGATTGTATCATAGTAATTTGAAAAATTTGCACAAAGATACATAAATTTAAAGCGTTATGTAGTGTGTTTAAACAGTTCAAAAATTGGTTTCTATTTTTTTAACTATCTTTAAAAGAAGAAAACTAACCTTTAAACAACAACCTTATGGAAAACATTAACTGGCTCGCATTAGTAGCAGCATCACTTTCAACTTTAGTTGTAGGTTTTGTATGGTACCATCCTAAAGTTTTTGGAACAATTTGGATGAAAGAAATCGGCATGACCGAAGAAAAAGCTAAAAATAGTAATATGGGACTAACCTTTGGGCTGTCTGTAGTATTAGCATTTTTAGCAGCATTTTTTATTATGATGTTGGTATTCACTGGCGGATCTCCTGAACATCCGCATGGCGCAGCACCATTTATGACCTTTAAACACGGCGTATTGCACGGTACAATGTTGGCCTTATTTATTGTGTTACCAGTTATTGTAACTAACGGGTTATTTGAACAACGTTCATTTAAATACATGATGGTTATTACTGGATACTGGGTAGTCGCATTCGCCTTAATGGGAGGAATTATTAACGGATGGACATAAACATTTCGTTTACTTATAATAAAAGGCTTTACATATTGTGAAGCCTTTTATTTTTGCTCTTTGAACGGAAAACGTTGCTCAAATACCGTAGGTTTTACTCTTTTTAAAAATGGCTTAAATAAAAAGTTAGCCACTGTTTTTTTATGCCTGATATAGCACGTTAATTCTTGAGGCACCGCTCCTAAGGTACTTTTTATCTCTCCTGCTGTACGCCCAAAATTAATTTCTTTAACCTGATGATCAATGCCAATGGTCACATAATCATATAACATTCTTGAGTATATAGCATGTTTCTTATTCAACCTATAGTTGATACCAACATAATGAGCGTCTAATACAGAGTTATTAATTACACCTGTCATAAACCCAACGAGTTTATCATCTAAAAAATACCCTTTAAAGATAAAGTCATCCTTTAGCACATTTTTTAAATCACTATAAGTCGATAAATTTAATGCCTCAGGATTGAAACTTGCCTTAGCCTTTACGTTATCATATAACGTTACAAGTTCTTTTTTGTAACTATTAATGTCATTTGCACTAAAGTCTTTAACTATTAAATCACTACTTGTTTTATACGCTTTCTTCGCTTTAACTCTAAATTTAGATTTGAATGCTGCTAGATAATCTTCAAAGTTTTTCCAATCAGCATTCAATGTCAATACCATATTCGGATCTACTTGAATTGGTGTATAATTGTATTGTTTTAAATTATTCGTAATTGGCAATGACGCTGTGATAAAATCTTTTAACAAGATAATATCTACCCATTTCTTCAAATATTTATTAGCGTTTACAATTGCTTGAATTCCTTTTACAATATGTTCTAAAACTAGTTTTTTATCTTCAGTTGGCTTGATGTAGATTCCGTGTTCTCCGCTTAGAAAAATAGAGCCGCAAATCATTATTTTTACATAATTACGTTTTAAAACACCACTTAGTTTATCACTTACTTTCTGAACAAATTGATTAGAATTTGACGTAAAATCAGACCCCATAAAATCAAACTCTAAAACTTGAATTGTAGCAATAGAAATGGCTTGGTTATCTTTTGAAATTATGATATAAAAAAACTGAATTCTTTGTGAGTTGAATTCCTCAAACGATTTTAGGTAGGGTTTTGAAAAATACACATTAGAAACCTCCGAAAAATCATCCCAAACTTGATTTGGAATTTCATTCACATAATTAAAAATTCTAGTGGTATAACTCATTAGATTCCTTTAGGTTTTTTTACAGGTTTACTTACTAAATACACACCTATAAATATTAATACAGTAGCAATTAGTTTTGTTGTATTTAACGTGTCACTCCCCATTAGTATTGCAAAAATTCCTGCAATTACAGGCTGTAAATACAAAAAGGTACTTACTGTTGACGCTCTTAATTGTCGTAAAGCAAGCGGATTTAATATATATGTTCCAAAGGTAGCAGCAACAATTACAAATGCTACTGAAAAATACGTGTACGGTTTAAATGTTCCCCATTCTACTGAACTTAACTCCGCATATCCAAATGGCACAACCATTATCAAACCGAATAAAAATAACCATTTTATAAATGTGAAAGGGTGATATTTACTCGTCAATTGCTTGATAATAATGATGTAAATACTATAAGATACCGCATTGATAAACACTAAAAAATTCCCTAATAATATATTATCTGTAGCTACTGCAGATTTACCGTACAAGGTTAATACTAAAGCTCCTGAAAGCCCTAAAACAACACCGACTACTTTTAACGAAGTGATTTTTTCTTTTAAAATTAATGCCGACATAATTAACACCAATATCGGCACAACTACCATTATTACTGACGCGTGAATGGGGGTTGTATAAGACAATCCTTTAAAAAAAGTAAGCATATTTAACGCAACACCAAAAAATGCAGCTGCCATAAATATGAAGTAATCTCTTGTGGCTACTTTTTCTTTAGGTGCTAAAAACCCAAACAACCAAAATAAAGTTGTAGCACCTAATAAGCGTAATAGAATAAATCCGTAAGGTTTTATATAACCACCATCAATCACATCATTAGCAAAGGTAAATGTTACCCCGTAGAATACTTGCACAAAAAACGCAGCTACAAAAGCAAGATTATTTTTACTAAGCATGAATATAATCTTTAGCTGATGCAACTGTTTTTTTAGAGTTTCCTATAAAAACCTGATCATTATAAATTAAAACTGGGCGCTTTAAAAAGGTATAGTGCTCTAAAATATAAGACTTATAATCGTCCTCTGTTAAACTGGCATTTTTTAAATCTTTCTCTTTATACAAACGTGCTCGTTTACTAAACAATGCTTCATAACTTCCTGATAATGCATACATTTCCTCTAGTTGTGTTGCTGTTATAGCTTCTACTTTTATGTCCTGCAATACAACATCAGATGGTAAATTCAACTCTGTAATAATTCGCTTACAGGTATCACAAGTTGATAAGTGGTATAATTTTTTCATTTTTTAAAAATAACTAACAACAAAATAAACGCATTTTAAATTCATATGAGATATTAAACTCATAAAGTTTACTTATATACTTTTATTAATTGAAACTACATCTTTTTTAAATTAATATACACTGGGAAATGATCACTATACCCTCCTAAATACCGTTTTCCGCTATACGTTCTAAAAGGATTCCCTTTGTTTCTACCCTCCCATTCTGTTAAAAATGGTGCATCAAAAATTTCTGCGTTTTGAAAACTGTGTTTATTTTTTTCTAATTTGAAAAAATTATGTGAAAATATTATCTGATCAAACAAATACCATTTAGAGTAATGGCTCAAACTACCTCGGGTAATATTCATTAATTTCTCAAACGGATTATATAACGAATCTGTTACTAAATACTCTTTTATACTTTCATCTACAGGGTTATCATTAAAATCTCCCATTATGATAAGCTTTGAAAAAGCATTAATACCTTCATTTGCTTCAATAAAAGCAGATAACTGTTCAGAAGCTTGTATGCGTTTATGACTTGTCAAATCAGCACCGTCACGGCGTGAAGGCCAGTGGCACACAAACACATGAACCTCTTCATCATTTAAATAGCCTTGAACATATAAAACATCTCGAGTATAATCTTTCACGCCATTACTTTCATAAATAGAAATTGGAATTGTTTCAGAATACTCAACTTTAAAATAATCTTCATTTACAAGTAAAGCCACATCTATACCACGTTCATCTGGTGAATCATAATGCACAAAATTAAAGTTAGACTCTTTTAAATGTTTACTGTCTATTAAATCCTTAACAACACTAGCGTTTTCAACCTCTGCAAGCCCTACCAATACTGGAGATTTTCCTGTTGTATTTTTAGCAATATTAGAAATTGCTTTACCCATCTTAAATATTTTTTTTCGGTATTTTTTTTCAGTCCAAAACTTTTTACCCCAAGGTAAAAAATCACGATCCAGAGTGTTAGGGTCATCTTTAGTGTCGAATAAATTTTCAAGATTATAAAACGCAACAGTAACTATGGAATTCATATGGTTTCGGTGTTATTTTGATTGTCTAAATTAGTAAATTAGAATCTTATACGTAATTTTACACCATCGAATTTGAATTATGATAGAAAAGAAACAAATTGAGCATGAAAATGTGGTGCTTATTGGGATAATTACACGACTTCAAAACGAAGAGAAATCTAAAGAATACTTGGATGAATTGGAGTTTTTAACTTATACCGCAGGAGGCGATGTTAAAAAACGCTTTACCCAACGTATGGACATGCCAAATGCCAAAACCTTTATCGGTTCTGGAAAATTGGAAGAAGTTCGTTTGTTTATTGAACAAAATAATATTGGAACTGCTATTTTTGATGATGAATTAACACCATCTCAACAAAAAAATATTGAACGCGTTTTAGAGTGTAAAATCTTAGATAGAACCTTATTGATTCTGGATATTTTTGCCCAGCGCGCACAAACATCCTATGCAAGAACTCAAGTTGAATTGGCACAATACCAATACTTTTTACCACGTTTAACAGGGCTTTGGACTCACTTAGAACGTCAAAGAGGAGGTATTGGAATGCGTGGACCTGGAGAAACAGAAATTGAAACAGATAGACGTATTGTACGTGATAAAATTTCTTTATTAAGAAAGAAAATGGCCAGTATTGATAAACAAATGGCGACACAACGCGGTAACAGAGGAGAGCTTATTCGTGTGGCCCTTGTAGGATACACCAATGTTGGAAAATCAACACTGATGAATGTGATTGCAAAATCTGACGTATTTGCAGAAAATAAATTATTTGCAACCTTAGATACAACTGTTCGTAAAGTGGTTATCAAAAACTTACCATTCTTATTAAGTGATACCGTTGGGTTTATCCGTAAGCTACCTACTCAGCTTGTAGATTCGTTTAAAAGTACACTTGACGAAGTTAGAGAAGCAGACATCTTATTGCATGTTGTTGATATTTCTCACAATACTTTTGAAGATCAAATAGAATCTGTAAATGGTATTTTAGGTGAAATTAAAAGTGCAAACAAACCAACAATAATGGTCTTTAATAAAATTGATGCTTATGAGCATGAAACAATAGACGAAGATGATATTGTTACAGAACGTACAAAAGCACATTACACTTTAGACGATTGGAAAGAAACTTGGATGAATGATATTGGCGACAATGCGTTATTTATATCGGCAACAGAAGCAGAGAATATTGAAGATTTCAAGAAACGTGTGTATAGTGAAGTAAGGCGTATTCATATAACGCGTTTTCCGTATAACAAATTTTTATACCCTGATTACGATGAGAATTTTGCGTAATTCATCAGGACTAAATTATTTCAATAAAAAGGGGCGCTATTTAGCGCCCCTTTTTATTGAAATAACAACTTTATTAGAATGCATAGTTAAACCCTAAACCAAACGTTTCTCTAATCTGAAACCCGTTGCGTTGCGTATTATCATCATAAATAGCTTGAAATGTCAAGTTAGCAGAAATATACTTGTTTACTTGCATTGCTAAATTCATCGTGTAATCTATATCTACATTTTGAGCATCTTCTAAATAGTTAGAATACAATGCTAAAATGTTTTCCATAGAAATATTCTTCATTAAGTCTACTTTATAATATCCTCTCATAGCAGCTCCTAATTCAAAACGCTCAGTATCACCTGGTTCAGTTCCGAAAGCGCCAGCAAATTCTTTATGCACTATAATTAATTTTGCTGCAGCAGGTGAAATGTTTACGTGAAAATTATCTGATTTTTTCCATAAAAAACCTGGCCCAGCTTGAAAATACACAGGAGAAAAGAAGTGAGATGTAGCACCTAATTCAACACCATTATCATCATACACAAAACCTTTATCCATTTGAGTTTTCATGTTGAAATAAAATGAATAGTACCAGTTTCCTTTCATCTGCTTACCTGCTAATGAATTAAACTCTAAACGGTCATTATTCTTTTTAAAAGTATCATCACCATTATTTTTATTGACACCATAATCAGCTATTAATTTGTTATCCCAAATTAAGCTCCCCTTTGTGTAATTAAAATCATAGTTCACTAAAATATTAGCTGCAATGTTTCCTATACCACCTGCTGTCCATTCGTTATTAAATGCTGATTGGTTGAATGTAATTAATACATTACCACCACGTTTCCATCCGTCTTTTATTGAATCTTTGGCAACGTCTTCTTGCCCAAATAGACTTCCAGAAATTAACACCAAGGCTAATGCGAATACTATCTTTTTCATAAATATTAGTTTAAAAATTTAGTCGGCAAATATATACAATGCAAACTTATTAGCAAAACAACCTAATCAACTGCTTTAGAGTTTATTGGAGGTTTTATTTTTTTCTATACAAAGGTACAGACGAACACGCTTCACCATACATGACAGATTTAGCAACTGTAATAAGCCTACTTGTAATATTTACATAAGCGCTTTGTGGTACTGGTTTATTAGCACAACCTTTAATAATAACAAACTTATCTTTATAAGGCTCTAAGTCAATATTTTTTATTTCAGAGGTGTAGAGTGATGTTTCTAACGCTTCCAGATCTCCTATAACTACATTTTTGGCAAATGGCGCAACTTTTACGGTGAATAACATAAAAGCCCAAGCTGGTACGATTGCATCAGTACTACAATTTACGGCAACGTAACACTCTTGATATTGCTCCCAGTTATAAGCATCTAATGCAGCTCTAAACTCTTTTTCACGAAGAATAAAGCCTTGATCTAACCATTGAGAAATGTCAACCTGCACACGCTTGCCAGGGATATAATAATCTTCTAAATCAAACGTGATAAGTTTGGTGTTTTCAGTTACTTTGTTTCTAATTTCTCCCATTCTATTTCGGTTAAATTCAATTGAGCTCTAAAAAGAAATTCCTGCAAGAAGCAGGAATTATAGTATTTTTAAAAGTGGTTTTAAAGCATTCCTAATTCAAGTTTCGCCTCATCACTCATTAAATCTTTTGTCCACGCAGGCTCAAAAGTGATTTCTACTTCACAGTCCTTAATTCCATTAATTGTTTTTACTTTATCCTCTACCTCTTTAGGCAATGTTTCAGCAACAGGACAATTTGGTGTTGTTAAGGTCATTAATACTTTAACATCATAATCTTCATTGACCATCACATCGTAAATTAGCCCTAATTCATATATATCTACAGGAATTTCAGGGTCATAAATTGTTTTGATAACTCTCACAATTTTTTCTCCTAATTCAGCAACATCTATTGTTTGTTCTTCTGACATATTAATTTACTTGTGTTTGAAATGCAATTGCATACATTTTTATTTCTTTAATCATACTCACCAAACCATTTGCTCTAGTTGGTGATAAATGCTCTTTTAAACCAATTTCATCAACAAAATCTGTGTTTGCATTTAGAATTTCTGTTGGTGTTTGATTTGTAAATGTTCTAATTAAAATAGACACTATCCCTTTGGTTATAATAGCATCACTATCTGCTGTGTAAATAACTTTATCATTAGCCAACTCTGCATGCAGCCATACTTTTGATTGACACCCTTTAATTAGGTTTTCATCTTTTTTATATTGCTCATCAATTAAGGGCATTGATTTCCCTAAATCAATCATGTATTCGTAGCGATCCATCCAATCATCAAACATCGAAAACTCATCTACAAGATCTCGTTGTATTTCATCTATAGTCATAAGTAGTTTATTTTTCAGGCGACAAAGATAAAACTTTGTTGACTAAATCTGCTAAAGGTTTTGGAGGAAATCCGCCATCAAATGTTTGCGAAGTAAATTTTTCATTACTACTAAACACAGAAATTGTTGTGTGTGGCGCTCCATCATAAAACCTTTTTTTAGTTGGCGCTTCATAAGAGCTAATATCTTTTAATGTCAATTTAGAAATGATGTCCTTTATCTCAATTATATCCTCATGTTTTACTTCAATTTTCTTTGGGGTTCCATTATACTCTTTCGAAATTGTTGCGTAGCTATTGTAAACCGTTAAGGTAAAATGATAGCCTCTAGTATGTGAACCATAAATGACAATTGGCGATTCTTGAAGTGCATCTGTTTTAAGTTTTAGTCTGTCTGCTTCCATTTTGTTTTCTGTAATATTATCTGACTTTACAGTTTCTTTATTTGCACAACATGATGTTAGTACAAATAGGCTGAATATAAGTGCGGTTATTTTCATAAGTCTATTTTTTATCTGTTACTATAATATTACAAAAAAGAAGCCAAACTACTATAATAGCATCATTTTAGCTTTTTTAACGGCAGAGACTAAAGCCTCAACATCTTCTTTTGTGTTATAAAACATAAACGAGGCTCTAATGGTGCCTGGAATGTTATAAAACGCCATAATTGGTTGTGTACAATGGTGCCCTGTTCTTACAGCCACACCCAACTTATCTACAATTGTTCCTACATCATAAGGGTGGCATCCTTCTATATTAAAAGAGATTACTGATGTTTTTTCTTTAGCCGTTCCAACAATTGTTAGTCCTTCAATTTTTAATAATTCAGCTGTTGCATAATGCAACAGTTCTTTTTCTTGCTGTTGAATATAGTCGTAGCCAATGTTATTTAAATAATCAATAGCAACCCCAAAAACAATCCCTCCAGCAATATTTGGTGTTCCAGCTTCAAACTTGTGTGGCAAACACGCATATGTGGTTTCTTCAAAAGTTACCTCTTTTATCATTTCACCACCACCTTGATATGGTGGCATAATGTTTAACCATTCTTCTTTACCATATAACATTCCTACACCAGTTGGACCACACATTTTATGCGCAGAACAGATATAAAAATCGCAATTTAAAGCTTGAACATCTGGTTTAACATGTGGTGTAGCTTGAGCGCCATCTATTACAACTACGGCATCTACCGCGTGTGCTTTATCAATAATCTCTTTAATAGGGTTTATGGTTCCTAGAGCATTAGAAATATGGTTTACAGCAACTAACTTTGTTTTAGCATTCAATAAATCATCATAGGCTGACATAATCAACTCTCCTTCTTGATTCATTGGAATCACCTTTAAAACTGCCCCAGTGCGTTCACATAACATTTGCCAAGGCACAATATTAGAGTGGTGTTCTAAATGTGAAATAATAATTTCATCGCCTTTATTTAATAGTGTTGTAAATCCGTTTGCCACTAAATTTATCCCGTCTGTAGTGCCTTTTGTAAACAGAATTTCGAAGTCGTGTTTGGCATTAAAATGCAACTGCAGCTTTTTACGTGCAGCTTCATAGGCGTCTGTTGCTTTTTGACTTAACGTATGTACTCCACGATGAATATTCGCATTGATTTCTGTATAGTATTTTGTAATGGCATCAATAACTACTTGTGGCTTTTGTGATGATGCACCATTATCTAAATATACTAATGGTTTTCCATTCACTTCTTGTTGAAGAATTGGAAAGTCTTTTTTTATATTTTTTATGTCTTTTTCGAGTACCATTAAATAACTTGTTTCTGGTCGCAAAGTTATCGATTATTTAAAACATAAAAGCCTTAATAAGATTAAATCTTAATAAGGCTTTTGAATATGCGAGTACTTGCTTTAATTTAACATACTTTCTCTGACTCCTCCAGCTAAGAATAAGGCTCTCATTCTAGATTTTTGACCCTCTGAGAACATGTACATACACGCATCATCTGTATAATCCATATAATTCATGGTCATATCATTTGAGCGGCAATTTTTTGTTGGATACGACGGACATCCATAATTTGGGCCATCTGAAGAAGGTGTATCAGATACAAAATCGTCTCTTTTACATCTACCATCGCCCCAAATATGACGTAGGTTTAAATAATGACCAACTTCATGGGTTGCAGTTCTACCTTTATTAAAGGGCGCAGAAACATAGCCTTGACTTCCGAAATATTGTGGAGAAATTACAACTCCATCTGTACTAGCACCACCTCCAGGAAATTGTGCATATCCTAAAATACCTCCACCAATATTACACACCCAAATATTTAAATGTGTTTCTGGAGTTATCACATCTACTCCTCCATTAGAAGCGTATTTCATAGCATCGTTTGTTCCCCACGAGGTTACAGAAGAGCTTTTTCTAGTGACCCCAGCTAACACAAATTCAATTTCAGAATCTGCTGCAAGGCCTGCAAACTCTGAGGGCACTTGACTCGCATCTGAATTTGATTTTCTAAAGTCATCATTTAATACTGCTATTTGAGAATTGATTTGAGAACTGCTTATGTTTTGTTGAGATGTATTATATATAACGTGTACATAAACAGGAATTGTTATTAATCCTACCTCATCTGGCGCCGGATCTCCACCACCGTTTCCATTTCCTCCGCCATTTCCGTTTCCTGCTGGTTTTTTAAAATTTCTAGTATGTAATTCAATATTTTGCATTCTTTGTAGCATTCCTGGGTTATCGTTCAGCTGCCGAGCTAACACATTCATAGAATGGCATTGCCTTCCAACACCATGTTCTGAAATTCTACTTAATTCTTCAAGGTCTACCCCTAAATCTTGGTGTAGTTGTTCTTCTTGAGGAGTTTCACTCTCTACACTATCTGTATCACATGACCAGAAAGAAACCATAACAACAAACGTTGCAATTAATACTTTTTTCATAAAATTTAATTTTAGTTACTATTATATAGTTCCCAAAAAATCATTATTGTTACCCAATAAAATCACATTATTTTTAAGTTAATTACAATCTCTTAAGTGTTTTAGCATAGATTGTTAAATTTTCAACCTATGTTACAGGTGTTTTTTTTAAACAATTAAAAAGCCTCAATTGCTTTTACACAATTGAGGCTTTTCAGTTATTTAAATTTTATATTCTAACTATAAATCAAACCCTAAATCTACATTCAGTTTTTTAGCGATTAATTTATTAATTCTTGATTTTAATTCTGGTATTTTAACACTTTCTAGCACCGTGTTTGCAAAGGCATACATCAACAATGCTTTTGCTTCTTTTTTAGGGATACCACGTTGTTGCATGTAAAATAACGCTTGGTCATCTAACTGACCAATTGTACACCCATGAGAACACTTAACATCATCAGCAAAAATTTCTAATTGAGGTTTTGCATTCATCGTAGCTTTATCACTTATCAACACATTGTTATTTTGTTGATAGGCGTTAGTTTTTTGAGCTTCTTTTTCTACAACTACCTTTCCGTTAAAAACACCTGTAGACTTATCATCATAAATACCTTTATAATCTTGATGACTTTCACAGTTTGGCACTAAATGATGTACTAAAGTATGGTGATCTACATGCTGTTTATCTTCTAAAATAGTAATCCCTTTTAGTATTGAATCTACATATTCTCCATTTTGATAGAAGTTCAAGTTATTTCTAACAATTTTTCCACCAAATGAAAACGTGTGTACAGAACAAATAGTATCACGTTCTTGTGCTACAAACGTATTATCAATTAATGATGCAGCACTGTTATCATTCTGAATTTTATAATAATCAACATGAGCTCTCTTCTCTGCAGAAATTTCAGTAACAACGTTTGTCAACACCGCATTTTCAGTTAAACTCTGGTGACGCTCGATAATTTGAACATGAGAGTTTTCACCAACCACAACTAAATTACGTGGTTGTAATAAGGTAGCCGTTGCGTTTCCTGTTGCAAAATTGATAATCTGGATTGGTTTTACAACTTCAGTATTCTTAGGAATATTAATAAATGCACCTTCACTTGCAAACGCCGTATTTAAAGCCGTCATGTTATCTTGCTTAGCCGTTTTATTGAAATAATTTTCAATAACAGGCTTGTGCTTAGCATTAGCGAAAGCAGACGATAATAAACAAACATCTATACCGTCATGAGTTGTTTCAGATAAAAATGAGCTATATTTTCCATCAATAAAAATGATCTTGTAAGAATCAATATCATGGATAAAATATTTTTTAACGTCTTTAAACTCTATAGTATTCTCCTTTTGAGGAAACACACTATAATCTTCTTTTAACACAGAATTTAAAGAGGTGTATTTCCATGCTTCTAATTTCTTAGTAGGAAATCCTAAGGTTTCAAATTCTTTTAATGCTTTAGTTCTAATACCGTGTACATCTGAATTGATGTTCACACCGTTTTCAAAAGCAACGTATGATGATAATAATTTTTCTTTTAACTCCATTGTTTCAGTCCTCATTTTTTAGCAATAACTGCCGCAATATTGTTATGCGTTAATTTCTTCTTTAATCCAATCGTACCCTTTTTCTTCTAATTCTAAAGCTAAAGACGCATCGCCTGTTTTAACGATTTTTCCGTCGAATAAAACGTGAACAAAATCTGGCTTGATATAATCTAACAAACGTTGGTAATGCGTGATAATTACAACTGCATTATCTTTACCCTTCAATTTATTAACACCGTTAGAAACAATACGTAAGGCATCAATATCTAATCCTGAATCTGTTTCATCAAGGATAGCCAACTTTGGCTCTAACATTGCCATTTGAAAAATCTCATTTCGTTTTTTCTCTCCTCCTGAAAATCCTTCGTTTAAAGAACGTGATAAGAATTTACGATCAATTTCTAATAATGTAGATTTATCACGAATTTTTTGCAACATCTCTTTTGCTGGCATATTTTCTTTCCCGTTAGCTTTACGAGATTCGTTAATAGCCGTTTTGATAAAGTTTGTTACCGAAACCCCAGGGATTTCAACTGGATATTGAAATGACATAAACACACCTTTGTGCGCGCGTTCTGTAGGATCTAACTCTAATAAATCTTCACCTTCCAAAGCAATATCTCCACTAGCAACTTCGTATTCTTCTTTACCAGCAATTACTGATGATAATGTACTTTTTCCTGCTCCGTTTGGTCCCATAATTGCATGAACCTCTCCTGCTTTTACAGTTAAATTAATTCCTTTAAGAATTTCTTTATCTTCAATACCAGCGTGTAAATTTTTTATTTCTAACATCTTATTATTTTCCTAGAGTTATAACATCTTTTTTTTCTGGATTCGGCTTTGTTACCTTTAGTATTTCTACTATTCTAACAGTATTTGGCCACCCTTCCTCCGCCTCGGGTTTTGGGATTATCTCCCCTTTTATTTCAACAGGAACCATATCTGTAGCTAATGCTTTATATGGCGTAACCTGTTTGTCTAATTTCATTGAATTTTCATCTAAAATAACACCGTACACTTCTGTTGGTGTTTGTAAAATTGCAGCATCTGCATAATACAAATACATCCCTTTTAACACCACTATGTCTTTATCAGACTTACAAGCTGTTACTGCTATAACACAAAGTATTAAAATTAATTTTTTCATTATCTAGACTTTTATCCTACTGAACCTTCTAAACTTATTTCTAATAATTTCTGAGCTTCAACGGCAAATTCCATTGGCAACTTATTCAAGACATCTTTACTAAACCCGTTTACAATTAATGCTATGGCCTTTTCAGTATCAATACCACGTTGGTTACAATAAAAAATTTGATCTTCTCCAATCTTACTTGTTGTCGCTTCATGCTCTATTTGAGCCGTATTATTCTTCGTTTCAATATATGGGAAGGTATGTGCACCACATTCATTACCCATTAATAAAGAATCACATTGAGAGAAATTTCTTGCATTAGCAGCACGTGGCCCAATTTGCACTAATCCTCTGTATGAATTTTGTGATTTACCAGCTGAAATCCCTTTAGAAATGATTGTACTTTTGGTGTTCTTACCTAAGTGAATCATTTTTGTTCCCGTATCTGCTTGTTGGTAATTGTTAGTTACTGCTATTGAGTAAAACTCACCCACAGAGTTATTTCCTTTTAAAATACACGACGGGTATTTCCAAGTTACAGCTGAACCTGTTTCAACTTGTGTCCAAGAAATTTTTGCGTTCTTTTCACACAATCCTCTTTTTGTTACAAAATTGAAAACTCCACCTTTACCTTCTGCATTTCCTGGATACCAGTTTTGTACAGTTGAGTATTTAATTTCAGCATCATCTAAAGCAATCAATTCAACTACAGCGGCGTGTAATTGATTTTCATCTCTACTTGGTGCTGTACAGCCTTCTAAATAACTTACATAAGATCCTTCATCGGCAATCAATAATGTTCTTTCAAACTGCCCTGTTCCTGCTTGGTTGATTCTGAAATATGTTGATAATTCCATCGGACACTTCACGCCTTTTGGAATGTAACAGAATGACCCGTCACTAAACACAGCTGAATTTAACGCTGCATAGAAATTATCTTTTTGCGGAACGATTGTTCCTAAATATTTTCTAACTAATTCTGGATGCTCTTGAATTGCTTCAGAAATAGGCATAAAAATAATCCCTTTTTCTGATAACGTATCTTGAAATGTAGTTGCAACAGAAACAGAATCTACCACAATATCCATTGCAATATTATTCATTCGTTTTTGTTCATCTAAAGAAATACCAAGTTTCTTATACATGGCTAACAAATCCGGATCAACATCATCTAAGGTTTTGTTAGGATCAATCGCTTTTGGCGCAGAGTAGTATGCAATAGCCTGGAAATCTGGCTTTTCATAATTTACATTAGCCCATTCTGGCTCATCCATTTCTTGCCAAATTCTAAAAGCTTCCAAACGCCATTCAGTCATCCATTCCGGCTCGTCTTTCTTTTTAGAAATTGCACGTACAATATCTTCATTTAAACCAATAGGAAATGTTTCTGACTCAATATCAGTGTAAAATCCGTATTCGTATTCTTTATCTTTTAATTCTCTTTCTAAATCGTCTTCGGTATACTTGCTCATCTTCTCGATTTATTTGAATTATAGTGAAAAACTCTCTCCACACCCACAAGTTCTGTTGGCGTTTGGGTTGTTAAACACAAATCCTTTACCGTTCAAACCTCCAGAATATTCTAAAGTTGTTCCTACTAGGTATAAAAAACTCTTTTTATCTACAATAACTTTAATATTGTTATCCTCAAAAACCTTATCGTTTTCTTCTTTTTCTTTATCAAAAGTCAAATCGTATGACAAGCCAGAGCATCCTCCACTTTTCACACCAACTCTTACATAATCATTTACAGCATTAAAGCCATCTTCCTCCATAAGAGAAACGACTTTATTTTTTGCTGACTCTGAGACTTTTATCATTTTAAATTAGATTATTTCTAAATAGACTGCAAATATAGCGTAAATATCCATTTTCGTCAATCAATTAGAGTTATAATTTTGTACGTAGAATATAAAATTACTTACAAAGAAGATCTATTTCTTTAATTATTCACAAATATTTTTTTTGATGATCGATTTAAAACACCATCTTTTAAATTCAAAAGTTGCATTTTAAAACCACTTTCTTTTATAATTTCAATAGCTAATTTACTACGTATTCCTGCTTTACAATACACTACCAAATCTTTATCTTGAGAGATTTCATACAACCGCGATTTCAACTCTACCAACGGAATGTGTTGCCCACCAATATGATGCTGCGCTCGCTCAAAATCTTCACGAACATCTAATAAATTATAGTGTTCTAGATTTGCTTTCAATTCATTTTTAGTTATTTCTAAATTAGATTTTGGCAAACCACATAAAACATCATAATCGGCATCTAAAGCTGTAATTTGAATGTTTTCATCCTTATGAAAACTCAAAATGAATTGTTGCATCGTCAGTGCATTGTAAGTCAATAATTTTCCGGACAACACATCACCAACACCGCAAATTAATTTTATAACTTCATTAGCTTGAAGCGCCCCTATAATTCCCGGTAACACACCTAAAACACCAATTTCAGAGCAGTTTGGTACTTCATTAGGTTTTGGCGCATTCGGATATAAACACCTGTATGTTGGCCCATTATTATAATTAAAAACAGACACCTGACCTTCAAATTTATAAATTGACCCAAACACCACAGGTTTACTAGAAAGTACTGCTGCATCATTTACTAAATAACGAGTTGGGAAATTATCACTACCATCAACAACCAAATCATACTTTGAAAACAATTCAATGGCTATTTCTGATGTTAATTTTTGAAGATAAACCTCAAAGTTTACAAACGGATTTAATCCAGATAATTTTTGAGCAGCAACCTCAGCTTTAAACTGTCCGATGGCATCATATGAGTATAATATTTGGCGTTGTAAATTACTTTGATCTATTGTATCGTGATCAATAATTCCTAACGTTCCAACACCTGCAGCTGTTAAGTACTGTAAAATCGGGCAACCTAATCCACCAGCACCAATGACTAAAACTTTGGCTTGTTTCAGTTTTAACTGTCCGACTTCTCCTATTTCTTCTAAAATAAGATGACGGTTATAGTGTTTATGTTCTTCTTGTGACAAAGACATTATTTACCTTTTTTTTGTTAAACAATACTTATTCCCAATTATTTGCCCAATCTTTCCAAACCACTTCTAAGCCTTGAGACTGCAACATTTTTGTAACATCTTCCGTACTTCGTTCATCTGATATTTCAAATTGCTCTAAAGATTCTGGAGCAACTGCGTAACCACCTGGATTTGTTTTTGACTCTGCACTTATTGATGTAATTCCTAAATTCACCACATTGTTTCTGAACACTTCGCTTTCACGTGTAGATAGCGATAATTCTACATCTTCATCTAACAACCTAAATGCACAAATTAACTGCACCAAATCCGGATCTGTCATTTCTACTTTTGGCTCTAACCCACCTGAATGCGGACGTAACCTTGGGAATGAAATAGAGTATTTTGTTTTCCAATACGTTTTCTGCAAATATTTTAAATGTAATGCTGTAAAGAAACTATCGGCACGCCAATCTTCTAAACCGAAAAGGGCGCCTAATCCTATTTTATGAATTCCAGACTTTCCTAATCTGTCTGGTGTATCCAATCTAAAGTCAAAATTAGATTTTTTACCCTTAGGATGGTGTTTCTTATATTCAGCTCTGTGGTAAGTTTCTTGATATACCAAAACGGAATATAAACCACTACCTATCAATTGCTCATACTCATCCTGATGCAACGGTTGCACCTCTATAGTAATGTTTGAAAAATGAGGCCGTATTAATTTTAATGCGTTATTGATATAATCTACACCAACTGTTTTATTTGCCTCACCTGTAACCAATAATATATGATCATATCCTTTTGCTTTCAAGTATGCAACTTCTTTCATAATTTCAGCATCAGATAAGGTTCTACGTGGAATTTTATTCGTCATACTAAAGCCACAATAAGTACATATGTTCTGGCACTCGTTACTCAAATACATTGGTGCATACATTTGAATAGTGTTTCCAAAACGTTTTTTAGTCAACCTTTTACTCAACTGTGCCATTTGCTCCAAGTAGGGTGTCGCAGCAGGGGAAATTAACGCTTTAAAATCTTCTAAATCGCGTTTTGAATTTCCTAAGGCACGCATTACATCAGCTTCTGTCTTTGCAAAAATACTTTGCAGAGTTTCATCCCAATTGTATGTGTCAAATAGCTCTTTAAAATTGCTCATTCTTCTTTAGTTTAAAAAACTCGTTAACGGACTACTCGCCTCAGCTTTCTTATGCACAACAGGTGCTAATTTTGCTTCAAAAGCCATTCGCCCAGCCTCAACAGCCATTTTAAAAGCTGTTGCCATTGCTATTGGATTTTGTGATACTGCTATTGCTGTATTTACCAACACAGCATCTGCGCCTAACTCCATTGCAAAAGCCGCATGAGATGGGGCTCCAATACCGGCATCTACAATAACTGGCACGTTACTTTGGTCTATGATTATTTCTAAAAACTCTTGGGTTTTCAATCCTTTATTCGTTCCTATTGGAGCGCCTAAAGGCATCACACATTGTACACCCACATCTTCTAATCGTTTACACAACACTGGATCTGCGTGAATGTATGGCATTACTACAAAACCTAATTTCACCAACTCTTCAGCTGCTTTTAAAGTTTCTATAGGATCAGGTAATAAATATTTTGGGTCTGGATGAATTTCTAATTTCACCCAATTCGTTTCTAAGGCTTCACGCGATAATTGCGCCGCAAATATTGCCTCTTTTGCATTACGTACGCCAGATGTATTTGGTAATAAATTAATACGACTATGTTTTAGATGACTTAAAATATCGTCTTGTTTATTTTGAACATTGACGCGCTTTAAAGCCACAGTAATCAACTCACTTTCTGATGCCAATAAAGCGTCCTCCATCAATTGAGATGAACTAAATTTACCTGTTCCAGTGAACAATCTTGAAGTAAATTCTTTATCTGCTATCTGTAATGTTTTATTCATCATAGTTATTGTAAAGTGTAAAACACTTATTATTATTTAGTTTCTTCTGACTCCCAACGTTGTTCTTGCAACGCACCTCCATTAATCAACTCTTTGAATGTTGATATGCTATTGAAATCACGTGTAATTTCTCCCGAAACTGCAATACCGTGAACTCCGGTATGTATTAATTCTGACACATGATCTTTTGTAATACCACCTATTGCTAGAATAGGCACATCTGTTTTTAAAACATCTAAAATACTTACATAGCCTTCAAACCCTATAATCGGACACAAATTAGCTTTTGTTGTGGTAAATTGAAAAGGACCTAAACCGATATAATCTACCTTCTTAGAAATTAGACTTTGACAATCGTCCAATGTGTTTGCTGTCCCCCCGATAATTTGCCATGAGTATAAATGCTCTTTTGCAAGTGTTGGGCACACATCTGATTTTCCTAAATGCACACCATCTGCTTTAACTGTTTTTGCAATTTTATAATGGTCATTTATAATCAAACGGGTTTGAAAATGAGCGGTGATTTCTCTAGCTTTATGAGCCGTTTTTAACACAACTTTCTCCGAGACATTCTTCAAACGCAATTGCACTAATTCAGCTCCTGAACTGCAGGCTTTTTGAATGTTACTCAATTGAGCTTCTGGCGTTGTGCCTTGTGAAATATAATGTAGTTTAGGTATCATTATTTGCGCTAATTGTAATTATGTTTCCCTAATAAACTAGGGGATGAATTCAAATAGTTTTCTGTATAATACTTAGCGTTTTTACACGCATCTTCTAATGCTTGTCCTAAGGTGATATTTGCACTAATTGCTGAACTTAACACACAGCCGCTACCGTGTTTTGGATACACATTTTCAAGAATTGGCGGTATATTTACCTCAACAATTTTATTGTGTATTAAAACATCATGCCCCTTTTTATCGGCTCTATGACCACCTTTTAAATAAAGGTTTGTCAATGAGCTGATACGACTGATTGTTTGTTCTAATGATAAGTTCAAATACAAGCTTTTAATTTCATCATAGTTAGGCGTAAGCAAATCTATTTGACTTAATATTTTATCTGAAATTTCATCTTCTGAGTTATGAAACTCAAACGACGTACTTGCTTTTAAAACTGGATCAACGATAATTTTTATGTGAATATCTAGTTTCTTTAAACAGGATATGATACTTTCTAAAACCAACCAGTTTTCAACAATTCCAATCTTTACAACTTTAAACGGATGTTTTCTATACACACATTGTATCTGATCTAGAATCACTTCTATCGGAATCCAATGACACGCCTCAAACTCAGATTCATTTTGAATTGTTACCGCTGTACAAACAGATAAACCATACAATCCATGAGATTCATATGTTTTTAAATCAGCCCCTATTCCAGCACCATTTGAGGAGTCAAACCCTGCGATACTCAATATGTATTTGAGTTTATCCATTAAATATTTCTATTGCTTTTGTGATGATTTGTTTAAAATTTTCCACAGGGTCATTTGCATTCCAAACACCACCAAGAACACCAATTCCTTGATATCCCATATCTTTGATTGCATCAATATTTTCTAAAGACACACCGCCCATACCAATAACAACTTTATCTATATGATGAACTTTAAAACCTTTCCCTGCATACCCTTTTTTAGAAATTGATGAAAAAACCGGGCTTAACAAATGGTAATCAAACTCAAAATCGCAATTCTCCAGCTCATCAGGCTCATGGAAGGAAGAACTGATTGTTTTTCCATACATGCTTAAACCTTTAAAATAATGACCTGGATTATCAATATGATCTTTTCTTTTTTGTTCCTGAAAATGAATGCCTTTTAAATTGTAAACATTCACCAATTCATGAAAATAATGCACCACAACTTTACTGTGGTATTTTTCTTCAATTTGATTCAAATACAAACAATGTTCTTCATAATTTTTATATGGTTTTCTAAGATGATAATATTCTAAACCTGCATCAAAAAGCTGATTTAATATGAATATTTCATTCTCTATATCGTGTTCAGGAGCTATTAAAACAATCATTTTAAATTACTTATAGATAAACTTCAGATCCTTTTTCTTTAAATTCTTGCGACTTTTCTTCCATGCCTTTTTTTATAACTTCATTTTCTACAATGTCATTTTCTTTAGCAAAATCACGTACTTCCTGAGAGATCTTCATCGAACAGAATTTTGGTCCGCACATAGAACAGAAATGTGCAATTTTCGCACCAGCTGCTGGCAATGTTTCATCGTGGTATTCACGTGCGCGTTCAGGGTCTAACCCTAAATTAAACTGATCCTCCCAACGGAATTCAAAGCGTGCCATACTTAAAGCGTTATCGCGGTGTTGCGCTCCGGGATGTCCTTTAGCTAAATCGGCAGCATGCGCCGCCAATTTATACGTCACAACTC
The DNA here is from genome assembly GCA_049614485.1 of Flavobacteriaceae bacterium. Taxonomy (GTDB): domain Bacteria; phylum Bacteroidota; class Bacteroidia; order Flavobacteriales; family Flavobacteriaceae. Next base: position 54,500 of record JBMZDR010000005.1, read on the forward strand.
CAACACGTACATCTTCTTTATTTGGTAATCCTAAGTGTTCTTTTGGTGTTACATAACATAGCATTGCACAGCCGTACCAACCAATCATAGCAGCACCTATACCTGAAGTAATATGGTCATAACCAGGGGCAATATCTGTTGTTAAAGGCCCTAATGTATAAAAAGGGGCTTCATCACAAACTTCAATTTGCTTCTCCATATTTTCCTTAATCATGTGCATTGGCACGTGACCTGGGCCTTCAATAAAACACTGCACTTCATGCTTACGCGCAATTTGTGTTAACTCCCCTAAAGTCTCTAATTCAGCAAATTGTGCTTCATCATTAGCATCAGCAACTGACCCTGGGCGTAAACCATCTCCTAAAGAAAAGGCAACGTCATAAGATTTTAAAATCTCACAGATTTCCTCAAAATGAGTATATAAAAAACTTTCTTTATGATGTGCTAAACACCATTTTGCCATAATAGAACCTCCACGAGAAACGATGCCAGTAACACGTTTAGCAGTCATTGGCACATAACGTAGTAACACTCCGGCATGAATGGTAAAATAATCGACACCTTGCTCTGCTTGTTCAATTAATGTATCACGGAAAATTTCCCATGTTAAATCTTCTGCAACTCCGTTTACTTTTTCTAAGGCTTGATAAATTGGTACTGTCCCAATTGGTACTGGCGAATTACGCACAATCCATTCACGGGTTTCATGAATGTTTTCGCCTGTAGATAAATCCATGATATTATCTGCTCCCCAGCGGCAAGCCCAAACCGCTTTTTCAACTTCTTCCTCAATTGAAGATGTAACGGCTGAATTTCCAATATTTGCATTTATTTTCACTAAGAAGTTTCGCCCTAAAATCATAGGTTCTGCTTCTGGATGATTAATATTTGATGGTATAACCGCTCGCCCTCTAGCCACTTCATCACGAACAAATTCTGGCGTGATTTTTTCTGGAATTGAAGCTCCGAAATGTTCACCTTTATGTTGCTTTCTAATTTCAGTCATTTCATCTATTCGTTGATTTTCACGAATAGCGATATATTCCATTTCTGGCGTAATGATTCCTTTTTTGGCGTAATGTAATTGGGTTACATTTTGCCCTTTTTTAGCGCGTAAAGGTTTTTTAAGATCTCCGAAACGCATGTGATCTAAACTAGAGTCGTTTAAACGCTCATTGCAATATTCTGAAGAAAATGAGTCTAATTGTTCCACATCACCACGATCTAAAATCCATTGCTCACGGATACGTTCAATACCATCATGGACATTGATTGCTTTGTCAGGATCAGTATAAGGTCCAGATGTATCATAAACTGTTACCGGTTCATTAGGTGTTAATTTTCCTGTAAAAGTATCTTTAGTATCACTTAAGGTAATTTCACGCATCGCTACTTTAATTTGTGGGTGGATTGTACCTGATACGTATATCTTTTTTGAGTTCGGAAATGGGTTTCTTGTAATTTGGCCTTGTTTTGGTGCCGTGTCTTTATTTTTCATGGTTTGTGGTTTTCGTAATTAATTATCCGCCTTGGGTTGCTTGAATGATTAATACCTCATCATTTTCAATAAGTAGGGTTGACGCCCAATCTGACTTAGTGATAATTTGATTATTTACAGCGACTGCAATACCGTTTTCTTTTTGATTAATATTGCGTAATAACAGGTTGAGTGTAGTACCCTTAGCTATTTTTTTAGTGAGATTATTTACATTTATAGATACCATAATTTACTATTTAAAATAATTTAATAGCATCTTTAACGTATTATAAACTATAAATGAAGAGTGGGTAAAAGATCATTTACCAACTGAATAGTGGAATCTATATAAAGTTCTACTTTTCCCTACGGCTGTACTAACAACATCAGGTTCAAAGAGTTTTTCTCAGCATTATTTAAAATGCACCTCTAAAGTTTATTTACCAAAAACACTAATTTATTCTATACTTATCTTTTTTATTTTAAAATTTAAATGTTGCTCCTAATAAAAAATTAATTGTTGCTTGTGGATAATAACCAGCACCTTCTATTGTTTGTATATTAGAAGGGTTTGTCCAATTATCTTCATAATTATAATAATACCCATTTGACACATATTCTTTATTAAAAATATTATTCACTAACCCAGACAATACAATAGATTTAAATATTTTATTAGGTTTTATTTCATAAGTAACATTCACATCACTTGTAAAATAACTATCTAATTTAGACGCTTCAGAATCAATATTACTCATATACTGTTCTCCTACAAACTTTGATAGTAATGAAATTTGCAGGTTTTTTACCGGCATGAAATTAAATGCGTTACCAGCAACTATACTTGGAGAAAATGAAATATTCGTGTTTCCAAAGTTTCGTAAGGCTCCATTCCATTGTGCATAAAAGTCCTTATTTCTGTTTGTACTGATTGACATATTTGGTTGAACACTAAACATTTTAGATAGTTTTACTTGAGCATCTACTTCTAATCCTAAGCGATAACTTTTTCCTACATTTTCTCTTATTCCTGCCCCTACTAAATCTAATGCTCCTGTAAGAACCAATTGATTTTCGTATCGCATATAATAAAGGTTTGTATTGATATTAAAGTTCTTTTGACTAACACGCCAACCCAATTCAAAATCATTTAATGTTTCTGGTTCTGGGTCTCCATTTTCATAATCCGTTCTATTTGGTTCTCTATTGGCACGTGCATACGATGCATAAAGACTGTTATAGTTATTAATCTTAAAGGTTAAACCTGCCTTAGGGTTAAAAAATGTGAATGAATCATCTACACCTAGAACATTAGCTTTATAAGCCACATTTCTAACTTGTAAATCACCATATAATAAAATTTTAGAATTCAGTTTGATATCTGCCTTTGTAAAAAAGCTCATGTCTGATTTATACGATGTATTGTCATAATAGCGTTGTCTGATACTACTATCACTTGCATATTCCGCCCAAATCACCTCTCCAAAATGATCACCTTGGTAGTAGCTATAAGATGATCCAAATGTTATATCTACTTGTTGTTTGTTATAATTTGCGCTTGCATTTAGCACATAAAAATCATTATCTAACCATTTGCGTCTAATTAAATCTGTTTCACTAATTGTTGTACCGCCAATTACAACATCTGAAAACCCATAGTCAGCAAATGCTTGATTTTCTTTATACTGCTCATAATACCCTCTACCATAGGTGTAATTTACACCTACATTAGTTGACCAATTTGTATTGATTTTCTGATTCCAATGCAATTGGTAGTGGTCTTGATTATAATGATCTACTTCATTGTCATAGGTGTACGGATTTTGTCTTCTATCGTCTTCTAACTCTTCAGCAGTTAATCCATACCAAGATTGGTATGTTTCTTCTTTTCCACCAAAGGCTAAGGCTTTAATTAATGTTTTTTCAGTAACGTAAGATGCCTGTAAAAAGTAAGAACTTAAATCAGAAAATGCTCTGTCAACATAACCGTCTGATTTGATTTTTGATAAACGACCAGCGAATTCAAAATGCTCATTTAATTTTCCAGTTGCGAATTTTGCTGTATGTTTTCTAGTGCCATAAGACCCAAAAGAGTTGCTAAATTCTGCGCTAGCAATTTCTGAAACCCCATCAGTTAATAAGTTTATACTTGCCCCGTAAGCTCCGGCGCCATTTGTAGAAGTTCCTACCCCACGTTGTAATTGTAAATTTTCTACAGAGGAAGAGAAATCTGGTAAATTAACCCAAAATGTCCCTTGAGATTCTGTATCATTGTAAGGAATACCATTTATAGTAACATTTATTCCTGAACCACTCGTTCCACGCACACGCATACCTGTATAACCAACACCTGCACCTGCATCCGTGGTAGTGACGACGTTTGGCATATAATTCATTAACACTGGAATATCTTGCCCTAAATTACGTTTGGCAAGTTCTTCTTTTGATAAATTTGAATGTGTTACTGGCGCATCTTTAGATACACGTACAGACTTTACTAAAACTTCATCTAAAATTTCAACTTGAGTTGAATCTTTTTTCTCTTCTTGAGAAAATGCATTAAAAGTAACTGCAAAAAGACATAAAAAAGTAAGTAGGTTTCTCATTTCGATTAAATAAAAATAACCGAATAAAAAGAGGTAATTATTCTTTGTTGTTGTTTTAGCTCAAGGTGTAACCGTTCGGTAATTTCTTTTCTGTTATTTAGAAAGAACTATTCACAAACAATTAGCCTCATTAATTCAAAATGGCGACTATCGCCTCCCTAAACAGCATTACCTGTTCTAGGTTCATTGGGTATGATCTCAGCCATTTTACTGGCACCCCTTTTTGAGAACGGGGCAAATGTATGAACAATTATTAATTGAATTCTAATTTTTATATAATTATTTTACTGATTTAGCAACGCATCAATCTCTCTAATAGCTGTTGACATTCGTGACTTTTCATTACCTGATACAGTAATGAACGGCAAATTCATCTCTTCAAGCGTGTTTTTAAACCTTATAAACATCTGCTCTCTTTTATCAGACCGGTTTCTAACATCATCATTTTCCCACGGGATATCTGTGTTTGTAAGAATGTATAAATTATAGGTGTTACGTACCGCAAACTTCTTTACGATTTTAGGACAGTAACCGTCATAAATCATTTCAGAATATAGTTTAGTTTCCAGCAAATTCGTATCACAAAATAATATTTTTGAAACTTTCTCTGAATAATAATTCTCTAGTTTCATTTGACCAACTGCAATAGGTAATACGTCTTTTTTAGTTAACGTTTTATTTATTGCCAATTTCTCTTCAGCATACTGTCTTGAATACTCTGGAGCCCACAGTGTGTTATAATGGTCTGCTAATTGTTTAGCCAGTGTAGTTTTTCCGGTACATTCTGGCCCAAACAACACTATTTTTAGGCAAGAGTTATTTGCTTGTTTAAGTTTTTCTTCCATTCTAAATATCCGAATATGGCAATAATTGTGAATATAAGGTATAAAATACTTGATAGGGTATAGCCCTTATAAAAGTATAATGGCACAGATATTAAATCACCTATTAGCAAGTAAATCCAGTTTTCTATTTTTCGTTTAGCCATTAACCACATGCCTACAAAAAACAATCCTGTAGTAAAGGTGTCTACATAGGCTGTCCAATCATTCCATTTATTAAAAATGTGATAAATTATGTACACAAAAAACATTGTACCTATAAAAATAAACAGGGTTGTAAAATGCTCACTTTTATTAGTGCATGTAATTGGCGTTACATGTGTTTCATCAATCTTTTTGGTCCATATATACCAGCCGTAAATGCTCATTATCAAATAATACGCATTTACAATCATGTCGCCTAACAAGCCCCATTTAAACAAAAGATACACAAACAATACGGTGCTTATTATTCCTGTGGGAAACACCCACACCTTGTTTTTCAAAGAGTATACGACTGAACAAATGCTAAAAAAAATGGCTATAGCTTCAATTGCAATATTTAAATTACTGTAATCAGAATACTGACCAAAGAGGAAATCAAAAACGTGGTTCATAATTACTCCTGTCAGATTTGACAATTTTCATGTTAGCAATAATTGCATTAGATGCTTCAAATGATTGTTTTAGTTCGTTATTTATAAATAACATTACCTCATCGTATTCGCCATAAATTTGAGTGCTCAATGCATTTTCTTCAACATGAAAGTTAGAGTTTCGCAAGCGAGTGATAAAATTAACGATATGGGTTCTATAATCATCCTCTAAAGGCATTAAGGTAAGTTCTACAGAAATTTTCATTTTTACTGTTTTTAAAATCCAAAGTTTTTATAACTATAACACTATAGTATATCTGCTAGTAAACAATAATAACGTAAAGAAAAAAAGAGGCTAAATACCTATAACTTTTCCCTCCGTTGGTATTAGCCAAATCAGGTGATAAGGATTTTTCTCAAACTAACTATAATAAGTTAGCTACTCCTAAAGTTTACTTTTGCGAAGATAAATTTAAAAACTAAATCTACTTATGTTTTGTAAAATTTAGTTCTGAAAATCTGGATTGTTGATAAATTCATAATCAGACAAGGTTAATAAAAATGCTTTTAATTCTGCTTTTTCTTGAACCGATAATTGCACACCTCCTTCATTAACTTTTTTCATCAGAGGATCTATTGTTGCGGAATTTTGTAAGCCTTCGCTATAGTGGTTGATAACCTCATCAAGCGTGTTAAAACGTCCGTCGTGCATATAGGGCGCGGTAAATGTCAAATTTCTTAAAGAAGGTGATTTAAATTTTCCGTTATCAGCTGGATCACCAGATACTTCGCCTAATCCTAAATCTGTAAATGTGGCGTCTAATCCGTTATTATGAAATTTATTATCCGTCCATAGCGGGTTGTTATTACTCCCGTGACAATGAAAACAATCGCCTCTTGATTCATCCATAAAAATATTGAACCCATTTAACTCTTCTGAAGTTAAAGTTGCTGTTCCTAACAAATATTTATCGAATTTTGAATTACCCGAAATAAGAGTTCTTTCAAATTGTGCAATGGCTTTAGTAACTAAATCTTTACTTACAACTGAAGTTCCAAACGCTTTTGAAAACAAGTCCGGATACTCTTCATCACTCTGTAAATCATCAACAACATCATCCCAGGTATTATGCATTTCAATTGGATTTTCTACGGGCAGTAAAGCTTGATGTTCTAAACTAAATACATGACCATCCCAGAAGAATTTTTCATCATAATTGAAGGCTAAATTAAATAAGGGCATTGAGTTTCTATTTCCTGATAAACCATCAATTCCTATACTAAATTGATCACTATCTGTGAATGCATTAGCAGGGGCATGGCAACTTGCACATGACTGGGTATTATCTGCCGAAAGTATTGTATCAAAAAACAGTTTTTTACCTAGAGCTACTCCTTCTACAGTTTGTGGATTATCAAAAGGGATTACCGGTGCAAGGATACGTTCTTCAAATAACTGAGGTACATTTAATGCTAATGGTGTAGGCACATAGGTTTCTGACACCTCCTCTTTTGTGCAGGATATCATTAACACAACTACACCCAATACAAACCAAAAACTCAATTTCATTTTTATGGTGTTACATTTCCTATACTAAATACTGTTTGCCCATTTTCATACATTTCAACCTGAGCGTTAAAGTCTGGCATCAACATACTATGTTTATCATTTAAGTTCCATAGGTTAGGGTTTTTAAACCACTCTGCAATATTCATTTTCACTTCTATTCCAGCATTTTCTCTAATAATTACTTCTCCTAAGTTAACTGTAAAAAATGTGTCTTGAAAGATTAAATTATCAGGATCTGAATTATCCACAGCTTTTATTGTATGGTAGGCATAACCTGTTTCTGTAGCTACGTTATCAATAAACTTTCCTTCTAACTGCATAAAATGATATCCACCACCTAACATTGTTGGTACCCCCCAACTTGTAGAGTTCAAATCGGCATACGCGCCATCAATATTGTCGTCATTATCAAACCCAAAAGTAAAAGACACGTTTGAATATGTCCCAACAGTTAATTGAGCACTTGGAATATAAGTTGGGTCTGTATTGTTAGTGACATCAACAAGACTATAGCCATCAAGAACAATAGCCTCACCATTTGATTTATGAAAGGTTACTTTAGAAATTAAATAGCGTAATTTTTCAATGCTTAGTTCATCATTATTCTCTGTGAAATACTGAATATTATTAAAGTCAGCATTTGTTATTTCAGTGTTATTCCAGTTATGAGAAAACTTAAAGGTAACATCTGTTTTTGGTAGCTCTTGAATGTCATCATTACCTCCACAAGAGGCAAATATAAATACACTTAAAACTAAAATAGCTCTTATTTTTTTCATTTTATTTTTCCAATTAATAAATCAGTAAACCCTTTATTTTCTAAAACATCAAAATCATCACTTCCAGACTCTCCAACAAAAATGATGTCGTTAGATGTGTTTTCTATAACATCATATGCAAAATCTATTTGCGAACCTCCTATGGAGTGCTGCCATTTTTTTACGCCTGTTTCTGATATTTTTAACACCCAAGCATCGTTTTGTCCTCTGTTTATTGACACATCACCATCTTGACTTCTTGTGCTTCCTACTATTACGTAATTACCGTCTTGCGTTTTTTTAATTGATCGTCCAACATCAAAACTACTACCTCCATAGGTTTTCTCCCATAGCAAATTACCGGAGCCATCAATTTTTATCAACCATACATCTGCGCCACCTTTATTTAAACTTACATTACCATCATCACTTCTTGTTTCTCCAACAATCATATAGTTACCATCATTTGAGGCAACAATACTGTGTGCTTCGTCAATACCAGTACCTCCGAAAGATTTTTCCCAAACTAAAGTTCCTGTAGCGTTGATTTTAACTATCCAGAAATCATCTAAACCGTTATTGTTAGAAATATCAACATCTATACTATCAGAAGATCCAACCATAATATAACCACCGTCTGTAGTTTGAACAACGTCATAAGGTACTTCACTTAAATTTCCACCGTAATATTTTGTCCATTGGCTATTACCTGAAGCATCTAACTTCACTCCCCAATAATCTCCACCTGCATGCAATACTGCTTTACTATTTCCTGCACCACCAGACGCAGTAACATCTAAAACTCCCGCAATAAAATAGCCGCTATCTGCAGTTTGAACAACTGTTAATGCTTTATCTGAACCAATATAACCTAATGATTTTTCCCACACAATACTTCCTGTCGCATTAAGTTTTACTATCCATAAATCATGAGATCCTGCATTGTTTGTTACATCTTCATTTGAGCTGGTACTATACCCAACCAAAACATAACCGCCATCTTGAGTTTGTATAATTTCATTTCCTCTATCATCTTGTGAACCTCCGTAAGTTTTATTCCACTCCAGGTTGTCATTAGCATCAAACTTCAACACCCAATAATCATGTCCTTCTGTTGGGTTGCTAGTTACATCACCATCAGTACTCTGCGTATAGCCTAATACCGCATAGCCCCCATCTTGTGTAGAAACTATTGAGTTTGCCACCTCATTTTTTGAGCCACCAAAAGTCTTAACCCAGTCAATATGGGAGGATGCTTCCAAAACGCTTTCATCACTTGAACAAGACATTAATAGAATGCTTATTAAAAAAACATAAAATACACTCTTCATCATCTATAAGTCACTTGCTTTTACAATATATAACCCTCCATTAAAATCACTAATGATTATGTTTCCGCTTTCAAAGTACGGATATACATTCCAAGCACCGTGAAAACCTGTACTGTTATTTGCTGGATATGTATCAAAGAATCCTACTTGGTTTAATGACCCTGAGCTTATATTTGATGTATTCAAAACCTGTAAACCAGCTGTGTAGTTAGCTTGATAACACAATCCATCTTTAATATATAGGTTATGATCTATAGCTTGAGTTGTTCCTAAATGCTGAAAATGCAAGGTTGGATTATCTAGGTCGGTAAAATCAAAAATCAATGTTCGTGTATTTCCTCCAAAATCTATTTCATCCAACTCATCTCCTGCAATAAAGTATTTTTTATCTTCGGTAAACCATCCCTGATGCGTGTACCCAATGTTAGGGTAATTTACACTTGATATATTTACAGGATTAGCCTTATCTGTTATATCAACAATAACGACTTCGTTTGCGTTACTTCCTATTAATATTTCTTTTCCTTGATAATCTGAGTCTGGCCCGTCATATGTTACCACTTGGGCGTCATGAGAATAGGCATCTGCACTATATCCACCAGCTGCAACTGGATTAACAGGGTCTTGAATATTTACAAAATGTGGCCCTCCAGAATAGGTATTTGACCCCACTGCATAGGCATAACCACTTACTTCATTAATTACAATATTATGTGCTTTTCCAAACTCTGTGTAATGGGCATCAGAATTAAACGCAACTGGTAAATTGGTTGCTGTTCTTAAGCGTGTTAAATCAAACACCTGCATACCATGATTAGAAGCTTCACTAACTATAAACGCATGATTTTGATATACTTTAACATCTCGCCAAGTACTATTTACTGTGGCTGTAGCTAATGTTCCTATTAATACTGGTACTGCTGGGTTAGAGATATCTAGAAACGCTGTTCCTGTATTAGTAGATATTAATGCGTATTCCGTTCCTGAAATAGGATCAGTCCACCCCCACGAATCGTTTCCTTTTGTTGCTCCTAAATCACTTAAAGGCACGTGAGCCATTAAGTCATACCCATCACACGGGTATACACCTGCAAAACCATTTTCACATAGAAATTGTGCTCCTTGACAAACATCTCCTACCCCATCGTCATCTGCATCTAATTGATCAGGGTTTGCTACTAATGGACAGTTATCATCTATATCCAACACACCATCATCATCATCGTCATCATCACAAGCATCACCAATACCATCTCCATCAGTATCCATTTGATCAGGATTGGCTGTATTAATACAATTATCTAATTGGTTTGAAATATTATCACCGTCATCATCTTGAATCATATCATCTAAATCATCTGAGCAATTCAGTACTAAAGGCACGGTTAACAACAGACAAATTAATTTTAAAGGGGCTATAAGTTTTTTCATTACTGTATACAATTTTTGTAATTACATATGTTGTAAATATACGGAATTGAAGATTAACTATTTAACAATGATTTTATTTTAACAAAAAAGACAAATAGACTAACTCTTACTTCTCAATTAAAACCTTTTGTGTGTAGTGATTATTAATCTTTAAAAAATAAACACCTACAGAGAGATGACTAACATCAAGTGTTGTTTTATCAAGGGTATTAAAGTTAAAGTCGATAACTTTTTGCCCTAATGCATTAAAGAGGCTCAGGCGTGTAATTTGTTCATTTTTAATTGAAACAGTTAATTTTTCACTTGTAGGATTTGGATAAACTGATACTTGTTTTTCATTGAACACTGAGTCATCAACACTTAATGGCAAGCCGGTTTTTCTAAGTATAAATAAACCTCTATCAATATCACTCACTATAATATTACCACTATTAAAATAAGGGTACACACTCCAAGCGCCATAAAAAGTAGTGTTATTGTTTTCTGGATGCGTGTCAAAATATCCTACTTCAGAAATACTATTGATATCAGAAATATCATATACTCGCAACCCTGAGGTATAATTAGCTTCATAAACTAAGTCATCTTTAATATACAAATTATGATCAATAGCAGAGCTGCTTCCTGTAAAATCAGAGTGATATACTGGATTATCTAAATCTGTAAAATCAAATACAATTGTTCGTGTATTACCGCCGTAACCTTGTTCGTCTTGCTCGTCACCAACTAGAAAATATTTCATGTCTGATGAAAACCAACCTTGGTGTGTATATGCCGTATTATTATAGGACACTTCTGATATTTTAACCGGAGCAGTTGGCGTAGAAACATCTATAATTACAACTTTATCTGCATTACTAGCAATCATTAACTCTTTACCTAAATGGGTTGTATCTGGACCATTGTAAGTTACCACCTGAGCATCATGCGTATAGCCTTCTGCAGTATATTCACCAACAGCTACTGGGCTTGTAGGGGTTGTAATATCTATAAACATTGGCCCACCTCCATTAGCACTACTGCAGCCTACCAAATAGGCCATCCCTTTTGCTTCATTGATGACAATATTATGACAGCTTTTTATTTCAGAACCATTCCATCCAGCTGTTAGTACAGTGTCTGCTGTAAAATTTTCTGGTGGACTAGCTACATTTCGCAATCTGGTTAAATCAAACACCTGCATACCATGTGCACCCACATTATCAGCTACAATAAACGCATGATTTTGGTACACTTTAACATCGCGCCAATAATGTACTCCAGCATTCGTGTTTAAATACCCTAAATACTGCGGATTAATAGGATCTGTAATGTTTAAAAAACAGGTTTTGTCTTCAAAAGTGATAATAGCATATTCATTAGAGTCTAACGGATCTGTCCATCCCCAGATATCACTTCCGTCTTGATTACTCAAAGTCGTTTTATCAAAGAGGCTCATTAAGTCATAATCATTACACGGAAATCCATTTGATAAATTTCCTGTACATGGGCTTTGGGAATAAGTTATTAGCGGTAATAATAGCACTAATAAAAAGTAGGTTTTTTTCATGGGTATTCGGGTTTTTAAAATTTGAGGGACTCTAAAGATACATAATTAAATTTAACCTCAATTTAGTTCTAAAAGTGTACTTTTGCAGTATGATAGAAGATAAAAACCAACAAAAGACATCACTTGCCGATTTAGGCGAGTTCGGATTAATTGATCACTTGACTAAAAATTTCAAGATGACACAACAATCTACCGTAAAAGGTATTGGAGATGATGCTGCTGTGCTTGATTTTTCAAACAAAAAAACATTGATCTCTACTGATTTATTAGTTGAAGGCATACATTTTGATTTGTCTTACATGCCCTTAAAACACTTAGGGTATAAAGCAATTATGGTCAATTTATCTGATATTTATGCCATGAATGCTACCGCTACACAAGTTACTGTATCGGTTGCTGTGTCTAACCGTTTTCCGTTAGAAGCTTTGGAAGATTTATACGAAGGTATTTATCTTGCTGCAAACACTTACGGTATTGATGTGGTTGGGGGTGATACCACGTCTTCTAAAACTGGGTTACTAATTAGCGTTACTGCAATTGGTGAAGCAAACGAAAATGATATTACTTACAGAAGTGGTGCAAAAGCAAATGATTTACTCGTTGTTACCGGTGATATTGGCGCAGCATATTTAGGATTTCAAATCTTAGAACGTGAAAAACAAGTGTTTCAAGCAAATCCAAATAACCAACCCGATTTAGAACAGTATTCATATTTAATTGAGCGTCAATTAAAGCCTGAAGCACGAAAAGACATTTCTCTATTACTGAAAGAATTAGACGTCAAACCAACGTCAATGATTGATATTAGCGATGGCTTATCGTCTGAGATTATGCATTTGTGTAAACAATCTGAAGTGGGTTGTAATTTATTTGAAGATAAAATTCCGTTAGACCAACAAGTTATTACAGCTTGTGAAGAATTTAATATGGATAGCACTACCATTGCCTTAAATGGTGGTGAGGATTACGAGTTGTTGTTTACTGTTTCTCAAGATGATTTCCCTAAAATTAAAGCCAACCCTAATTTCTCTATCATTGGCCATATGACCGACGCTGCAGACGGAATGCACTTAATTACACGTGGTAACGAAAAAATAGAATTAACTGCGCAAGGTTGGAACTCGTTGCAAGATGAGGAATAAGCGTTTATTAAAACCGATTCTTTACCTGAAAAATTATTAGTGACTAGAACTTATTTTGCAATCGACTATGGAAGTTTCTACAAATAATACATTTATAGAATTAGTAAAATAACGAAAGTGTTTTACACTTCCCCATTCCATTCTTTATAAAACTGTTCTAAAAACTGCTCCATATAATTGTGGCGTTGTTGTGCTAAGTGTCGCCCAGTTTCGGTATTCATTTTATCTTTTAAGAGCAATAGTTTTTCATAAAAATGATTTATGGTTGGTGCCGTAGACGCTTTATACTCTTCTTTAGTCATCTCTAAATTGGGTTCAATGTCCGGATTGTAAATAGCTCTGTTCTTAAAGCCACCATAATTAAAGGTGCGCGCAATTCCGATTGCTCCTAAAGCGTCTAATCGGTCAGCATCTTGTACCACATCCAATTCTATTGAAGAAAACGTGCGGGCTACTTTTCCGCCTTTAAACGAAATATTATTGATGATGTGAACCACATGCGCGATGACATCTTCAGCAACATTTTGAGATTTTAAAAAATCTGAAGCTACCCTTGGTCCTACAGACTCATCGCCATTATGAAATTTAGAGTCGGCAATATCATGTAACAACGCGCCTAAAGCAACTACAAAAACATCTACATTTTCATGTTTTGCAATCAGCAATGCATTTTTATACACACGTTCAATATGAAACCAATCGTGTCCGCCTTCCGCATCTTTTAAAGTTGCTTTTACAAAAGTAATCGTAGTATCAATAATCTGTTGTGTGTTCATTTAAGTCAATTTATAGGTAAAATAAAAAGCCACTAATTTATAAACTAGTGGCTTTTTTACTAAATGTTGCAAGGTGACTTAGCAAAATTCGTTGTAAGCGTCTTTTAAGTTTTCAGCGATCATATCTGCTGGACGACCTTCAATATGATGACGCTCTAACATGTGTACCAATTCACCATCTTTAAACAAGGCCATACATGGCGATGATGGAGGGAAAGGCATCATATGGTTACGTGCTTCATTAACAGCATCTTTATCAACTCCTGCAAAAACAGTAACTAAGTTAGCTGGTTTTTTTGCGTTATCTAATGACATTTTTGCTCCCGGACGTGCATTTCTTGCTGCACAACCACAAACTGAATTTACCACAACTAAAGTAGTGCCTTCCTTTGCTAATACTGCTGATACTGCTTCTGCTGTTTGTGCTTCTTCAAAACCAAATGACGTTAATTCTTCACGCATCGGTTGTACTAATTCTGCTGGATACATATTTTATTCTTTTGTGTTTAGTAATCTTTTGAGATGCAAAAATACGCAAAAATTAGCGATGGAATACTAAATAAAACTTAAATAACGCCGTTGAAAGACTTGAATTCAAGTATATTTGGAACTTAAGCAATTAAAAATGGGATTTGCAAAATTTGTTGGTGCAGGATTAGGTTGGACTGTTGGTGGTCCGATTGGTGGCATGCTAGGTTTTGCTTTCGGAAGTTTGATAGATGGTTTTCATCAAGCTGACGCTAAACAATTTGAAAAAGAAAAAGCTGAAAAACGTCAAAACACCGCACCAGGAGATTTTGAAATTAGCTTGCTTATTTTATCTGCCTTAGTTATTAAAGCCGACAATAAAATTGATCAGCGCGAATTGGATTATGTGCGCACCCATTTTGTAAGTCTTTTCGGAAAAGCGCGTGCTAATAATGCCTTTAAAGTATTTAATGAAATCATAAAGAATGATTCCGTGTCTACACGACGAGTTTGCATGCAAATTCAACAACACATGGATCATCCGTCCCGTTTGCAACTGCTCCATTATTTATTTGGTATTGCTGCTTCTGATGGTTACGTGGGCATGCAAGAAATTACTGAACTAAGAAAAATTGCTGGTTATTTACGTATCAGCAGACGAGATTATGATGCTATTGAAGCTATGTTTTCTGGCTACAACCAACGCTCTAGTCATCAAAAAGCTAATTTTAATGGCTATAGTTCCGAAAGTGCTTATAAGATTTTAAATGTGGATAAATCGGCTACAAATGATGACATCAAAAAAGCCTATAGAAAAATGGCTAAAAAACATCATCCCGATAAAATTCAACATTTAGGAGATACCCATGCCAAAGCTGCTGAAGAAAAATTCAAAAAAATTAAAGATGCCTACGAACAGCTGCAAACTGAAAGAAATTTTTAAGTTTTGTCATGCTAAAACAAAACCCTATTTTTAGGGTTTAAATTTTTATAGACCATTGAGCGTATTACAACGTTTTTTTAAAGACACTATCATTTACGGTTTGGCAATTGTTTTGCCAAGGCTCATCAACTTTTTATTAACAAGGTTGTATACAGATGTGCTCCCAAATGAAAGTTTCTCTACAAACACCGTTTTTTATGTGTACGCGGCGTTTTTTAATGTAATATTCACTTACGGAATGGAAACCGCTTTTTTTAGGTTTTTTAGTAAATATAACAACAAAAACAGCGTATTGTCTACGGCATTAATTACGGTATCTACCTCTACGTTTTTAATCGGAATTCTATTATTCTTGTGTGATCATCAACTGGCAAACTTCATGTCAATTGATTTACTCTCATACAGAATATTGATTAGCATCACATTACTTGAAACCCTTATTGTCATTCCGTTTGCTTATTTACGGGTTACAGGAAGACCAATCAGGTTTGCCATTATTAAACTGACTAATGTATTTATAATTGTTGGACTTAACATCTTGTTTTTATCAAAGAACTACCAATCTGAAACATTGCGAAATTTCTTTAATGTAGACAACGACGTCATTTATATTTTCATTGCTAATTTAATTGCTAGCATCTGTATTTTAGTACTCATGTTGCCTTACTTTTTCAAAACAAAGTTACAGTTTGACTTTATAGTTTTAAAAGGTTTATTACGTTACGGATGGCCAATTATGGTTGCTGGTGTTGCTTTTGTGATTAATGAAAATTTCGACAAATGGTTTTTAGATGATCAAGATAAATTTGTAAATGGCGCCTACAGTGCGTGCTATAAAATTGCCGTATTTATGACGCTTTTTGTCACAGCTTTTAAAATGGGTGCAGAGCCTTTTTTCTTCAACCATGCCAAGTCTGAAAACGCCAAAGAAAACTACGCGACCATCTTAAAATATTTCACCATTGTTGGCGCAATCGGGTTGTTAACGATCACAGTTTATATTGATATCATAAAAGATCTCATCATTAAAAACGACAGTTATTTATTGGCCTTAGATATTGTGCCAATTATTCTTCTGGCAAACTTGTGTTTAGGCATTTACCACAACTTATCTATTTGGTATAAACTGACAGATAAAACCAGATACGGTATGTATATTTCCATATTTGGAGCAGTAATAACCATAAGTATTATATTAGCGTTCACACCAACTTATGGCTTTATAGCTTGTGCCTATGCTACCTTATGCGCCTATGGAAGTATGATGCTCATCTCTTACTTTTTAGGACGACAACACTATCCAGTACCCTATCAAATAAAACGCATTGGATTGTATTTAGGCGTGGCTTCAGTATTCTCATTTTTAGCATTCTATCAATTTGACCAAAATATATATATAGGAACATTATTTTTAATCGTATTTTTAAGTCTTGTTGTCTTTTTAGAGAAAACAGAACTGAAACACTTATTGAAACAGACATCATTATGACCATAAACATCATTAATAAATCGGCACACACTTTACCACATTATGAAACTATTGCTTCTGCGGGAATGGATTTACGTGCCAATTTAACAACACCAATTACATTAAAACCATTAGAACGAACCATCGTAAAAACAGGTTTATTTATAGAATTACCTATAGGCTATGAAGCACAAGTGCGTCCAAGAAGCGGTTTAGCAGCCAAAAAAGGAATTACCGTTTTAAATGCTCCAGGAACTGTAGATGCAGATTACAGAGGGGAAATTGGCGTGATATTAGTTAACTTATCAAATGAAGATTTTACTATTGAAAACGGCGAACGTGTCGCGCAATTAATCATTGCAAAACACGAACGTGCAGAATGGATTGAAGTGCAAGAACTCTCTGAAACCGCAAGAGGTGAAGGTGGCTTTGGAAGCACTGGCGTAAAATAAATATTAAACTAAAAAACAACCGTTTTAACGGACATCACATATGAAAATAATAGTACCAATGGCGGGAAGAGGTTCTCGCTTAAGACCACACAGTTTAACAGTACCAAAACCATTAATCCCAATTGCTGGGACACCAATTGTACACCGGTTAGTTGCTGATATTGCAAAAATATTAAATGAACCAATTGACGAAATAGCCTTTATTTTAGGTGATCCAGCCTTTTTTGGAGATGATGTCGTTAAGAGTTTAACAGAACTCGCAACTGGTTTAGGCGCTAAAGCATCTATTTACCGTCAAGACCAACCTTTGGGTACGGGACACGCCATTATGTGTGCAGAACCTTCGTTATCTGGACCTGCTGTAATTGCTTATGCTGACACCTTAATTAGAGCATCTTTTAATTTAGATCAGAATGCAGATGCGGTGATTTGGACTAAAGAAGTAGAACACCCAGAAGCTTACGGTGTTGTAAAATTAGATGCCAATAATGAAATTGTTGAGTTGGTTGAAAAACCTGAAACATTCGTCTCTAACCAAGCTGTAATTGGTATTTATTACTTTAAAGATGTGGCGGTTTTAAAAGATGAATTACAACATGTTTTAGATAACAATATTATCAACGGAGGGGAATATCAAATTAACGATGGTATTAAAGGCATGATGGCAAAAGGGAAAACTTTTGTTACCGGAACTGTTGATGAATGGATGGATTGCGGAAATAAAGAAGTGGCTATTGATACGAATACCAGAATGTTAAACTTCTTGACCTCAGATGGTGAGAAATTAGTTTCTGATTCGTTTAAAAATGATAAGTCTACTATTATAGAACCATGTTTTATTGGCGACAATGTAGTGCTTAAAAACTGTACTGTTGGACCGAATGTATCTATAGGAAACAATACTACTTTAGAAAACGTGACTATTAAAGATTCGTTAATTCAAACCAACTCTATCATTAAAAACGCTACTTTAGAACAAGCCATGATTGGTAACCACGTGAAATATAACGGTGAGTTTACCAAAATTAGTATTGGTGATTATACTGTTGTAGAGTAATTAAACAACCTTAATAACCTGAGAAAAATTCGATACATATGCATCATGTTGTGTTGTTTGACTTTTAGTCAAGCACAGGAAGAGCGTGAGGATGATTTAGGTGATGTTTCTGATGCTTTTCAAACCACTTTTTTTGAAGCTCTTCAACAAAAAGGAATTGAGAATTATGACAAAGCCATCAACTTACTACTTGAATGTAGAGAATTAGCACCAGAAAACGCATCAGTATATTTTGAGTTGGGTAAAAATTACTTTGAGTTAGATAAATTTCAGTTAGCAGAAGAATCATTACTTAACGCAAGCCTTTTAAAACCAAACAACCGTTGGATTTTAGAGGAATTATATCATCTGTACAGTTATCAAAAAAAGAAATCGGAAACTATTGGGATTCTCATTCAACTGAACGCTATTACAAATACCTATTCTAATGAGTTGATAAACTCTTATTATCAAAATAGCCAATACAATAAGGCTATAGCGCTTATTGATCAGTTAGACCATAAGTTTGGGACGGATAAAATAAGAGAGCAATTGCGCTATACTATTTATGAACACACCAATAATCATAAAGCACAAATTAGCTATATTGAACAAAACATTGCGAAAGCCACAGAAACAGATTATGTCAAACTAATTTATGCCTATATCAGGCTTAAAAAATTGAACGAAAGCTTTAATACAGCACAACGTTTTGCAAAAGCTTACCCAAAATCAGACACGCCGTATTTGTCGTTATACAAGTTTTACATCTCTAAAAACAATACCGATAAAGCTATTGAAGCTATGACAGTAGTTTTAAGTAGTGATACCATTAATGATGAGCATAAGTATAAATTATTAAATGATTTTTTATCATATACAGAAAATCATTTGAATTTTTTACCCGAGTTAGAAAAGGCTACAAAACTATATTCAAATACAGCAATAAATAGCAGAATGGCCTTATTATACAAAAAAAACGACACCGGAAAAGCGGCTGATTATGTAGCGCTTGCCACTGAAAGTTCGTCAAACAGTTATAATGATTTAAAACTCATAGGACGCTTGTTGCTTGAAGAAAAAAGGTATGATGATCTTATAAAAAATAGTCTTAAAGCTTTGGAGTTATACCCTGCGCAACCAATATTTTATTTGCAACTAGCACAGGCTTATAATTATAATAATTACCCACAAAAAGCGTTGGAAAGTTTAGAGTTTGGTATCGATTATTTAATTGACAACCCAAACATGGAACGGGATTTTTATACAGAATTTGCTAAAACATACCACTTATTAAACGACCCTAAAAACGAACAAATATTTTTACAGAAAGCCAAAGATCTAAAAAGTTAATATGATAAAACCCCTCTATTATATAGCGTTAATAAGCGTGCTACTTATAAGCTGTAAAGCCGCAAAGAGTGTGAAAGATACTGGTGCAACTACACCACTATCTACTACAGAAATTATAACAACGCATCAATCAAAAAAACTGACCATATCTACATTAAAAGCAGCACCAAGCATCAGCTTAAAAACTGCTGATAACGAAGAAAAGTATACGGCTAGTTTACGCATTAAAAAAGATGAAAAAATATGGTTGAGTATTGGTAAGATGGGAATTCCTGGTGCTAAATTATTAATCACGCCTACAAAAGTGCAATATTACAATAAAATTGACCACACGTATTTTGATGGTGATTACGCAATTATCAATTCATGGTTAGGCACAGATTTAAATTTTACTCAACTGCAGGCTGTGTTAATTGGAGAGTCAATGTTTACGCTTGAACCTACACAATATGATTCGGAAGTTTTAAATGATGGTTATTTGTTAAAACCTGAAATGCAAAACCCTTTAATAGAACACTACATAACCATAAACCCAAGTAATTTTAAATTAAAAACTCAAGAAATTTCACAACCAAAGGAACTTCGAATTTTTACTGTGGATTATTACAGCTATCAAA
Organism: Flavobacteriaceae bacterium; assembly: GCA_049614485.1. Classification (GTDB taxonomy): domain Bacteria; phylum Bacteroidota; class Bacteroidia; order Flavobacteriales; family Flavobacteriaceae. The sequence goes on from JBMZDR010000005.1 coordinate 74,894, forward strand.
ACGTTTCCGAACAATTAGTGCCGCTATTAATCAATATGACTATGGTAGAAAATACTTCCGAAACACAAATTGATATTACGTATAGAAATGTATCTTTGAATCAAGAATTACGCTTTCCGTTTAAAATACCAAGTAACTATAAAGAAATTCAGATTGAAAAATAGATCCTTACGCCATTTAGTTTTAGTTATATTACTATCGTTAACAGCGGTAACATCTGTTGTTGGGCAATCAAAAAAACAGCGTCAGTTAGAAAGTCAACGTAAAACTATTTTAAAAGAAATTCAGCAAATAAACAGTTTGTTGGCGGAGGCAAAATCTGAAGAAACCTCGTTATTAACAAAAATTGAAGATGTTAATTTAAAGATTAAGGTTCGTAAAAATTTAATCCAAATCACCAACCAACAAGCCAACTTACTCACTCGTGAAATAAAAACAAATAGTGAGAAAATTAAAGCTTTAGAACATGATTTAACGGCGCGTAAAAAGGATTATGCGGCTATGGTGGTAAAATCATATAAAAACAAAGCTACGCAGAGTAAATTGCTATTTCTATTGTCTTCAAATGATTTCTTACAAGCCTATAAAAGGTACAACTACATGAAGCAATACAAACGCTATCAAAAAAATCAGGCGGATTCTATTGTTTCAAAAACAGAAAAATTAATTGATTTAAACGACGCTTTATTACTTCAGAAAGAAGATAAAACACGTTTGATAGCCGAGAATAAAAAAGCGCAAGCAGAATTACAAGCTGAAAAAAACAAACAGCAAACCCTAATTGCAACGCTTAAAAAGGACGAGTCAAAATACAAAAAAGCTATTGCTGACAAGCAAAAAGAAAGCAATAGAATTGAGCGTAAAATTGAAAAATTAATTAGAGATGCTATTGCTGCAGCTAACAAAAAAGCAAAGAAAACATCATCTTCAAAAACACTTAGTTTAACGCCTGAGGCTAAGGCTTTAGCTGCTAGTTTTAGTGCTAATAAAGGAAAATTACCTTGGCCTGTTAGCACCGGTCGTGTTATACAAAAGTTTGGAAAACAACGCCATGCTACAATTCCTGGCATATATACTAACAGTAGTGGCGTGAAGGTTTTAACCTCTAAAAATAGTGATGTAAAATCAGTATTTAATGGTGTAGTAACAGATATTCAAGTTATAAAAGGCGCTAACCAATCTGTGTATATTCAACATGGTAATTACTTTACAGTATATTCTAATTTAAAGCAATTGCGCGTTAAAAAGGGTGATAAAGTACTCACTGGTATGCCTATTGGAAAAATTGCTTCTAACAACGAAGGAAAATCGGTGTTACGCTTTTTTATATTTAACAATAGTAACAAACAAAATCCCGCACATTGGATTTATAAGATGTAAATCACAATCGTGTTTATTTACTTGTTGCCAGTAATTCAGCCCTTGAGATGAATATGAAACTTAACCCAATCAAAATATTACTTCTACTTTTCATTTCGAGTACATTTCTCTCTTGTCAGGGGCAAGTACAAACCAAGACAAAAACAACCAAAACCACAACCTCTAAGATCGGTCGATCAGTTTCACAATTTGACCAAACAATTACGAGCATATTTCAGGACTCAAGGAATAATTATTGGTTTGGTAGCAAAGGAGAAGGTCTTTTCTATTTTGATGGGAATTCTTTAACTCAAATCACGACAGAAAATGGATTAGTTGATAATCAAATCAGAGGTATTCAAGAAGACAAATCAGGAAATATATTTATTGAAACACCTAATGGAATTAGTAAATATGATGGCACAGTATTTACAACTTTAACGCCCATCGTTTCATCAAGTAACAAATGGAAATTAGAACCTAATGATTTATGGTTTGGTTACAACGCAAATGATTTATATCGTTATGATGGAGATTCTCTTTTTGAATTAAAACTACCACGTAAAGATTTAATGAAAGCGTTTAAAATTGATACGCTAACTGATCCGTTTAACACTAATAATCCTTACTCGGTTTATGGAGTAGATAAAGACAAAGAAGGAAACATTTGGTTTGGAACATTTGTGGCTGGAGCTTTTCGATATGACGGAAAATCATTTTTATGGATTGATGAAAAAGAACTTTCTATTCTTCCTGGCAATATTGCCCCTGGCGTGCGTTCAATAATTCAAGATAAGGATGGATATTTTTGGCTAAGCAATTTTAGAAGCAAATATCTGATTGATACAAATGTATTTCAATACAAAAAATTAAAAGGAATTGAAAAAGATAAACCCAATTATTTCAACTCTGGCTTATCGGATAGTGAAGGCAATTTATGGATGACATCATACGGGGGCGGAGTTTGGAAATATGATGGTCAAATGTTACACAATTTTAAAGTTAATAATGGAAAAGAAGAAGTTCTTCTAATTTCTATTTATCAAGATAATGACGGAGTGCTATGGCTTGGTACGGATAATGATGGAGTATATAAGTACAATGGAGATACTTTTTCAAAGTTTGAACTAAAAGAATAAAAACTACTGGCAACAATGTATATGAAATCATAGCACCCTTCGGGATGCTACGCTTCATATACTAAACGTTATGGATACCACGTAATTATTTTGGTATGAACTGGCTTATAAATTTAAGCCTGTAAAAATAAGGCTTTAAGTTCTGTTGCATCTGCTGGTTTCATGCGTCCACCAAGAACTAAACTCAATTGTTTTCTACGTAATGCCCCATCAAATCGTTCTTGTTCTATAGCTGTTTGTGGTTCAATTTCAGGCACTTTAACTGGTGTTCCTGTTTCATCTACCGCTACAAAGGTGTAAATACCTTCATTAGCTTTTGTTCTAAAGCCAGATTCTCGATCTTCTATCCACACATCAATATACACTTCCATAGAGCTTGTAAATGCTCTTGACACTTTAGCTTCAATAGTAACAACACTTCCAGATGGTACGGCTTTATTAAATGCCACGTGATTTACAGAAGCCGTTACTACAATTCTACGGCTATGGCGTCTTGCAGCAATACTAGCAGCTCTGTCCATACGAGATAGTAGTTCTCCTCCAAATAAATTATTTAACGGATTTGTTTCTCCTGGTAATACTAAATCAGTGAGTGTGGTAATTGAATCAATAGGATTTTTGGCCTTCATCTGTGCAATTTTTGTGCAAAGGTAAAGGGAAATCAGGAATGAGTCACGTTTTTAACTAAAAATTAATTGATATCTTTTACTAACAACCATGCGTGCGAATTGTGTGATTGTTTAATCGACTTTAATGTTGCTAATGCTTCTGCTCTTGTAGCAAGACTTGCATAAACTACTTGATGTAAACCGTATTTGTTTTGCCCTATTTTTCTTGGTGAATAGCCTTGCGTTTCTAACTGACTTATTTTTTTATCAGCATTTTCTTCAAAACGAAATGCCCCTGCTATAATATGGTATTTTCCGATGAGTTTTTTTTCTACAGAAACATTAAAGGTTACTTCTGGCACTTCAATTGGAGCTATATCAAAAAATGATGCTTTTTGATACGCTACTTTTTCAATTTCTAAAGCTTCTAACGCATTATGAGTAGTAACTTCTTCCATTTGATTTGTATACACTTGTTTTCCTAAAAGTCCGGACAACCCAAGCGCTACAACTGCAACAGCAGCATATTTTAAATACGATCGTTTCTGTCTGGTTTCAGGAATAAATGCAATAGGTGCTTTATCTTCTAAACTTGTAACATCCTCTTTATACACTTCTCTTAAAACTGGCACATTATACATATCACAAAGTCCGAATGAGCTTGTTAAGTAGTTGATATCTTCTAATGGAGAAAACTGTAGCTTTCCTTCATGACTTAACGAAAAATCTCCAATTTTATTAAGCAACACGGTTTCCCCTGCAACTAATGCTCCTTTAAGTTGTGATACATGGGCATCAATTAACTCAAGAGCTTGAGTGTAATCAATCCCTTCAGTTTGCACAACATGATTAGCCAATAAGCCATCATTTTGTTTAAGCTGTTCATTAAATGACACTGTTTTTCTAGGCGGCAAAAACTCATTAGTAGCACCATGAATTGTAGCTGTATGTTTTTGTGTTAAAAACGCCCCAAACTGAGGAACCACAACACATTCATATCGGTACAATAAATCGCTAATATAGTTTGCTAATGCCATTGGAAAATTGATTAATTACTAAAACAAATTTACATTTTTTTAAAAAAGACACCATATCGTTATACAATAGTTATTAACAATCAGTTTTTTTGGTTAACTTTAAGTTGACTATCAACTGTTTAATGAACGATAACGATTTACTTTACACACTAGCCTTACAAAAAGCAGTAAATATCGGTGATATTACTGCCAAGAAACTCCTTCAACACTGTGGCACTGCTGAACAGATTTTTAAAGAAAAGGGCTCTCTTTTACAAGCCATAAATGGCATAGGGAGTTATATCTGTAAATCGTTAAAAGATAAAACACTACTTCTTGATGCTGAAAAGGAGTTGCATTACATCAAAACCAATGGTGTACAACATTGGTTTTATCAAGAAGACAATTACCCTAACCGCTTAAAAAATTGCATTGACGGCCCAATTTTATTATTCCACAGTGGTACAATTGATTTAGAACAACTACACATAATTAGTATAGTTGGCACACGGAATATCACCAGCCATGGCAAACGTATGTGTGAAGACATTGTTGAAGAACTTAGCGTTTTAAATCCGATTGTAGTTTCTGGGTTTGCCTATGGTACAGATATTACCGCACATAAAGCAGCTATAAAAAATAACTTACAGACCATTGGATGCTTAGCGCACGGGTTGAATCAAATTTATCCGAAAGTGCATAAAACGTATATGCGTGATGTTGAAGCTAATGGCGGATTCGTTACTGAATTTTGGAGCAGTTCCAATCCGGATAGAGAAAACTTCATCAAACGAAATAGAGTTATTGCAGGCTTATCTGAAGCAACTTTAGTTATTGAAAGTGCCGAAAAAGGAGGCAGTTTAGTTACAGCAGATATTGCTAATTCTTATAACCGCGAGGTATTTGCTTTACCAGGCAGGGCTGATGATAAATTTAGCACAGGTACAAATAACCTTATTAAGCTTCAGAGGGCACAATTAGTAACTTCAGCTGCAGATGTTGCCTATATGCTTAATTGGGGTTTAAAACAGCCTAAAAAATCGATTCAGCCGCAATTGTTTGTTGATTTAAATGCATCTGAGGAAAAAATTGTCACTTACCTTAAAGGGAAAGATAAAGTAGGTTTGGATGTTATTGCAAGAAACTGTGATTTGCCTATTTACCAAACATCTTCAACCTTACTTAATTTAGAATTGAAAGGATTAACACGACCACATCCTGGAAAACAATTTGAATTGATTGCATAAAAAAACCTCCTTCAAGTTTGAAGGAGGTTTTTTTTATATTTAGCTATAAATTAGTTAGCAAATATTTTTATTTCATCTATTTCATAAGTTCCATCAAATCCACTTGCACCACTACCAACGTACTTAAACGCAATATATGCAGTTCCGGTATACCCTGATAAATCTATAGCACCAGAACCTACCCAGTTTTGGTAAAACTCCGAGTCAGCAACGATCGTACCAGGTAATGTAGTCCAAGTTGCCGAAGTTACTCCTGCCGGAGTTCCATCCCAATCTGTTGAAATTAAAGCTTCCAATGTACTTCCATCAGAGAAGCTATTTGATGTTTGAAAAGATAACACTTCTCCTGCCTGAGCGTCCATATCTATACCTGGAGAAATCATCCAAGTAATTGTACTTGAATCACCAGAGTTATATGAACCAATTCTTGCAGATTGACCTATAGAATAACTATCGTTGTATGCGTGAAAATCTTTAGTTCCTGCTTCCATATAGTTTGTCCATCCATTTTGATCAATAGTATCACCAAAACCATATGATTCAAAGTTTTCTTCAAATATTGGATCACATCTATTCTCAGTAAAATCTAAATCAGTAGCGTTATTAACTTTTAAAATATAAGCATCACCACTAAAGTTTACACTTAAAATTGCTGTAGCAGTACCTTTCCCTGTAGGGATTCCTTGATCTTTAAAGTTAGCAAATGTACTTGTAGCTAAAGTTACTGTAGAGTTATCTTCACAGCTGAAAAGCGTTCGTTCAGCATCATATTGATCTGAAGGTAAACCAGCAAAAGTATCACCAATATTACTTGATTGAATTCCTTCTAATTGAACTAATGTATTTACATCTGCATCTGTAAAATCAGAAATAGTCATAACTTTAGGAATGATTGTTTCTGTTACTAATGAACGCTCTACAGCAGGTGGATAAACAGTATCTCCAAAAGAATATCCGTTTAAAATGTACTCAGGAATTTCTGTAAGCTCATTAAATTCAGTTTCATCATATAAACCTATTTCATAATCTCCACTACCGTCTCTACTTTCATTCATTGCTAAACCATCTAAACGAATATAAACTTTTCTACCTACGTTAAATCTTTCAAATAAATCTGAAGCATCAATAAGTAATTTTAATCCTAACCTTGGGTTAGAAGTATCGTCATCGATACCATCTATATCATTTTGTATAGCTATTGATTTGTAAAAGTTTCCAGATTCATCACTAGATACTACATAACCAGAAATCACTAAACCGTCTGAGAAGTTTACAACATCTCCAGCATACATGTCTTTAATTTGCTTAAATGTATTTGTTTCTGTAACGTTTGGTTCAACTCCTGAAATTACTGGTATTGAATAATCATCATCTTGTACACATGCCGTAAATGTTGCTAAGAACACAAAAAGAGCTGCTATTTTAAATATATTTTTCATTGTAATTGTTTTTAGTATTATATAATAAGACGAAACTAAATTTCGTTCATTTCTTTTTTTATTATTGTTTATTAAAACCTAAAGTATAAATTTAAGTAATATGTAGTACCTCTACCAAACCAGTATTTAGGGCCAAATAGTTTTCCACCTGGCCTGTTACTGTCTTCTAGTAACTCTCTATAATTACCGTTTCTTGATTGCTCATACCCACCTGTTTTATAGGTTTCATTAAACACATTATTGATTGAAGCAAACAAGCCAACATATTTTTGGCCTATTTTCCATGATTTACCCCCTACCAGGTTTACTAACATATAATCATCAAATTTTTCTTGCTTCAATAACTCTCTAGCAATGTCTTCATCATATTCTGCTATATCTGCACCATCAGAATCAAGTCCAAAGTTTTTAGTTCTTGTAATTGCTGCTACATCTAGATATGCGTTAGAAAAGAAGTTGGCTGTAGCACCAAACCACCAGTATTTAGGGTCTCTATATTCAAAACCTATACTTCCAGCACGTTGTGGCCCTCCAGCAACTTTGTAATCTTTTAAGCTAGCTCTACCATAAGAGATAACTCCATTTTCAGCAGTTGGTTCATCAATAAAGTCATCAGAGCTTAAATATACGTTAGGATTATTTGCATAAACAGATTCTCCATAAGATAAGGCGGCTTTCAATTTAATAGTAGGCGTTACTTGTGCTTCTGCTCCAAATTCTATACCCATATTTCTTTTATCAACATCTGTAACAGCTTCCTGAACAAATGATTGTGCATCAGTTGTTCCAGAGACACCGTCAATATAATAGAATGCAACTTCTGACGCATCTTCAACGGCAGAATAGTACCCTGTTAAACGTGTTTTTAAAATTGACGAACGAAAAATATAACTTGCATCTACTGAAGTCGTTTTTACTTCCGTTAAATCAGGTACAATTAAATTATTTTGTCTTGAATTTAGAAATGAATTACGCATTGTTGGTGCATCTTGTATATAAGCACCATTAAAATCTAGTAAGTGCTTTCCAGTGACCTTATAGGTAACTCCAGCTTTTCCTCCTAATTTTGTGAAATCTAATTTATCACTATCTCCAAGTGAAGTTATCCCTGTTGAAACAGGAAAATGAGCAGACTGATAGAACCCTTCTCTTTGGTATTCGGCTTTACCATATTGTCCACCTACATAAAAATCAACTTTACTGTACTTGAACTGTGCTTGAGCAAACCCATCATATATAGTAGCATCAAGGTTATAGTTATACTTAAATGTATCTCCTTCAGTGATTGATCTTTCAGGTGTTAATGTATTGTTATCAATATTGTCAAAATAATCTTTATCTAAATAACTAGTTCCTCCTAACAGATCTAACATTTTAGCATAGTTATGAGACTCTAATAATGAATAATTTACAGCAGCGTCTAATGTAATATTTTCAGCTAACTCTGTATTTAAAATTGAATTGAACGACCATTGTTTGTCATCATTTCTATCTTCATATAATACAAATACTGCATTATCTGGATTAATCAAGTTTGCCGTATACATAGCGTTCCAATCCAATTGCCCATCATTTATAAACTCTTGTTCTAATGCATATGCATTTGCTAAACTAGATGTACTAGTATCAAAACGAAGTGCATAACTTGGAAGTTTTCTGTAGTACATAGGGTCTGGGTTACTTCCGTTAAAGTCAATACGGCTATTTCCGATATGACCAAATTGATACGCTACATTTGTATTCAAGGTTGTTTTATCAGAAAGTGTCCAATAATGATTTAACATTAAAATTGGCTCTTCAATTTCTCTGATACGAGAATTTCTTTTTTCGCCATCATGAAATCCCCAATAAGAGTTGTATGTATTTCCTTTTAAATTGAAAACTTCTTGAGTCATCCCTGCAGATTTCCCTCTTCTATTAGGTGTATAAATTGACGTAAAGTTTATGCTGTGCTTGTCATTAATTTTCTTTTCAATAGATGCAAACATTGAATTAGCGTCATATACTGTACCATCAACAAAACCTTCTTCACCCCATCGTCTTCCTGCTGTAAACGCTAAAGACCATCCGTTATCCATCATTCCAGTAGCATGAGTAGCCATTACTCTGTTTCTGTAACTTCTGTTTGAAGATGCATACGAAATACGTGTCCCTTTTCTGTATTGAGATGCTCGCATATTCACATTTGTAGTACCACCAACACCACCAAAGGTATAGTCGTTTGCTTTAGAACCAATTACAAAATCTTGATTACGCATCACATCGTTTATCCCTCCCCAATTGCTCCATTGTGGTCGTCCATTATAAACTTTGTTCATACGAATACCGTTTAATAACATGGTACCGTTTTCTGAATCTAAACCTCTAACTCTAAAAAATGTTCCACTAAAATCAAAAGCTGCTGCTCTTGCAAAAACATCTTTAGAAGCTTGTAAAATTCCAGAGGTGTTAGACGCTACGCTTTCATCAGAATCTAATTCATCTTCTGATAATGAAATTGTAAAATCATCTGTCTCACCTAAATCATGATTTAAGATAATGGTTGAAAGGTCTACTGTTTTACCAGCTTCAATAATAATAGTAAACGTTTTAGCAAAATAACCCACTTTAGAAACCATTAGGGCTTGTTCTCCTAAAGGCAAGTCATTATTAAAGTTAAAACTCCCTAAGTCGTCAGTTGTTTGAGATAGAGAAGTGCCTTTGATTGCTACTGACACACCAGAAACTGGTTTGGTAGAATCGGCATCGATTACTTGACCTTTAACGACTGTTTCCTGTGCGTGCATAAGAAGCACACTTGTGACAGTCAAAAATAATGTCAAAATTGTTTTTTTCATAAGTAATTTACTGATTAATAAATTGTTTTTAAACCCACTGAGGTTTTTTACAGTTCGCAAATGTACACATTTTAGAATAAAAATTACTTCAGCACTAATGAATTGATATGAATTTTACAATAAGTTTACATTACTAAAGGCATTAAAGTAAATAATTAACTACTTTTGGCCTGTAATTTGAAGTGGATTTTACAATAACATACTATGCCTTAAGTTAATACATACAATTAATACGGGTATAAAAACTTTTATCTAATGAAATTAAGAAACCTTTTACTACTTATTTTAGTAGCTGGAATGAGTATGAACACCTATGCTCAAAACAAGAAACGTTACAAAATTAATACCGTTGCGTTTTACAATCTAGAAAACCTTTTTGATACACTTAACGACCCTAAAAAGTTTGACGAAAGGAGCCCGTTAATGGAAATGAGTGCCAAGGAACGTGGACAAGTTTATCCTAAAAAAATAAAAAACATGGCGCGGGTTATTTCAGAAATTGGAGTTGACCCTAAGTTTTCTAAAAATTCACCTGCAGTAATTGGTGTTTGTGAAGTTGAAAACAAAGACGTCTTACATGATTTAATAAACGACTCACAATTACGCGACAAGGATTATGACATTATTCATTTTAACTCTCCTGATGTAAGAAGTATTGATGTGGCCTTATTATATCAAAAAAAACTATTCAAACCAACTAATTATAGTAGTCATGAACTAGTACTTCACAACACTTCCTCTAAAAAAAGAAAATACACAAGAGACCAGTTATTGGTTAGCGGAAAATTAGACGGCGAATTAATGCACTTTATTGTAAACCACTGGCCTTCAAGAAGTGGTGGTGAAGCACGAAGCAGACCTGGCCGTGTTGCAGCCGCACAGTTAACAAAAAAAATAGTTGATTCATTACAAACAATCAACCCTTACGCGAAAATTGTTATAATGGGAGATTTAAATGATGATCCTTTTAATGTAAGTGTGAAAAAAGTTTTAAATGCTAAACAAGAAAAAGAAGATGTAGAATTGAAAGGGATTTATAACCCTATGATGAATATGTCAAAAAAAGGAATGGGAACTTTAGCATATAGAGATGCTTTAAACATTTTTGACCAAATGATGTTTACAAAACCCTTTATTGATAAAGACTTTTCTTCTTTTAAAATATTTAAAACGGGTATTTATAACCCTACATATATGACTAATAAAAAAGGGCGCTACAAAGGCTATCCTAAACGAAGTTTTGTTGGTGCAACATGGACAAGTGGTTATTCAGATCACTTTCCGGTATACACCTATCTAATTAAAGAGGTTACCGATTAGGTTGCTGTTATATAATTAATACAAAAAAGGCTTACAATACTATTGTAAGCCTTTTTTGTATTAATTATATAAATTGTTAAACTACCCTAGCCAAATACTCCAAGGTATCATTGCCAACATTGCAACTAATGCCAAGCTATAAGTAATAGCCAAAAGCTTAAATTTACTTGCAGATGTACGCTTAGTTTTATGTTTAGAGTACCCAATAGTTAATAACATAATTGCAATAACCATCAATAAAGGATGCTCTACATTTCTTAAACGAAGTGCTGAGTTTTTCATAATTTCTCCCATTTCAACATCTCCAAAGTTATTTACTAACACAAATAAAATAATTCCGATTAATAACTGAATATGTGTAACAATTAATGCAAAAAGAGCTATTCTAAAATCTTTTGCGCCAAATTCTTTTTTTGTAACTACTCCAATAATAGCATTTAGTGTAGCAGCTACTACTACTATTAACACCAAATACGCCCAATACGAATGTAAAAACTTTACTGTTGCCATAATTATCTCCTTTTTTATCTATTTGTTATTTTTATAAAACTGCATTTCTAAAGAGTCTTTTAATGAAGCGTTTTTTAATGAATTGATATAGCTTCTTGATAATTCTTTTCCTAACTCTACTCCAAACTGGTCAAAACTATTGATGTTTAGCAATAAGCCTTCAACAAATATCTTATGCTCATAAATAGCTAATAATGACCCTAAGTTTTTTGGAGTTAGTTTTTTTATAAGCATTGTTGTTGAGGGCGAATTACCTTTAAACTGCTTATATGGATTTTCTATTTCTTTCCCTTTTGTACCAAAAGCTAAAGCATTTGCCTGAGCAAACATATTCGATATTAACACATCTTGATGTTCTGTAACACCGTGTAATGAATTACAAAACCCTATAAAATCTGTAGAAACAAGGCTTGTTCCTTGATGGAATAATTGCATAAATGCATGTTGCGCATTTGACCCTACTCCACCAAAAATCACACTTCCTGTTTTATAGGTAATCGCTTCTCCGTTTCTGTCCACACATTTCCCATTACTCTCCATAAAACCTTGCTTAAGATACGGCACAAAATCTTCTAGATAATACGAGTAAGGAATAATTGCATGTTGTGTAGTTGAAAAAAAGTTACTGTACCACACACTTGTAAACGCCATCAATACAGGTATATTTTCTGAAAAACTTGCCGACTTAAAATGTGTATCAATTTTTTCAGCACCTTTTAATAAGGCACAAAAATTGTCATAACCAATGCTAAGCGCAACAGAAATACCTACCGCACTCCATAATGAAAACCGACCACCAACCCAATCCCACATAGGAAAGATATTGGCTGAATCAATACCAAAGTCAATTACTTTATTACTGTTGGCCGAAACAGCTATAAAATGTTGTTTTATTGCTGAACTTGGCGCTTGTTTTAAAAACCAACTCTTAATTGAGTTCGCGTTTTGTAGCGTCTCAGAGGTTGTAAAGGATTTGGATACAATTACAAATAGCGTTGTTTCTGGATTAACAAGCTGCAATGTCTCCTCTAACTCATCTCCATCAATATTAGAAACATAATGTGTATTTAAATGGTTCTTGTAATGTTTTAAAGCATTACAAACTATTTTTGGCCCTAAACTAGACCCACCAATACCTACATTAACAATGTCTGTAAATGCTTTACCTGTATATCCTTTTTGTGTGCCAGAAATTATCTTTTCCGTGAATTTTTGAATCTTTTCATTCACACTTTTAATCTGTGGAATGATATTCTCTCCATTAACAATAATTTCTGCTTCTGAACTACGCAATGCTGTATGTAACACCGCTCTGTTTTCAGTAAAATTCAACTTGTTTTCCTTAAAAAACAACGAAATACTTTCCTTTACACCAAGTTCTATTGCAAGATCAGAAAACAACTTAATTGTTTCTGAAGTCCATCTGTTTTTAGAAAAATTTACAAAAAAGTCACCAAAAACAGTACTCATTTGGGTTTCACGCTCAGGGTTATCAGCAAACATATCATACAAATGAATCTGTTTTAAGTGCTCATAATGCTCAGAGAGTTTCTTCCAGGAGGCGGTTTTAGTAGGATTTTTTCTAGAAAAACTCATTAATCGACTATCTCTTGTTTAACTGGATAATCAATAGCATCCAATTGTTCTTTTAAAGGTTGAATATAAGCAAAATATTCCTCTTTTAGGTCTTCTGAAATTGGTTTTGCTGAAGGTAGTTTTTCTCTCAAAGGATCTACTTGCTTACCATTCTTCCAAAAACGATAACAAACGTGTGGTCCTCCGGTATTTCCTGTCATTCCAATCCACCCAATAACATCACCTTGTTTAACAACTTGTCCTTTTTTTACTTTTTGATTACGCATGTGTAAATATTGTGTACTATAGGTGCTGTTATGCCTAATTTTCACATACTTTCCATTACCTCCTCGTCGAGTAGACTCAACTACAGTTCCACTTGCTGTAGCCAAAATTGGTGTGCCAATAGCCGCAGCAAAGTCTGTTCCTCTGTGTGGTCGCACTTTATTTCCGTAATACTTTATCCGACGTTTTAAATTATACCGTGATGATATTCTGCTATATTTTACTGGTGCTTTTAAGAATTGACTCCTCAGCGTTTTACCAGTTTCATCATAATAATCTGTAATTCCCTCAACTACATCAGATTTGTAATCAAATGCATAAAAAGGGGTGTTATTGTGTACAAAAACTGCCGATTTTATATCCTCTACACCAACATAAATAGAATCTTCAATATAACGTTCTGTGTATATAATTTTATACCTATCGCCTTTTTGTAACCTAAAAAAATCGATTGACCAAGCATAGATATCTGCTAGTTCATGTCCTATATATACATTTAGTCCTGCAGAATCTAACGCTTCAGACAGCGAGCTAGTTATTATACCAGAAGCTGTTTTTTCAACTAATTTTGATGGTTTTTTTGCTGTATACGCTTTTGAGATTGTATCGGTTGAAAAATCAAAAACAACGTAATCTATTTTGTTTTTTTGATAAATGAAGTATTGTGCTTTTTCAATAGAGTCCTTAGATCTTAAAATGGTGTAACGTTTACCAATATTAAGTTTAGTAACATTAAATGTATCTTTTGTGGCTTGTACTATTTCTTCAATTTTACCAAAGCCTATATGATTTTCAAATAGCAATTTACCAAAACTATCGCCTGATTTGATTGTATCTGACAGTACGCTAAAGTTATTTAGGTTAAATCCAAATTCATTTTTTGGAACAATAACCTCTTTTTTAATTTCTTCTACAATTTCTTTTTTCTTTTCTTTTTTACAAGAGAAGAAAGTCACAGAAACTAGTGCTATCCAAACAATTTTTGGCAACTTCATGAACTCATTTATCAATTAAACACCAAATATCACAAAAAAAAATGTGTCCACATTTATGTTAACACACTTTTTTAGCTTTTATGGTGCAATTAACTAGTTCACTATAATCTTAAAAGGATATTTTAACCCTTTATAGGCATCTAAATCTGCTTTTATAGCTCCTACAGCTAAATCAGCCTGTAATCGGATTGGCATTTTATTTTTGTCATCTGAAATCCAAACGGTCAAACTTTCTTTTTCTTTAAATACACGTCCTGACTGCACATATGGGCGAAACTTTAAACAGGGTACCTTTCCAAATGCTGTTTTTACTATTTCTCTTCCTAAAAACTTTAATTTAAAGTTGAAATTTTCTTCATCAAAAAACATATTAATTTTAACCTCTTCACCAATTTTTAATGCTTTGGCATCAACATTATTCCTTAAATAGTAAAATGCCGATAACATATCTTGTGAATTTGGTTTTATAGCATAGGTATTTTTTGAATTATGTTTTTTATCATTTACTAAAGCCTCATTAGTGTCATGGTTGAAATCAATTTGGATATCTTTTGTATAGCCTCCTTCATCAATTTTTCTAATAAAACGGTATGGATTTCCTGTGTTTTTATCAAAATAAGTTTGATAGTTATCATCTACTTTAAAAAACAGACTTAATAGTCCGGTAGACTTTCCTGTTCCTTTAATATGAAAAACATCTTTATTATCTAGGGTTGAATTATGCACACCTAAAGTAGCATAACTGGCTGTAAATATCCCGTAATGTATACGAAATTTAAACCATTCGCCACTTTCAAATACTGGTTCCTGGGCCTTTATTTGCGCACTCAATAACAAGAGGAATGTAAGTAATATATATCTTTTCATAATTATAGATGTTGTTTATATATAATGAGTTTGCAATTACTATTCCAAAAATATTAAAAAGAAAAAACGTTACCAATAACTGATAACGTTTTATTCTATTAACCAACCAAAACTATAAATTATGAAATTTAAAGTTTCAAACAGGAACCACCCCGTTTGAGCGCGCAAAAATACTTCCTTTTTTACGATATTCGTATAAAAAAATCTGTATTTAACATAAATTTAATAATTATTTTACGTTTTTTG
Organism: Flavobacteriaceae bacterium; assembly: GCA_049614485.1. Classification (GTDB taxonomy): domain Bacteria; phylum Bacteroidota; class Bacteroidia; order Flavobacteriales; family Flavobacteriaceae. The sequence goes on from JBMZDR010000005.1 coordinate 90,337, forward strand.
ATTTTTGGTGTGAATTTGTTAATTTTTAAGTGACTATTTATATTTTATCACAACCATCTAAATTACTTACTCCCCAATTTTCAAGCTCTTCAGTGCTCCACAGTTCAGGAAAGAAAATTCTACGTTGGTATCTTGGGTGCATATATTTCTGCCAGTCACTACCTCCGGTAGCTGCTGCATCTCCCAAATACTTTTTAGCAGCATTTAAATGATTGATAACCCAAGTGATATTGATTGTATGATCATAATGCCTCATAGCGTTTATCAAATTCTTGTCTTCTTGATAGTCTTTAGGTAATGATTTGAACTTAGTCCATAAATTAACCAAGTTGTATTCTTTCATAAACTCAATTAACTCATCTTTATATTTGTCTTCAAAATTAGTTAACAGTTTACTTTTTTCTCCAGTTTCATAATTTTTACCTGCAACTTGCCAATACATATGCTCAAAGGCATGTTCATATGGTGTATTTCTATCAATTGTTTTCCTAAATCTGTAATCAATTAAGTTAATCAATTCTGTTGATGCAATCTCAATTTTACGGTATTGTGCGGATTGAAATCCACTAGCAGGCGTAAGTGTGTCTCTAAATTTCATATACTGCTCATACTCCATTCCGTCACCCATTACGGTAAACGAACTCGATAACATATCAAAATACCTGCTAATGCGTGACAAATGCATCACAAATTTTTCTGGTTTTATATCTTCTGTATGTGACACTTGCCCCATTTCCCAAAGAATCATCTTAAATAATAATTCATTGATTTGATGGTACATTAAAAACACCATTTCATCAGGTAATGTAGTACGCTGTGTTTGTAACCCTAATAAGGCATCTAACTGAATAAAATCCCAGTATTTCATTGGTTCAGCATGTAATAATCCTGATAAGTGCACATTTGCATCTTGGCCCATTGCTGCATATTTTTTATCTATGGCCGCTAATAATTCTTCTCTGTTCATGTTGTATAAAATATCTTATTCATTCTTTTTTCATAGGTCTTCTTTTGGTGTACAAAGAAGACCTATGAGAATGGACATTTAATGTTTATATAACCTGTTATAATTAATTTTAGGACAATTAACAGTCTCATTTTTAGAGCGTTTATAAGGTTCCTCTATTTTCCTGTTCTCTTTCAATTGCTTCAAACAAAGCTTTGAAATTACCAACACCAAATGACTGAGCTCCTTTACGTTGAATGATTTCAAAAAACATTGTTGGTCTATCTACAACAGGTTTTGTAAATAATTGTAATAAATACCCTTCGTCATCTCTATCAATTAAAATACCGTGTTCTTTAAGCACCTCAACATCTTCATCAATTTCACCTACACGCTCTAATAAATCGTCATAATAAGTTTCAGGGACATATAAAAACTCAACACCTCTATCACGCATTGCAGATACCGTTTTTACAATATCATCTGTAGCAACTGCTATGTGTTGTACCCCTGGTCCTTTATAGAAATCAAGATATTCTTCAATTTGAGATTTCTTTTTTCCTTCAGCAGGTTCATTAATAGGGAACTTAATTCGGCCATTTCCATTACTCATTACCTTACTCATTAAGGCTGTATAATCTGTAGATATATCATCATCTGTAAATGAAATAATCTGTGCAAACCCCATTACTTTAGCGTAAAACTCACACCATTCCTTCATTTCTCCCCAACCTACATTACCTACCATATGGTCAACGAATTTTAAACCAACAGGCTCAGGGTTGTAGTGTGACTCCCATTTTTTATATCCTGGTAAAAATGTTCCTTTATAGTTTTTACGCTCTACAAAAATATGAACAGTTTCACCATAGGTATATATCCCAGCTCTTACCACTTCACCAAATTCGTCTTTTTCAACTGTAGGCTCCATAAAGGATTTTGCACCACGTTTTGTTGTTTCTTCCCAAGCAGACTTTGCGTCTTCTACCCATAAGGCCATTACTTTTACACCATCACCGTGTTTGTTAATGTGTTCGTTTATTAGCCCGCCTTTATCTAAAGGTGTTGTCAATACTAAACGGATTTTATCTTGCTTTAAAACATAAGATACACGGTCAGTCATACCTGTTTCTAAGCCTGCATATGCGTCAGATTGAAATCCAAATGCTGTTTTATAAAAATGTGCTGATTGTTTTGCGTTACCAACATATAACTCTACATAATCTGTTCCTAATAACGGAAGGAAGTCTTCTGCTTCTTCAAATAATTTTTCTAAGCCGTAAGTTGTATTCTGTAAATTCTGTAAATTTTTTATTTCTGCTGCCATAATTTCTTTTTTTTTAATTTAGATTATCATTTATATAATCCATGATTTATGATAATCTTCTACTTGTAATTTTAATGCGTCTTCTGTAATTGACATTGGTCTAAATGGATCTATCATTACTGCCAACTCACCGGTTTCTTTTTTTCCAACGCTACGTTCATAAGCTCCTGGATGTGGCCCATGAGGCACACCTCCTGGGTGTAGGGTTATTTGTCCTTTCTCGATATTATTTCTGCTCATAAAATCACCATCAACGTAATATAGCAACTCTTCAGAGTCAATATTACTATGGTGGTATGGTGCTGGTATTGAGTTTGGATGGTAATCATACAGCCTTGGCACAAAGCTACAAACTACAAATCCAGCTGATTCCCATGTTTGATGAATTGGTGGTGGCATATGAATACGCCCTGTTATAGGTTCAAAATCATGAATTGAAAAGGCGTATGGATAATTGAACCCATCCCATCCAACAACATCAAAAGGGTGGTTTCCGTATTTGTACTCCCACATATTTCCTTGTTTTTTAATTTTCACAAGAAACTCTCCTTTTTCATCATGTGTTTCTAAATTCTCTGGCAAACGCATATCACGTTCACAAAATGGGGAATGTTCTAGTAACTGACCAAAATTATTACGGTATCGTTTTGGTGTAAAAATTGGTTCAAAAGATTCTATGTATAATATACGGTTATCTTCTGTATCAAAATCTACTTGATATATTGTTCCTTTTGGGATAATTAGATAATCACCATATTTAAACGGAATATTACCATAGTTTGTTCTTAAAACTCCAGAACCTACATGAATAAAAAGCATTTCATCAGCATCTCCATTTTTATAAAAATAATCTTTAGAAAATGATTTTGGAGCCGCTAAACCTATATGCAAATCATTGTTTACAAATAATGTTTTTCTACTTTCTAAAAAATCTGTTTCAGGTTGAAGTGAAAAGCCTTTAAAACTTAAAGCTTTCATGTTTTTTTCTACTCCGATTACTGGAGCAACTGATCCTAGGTCTTTTATTTCAGTAACTACTGTTGGCGGATGAATATGATACAACAATGAAGACATTCCTGAAAAACCAGCTGTTCCAAACAATTCTTCTTGGTATAGGTTTCCGTCTTCTTTTTTAAACGTTGTGTGTCTTTTTGGTGGGATTTTCCCTAATTTATGATATCTAGGCATTAGTTATGATTTTAAAATTAAACTTTTAAATATTTCTAAACAACGCGCAGCTATTCTGGACTCCTTTTTATAAGGTAATGAAGGTGAATTAGTATGTTTTGCCAAAATGGTTTCATATGTTACAAATATCGGAATTTTTATCCGTAATTAAAACCAATACCCCAAACTCACAAACCATTGTACTTTTTTAATTTCAGGAGACCAGGTTGACTTTACTTGTACAGGCCCTAAAATTGTTTTAGTTCCATAGCCTAATGCGTAACCTATGTGATTTGGAGATGACAACCAATCTCCTTCTTTAAAAAGACCGTCTTCAATGTTTGCCATATTAAAACTTGCTGTTAAAAAGTGTTTTTTATAAAACTGATAATGCATGCTTGCATCAGTTTTTACATAACCATCTCCGCCAATGCTTAAAAAATCAAATCCGTAAAAAGGCATATAATTATTAATAAAATTATTACCATACCCTCCTAAAACAAAATCAAATGAAGCGTTATTGTTATTACCTATTCTAAAGCCTCCTTCAGTAAATAAATTAAAATATACTTTTGGTAGCAACTGTGTTGCAAAGCCCATTCTGGCCTTTGCTATTGAAAAAGGCTCATAATCATCTGCTTTTTTACCTGTGAATAAGTACTGATGAAAATCACCTTTAAAGTAGGCTCCTTTTGTTGGGTAATATAAATCATCCAACGCATCGTATTTTAACTCTCCATAAAAACTAAAAAAATTATCATCCTCAATGCTTATTCCTGTGTCTTCGCCAAAAATTTTTAATAATTTATGTTCTACACCAAGGGCCAAGGCAAAATCTTTCCTAAACAATGTTTCAATATAAAACTGACTGGTCAAATCTAACACATCAACATCATCTGTTTCAGAGGTGTTAGCAGGCGTATTCATAAATATATTTAAATCGACTTTGTTTTCAAAAGAGTTTAATCTTGATTTCAATCCAATACTCCAATAAAACCCTTTGTCTATATAATATTCAAAATTATATCTGATATTTTGTCCTAAAACAAAATCAAAACTCATTATGTCATTATTTGTAATTAACTGCTTGTGTGACACATTAATTAAAGCAGCCCCTTTATACAAGTCATCATAATGCACCCCAAGCTTAAGTGATGTTTTATTTTGACTTTCTCTAAGGCTTATATCTAGGATATTATCATGGGTAATTTTATATTTTATAACATTAAAATTATCTGTTGCAGCAAGTGATGTAATTCCATTTTCAATTTTTTTATACGAAACAACAGAAGGGGTTTTTAGCTTCAACTTTCCTAATACATAGGCTCGGGTATAGTTATTATTTCCGTTTATTTGAACTCCTTTTAGGTCATATGCTTGTTTGGCTCCTTTTGCAGTTATTACGGCTGGGGTTTTTATGGGGTTTTGCTCTTTTGAAAGCGCCGTTAATTGTGTTTTAAATTCATTTGCGGCATCATATCCTGCTTTATAAATTTCATTACTTTCCTCAAAAGATATTATTGAATAATTTGTAATATCTGGTTTAATATAAATTGATGTTTTCTTTACTTTTTCCAACATCTGATGGATGGTGTTAAAATTTGACACTTGCTTCATAATGTCTGAAGCAGAAATTAATTGTGCTTTATTCAATAAACTGTCTTGCACATCAACACCTATAACAATATCAACTTCTTTTTTCAACAATTCATCTATAGGGTAATTATTAGAAACCCCTCCATCTATCAATAATTTTCCATCTATATATACAGGCTCAAAAAGTGTTGGAATTGCACCACTTGCCAATATTGCATCAGGAAGATATCCTTTATCTAAAACAACTTGACTACCTGATTCTACATCAGTTGCAATACAAAAAAAAGGAATAGGTAGTGACTTAAAGTCATTTACATCTTTTACATGATCTAGTAATTTCACGAAAAAATTATAGGTGTTTTGACCTTTTGAAATTGAAGATGGTAGTGTTATTTTAAATTTATTAAACGGTAATGTTACTGCGTGTTTATCAGAATCATCCCGCTCAAAGAATGATTTGTTTTTACGTTCAAACTCGTCACTTATTAACCCCTCAAAATCAACTTGTTTAAAAAGTGCTGTCAATTCATCTGCAGAATATCCTGATGCGTATAGTGCCCCAACAATAGCCCCCATACTTGTACCGGCAATATAATCTATCTGAACACCAGATTCTTCAATAACTTTTAACGCGCCTATATGCGCTAAACCTTTAGCGCCACCACCACTTAAAACCACCCCTACTTTTGTGGTGTTTTTAGCTTCTTTTTGCTGAGAATAGCTTAAAAATGCCGTTAAAAAAACTACTGTATATAAAATTGATCTCCCCACTGTGGAAAGTTACTAAATGCTAATGAAATTCTTGATATATTTTCTGAGCTTTTGATAAACCAACTACTTTTTCTAAATCTGTTAACGGTGCTTCTTTTATACGTTTTACCGACTTAAACTGTTTCATTAATGCTACAATCGTTTTTTCACCAATACCGTCAATTGTTTCAAGCTCTGTTTGTAAGGCGGTTTTACTGCGTCGGTTTCTGTGATGTTCTATACCAAAACGATGTGCTTCATTTCGCAAATGCTGAATAACTTTTAAGGTTTCAGATTTCTTATCCAAATACAACGGGTATTTATCATCTGGGTAAAACAATTCTTCTAATCGTTTAGCAATACCGATAATCGCAATTTTTCCGCGCAAACCTAAATCTTCTAAACTTTTTAATGCTGAAGATAATTGTCCTTTTCCTCCGTCAATAATTATCAATTGTGGCAAAGGCTGCTGTTCATCTAACAAACGTTTGTAACGCCTATAAACTACTTCTTCCATAGATGCAAAATCATCAGGACCTTCAACAGTTTTTATATTAAAATGACGGTATTCTTTTTTACTTGGTTTTCCGCTTTTAAACACCACACAGGCAGCTACCGGATGCGTTCCTTGAATATTGGAGTTATCAAAGCACTCAATATGCCTAGGTTCTTCATGCAATCGCAAATCTTTCTGCATTTGCTTCATCATTCGGTTAGAATGCCGCTCAGGATCTGTAATTTTTACTTGTTTGAAACGCTCCATCCTAAAATACTTTGCGTTACGAGTAGATAAATCTAAAATGTGTTTTTTATCGCCTAATTTCGGAATGGTAAGTTTTAATTGATCACCTAAGTCAACCTCAAAAGGCACATAGAGTTCTTTAGATTCTGAATGAAAACGCGTGCGAATTTCTGTAATGGCAATCTCTAACAATTCTTTATCGGTTTCTTCTAATTTTTTCTTGAGCTCTAATGTATGTGATCGGATAATTGAGCCATACGAAATTTGTAAAAAGTTGATGTACCCATAGCTTTCATCGGTTACAATTGAAAACACATCTACATTTGATATTTTCGGATTTACTATAGTAGATTTTGATTGGTAATTTTCTAAAATTTCAACTTTTTCTTTAATGCGTTGCGCATCTTCAAACTGTAAATTTTCAGCATAACGTTGCATCAATTTTTTAAAGTTTTGTAACGAATCTTTAAAATTTCCTTTTAAAATCTCACGTATGGCTGTAATTTGATTGTTATAAGACTCTTGTGTTTGTAAGCCCTCACAACCGCCTTTACAGTTTTTTAAATGGTATTCTAAACATACCTTAAATTTTCCTGAACTGATGTTTTCCTGACTCAATTGGTAGTTACACGTGCGTAACGGGTACAAGCCTTTTATCAAATCTAATAGTGTACGAACCGTTTTTTGACTGGTATAAGGTCCAAAATATTCTGAGCCATCTTTAATCACACGACGTGTAGAAAACACTCTCGGAAACGCTTCTTTTTTTATACATATCCACGGATAGGTTTTCCCATCTTTTAACAAGACATTATAGCGCGGTTGGTATTTTTTTATAAGATTGTTTTCTAACAACAAGGCGTCAGTTTCGGTAGCAACAACAATGTGTTTAATGCTGACTATTTTCTTTACCAACACGCCTGTTTTAGCGTTATCGTGATTCTTGGTAAAATATGATGAGACCCGTTTTTTTAAATTTTTAGCCTTACCTACATAAAGAATTTTGTCTTCCTTGTCATAATACTGATACACCCCAGGTTCCTGAGGTAATAAGTGTACTTGGAGTTTTAAGGCTTCTGTCATCTCCACAAAAATAAGGAAATATATCACACTATTTTATCAAGTTCATCGAAGTTAAATAATTGTTCTATTTTTATAATCAAATTAAAATATATGAATGCAACAGTTAAAAATATATTAGCCGTAATTACAGGTGTTGGAGTGGGAATGGTAGTGAACATGGGAATCATAATGATAAGCAGCTCACTAATTCCTCCACCAGAAGGTATAGACAATACCACTATGGAAGGTTTAAAAGCTGGCATGCACTTATTTGAACCCAAACATTTTATCATGCCATTTTTAGCACATGCACTCGGAACATTTGCAGGTGCTTTTGTAGCTGCTAAATTAGCCGTGTCACATCACATGAAATTTGCTCTTGGTATTGGTGTATTTTTCTTATTAGGTGGTTTAGCAAACATCTTTATGTTGCCCTCACCAACTTGGTTTACAGTATTAGATTTAGGAGTAGCCTATATTCCTATGGGATTTATTGCTGGTAAATTAGCATCTAAATAACCATGAAACACCTATTCTTATTTTGTTTTATACTAGTATCAACCTCTTGTAAAAAACAAGAAGAAGCAATTACAGAAAACCATATATTAGAATTTAACAACAAGAAATGGTTAATTAAAGAAGGTTACACCTATCCGAATAGAGAGGAAATGTTACCCGTTTTATTTGCTAACGACACTTTAAAGAAACTACAACGAAACGCTATTTATAACTTGCTTGGCATCCCAAATCGTACAGATAAAAATTACTTGTTTTATACTGTGTCTCAACGGCGTATTGGCTTTTTTCCATTACACACCAAAACCTTAGTGATTAAATTACAAGGTAACGATAGCTTAAATAAAGTTATGATTCACGAATAGGTAGCATCCCTCTATTTTAATAACTTTGCAGAGCAACCCAAATCATTCAAATTTCCTATGACTACTACTCTAAATACGCCGATTACATTTCCTTGTGGTAAAATCATGAAAAACAAATTCATGTTAGCGCCATTAACTAACAAACAGAGTTATGAAAATGGAGTGCTTTCAGATGATGAGTTGAATTGGTTAACTATGAGAGCAAAGGGACAATTTGGATTAGTCATGACTTGTGCCTCACACGTACAAGAAGTAGGTAAGGGTTTTGAAAGACAATTAGGTATTTTTTCTGATGCACATCTTGAAGGGCATAAAAAACTAACCTCAGCTATTAAAGCACATGGTAGTTTAGCCGTTATACAATTGCATCATGCAGGTATGCGCTCACCTAAAGAATTAATTGATGGCGCTCCTGTTTGTCCGTCTGTAAATGAAAAAACAGGCTCAAGAGCCTTAGCTTTAGAAGAAGTTATACAGTTAAAAACTGATTTTATTGATGCAGCCATCAGAGCGAAAAAGAGTGGTTATGATGGGGTTGAAGTTCACGGTGCCCATGGGTATATTTTAACGCAATTTTTAAGTAAAGAGATTAACTTTCGTACTGACGCTTATGGCGGGAGTTTAGAAAACAGAGCGCGATTATTATTTGAAATAGTTGATGGTATTCGCAAAACTTGTGGTGCTGAATTCTTAATTGGTGTGCGATTATCTCCAGAACGTTTTGGTATGGAACTTCAAGATATTAAAACAGTAAGTCAGCAATTGATTGATTCTGGTCAAATAGATTTCTTAGACATCTCTTTATGGGATAGTTTCAAACAACCTGAAGAAGAGCAACACGCCTCAAAATCATTATTAGCACACTTTACAGCACTCGATTTTAAAGATGTATTATTTACCGTTGCAGGAAAAATATACAGCGCCCAAGATGTCAACAACATTATAGATTCTGGTGTAGATTTTGTAAGCATTGGTAAGTCAGCTATTTTACATCATGATTTTCCTATGAAAGTTATGGAAAACCCAAATTTTCAACCCGTAGAAGTTCCTGTAACTGAAAGCCATTTACGACAAGAAGGTTTAGGTGACGATTTCATCACCTATATGAAAAAATGGGAAGGCTTTGTAGCTGATTAATCTACCATACTTAATTGTATTCTACCACGTTGTTCATCAACTTCTATAACTTTAACCATCACATGCTGGTTTAATTGTACAATATCATTTGGATCAGACACATACTTCTGCGCCAATTTTGACACATGTACTAAACCACTTTGTTTGATACCAATATCAACAAAACAACCAAAATTGGTGATGTTATTGACAATTCCAGGAACGCGCATGCCTACTTTTACATCTTCTATTTTATTTAAATCGGCCGCAAATTCGAATACTTTAGCCTTCTGTCTTGGATCTACTCCTGGTTTTTCTAACTCTTGAATGATATCTTTTAAGGTTAGCATTCCAATAGCATCGGTACAGTATTTATCTAACGGAATTCTTAAAATAAGTTGCTTATCACCTATTAAATCTGACAACTTCACTTTTAAATCTTTCGCCATTTGCTCTACCAACTTGTAACGCTCTGGGTGAACCGCAGAATTATCTAAGGGATGTTTTCCATCAATAATTCGCATAAACCCTGCAGATTGCTCAAAAGCTTTTGGACCCAAACGTGGGACTTTTTTCAGTTCAGCACGCGATTGAATACCCCCATGTTCCGATCTGTATTTTACAATATTTTCAGCAATTGTAGTTCCAATTCCAGACACATAACTCAGTAAAGGCGCACTTGCCGTATTGACATTAACACCAATGGTATTCACACAACTCATGACCACAGTATCCAATTCATTTTTCAGTTTGGTCTGATCAACATCATGTTGGTATTGTCCCACTCCTATTGACTTGGGGTCAATTTTAACCAGTTCCGCTAAAGGGTCTGCTAAACGTCTCCCTATAGACACGGCACCTCTAACTGTTACATCATAATCAGGGAATTCTGCACGCGCAATTTTGGAAGCCGAATACACAGATGCACCAGCTTCATTAACTACAAATACTTGCACATCTCTATCCAAATACAACTTCTTAACAAACGCTTCGGTTTCTCTAGATGCCGTTCCGTTTCCTATGGCAATCGCTTCAATTTTATAAGCATTCACCAACGATTTAATCTTCTTTAAAGCCTCGGTTTCTTTTTTCTGTGGTGCATGTGGATAAATGGTTTCATTGTGTTTTAAATCGCCGTTTTCATCTAAACAGACCACTTTACAACCACTTCTAAATCCAGGGTCTAAGGCTAAAATTCGCTTTTCACCTAAGGGAGCACCCAATAGTAACTGTCGTAAATTATTTGAAAAGACTTGAATGGCTTTATCATCTGCTTTTTCTTTGGCAGTTTTCAAAACTTCATTACTAATAGCAGGTTGTAACAAACGTTTATAAGCATCTTCAATGGCAATAAATATTTGATTCGCGCAAGATTCTGTGCCAGTTTTCACAACGGTATTATCTATAACGTCTAAAGCCTCTTCTTTATCTACATCTACTTTTAAACGTACAAACCCTTCATTTTGCGCACGTAAAATGGCTAACAACCTATGTGAAGGCGCTTTGTCTAAAGGTTCATTCCAATCAAAATACTGTTGGTATTTCTGAGCTTTGTCGTCGTCTTTTTTAGTTTTTACCAACGTTGATGCAATCACAGATTTTCGCTGATACATGCGACGGACTTTCTGGCGTACAAATTCATTTTCATTGACCCATTCTGCAATAATATCTCGTGCACCTTGAAGCGCTTCATCATTGGTTTTAATTGCTCCTTTTCTAAATCTGTTAGCTGTAGATTCAATATCTGTCTCTTTTTGCGACATGATAATTTTAGCCAAAGGTTCTAAACCATTTTCGCGCGCTACTGACGCTTTTGTTTTTCGCTTTTTCTTGAATGGTAAATACAAATCTTCCAACTGCGTTAAAGACTCTGTTTTGGCTATTTTATGTTGTAGTTCTGAAGTTAACAAACCTTGTTCTTCAATAGCTTTTAGAATAGTCGCTTTTCGCTTTTCTAAGTCTTCAAATAATGTTTTATATTTTACAATATCACCAATCTGAACCTCATCTAAATTGCCCGTCATTTCCTTTCTATATCGTGATATAAAAGGAATAGTGGCATCTTCATTTAGTAATTTAATGGTATTCGCAACGCTTTGTTCAGCCAATTGCGTCGCTTTTATAATGTATTGAAGTGTATTCATTTCTGAATATAATTTATATAGCAAAAGCTTTAGAAAAAAGCGATGCTTAAGTTTTTAATTTAATAAATTTCAAGGTTATTTTCCCTCCACAATCACAACAATCTCACCTTTTGGTGGCTTGTTTTCAAAATGGGTTAAGACTTCTTTTGCGGTTCCTCTAACGGTTTCTTCGTACAATTTTGACAACTCACGAGATACGGATACTTGCCTATCTTCTCCAAAATACTCACAGAAATGCCCTAAGGTTTTTACCAGTTTATGTGGAGATTCATAAATAATCATGGTACGAGTTTCTTCTGCTAACAATTTAAAACGTGTTTGGCGTCCTTTTTTAACCGGTAAAAACCCTTCAAACACAAACTTATCATTTGGCAAACCAGAGTTAACTAATGCTGGCACAAAAGCGGTTGCTCCTGGCAAACAATCTACAGGAATACCTTCTTGCACGCAAGCACGCGTTAATAAAAATCCTGGATCTGAAATGGCTGGTGTTCCAGCATCCGAAATTAAGGCAATGGTTTGTCCGGCTTTTAATTTTTGCAGCACACTTTCCACCATTCTATGCTCATTATGCATGTGGTGCGATTGCATATGTGTTGAAATTTCAAAATGCTTTAAGAGTTTCCCAGAGGTTCTGGTGTCTTCCGCTAAAATTAAATCGACTTCTTTAAGCACTCGTATGGCTCTAAAAGTCATGTCTTCTAAATTACCAATAGGTGTTGGTACTAGATATAATTTACTCATTAATATTTTCCTTCAATAAATGATATTAAACGCTCTTCGTAAGCTTCTTTTCCTGTCCAGTTGTTGTATTCTGGTTTTACCATACCGTTTAAAAACTCTAAAGCTTCTAACTCGCTATTTAGCGTATTTAGTTGTGAAATCACACGATTGAAATCTTCTGTACTGCCATTAAATAAATGTTTTACAAATGCAATTCTGTCATTTAACCCAATGGTAATGCCTTTTTTTAAGCGGTCATTTAACGATCCAGATTTTGGTGCTTCATTAATATCCTCTTGAGTTGGTGTTACAGCATTCATATCATTCTTCGCTGTTTCAATAGGTGCTGTTATCGTTTCAAATAAGTCGTCTACTTGTTGTGTTTCTTGAGGCATTTGTGCCACAATATCAATCATTTTTTCTGTAGCAGGTTCCACGTACAACTCTTCGTCAGACACAAATAAGTTCTCATCTAATGTGGATAGCATTTCTGAATCTTCAATTGATGATGGTTCTTCTGTAAGATTGCTTATTTCTTCTTCCTGAATAGGTAACTCTTGTACTACAGCATTATTTTCAACTACACTGGTTTCTTTTGGTGGTAATTCCTCAGATAAATTAGAGTTTACAAACTCTAAAACCGTTAATTTTTCATACAATTTCTGCGCTAAATGTTGTAATTCAGAAACAGAAACATCACTGGATGTTGCTAAAATTTTTTCTGCTACTACTTTTAAGTCTGATTGAAGTAAGTTTTTCATTGCTAATTAAGACGTGTTTTTAATGCTACAAATTTGTTGAAAGATACTAAATTAAACGCTAAATAAAGGATTATTATTGTTTTCAGCTCTAATTTATTGTAATAAAGCAGCTTTAAAATTTATATTTGAATAGCATAAATTTATGTAGCTTTGTTGCATACAGTACTATCCTTAATAAAACAAGAGCATGTTTCTAGAAAACACGGTAAATCATAAAGAAAAATTTGGGTGGATTGAAGTCGTTTGCGGGTCGATGTTTTCTGGTAAAACAGAAGAATTAATCCGTCGTTTAAAACGCGCACAATTTGCCAAACAACGTGTTGAAATATTTAAACCAGCCATTGACACCCGTTATGATGATGAAATGGTCGTGTCTCATGACTCTAATGAAATACGTTCAACACCAGTACCTGCTGCTGCAAACATTCCCATTTTAGCAGATGGTTGTGATGTTGTTGGTATTGATGAAGCTCAGTTTTTTGATGATGAAATTGTAAAAATCTGTAATGACCTAGCCAATAAAGGTATTCGCGTTATTGTTGCTGGTTTAGATATGGATTTTAAAGGGAACCCATTCGGTCCTATGCCTGCTTTAATGGCTACGGCAGAATATGTCACAAAAGTGCATGCTGTGTGCACCAGAACAGGAAACTTAGCACAATACAGTTACCGAAAAGCAACTGGTGATGCAATTGTAATGCTAGGTGAAACAGAAGAATATGAACCTTTAAGCAGAGCCGCGTATTACAAAGCGATGCTTGAGGAAAAAATAAAAGATTTTGATGTAGATGCTGATGAGGTTAATTCATAACACATACTATGGCTAAAGCTCAAGAAACAACCTTAGAAATAGATTTATCCAAACTCAAACATAATTTTGAGTTCATTAAAAGTCGACTTAATAATAACACCAAAGTCATTGCTGTGGTTAAAGCTTTCGCCTATGGAAGTGATGCCGAAGCTGTGGCCAATTATCTACAAAAATTAGATGTTGACTATTTTGCTGTGGCCTATGTGAATGAAGGTATTAGTTTAAGAAAAGCCGGAGTGTACAAACCAATTATAGTGTTACATCCTTTACCTGTAAGCTTTAAACTTTTAATAGACCATTGCTTAGAACCAAATTTATATAGTTTTAAAGTTTTAAATGAATTCATTGCAGTAGCAAAACACTTAAAACAAAACAACTATCCTGTTCATTTAAAATTTAACACTGGTTTAAACAGGTTAGGATTTACTTTAGAAGACGTTCAAGAAATTACTGCCTTAACCAATAACACATCTTCTATAAAGACCTCTTCTATATTTTCGCATTTAGCAGCTAGTGAAGATCTCAATGAACATGAATTTACCAACAGACAAATAGAGACCTTTAAAACTATTAAATCTGCTTTTGAAACACTATCTCATCACAAACCGTTTTCACATTTATCAAACACCTCCGGAATATTAAATTACCCAGAAGCTCATTTTGATGCTGTGCGCTCAGGTATTGGGCTCTATGGTTTTGGAAATTCCGAAAATCACGATAAAAATTTACTGCCTATTGCGAGTTTAAAGTCGGTAATTTCTCAATTACATACTATTAAAAAAGATGAAAGCATTGGGTATAATAGAGCGTTTATAGCAAAAAAAGACATCCGTACAGCAACCATACCCATTGGTCACGCCGATGGCATTTCAAGACAATACGGAAACGGTAAAGGCTTCGTGTTTATCAATTCTCAAAAAGCGTACATTGTTGGAAATGTTTGTATGGATATGATCATGGTTGATGTGACAACCATAGCTTGTCAAGAAGGTGATGAAGTCGTAATTTATGACGGTGTACATAAAGCTTCGGAATTTGCAAAAGCAGGATGTTCTATTTCATACGAAATTATAACAGCAACCTCACAACGTATAAAACGTAAGTTTTATCAATAAAAACTAATGATTTAGCTTTCTAAATTCTTTATTTTCAAACTTTCTTGTAAATTCGTTTCTGCTAACTTTTAAAATATAAAAATATGAGCATGATAAAAGAATTTAAAGATTTCGCAATGAAAGGAAATCTTGTGGATATTGCTGTTGGTTTTGTAATGGGTGCTGCTTTTAAAGAAGTAGTAACGGCCTTTACAGGGGGTATTGTATCGCCTTTAATTGGATTAATTTTCAATGCCGACTTTAAAGATTTAAAATATGTTGTAGTAGAAGGTGTTGCTAATGCTGAGGGTGTTGTTTCGGGTGAAGTTGCTGTGTTATGGGGTGCTTTTGTTACTAACGTTATTGATTTTGTAATTGTTGCTTTCGTTATGTTTATGATTGTAAAATCTGTTAATGCAATGAAGAAAAAAGAGGAAGAAGCACCAGCTGCTCCTGCAGGACCTACTCAAGAAGAACTATTGAGTGAGATAAGAGATTTATTAAAAAAATAAATTACCTTAATTCTTAAAAACTAAGCCATTCAAACACTGAATGGCTTTTTTTATTTAATAATCATAAATATTCTGTTAATTGAAAAAATAAATAATCAATATATCACATTAATACTTATTTTTGTTAGCATAATTTTTTAGATTAAAAATAATGAGAGTAGCAGTTGTAGGAGTTACAGGAATGGTTGGACAAATAATGATTAGTGTACTGGAAGAGCGCAATTTTCCAATTACAGAATTAATTCCTGTAGCATCAAAAAAATCAGTAGGAAAAGAAATTTCTTTTAACACGAAAGTTTATAAGGTCGTTGATTTAGAAACAGCTGTATCAAAACAACCAGATATTGCCTTATTTTCTGCCGGCGGAGACACCTCTTTAATTTGGGCACCTAAATTTGCTGAGGTTGGCACAACTGTTATTGATAATTCATCAGCTTGGCGAATGGATTTGAATAAAAAATTAATTGTTCCTGAAATTAACGCCAATCAATTAACTAAAGCTGATAAAATAATTGCAAACCCTAATTGTTCTACCATTCAAATGGTTATGGCATTAGCCCCTTTGCACAAAAAATATAAAATTAAACGTATTGTGGTATCTACATACCAATCAATTTCTGGTACAGGTGTCAAAGCCATTAAACAACTAGAAAATGAACTTGCAGGTATTGACGGTGAAATGGCTTACCCACACCCTATTCATCAAAATGCGTTACCACATTGTGATGTTTTTGAAGATAATGGTTACACTAAAGAAGAAATGAAATTAGTGCGTGAAACACAAAAAATATTAAATGACGCTTCTATAGCAGTTACCGCTACAGCGGTGAGAATTCCTACAGCAGGAGGACATAGTGAAGCTGTAAATGTAGCCTTTGAAAATGATTATGTTTTAAACGATGTAAAACACATATTAGAACAAACTCCTGGTGTAACTGTACAAGACAATTTAGAAACCAATACCTACCCAATGCCAATTACTGCGCATGGAAAAGATGATGTGTTTGTAGGAAGAATACGCCGAGATGGATCACAGCCAAACACACTTAACCTTTGGATTGTTAGTGATAACCTTCGTAAAGGGGCAGCTACAAATACAGTGCAAATAGCTGAGCATTTGATAAATAACAATTTAATAAGCTAGTATTTCGTCGTCTTTTTTTACTGTTTGTCAGAAGTGTAGTTTGTAATTTTAAATTATTTCTTAACTTGTTTCTAACTTAAACTCTATAATTCAATTAATTAACTAATTATAAATTATGGGGTCACAATACACACTTATTATTCGATTCTTATTAGGGCTTACTCTAATACTATTTGGTGCAAATGAATTTGTACATTTTTCTAACTTTTTAGATTTTTCAGCTGATTTGTATGGCTTAAATGCAATTGATTTGTTTTATGGTATTTTATTTCTAATATCTGGTATCGCTTTATTATTTAAAAAAGCTGTCCCCTTAGCATTAATCATCTTAGCCTTTTTTGCCATTCAAGTTTTTTCCTACATCCTAAAAAACAACCCTAGTGAAATACTTAGTCCAATAGGTCTTGTTGGGGTATTAATTGTTTTAAATCTAATTGACAACAAAAATGCTTTTAAACGCTTGTTAGATTAAATAACAAGCGTTTAAAAAAAAGACTCTTACACATTAAGAGTCTTTTTTTATGCTTAATTTTGAAATTCTACCAACTTAAATCAATTGTTATGACTAAACACATCATTACATCTCTTTTTACAATAGCCTTTTTAAGCGCTTGTAAAACAGACCCTAAAGAAGAACAAACACAAATGACATTCACATATCCTGAAACGGTAAAAGGTAAGGTAATTGACACTTATTTTGACACTCCTGTAAACGACCCTTATAGGTGGCTAGAAGATGATAGAAGTGCTGAAACGGAAGCTTGGGTAACAGCTCAAAACAAAGTAACATATGCACATTTAGAAGAAATACCATACAGACAAACATTAAATGATAGGTTGTCAAAACTTTGGAATTATGAAAAAATAAGCGCCCCTTTTAAAGAAGGTGGTACTGAATATTATTATAAAAATAACGGACTTCAAAACCAAAGTGTCTTGTATAAAAAGAATGAAGACGGTGAAGATGAAATCTTTCTTGATCCAAATACATTTTCAAAAGAAGGGACAACATCTTTAGGAAACGTGAGTTTTTCAAAAGACGGGAAAACCTTAGCGTATTCTATCTCTGAAGGCGGAAGTGATTGGCGAAAAGTCATCATCATGGATGTTGATACAAAAACTGTAAAAGAAGATACATTAATAGATGTGAAGTTTTCAGGCTTATCTTGGAAAGGAAACGAAGGGATTTATTATTCAAGTTACGACAAACCAAAAGGGAGCGAGCTATCTGCTAAAACTGACCAGCATAAATTGTATTTTCATAAGTTAGGAACTCCTCAAAGCGATGACCAATTAATATTTGGAGGAACTGAAGAACAAAAAAGACGTTATGTTAGCGGGAATGTTACTGAAGACGATAGGTATTTATTAATTTCTGGGGCTGTGTCTACATCTGGTAATGATTTGTTTATAAAAGATTTAACCCAAGAAAATGCGCCATTAGTACATATGGTTAAAGGATTTGATGCTGATGCTTATGTGATTGAAAATGACGGTAGTAAATTATTTGTTGTAACTAACTTAAACGCACCAAATCAGAAAATTATAACTGTTGATGCCAAATCACCAGAAGTTGAAAATTGGATCGATTTTATTCCTGAAACAAAAAATGTATTATCACCAAGTACAGGAGCGGGCTATTTCTTTGCTGAATATATGAAAGATGCAGTATCTCAAATTAAACAATATGATTATACAGGAAAATTAATTAGAGAAGTAGAATTACCAGGTGTTGGTAGTGTAGGTGGTTTTAGCGGAAAAAAAGATGCTGAAACATTGTATTACTCATTTACAAACTACATTACGCCAAATACAATCTATAAATTTGAGCCTAAGGCTGGAAATACTGAAGTATATCAAAAACCTAATATCGATTTCAATTCTGATAATTATGAATCTAAACAAGTCTTTTATACTTCAAAAGACGGGACAAAAGTGCCGATGATTATTACCCATAAAAAAGGATTAGAATTAAATGGGAAAAATCCAACTATTTTATATGGCTATGGAGGATTTAATATCAGTTTAACACCTAGCTTCAAAACGGCAAATACCATATGGCTAGAGCAGGGAGGTATCTATGCCGTAGCAAACTTACGCGGGGGTGGAGAATACGGAAAAAAATGGCATGATGCTGGAACGCAATTAAAAAAACAAAATGTATTTGATGATTTCATAGCTGCTGCAGAATACTTACAAAATCAAAAGTACACATCGCCAGATTATATGGCTATTTTAGGCCGTTCTAACGGAGGTTTGTTAGTTGGAGCAACAATGACGCAACGTCCAGATTTAATGAAGGTAGCTCTGCCTGGAGTTGGCGTACTAGACATGTTACGCTACCATACGTTTACTGCTGGTGCAGGTTGGGCTTATGACTATGGAACTTCTGAACAATCTAAAGCGATGTTTGAGTATTTAAAAGGTTATTCTCCTGTACACAATGTTAAAGAAGACACTAAGTATCCAGCAACAATGGTACACACTGCAGATCATGATGATAGAGTAGTACCAGCACATTCTTTTAAATTCATATCTGAGTTACAAGATAAACAAGCAGGTAATTTACCTGTATTAATCCGTATTGAAACCAATGCAGGACATGGTGCAGGAAAACCTGTAGCAATGCAAATTTCTGAATATGCAGACTTGTTTGCGTTTACATTACACAATATGGGGTTTGAAAAATTACCAACCGAAAATTAATATGAAAAAAGCGGGTTATCTTTTATGCATATCACTATTCTTCGCTTGCGCAAGCACCAAAGATCTTAATCAGTTTGATTGGTTAATTGGTTCATGGGAACGTACAAACAATACAGAAGGCACCAAAACTTATGAGTATTGGCATAAAAACTCTGATACAGAGTACATTGGTTTGGGGTGCACATTAAAACGATTAGATACCGTTTTTAAAGAAGATATTCGGTTATACAAACAAGATAATTCTTGGAATTTTGAAGTAGTTGGAGCCAATGAAACTCCAACTACTTTTAAAATAATTTCAAAAAAAGAAGGTGGTTTTACATGTGAAAACAAAGCGAACGACTTTCCTAAAACAATACACTATTCTATACAGGATAACACTTTAGTTGCTATTATTTCTGATGAATCAAATGAAGTTTCATTCGTTTTTAAAGAGCAGCAACCCTAAAATAGTTTTATAAAAAACAGACTTTAAAACCTGTACAAATTTAATTGTTCTGAATTTCTCTTCCTAAATACACTAATTTAAACCCTTTATGTATTTTCTTATCATGGCTATCAGATGCAATTATTTCAAGTTCCCCATTAGTATCTTTTATAAATAATGGTATCACATCTTTATCATTATTAGTGTCTTCTATGAGTTCTAGATAATGATCTTTATTTGTTATAGCTATTTCATGTATTTCAGGAAATTTACTTGCCAAACTACTCAATGAGTTGTAATCATCTGAATACGAAAACAAACACTCATTAGGGTTGTTTATTTCATTGTTAATCTCTTCAATTGTTACCAATCTAAACGTTCCGTTTTCTCCAAATTGAGAAGAAAATTTATTTATGGCATACTGGTTAATAGCAGTACTCCCTGTTAAAGCCATTAAATAGCCAATGTCGTTTAACTCTATATTATTCGTTAATTCATCTGAATAAATGTCAGATTTCATAGCTTCTAAACCTAACTTCTGAGCGTTCTCTATATGGGTAAAGTTATTATCAATAAGTACGACATGTCTGTTATTTTCTACCAAATACTTCCCTATTATCTGAGAAACTTCTGAGGCACCAACAATTAATATGCCGTTAGACTTTGTTAGCATTACACCTATAGCTTTAGCAAAATAACGTGCTGTAGTAGCATTTAACAGTACTGTTCCTAAAACAATTACAAATACCAAAGGGGTAATATACTCAGCACCTTCAACTCCTATTTTAGCAAGTTTTAAACCAAATAATGACGCAATTCCTGCCGCAACAATTCCTCGTGGTCCTACCCAACTAATAAATAATTTCTCATTTAGCTGTAGGCCAGAATTTATAGAACTTAAAAACACGCCTAATGGTCTAACTATAAAAACAACTACCGCAAATAAAATAGCAGTTTTCCAATTGTATATCAGCCACAAATCACTCATATTGATATTAGCAGAAAGTAATATGAATAAGATGGATATTAATAAAACACTAAGCGACTCCTTAAAATATAGCAGTTCTTTTAAATATGGTGAATTAGAGTTTCCTAACACCATACCCATAACAACTACCGCTAATAAACCCGACTCATGTGCAAAACTATCTGACAACACAAACACACCCAACACTACAGCTAAGGCAACCACGTTTAATAAGTAGTGTGGAATAAAGTTTTTATTAATTGAAAAATTTAACGCATGTGCAAAGGTAAACCCAAATACAGAACCAAAGAAAATAATTTTTCCAAACTCAATAAGTGCTGTTTTAGTAAACTCACCACCAGCCTCAACACTAATAAATTCAAAAACCAAAACCGCAACTAAAGCTCCAATGGGGTCAATTAATATCCCTTCCCATTTTAAAATTGCTGAAATATCTTTCTTTAGTGGAATGTTTCTTAAAATAGGTGTTATTACTGTTGGTCCGGTAACTATAATTAGTCCAGAAAACAGGAAAGAAATCTCCCAACTTAAATTAAAAATATAGTGCACGGCTACTGCAGCAACTGCAAAAGTTACTAATGAGCCTAGTGTAATAAGCTTTGTAATTACAGATCCTACGTTTTTAATTTCATTAATTTTTAAGGTAAGTCCGCCTTCAAAAAGAATAATACTAATTGCCAAGGATACAAAATAGAATAGGCTTTGCCCAGGGAACAACCCTTCTTTACCATTCCAAATAGGTTCTATCCATTTAGTCCCATCTTCTGATAAAAACTCGGCAGCAATTGGGCCAACCAATAAACCAATAAGAATTAGGGGTAAAATTGCAGGCAACTTAAGTTTCCAAGCAACCCATTGGGCTAGTATTCCTAGTATAATAATTCCTGCTAATGCTAACATGGATGTTTTTTAAAGGGTAAAGTTAAAAATATGTTTCAAACGCGTAAACAATACATTCATTAAACATAGTGCAAACATATAATAAAAAACGCTCTTCATATATATAGTTCTGTTGACACAACCTATTCAGCATATGCGTTAATTTGCATTTATAAATATTTTGATTTATCGAAAATAGAACTTTTTTTTCTACTTATGAAATCATAAAACCTTCTTAACATTCGCTTAAAATCGCCTGTGTTTTATTAATTTGCGCTTAGTTTAAAACTATCTTCTAGTTTTAACACAATAAATACACGTTATAAAAGTATTTTATATGAAACTATACCCAATTGAAGCTGGTAATTTTAAGTTAGATGGTGGTGCCATGTTTGGTGTTGTTCCTAAAACCATTTGGCAAAAAACAAATCCGGCTGACAATAACAATTTAATAGATATTGCGGCTAGATGTTTGTTGGTTGAAAACGGCAACAGGTTAACGCTTATTGACACAGGAATGGGAGATAAGCAATCGGATAAATTTTTTGGTTATTACCACCAGTGGGGTAATCATTCTATTGACAAGTCTCTTGCTGAATACGGCTTTCATAAAAATGATATTACTGATGTATTTATGACGCATTTACACTTTGATCATTGTGGTGGAAGTATTGGTTGGAATAAAGGCAGAACCGGATTTGAGCCACAATTTAAAAATGCGAAGTTCTGGACTAACGAACGTCATTGGCAATGGGCTACAGAACCAAACGCTAGAGAAAAAGCTTCTTTTTTAAAAGAAAACCTTCTACCAATGCAAGAATCTGGACAATTAAACTTTATGAAAAGTCCAGAAAAAAGCGGGTTTATAGCTCCATCTGAATTGGATTTTGGTGTGTTATTTATTGATGGTCATACAGAAAAACAAATGATACCACACATCAATTACAAAGGGAAAACCATCTGTTTTATGGCCGATTTAATGCCAACACTTGGACATTTAAAAGTGCCTTATGTAACAGGTTATGACACACGACCGTTATTGAGTTTAGATGAAAAATCAGAATTCTTAAATCGTGCAGCCAATGAAAATTTCTATTTATTTTTAGAGCATGATGCTCATAATGAAATTGTTACTGTACAACATTCTGAAAAAGGCGTTGTATTAAAAGAACGTTTTACCTGTAACGAAATATTCTCATAACAATTTATAACTTTTGAGAATATACATTGTAACAAATAATATAAATTAACGACGAATACGATAAATCTTTAATTAAACTACTAATAACTAAATTAATTATAAATCATATTGATGAAACGTGTCAAATAAATATGTTCTTCTATCCGAAGTTCTTAAATTGCACATCATTTCAATCGCAATTAAAATAACACTAAATACAAACACATGAAATTGATTAAACCATTATTCTTATCTGCAACTACAGCAATGATTCTTGCAAGTTGTGGGTCGTCAAATGTAGTGTCTACACCAATTACAAACATTGACAACACGCCTTTAAAAATCACTAAATTAACAGATGCAGAGTTGAACTCTTGGAGTCATTTAGATTTGGTAAAAGACACTATTCCTGGAATGAGTGTAGATAAAGCTTACGCGTTTTTAAAAGGAAAAAAAGGAAAAACTGTTGTTGTAGGGGTTATTGATTCTGGAGTTGATATTGAGCACGAAGATTTAAAAAACGTGTTATGGACCAACAAAAAGGAAATTGCTAACAACGGAAAAGATGATGACAAAAATGGCTTCATTGATGATGTTCACGGGTGGAACTTTTTAGGTGATATTAATGACGAAAACTTAGAGTTTGTTCGAATTTTAAGAGATAAATCTTTGACAGACGCTGCAACTGTTGCAAGCGCACAAAAAGAATATGACGCTGAATCTCAACAAGCCATCGCTAATAAAACACGTTATGAGCAAATTTATAAAACCTTAACTGATGCTGATGCAGCAATTGCTAAACATTTAGGTAAAGAAACGTACACTAAAGACGAGGTTAACGCTATACAAACAGAGGACGAAAGTTTAACACAAAGCATTGCAGTTATCAAACAAATGTTCGGATATGGTAAATCTATTGCTGATGTTAAAGATCAAATAAAAGGAGGAATAGACCATTTCACATCTAGCTTAAACAGTCACTTAAATATGACTACTGACTTTAGAGCTGTGGTAGGTGATAACCCTAATGATATTTCTGATAACATTTATGGGAACAACATCATGTGGGGGCCTGATAAAGATGGGGCTTTACACGGAACTCACGTTGCTGGTATTATTGCTGCAGAACGCAACAATGGTAAAGGAATGAACGGAATTGCTCATAATGTTGAAATCATGACGGTAAGAGCAGTGCCAAACGGTGATGAGTATGATAAAGATATCGCTTTAGCATTTCGTTATGCAGTAGATAACGGTGCAAAAGTAATTAATACAAGTTTTGGTAAATCATACTCGCCTCATGCAAAATGGGTTTATGACGCTATCAAATACGCTGCTGATCATGATGTGTTAATTGTAAATGCAGCTGGAAATGACGGTACTGATTTAGATACTAAAAACATTTATCCTAATGATCAAGTAGATAATGGCGCTGAAATTTCTGATAATTTCTTAACTGTTGGTGCGTTAAACTACAAATACGGGTCTGAGTTAGTAGCTAACTTCTCAAACTACGGTAAAACAAATGTTGATGTATTTGCTCCTGGAGTAAAAATATACGCACCAGTACCTCATAACAAATACAAGCACTTACAAGGAACATCTATGGCATCGCCAAATGTTGCTGGAGTTGCTGCTTTAATTCGTTCTTACTACCCTAAATTAAAAGCTGCTCAAGTAAAGCAAATTTTAATGTCTTCAGGATTGCCAATAAAAACAAAAGCAATTATGGGAGGTAACAGTGATATTAAGAAAACATTAAGCGAAGTCTCTACAAGCGGAAAAATTGTTAATGCATACAACGCATTAATTATGGCAGACATGATGTCTAAATAAGACCTCGCTTCATAATATTATACTAAACCTCAGCAGTTATTGCTGAGGTTTTTTTATTTTAGAGCTTTAATTTTATAGTCAAATGAAAAAAATAGTTCTTTTAGGGCTTACAGCCTTAACAGTGTTGTCGTGTAAAACTACAGAAAACACTATACAACCAAGCATTCAAACGGTTACAAAATCTACATCTATCACATCAAAAAACACCTATTGGCAACAGCATGTTGACTATAAAATGGCTATTGATATGGATGTAAACACATATCAATACAAAGGGCAGCAAGAGTTGGTGTACACTAATAACTCGCCTGATGATTTAAATAAAGTATACTACCACTTGTATTTTAATGCTTTTCAACCAGGTAGTGAAATGGATGCACGTTTAGCGACTGTTTCTGATCCTGATGGACGAATGACTATTAACACAGGAACTAAAAACAACCCAAAGATAGTTAGTAGAATAGCTGGTTTAAAACCTAATGAAATTGGGTTTATAAAAGTCAACTCATTAACTCAAAACGGCGTTGCAGTACAACATAAAACTGTTGGAACTGTTTTAGAAGTGACTTTAGATAAACCAATAAAATCTGGTGAAAAAGTAACCTTTAATATGGATTTCTTAGGGCAAGTGCCGTTGCAAATTCGTCGTTCAGGACGAAATAACGCAGAAGGTGTAGCGCTTTCTATGACGCAATGGTTTCCGAAGTTAGCTGAATATGATTTTGAAGGATGGCATGCAGATGCATACATCGCAAGAGAATTTCATGGTGTTTGGGGAAATTTTGATGTGAAGTTAACTATCGATAAAAACTACACTGTTGGTGGTTCTGGATATTTACAAAACCCTAATCAGATTGGACATGGGTATGAAGATGCTGGCGTGACTGTTCCTAAAACAAATGGAGACAAGTTAACATGGCATTTTGTAGCACCAAATGTACATGATTTTACGTGGGCTGCAGATCCTGACTACATTCACGATAAAATTAAAGGAGAGAATGGTGTGGACTTACATTTCTTGTATAAAAACGATGAGAGCATCAAAGAAAATTGGAAAAAATTACAACCACGTACCGCAGAATTATTAGCATTTTTTAATGACCATATAGGGCCTTACCCTTGGAAACAATACTCTGTCATTCAAGGAGGAGATGGTGGAAT
>JBMZDR010000006.1:0-105341 GCA_049614485.1 Flavobacteriaceae bacterium
GAGCATTGCTGAGTAGCTACGTCGGGAAGGGATAAGCGCTGAAAGCATATAAGCGCGAAACCTACCACAAGATGAGATTTCTTTAAAGGGTCGTAGGAGATGACTACGTTGATAGGTCATAGGTGTAAAGGCAGTAATGTCATAGCCGAGTGATACTAATAACCCGTAAGCTTATGTACGCTCTTTTCTTTTTTTTTGATACAAGTTGTTGTTTATATCTCAATATGTTAACTTATTAGTTGCTTATTTTAGGTGACAGTGTTTTTTAAAGAGACACTTAAAACTTAAGGTGGTTATAGCAATGGGGCTCACCTCTTACCATTCCGAACAGAGAAGTTAAGTCCATTAGCGCCGATGGTACTGCAGTAATGTGGGAGAGTAGGTCGCCGCCTTCTTTAATAAACCTCTATATCTAACGATATGGAGGTTTTTTTTTACAAGAAACTTAAAAGGAGTTGTAAGTGCTTTTGAATTTTAAAGTTGAAATTATTTTAGAATTTAATTAATTTTATTATCTTCAAGCATATATGAGTAAACTCTTTTTTTCTTCGCTTAAATATACATTGCAAAAATCATTAATTTTATTAGAAGAAATTCCGAATTCGATCTATATTAATGATTCCTTAGGGCCTTTTTACTCAAGTATTGGTGTACATATTAGACATATATTAGATTTTTACACTTCTATTTTTAATGGTATTGATTCAAATTTGATTGATTTGAGTAATAGGGAACGTAATAGTGTAATTGAATCTGATATTATTTATGCCAAAGCAAAAATAAAAACGGTTTTAGCTCAATTGGATACGTTTTCTACTTATGAACTTGAGGGTAGTTATAATTTAACAGACGATTTGGGTATGGGGAAAGTTACTATTCCAACGAATTTATATGCTATTTTGGTACAAGCAAATTCTCATACAATACATCATTATGCTATAATATCACAGTTATTATACACCTATGATATTGTTATAGCAGATAAAACTTTTGGTTATAACCCTACTTCACCAATAAAAGAAATTATTAATCGTTAAAAAGTGCTTTTAGTATAGTGTGTAAGCCTTTCATTGTGAGTAATATAGCAGCTATGCAAAATAACCCTGCAATTCCGATTGTTAAGAAATTTCGTAATTTAAAACCTAAATGCAATAAAAAAGGTCCAGAAAACATAAAAAACAATGCAAATGCCATGTATTTTATACCTTTTGATAATATTTCTTTATTTGTTCTCATTGTTGAAGTGATTAGTGGCTTTTCTTACGGAACCGTGTTCTAGGAGTAATTTTTGTGCTAATTTATGCTCAATATTTAGTGAATGCATTAGCATTTGTGTGCCACGTTCTACTAATTTGTCATTTGATAGTTGCATGTCTACCATTTTATTGCCTTTTACTTTTCCTAATTGAATCATGACACTAGTAGAAATCATATTCAAAACTAATTTTTGAGCAGTACCTGCTTTCATCCTAGAACTTCCTGTTATAAATTCTGGTCCTACTAAAACTTCGATAGGGTATATAGCTGTATTGGCTAATGGACTGCCTTGATTACATGTGATGCATCCTGTAATGATATTATTTTCATTACACTTTTCTAAACCACCAATAACATAAGGTGTTGTACCAGATGCGGCAATACCAATAACAACATCATTTTTAGTTATATTTTCATTTTGTAAATCAATCCAAGCTTGATTTTTATCATCTTCAGCATTTTCAACAGCTTTGCGTATTGCATTATCACCACCTGCAATTATTCCTACAACTATATCATGTGAAACACCAAAAGTTGGCGGGCATTCTGATGCATCAACAACGCCTAAACGACCACTTGTACCAGCACCTATGTAAAACAACCGGCCATTAGATTTCATTTTCGAAACTATTTTAGTCACCAACTGTTCAATTTGAGGCAATTGTTTTTCAACTGCCATAGGAACAGTTTTATCTTCTCTATTGATGTTGCTTAATATATCAAAGACACTCATTTGTTCTAAATGATTGTAGTTTGAGTCCTGTTCTGTTGTTTTTGTGAATTCCATGTGATAAATTATATGCTTATTGTATGGTGTAATTTACGGCATCTACTTCTGATAATCTAAAATATCCTAGCGGGAAATTTTCTGAATTTGTCTGATTGTTGCAATTGCCTCTAACTGTTGTGGGTTGTGTTCCAAAAGGGCCATTATTCTCACCACTTTGTGCTAATAGAATAGACATGTAGTTGTAGAATTGTTCAGAAACACCATAATTTTTAATTTGAATGTCATCACCAATGTCTATATCTTCATGAGAATAGAATCCGAAAATCTGGTTTCCGTTTGTAAATTCATCTTTATAGACCTCTAAGGATGGAATTTGAGTGATATTTGTGTTTAAAAACTCAAAAAAATAAAAATTCTCTTCATTTACAGGATCTGTATAGTATGCTTTTAATTCTATTTCATCGCCAGAAAAACCGCCATTATTTTCTTGTTCTATATAATCAATTTCAACTACAGGTGTTAGTTGTTCTGTTGCTGTATAGGTTTCACTTTGGTAATTGATTGTTAATGTATATGTTTCGTTAAGAATAGGGGAGAATGTAGTGTTCTTGTATATACCAGTTATTCCATCTTCAATAAAATTATAGCTATTACTATTGGAGTCAATTATAGTAACCACAGCTCCATTTGCAGCTGGAATTACAGTATTAAAATATGGTGCCGTGAGAGTGAGCTTTATTTCTTGATTGTTACCTAATGTTCCTTTTTCCCAATTAATTGATGCTTCAATTACTAGTTTAGGTTTTGCTGTATTGAGGTCAACATTAACAACATCTTCACAAGATGTCAATAGTGCTATTACTGTTATAAATAGTATAATGTATTTGTTCATGTCTTAAAATTTAAAATTATAAGATACCGAGGGAATAATCCCAAAAATTGCTAATCTCAAGGCTTCATTATTCCCTGAAGTTTCATTTTCTCTAAAACTTATAGATGCTGCGTTTTTATGATTATAAATATTATAAATTCCAAAAACCCATTCGTTTTTCCAACGTTTTTTAGATTTTGGTTTTGGTGTAAAGGTAGCTGAAACATCTAAACGATGGTAGGCAGGCAATCTACTTGAATTTCGAGCTTCATAATTTGGAATATTGATTCCGTTGTACTCATACTGACCGTTAGGGTAGGTGGTTGGTTGGCCTGTTTGAACTATGAAGTTACTACTAAGATTCCATTTTTCAGACACTTCATAACTTGTTGTTAATGATATGTCATGTGTTTTATCATAAGGCGTTTTATACCATTTACCATTATTTATACCACTTTCAGCGTCTGTTCTTCCTTCTGTTTTTTGTTCTGATTTTGAAAGTGTGTAAGCAAGCCATCCTTTAAAACGTCCTTCTGTTTTTTTTAACAACACTTCAAGTCCATAAGCTCTTGATTGACCGTTTAATATAACTTGTTCAATATTGTTGTTTGCAATTAAGTCGGCACCATCAACATAATCAATTCTGTTTTTGATGGTTTTATAAAACGATTCAATTTCTAAGGATAATGCCTTATTATTAAAGGTTTTGAAATATCCTATAGCTATTTGATCCAATAATTGAGGTTTGATATATTTTCCGCTTGGTGCCCAAACATCTAATGGTGTAGGGGAACTGGTATTTGATAATAAATGCAAATATTGCGACATTCTATTATAGCTTGCTTTTAATGCAGATTTATCATTTAGCTGATATGCTAATGACAACCGAGGCTCTAAATTTGCAAATGATGTAATGATATCTCCTCTTTTGTAAGTTTCGGTAGATATAGGCTCAGCAGCTTCGTATATTTGTAATTCCTCATTGAAAAAAATAGGATTGTCATTAGTATACATACTCAGCTCATCTTGCCCTAATCTTAAAAATGAACTCAAACGCAATCCGTAATTAACAGTTAGTTTTTTTGATAATTTTTGTTCTGCATCTATATAAAGCGCATTTTCAAGGGCAAACTTATCTATTAATTTGTATGGGTTAACCCCAGAAGAGGAGGATGTTGGTTCAATTTTACCAGGATTAAATTTATAATAAATACTGTTTAAGCCATAGGTCAATTTTAAATTACTGTTTAAGTAATGTTTAAAGTCATATTTTAAATTAACATTTTGAATACCAGATTTCCACTTAAATTCTACAAAATTTAGGTTTAAATTATAATCGTAATCAGAGTATATTAAGGATAGGTTGGAGAATAGTTTGTTAGAGAATAAATGGTTCCATCTAAAATTAATAACGGCGTTACCATAAGAATTTATAAAGCTATCTGATAATTGAAACACATCTCTACCAAAATACCCTGATAGAAACACATTGTTGTTTGGGTTTAACTTATAACTTAATTTGGTATTTAAATCGTAGAAATATGCTTTGCTATCTAAATTGAATAGTGGCATAAATAAATGCGCGTAACTACTTCTACCGCCTAATAAAAAGGATCCTTTATCTTTTTTTAGCGGCCCTTCAGCAAGTAATCTGCTTGACACTAATCCAATACCTCCGTTTAAGTGAAATTCTTTTTTATTTCCTTCTTTTTGATAAATATCTAACACAGAAGCTACACGTCCACCGTATTTTGCAGGGATTCCTCCTTTGTATAATTTGATATCTTTTATAGCATCAGGATTAAACACGGAAAAAAAACCGAATAGGTGAGAGGAGTTATAAATAGTGGCTTCATCTAATAAAATTAAGTTCTGATCTGCTGCACCACCACGAACATTAAAACCAGAAGACCCTTCACCTGCATTTGTTACACCAGGCAATAAGGTAATTGATTTAATGACATCTACTTCACCTAAAACTACCGGCATTTGTTTGATAGTTTTAATAGATAATGAATTGACACTCATTTGTGGCTTACGTAGGTTTATTTTTTCTATATTTTTTGTAATGACAACATCATCAAGAGTTTCCGTTGCTTCTTTTAAAGAATAGTTTAGAGTTTTATTTTTATTTAATATTATAGTGTCACTAATAGATTTATAGCCTAGATAGCTAATTTGAATTTGATAGGTTCCGTTTGGCAAAGTAATAGAATAAAAGCCATACTCATTTGTAGTTGTACCAGTTTGTAAGTTGGGGATAATTACATTAACTCCAATTAATGTTTCATTGGTATCGTTATCATTTATAACACCACTTAACGTAAATTTTTCTTGAGTAAAAGATTGAAGCGGCGTTAGTAGTAATCCTAATAAAATTGATAGGGTTAAAAATTTTAGCATTTGTAAGCTTATAAAATAAAAGCTTCTAATTAATTAGAAGCTTTTATGTTGTGTATACAATATAAAGTATTTTTAATTGATACTATTCAAAATACTATTAAATGTTGTACTTGGTCGCATTGCTGTTGCCACTAAGCTTTCAGTAGGCGCGTAGTAAGCTTCAATATTAACCTCTTTTCCTTGTGCGGAATTCAACTCATTTACTATAGTGTTTTCATTTGTTTTCAACTCGTTAGCTATAGCAGAAAAACTTGCTTTCAATTCAGTATTTTTATTTTGATTAGCTAAGGCTTCAGCCCAGTATAGTGCTAAGTAAAAATGGCTTCCTCTGTTGTCTAACTCACCAACTTTACGAGATGGTGATCTTTTGTTGTCTAAGAATTTATCTGTAGCGTCATCTAATGTTTCTGCTAAAACTAATGCTTTGTCATTATTAAACGTATTTCCGAAATGTTCTAAAGACACTGCTAATGCTAAAAACTCACCTAAAGAGTCCCAACGTAAGTGGTTTTCTTTAACAAACTGTTGCACGTGCTTTGGTGCAGAACCACCAGCTCCAGTTTCAAATAATCCACCACCATTCATTAATGGAACAATAGATAACATTTTAGCTGAAGTTCCTAATTCTAAAATTGGAAATAAGTCAGTTAAATAATCACGTAACACATTTCCAGTTACAGAAATAGTGTCTTTACCATCTTTAATGCGCTCTAAAGTAAAATGAGTTGCTTCAATTGGTGATAAAATTCTGATGTCTAAACCAGAAGTATCATAATTTGGTAAATATGCATTTACCTTTTTGATTAATTGAGCATCATGAGCTCTATTTTCATCTAACCAGAATACAGCAGGAGTATTTGATGCTTTAGCTCTTGTTACAGCTAACTTTACCCAGTCTTGTATAGGAGCGTCTTTTACCTGACACATTCTCCAGATATCTCCAGTTTCAACAGTATGTTCAATTAAAGTAGTTCCATTTGTATCAACTACACGAACGGTTCCGTTTGCTGACATTTCAAATGTTTTATCGTGCGATCCGTATTCTTCAGCTTTTTGAGCCATTAATCCAACGTTAGGAACAGTTCCCATTGTAGTTGGGTCAAACGCACCATGTTTTTTACAGAAATCAATAGTTGCTGTGTAAATACCAGCATAACTGCTATCAGGAATTACAGCTTTTGTATCTTGTTGTTTGCCATCAGCATTCCACATTTGACCAGAAGTTCTGATCATTGCTGGCATAGAAGCATCAATAATAACGTCACTTGGTACATGTAAGTTTGTGATGCCTTTGTCAGAATCTACCATTGCCACATCTGGCCTTGAATTATATACGTTTTGAATATCAGCTTCAATTTCAGAGCGTTTATCAGCCGGTAATTCTTCTAATTTACTTAATAGGTTTCCAAAACCATTGTTAACATCTACACCAACTTCATCTAAAGTAGCTTGATGTTTTGCAAATACATCTTTAAAGAACACGCGTACAGCATGACCAAAAATAATTGGGTCTGACACCTTCATCATTGTTGCTTTCATGTGTAAAGAGAATAATACGTTGTTCTCTTTTGCATCATTTATTTGTTCATCAAGAAATGCAATTAACGCTTTCTTACTCATTACAGTAGCGTCAATAATTTCATCTTTAAGCAATGGCGTATTTTCTTTTAAAACAGTAGTGTTACCATTTGCATCAGTAAATTCAATTTTTACATGAGTTGCTTCAGAAACAGTAACAGACTTTTCATTATGAGCAAAATCTCCAGCCTCCATAGTAGCCACATGGGTTTTAGAATCTGAAGTCCAAGCCCCCATAGAATGTGGGTTTTTTCTTGCGTAATTTTTAACAGCTTTTGGTGCTCTACGGTCAGAGTTTCCTTCACGTAAAACTGGGTTTACAGCAGAACCTTTTACTTTACCATATCTTTTTTGTATGTCTTTATCTTTATCTGTAGAAGGGTTTTCTGGATAATCAGGAATAGCGTAACCTAAGGATTGTAACTCTTCAATAGCTGCTTTTAATTGCGGTACTGAAGCTGATATGTTAGGTAGTTTTATAATGTTTGCTTCTGGTGTTTTTGCTAAATCTCCTAATTCAGCTAAGGCATCAGACACACGTTGGTCATCAGTTAAATAATCAGGAAAAGTTGCTAAAATTCTAGCGGCAAGAGATATATCTTTTGTTTCAATTGTAACTCCTGAAGGCGCTGTAAATGCTTGAACAATTGGTAAAAATGAATAAGTTGCTAAAGCTGGTGCTTCATCAGTTTTGGTATAAATAATCTTTGCTTTTTCTGACATTTTCTGTATATTATAGTGTTAAACAAACTGATTTCAGAAGAGGATTCGTTCTTTTAAAATCAATGCTCACAAATATACCATTTTAAGTGGTAAATAATAAATGATGACTCTTGAACTTTTTGAATAGAGTTGATAATTCTTAATGTGGTAATTTTAAGTTTCTATTTTTTAGAAGTAGATAAAAATTGAGTTGTTTTATTATCAGTTTGAGAGTGTAATATCGGCATACTTATTGCTCATTACCTCATAAATAAATATAATATATGACAGAGAATAAACAAGACAATAACAAATATAAGAAACTAGTGATTGGAATACTACTAGATGTTATTGGTATGGTATCATTTACATTGCCTTTTATTGGTGAATTTGGAGATGTTATTTGGGCGCCATTATCAGCATTTCTTTTAACACGTATGTATAAAGGCACAACTGGTAAAATAGCTGGGATAGTAGGGTTTATTGAAGAAATAGCTCCCGGTTTGGATGTGATACCAACATTTACATTGACATGGATTTATCAATATGTATTAAAAGATAAATTTGAAAAAAAAGATATTATTGATATATCTTAAATAAAAAAGGCTTCTGAAATTTCAGAAGCCTTTTTTGTATTAAAGGTTTAATGACACTCCAAAAACAATATTCCGTCCTTGGTTGTAAATGCCATCTGTTTTTAATCGAGATAAATGGTTGATGTAATTTTTATCAAAAAGATTATTTACACCTAAGTTCAAATTAATAGCTTGTTTTGATATTGTAAACTGTGTTGAAGCGCCAATATTCACTAAATCATAATGTTTAGATACTGTTTCAGAATAACTGATATTGCTCTGTCTGAAAACATTTTTTAAACTTATGAAGGCTTCTGTGGTGTTTTTTTTGTTTGAGGCTTTACTAATTGTAAATGCAACTTTTGTGTTAATTGAATTTGCAGGAATCAAAGGCAAGTAGGTGTTATCGTTTAATTGCCCCGTAACAGTTTCAAAACTACTGTTTATATGTAACCAGTCAAGTGGGTGAGGGTGTAAGTGTATGCCAACTTCACCACCATAAAGTGTTGCATCATCTTGTAGGTATTTGAAAACCTGAGCATCATCAATAGTCGTATTTGTTGGGTTAATATAAATGTAATTATTTATAGAATTATAAAATCCGTTTGCAAAAACTTCAAAATGCTCACTTTTGTAGTTTAGGTTAAGATCTAATTGAATGTTTTGCTCATTTTTTAAATTGACATCCCCAATTTCATATCTGTTACTTCCTTCATGTTCACCATCAGAGGTTAATTCTGCAAGGTTAGGCGCTCTAAATCCGCTAGCAATATTAATACGTCCAGTTAATTTAGAGGTGAAATCGGTTTTAAATCCAACTGCTCCATTAAAACTATTATAGTCTTTTTTTAAGTTTTGATTAATGATATTTATACTCCTGTAGTCATACCGCGCACCAAACTGAACAGCGTGTTTGCTCCAGTGGTAATGCGCCGTACCGAATAAGCCAGCGTCTGTAGTAGTTGCATCAGGAATTAAAGTTTCTTCACCAAAATTCTTATTGCTTTGAAACATTCCTTGTGTACCAACAATAACTTCAAAATCATTACGCTTTTCAAACTCATATTTGAAATTATAATTTAACGTGTTTAAGTGCATCTCTAAAGCAGGAGAAAGGCTCTCATTTTCGTGTTCATCATGATCTTCCTCTTCATGATCGTCCTCATCTTCATGCGCGTCATGATGGTGTTCTTCTTCAAATTCTTTACGGTTATTAAAGGTGTAACCAAGTGTCATGTCTAGTTTTCCTTTATTAAGTTTGGTTACTGAATGTAGACTTAATACATGATTTTCAATTGCTTGATTGGGTAATAAAGGTTTGATATTATCATTTTGTACTCCAATTTCTTCAGGTATTCCTAAACGACTAAAATTAACATTATAACGCAAATCATTTGTTGTTTTCCCGATATTGAAACCAACGCCTGTTTTTAAATCATATTCTGAGAAACGAGAATTTGTAACGTGCGTATCTTTAAACTGATAATCAGCATGTTGTTGCATTGAAAAACGCGCCAATAGTTTTACGTTTTCAGTAGAGTTTTTTATTCCAAAATTTGTAGAAAGACCGTTAGTGTTTGAAAAGTATTTAGTTGCTATATCAATGTCTAATGAATCTTTTTGAGCGTATAATTCGGGGTTTAAAAACAAAACACCTCCAATAGCATCTGAACCATAGAGTAGGGAAGCAGGGCCCTTGATGATTTCAATACTTTCTATACCTGCACTGCTAACACCTAGTCCGTGTTCTTCACCAAATTGTTGATTTTCCAATCTAACACCTTGTGTATAAACTAATACACGGTTGCTACTTAAACCTCTGATGACAGGTTTACCAATCCCGTTACCAGTACCTATTTGATTAACGCCTGGCACATCACTAAGTTGTTCCGCTAAATTATTTGCGTTTGTTAATGATGATGTTTTTATCTTTTCAACAGTCATTACATTATCTTTTTGAAGCTTATGAAATGGTGCTGAAATTAAGACACCTTCTAACTCTAATGCTGTAGGGTGCAGTTGGAAATCTATTGTGGTATCAGAGTCAATGAGCAGTTCCTTATGAATTTCTTGATACCCTAAATATGAGATAAAAATATCATAGGATCCTGATGGAATGTTAGTGATGTTAAAGCTTCCGTCAGTTTTTGTGGTTGTTCCTTTATTGGCAGATTTTAAATAAACAGATACATCTGATAAAGGTAATTTTGTGTTTTCATCTGTTATATAGCCAGATAATTTGTGTTGCGAAAAACAACACGTACTTATAAAAAGTAAAGTATATAAAAATTTCATATAATTATAATATTAAATAGTTTACCAAAGTTCACAACTGAGGTATATTTTATTTGTTTCTAAAAAACGATTAACTATTTAATTGAGGAGGACCTCTATGTGGCGCACTGTTTAAGTAAGTTGTTGTAACACGTATACAGTTGTAAATATCTTTAAGAAAGACATAGTCTGTGAAAGTGATTTTTTCAGACCAAACTGTAGGTGACGCGTATATTTGTGGTGTAGCATATAGTTGAATAAAACTACAATCAAACTCAATTTCATGAAGGTGGGTATCACTTTTATCATGACAATCTATAAGGTGATGTTCTTCGTGCTCAAATGAATGAATAAGATTAAGTACAGAAGGTGTTAGTAAGACTGTGATTAAGCCAACTAATGCTACTGATTTTAATATGTTATTCAAATACTTAGTCATTAAAAAATCTCTTAAATCCCATTCTCATTAGCATTTTCTTTTCAAATACCCAGAAAAATTGAAATTGTCCAAACAACCATCCAAAAATAATTAAAAGTACTTGATATATAGGGAATATAATTAGAATTCGTAATGTCCAAAATAGAAATGCACTAGATACAGAATTTTTTAAGCCTAAAAAATCAATTATTGGTCCAGATATTTTAGTAGCTGTTGAGCCAGTTACTGCAAATACTAGAAAGATAGCGATGAGTTCCCATTGGTAGGTGATTTCCCACTTTACAGCTAAACGTTTAAAGAGTTTTAAAGTAACGTTATATATACCGTAAGTTATTATGAGTGTTAAAAACACCAGCAAGATTAAATTAGGGGAGGAGAATTTAGAAAGAATTAATTTAGCTAATGCATAGCCGCTAACTAGTAAAGCTATAACTCCTAAAAAAGGATAGAGCAATTGCCAGTTTTCTTTTATCTCCCAACGATCTTTAATCTTTTGCATTTATTAAATTTTATGCAAAAATACGCATTCGATTAATAAAAAAAAATAAAATTAGGAATACTAAATTTGTACTGATTTAAATTATAATTTTTGCTTATATTTTTGTTGAAAATAAGTAAAGTACATAAATAACTTATAATTAACCTCTAAACCATAATCAATTTGAGAATCATAATCAATTCTCATTTCATATAAGTTTGTATTATATTTAAACGGTTGGAGTACTCTTTGATTCCATGAAGTTATAAAGAAGGTGTTTTTAAGCTCTAAGGTAGGTTGTGAATAGTATGACATTGGCATTTGTGTTACTAACCATGAATTGAAACCTGGCTCAATAATGATAACTTCATACTCCAGCTCTTTATTTTCAATGACTAACTTATCATTATTAGTTGTTAAGTTAGGCTCAATAACAGTGCTAGCACAAGATGTACAAATAAACAATATGATGTATATTAAGCGTTTCATGAAAAAATAACGATTTATATAAAGATACAAAATAAAAAAGCTGAACTATAAAAGTTCAGCTTTTTTATAAGGGTTAGATGGTTTATTTTCCAAATAAACCACCAAGCAGACCAGCTAAACCTCCTTTTTTCTTAGTACCGGAGTTTAAAACCATTCCGGCAACATCGTCAAGAATAGATCCATCACCGTTTCCATCTAATAATGATTCAATTAAACTTTGTTGGTTTGAAGCGGTAGAACCACCACCTAATAATCCGCCTAATAAATTACCAATACCGTTAGTATCAGAAACATTTTGTTGTTTTGTTTGTTTTCCTAGATACCCCATGACTAATGGCGCAGCTATTTTTAAAATGTCCATTACAGCATCAGAACTCATTCCTGATTTTTGAGATAAAGCATTTGTAACATTCTGTTGTGAGCCTCCTAAAACATGCCCTAGTATGCCGGCACCATCATTCATAACACTTTGGTCAACCCCACCTGCAAATAAACCACCTAAGTTGTCTAATATTGAGCCATCATGTTTTTCAGATATAGCTCCCATTAAACCTTGAGCTCCTTCTGGAGTTGCTGCATTACGTTTCATGGCACCCATTAAAACAGGTAGTGCCATTGTTAAAACAGATGCTGTTTTATCTGTAGATTGCCCTGATTGGTTTGCAACACCGTTTACAATTGTTTTTCCAACTTCACTGTTTAATAAATCTAATATTCCTGACATTTTAATATGTTTTTAGTTTGTTAATTTAAATTTCGAATTTGAATATACTAAAATTATGCCAATTATTAGTTGTAGTTGTTTCTAAAGTATACAAGTTGGTTTATTAATTCTGTTTCAGCTCTATGTTTTGCATCTCTAGTTTTACCTCCTATATGTGGTGTTAATGATAACTCAGGATTCATTAGTAATTGAATTTCAGGTTTAGGCTCTGTTTCATAAACATCTAAAGCAGCATACTTTACTTTTTCTGCTTCAATGGCGTTTATCAAGGCTATTTCGTCTAATGTTCCCCCTTGTGATGTGTTGATGATTCCTACACCAGTTTTCATTAATTCAATTTCTTGTTTACCAATTATTACGGCGCCTTGGTATGGCGTATGTATGGTGATAAAATCAGACTCTTTTAAAAGAATTTCTAATGATTGTGTTTCTATTTCAAATGCAATTGATTTTCCGTTATAGAAGGTAAGGTCTATAGTTTCTTTTTTAACAGAAGAACTTGTGGTTATAACTTTCATGCCTATACCTATGGCGGTTTTAGCTACTTCTTTTCCGATGTTACCAAAACCTATAATACCTAGAGTTTTACCTTTTAATTCAGTACCAGTTGAAAATTGTTTTCTTAAGTCATTGAATCTAGTGTCGCCTTCTAAAGGCATTTCTCTGTTTGCTTGATGTAAAAACCTAACCATCCCGAATAAATGAGCAAATACGAGTTCTGCAACAGAATTTGCAGATGCTAATGGCGTGTTTATAATTTTTAGACCTTTATTAATCGCATGCGAAACCGCTATATTATCCATGTTAACACCAGCTCTTCCAATTAACTTTAGTGTTGGGCAAGCATCAACAAGTTCTCTGGTTACTTTTGTTGCGCTATTAACTATAAGAACGTCAATTCTGTTTGAATTGATAAAGTTTTCTAACTGATTTTGGGCAACTGTAGTTTTAAAAACTTCAAACTTAACGTCCTTTAATAACGCAATGCTGTTTTCTGATAAGTCATCTGCAATTAAAATTTTCATATTAAATTGATTTTTCAAATTCTTGCATGGTTTTAACTAGAACCTCTACACTTTCAAGCGGCAAAGCATTGTATAATGATGCTCTATAGCCACCAACACTTCTGTGGCCATTTAATCCGCTTATTCCAGCATTTGTCCATATTTTGTCAAATTGATTTTTAAGGCTTTGATCAACTAAAGAGAATGTTACATTCATAATACTTCTGTCCTCAATTGCAGTATTTCCTTTAAATAAAGGGTTTCTATCAATTTCAGTGTATAATAATTCGGCTTTAGTGTTATTGATTTTCTCAATTGCGGTAATACCCCCTAAATCTTTTAACCACTGCAGGGTAAGCATTGATACATAAATTGGAAATACAGCAGGAGTGTTAAGCATGCTATCTTTTGATATGTGCTGCTGATAATCTAACATTGTAGGGATTTGCCTTCCTGTTTTTCCAAGAATGTCGTTTTTTACCACAACTAAAGTTGTTCCAGATGGCCCCATGTTTTTTTGAGCTCCTGCATAAATAAGGTCAAATTGAGTAAAATCTAATTCTCTTGAAAAAATATCTGAACTCATGTCACATACTGTAATCCCGTTGTGTTTTGGAAATGATTTCATTTGTGTGCCGGCAATTGTATTATTGCTTGTACAATGGAAATAGCTTACGCCTGCAGGAATGCTGTAGTTTTTTGGTATGTAAGAGTAATTTTTATCTTCTGATGATCCAACAACAATAACCTCACCAAATAGTTTCGCTTCTTTTATAGCTTTTGCAGACCAAGTGCCGGTATTTGTATATGCAGCCTTACCATTAACCTTCATTAGGTTGTAAGGTGTTAATAAAAACTCTGTACTTGCGCCACCGTGTAAAAATAAGGCAGTGTATCCTTTGTTTTCTAAACCTAGTAACTCCAAGGCTAATTGCCGAGCTTTTTCGATTACTGCAACAAAATGTTCACTTCTATGTGAAATTTCTATTAAAGATAATCCTAATCCGTCAAAATCTATAACAGCCTCAGATGCTTTTTTCAAAACGTCTTGTGGTAATATGCACGGCCCAGCACTAAAATTATGTTTTTTCATAGGTTTATAAGTTAGCTAGAAATTCAAGAGTATTTATGCCGTCTGCAAAATCAGATAATTTAGGCTTTTGTGTTTCTCCAAATTTTATTTCTGATTTTAAAAAATTATTAGCAACAATACATTGAATCTTATTTTTGTCAGTTTCTAGTTGTGTTTTCAAGGTTTCTAAGTCATCATATTTTTCATAAAATAAGGATGAAATAGGTGAGGAGTAGCTTTTATCTTCTTTTAGCATTAAAAACCCATTTTCGAGTAAATCAAATAAACTCATTAGGTAAACAGCTTTGTTATAATCGTAATTATTAGCGTACCTGGCGTTGTTAATGATGTCTTTGTGTTTAAAAACGGCATTAAATAGTTTGTCAAAGTTGTAATCTTGAGGTACAAATATTTTTGAAACACTTCTACATCCAAGGCCGAAATAGGTGAATATATCATCAGATAAAGCTTGCATTTCTTCATCAGTTTCATTTCCTGTTAAAACGGCAACAGAGTTTCTGTTTTCTCTAATAATTGATGGGTATTTCCCAAAATAGTAATCAAAGTATCTAGCGGTATTTGAACTTCCAGTAGCAATTACTGCATCAAATCCGTCAAGTTTTTCTTCTGTGAATGTTATTTTATCTTTAAATTCATCACTTACATATTGCAAGTATTTAGCTAAAATAGGTAATAAATGTTTATCGTTTGAAGATTGTTTTACTACAACAGAATGACCAGAAAGTAGTACCGAAAGAAAATCATGAAAACCTACAAGCGGTATGTTACCTGCCATAATAATAGCGATAGTTTTAGGTTGAATACCACTTAAATCAACACTTGAAGCAAACTTCTCCAAGTTGTTTTTATTGAGTGAGTTGCTCCATCCTTCGCAAGAGAATAAAACATTTTCTAGAGTGAACCATCCGTTAAATTCATATGCGCGTTCAACTTGCATTTTAAAGGCGTCAAAAAACAAATCGTTATGCGCAATAGTATTGTTTTTAATAATCCCGTTTGTGTTAAACTGACTTAAAAAATCCCCTAATTTCGAAAAAGCTAAAATTCTATGATTTAATTTACTCATTTATCTTGTATCTAAATAGTTTTGGCGCTATTTTTGCACCTAAGAATATTGATTTGTTTTTCAATGCTTGCAAAGATAATCATTGTGTTAAAAGCAAAACAATTTATTTTAATTAAAAGAGAGTAGCTATGGCAATTATTATAACAGATGAATGTATAAACTGTGGAGCATGTGAGCCAGAATGTCCAAATACAGCAATTTATGAAGCTTCTGACGATTGGCGTTATGCTGATGGAACTTCCTTAAAAGGTGATTTAGTACTGACTAATGGAAAAACTGTAAATGCAGATGAGGCGCAAGAACCAGTTAGTGATGAAGTGTATTACATTGTGCCTGATAAATGTACGGAATGTAAAGGATTTCATGAAGAGCCACAATGTGCAGCTGTTTGCCCAGTAGATTGTTGTGTGCCTGATGATGCTGTTGTTGAAACAGAAGATGAATTGTTGGCTAAACAGTCATTTATGCATCCAGAAGGTTAATTAATTAGAATGAGAATATAAAAGAGCTTTCAAAGCTCTTTTTTTTGTTAAAAAAAGACTAATTCCTTAAAGATCAGTCAGAAAAAGCGTATTTTAGCTATCTCATTAAAAATGATTTAAGATGAATACTATAGTAACATACGCAATTTCAGTTTTAATAGGTTTCTGTGTTTTTATTTTAGCTTTTTTCTAATATAAAAACGTATCACACCTCTTAATTATCCACAAGTTTCCTGTAGAGAAACAAATAAAATATGTAGTTTTGCAAACTTAATATTTTAGTCTCATATCATGAAAGCAGGAATTGTAGGATTACCTAACGTTGGTAAATCAACCCTTTTTAATTGTTTATCAAACGCCAAAGCACAAAGTGCTAATTTCCCTTTTTGTACTATAGAACCTAATGTAGGTGTTGTAAACGTGCCAGATTCAAGAATTGCCAAACTAGAAAGTATGGTAAATCCAGAGCGTGTTATGCCAGCAACTGTTGAAATTGTTGATATAGCCGGTTTGGTAAAAGGAGCTAGTAAAGGAGAAGGTTTAGGGAATAAATTTTTAGCAAATATTAGAGAGTGTGATGCAATTATTCATGTGTTGCGTTGTTTTGATAATGATAACATTGTTCATGTTGATACATCTGTAGATCCTATTCGTGATAAAGAAACTATTGATTTTGAATTACAATTAAAAGATTTAGAATCAGTTGAAAAGCGTTTAGAAAAAGTAAATCGTGCGGCAAAAACAGGAAATAAAGAAGCTGTTTTAGAGCAAGCTACATTATTGCGTTTAAAAGATGTGTTGGAGTCTGGTGCTTCAGTAAGGTCAATGTCTTTTAATGAAAAAGAACAGGTTTTAGTTGATGAGTTTCAAATGCTAACAGCAAAACCAGTATTATATGTGTGTAATGTAGATGAAGCGTCTGCAAAGTCAGGAAATGCATATGTTG
Source organism: Flavobacteriaceae bacterium (assembly GCA_049614485.1). Taxonomy (GTDB): domain Bacteria; phylum Bacteroidota; class Bacteroidia; order Flavobacteriales; family Flavobacteriaceae. Next base: position 17,112 of record JBMZDR010000006.1, read on the forward strand.
AACGTGTGCGTGAAGCTGTAAAGGATGAAGGTGCAGAGATAATCGTATTAGCAGTTGCAACAGAATCTGATATTGCTGAATTGGAAGATTATGATGAGCAGCAAATATTCTTAGAAGATATCGGTTTAGAAGAACCAGGAGCAGCAAGGTTGATTAGATCAGCATATAAACTGTTAAATCTTCAAACATATTTTACAGTAGGTGTAAAAGAAGTTAGAGCTTGGACAGTGTTTATAGGTGCTACAGCACCTCAAGCAGCGGGTGTGATACATACAGATTTTGAAAAAGGATTTATTAGAGCTGAAGTAATGCAATACGATACGTTTGTGGAGCTAGGAAGTGAAGCAAAAGTTAAAGAGGCTGGTAAATTAGGTGTAGAAGGAAAAGAGTATGTTGTTAAAGATGGTGATATTATGCATTTTAGATTTAATGTATAATTAAATAATAAACACAAAAGAAGCCTTATAGTTTTAATGAATTATAAGGCTTTTTTTATGCTGAAAACTCTGTTACTAACTTTATGTGATCACGCTTTTATTTTTTTATAGTTTATCCTATATTAGCATCAGATCCTAAATAGCTACTCATTTAATGTCACAAGAAACCAAATATACTGAAGATAATATACGTTCGTTAGACTGGAAAGAGCATATACGTATGCGACCGGGAATGTATATTGGGAAACTTGGTGACGGTTCATCAGCTGATGATGGTATTTATATCTTATTAAAAGAAGTGCTTGATAACTCCATTGATGAGTTTGTTATGGGAGCTGGTAAAACAATAGAAATAACTACTAAAGAAGGCAAAGTTACTGTAAGGGACTACGGAAGAGGAATTCCTTTAGGGAAAGTGATTGATGTAGTTTCTAAAATGAATACCGGTGGTAAGTATGACTCTAGAGCTTTTAAGAAATCTGTTGGGTTAAACGGAGTTGGTACAAAAGCTGTTAATGCATTGTCTAATTATTTTAGAGTAGAATCTAACAGAGACAACCAACGTAAAGCAGTAGAGTTTTCACAAGGAAATATTACAGAAGACTTTCCTGTTGAAAGTGTCGTATCAAGAAAAGGGACTAAAGTGACGTTTATTCCTGATACATCTATTTTTAAAAATTACAAGTACCGATCAGAATACGTAGTTAAAATGTTGAAGAATTATGTATACCTAAATCCTGGGTTAACCATAATTTATAACGGTGAAAAATATTTTTCAGAAAACGGATTAAAAGATTTACTAGAAGATAACAACAGTAAAGAGGATATGTTATATCCTATTATCCATTTGAAAGGAGATGATATTGAAATAGCTATTACACATAGCAAAACACAATATTCAGAAGAATACCATTCCTTTGTAAACGGGCAACATACTACGCAAGGCGGAACACATCAAGCAGCATTTAGAGAGTCTATTGTAAAAACCATTCGTGATTTTTATGGTAAAACATATGAAGCTTCAGATGTTCGTAAATCAATTATTTCAGCAATAGCTATAAAAGTAATGGAACCAGTTTTTGAAAGTCAGACAAAAACTAAATTAGGTTCAGTAGAAATGGGGGGTGATTTACCAACTGTGCGTACATATATTAACGATTTTGTAAAAACACAGTTAGACAATTATCTTCATAAAAACCCAGACGTAGCTGAAGCTATTCAACGTAAAATATTACAAGCTGAGCGTGAACGTAAGGAGTTGTCAGGTATTAGAAAATTAGCCAAGGATCGTGCTAAAAAAGCATCGTTACATAATAAAAAACTACGCGACTGTAGAGTGCACTTAGGTGATATTAAAAAAGAACGTCGTTTAGAATCTACGTTGTTTATTACTGAGGGAGATTCTGCAAGTGGTTCAATAACGAAATCTAGAGATGTAAACACGCAAGCTGTATTTAGCTTGCGTGGTAAGCCATTGAATTCCTATGGGATGTCTAAAAAAATTGTTTATGAAAATGAAGAATTTAATTTATTACAAGCAGCTTTAAATATAGAAGAATCATTATCTGATTTAAGATACAACAATATAGTTATTGCAACAGATGCCGATGTTGATGGTATGCATATTAGATTGTTGTTAATTACGTTTTTCCTACAATTCTTTCCAGAGTTGATAAAAGAAGGACACCTATATATTTTAGAAACGCCTCTTTTTAGAGTTAGAAATAAAAAAGAAACCATTTATTGTTATTCTGAAGAAGAGCGTATAAGTGCCATGAATAAGTTAAAAGGAAAGCCTGAAATTACACGATTTAAAGGATTAGGGGAAATTTCTCCAGATGAGTTTCAGTTTTTTATTGGTGAAGATATCAGGTTAGCACCAGTAATGCTTGACACAGCAACATCAATAGAGAATTTACTGCAGTTTTATATGGGGAAAAATACGCCAGATAGGCAAAAATTTATTATAAATAACTTAAAAGTTGAACTGGATATTGTAGAGGAGTAATCAATGTATTTTGGGGAATAATGAAATTTACAAATAAAAAAGCCATGCCGTTATTTAAGTTAGGATATTTAATACTCCTTTTCTTAATGTCAATGGCGGTTATATATAATTATTTGATTTTAAATGAAGTTGTTTTGGCTTATAAAGAGGTTATAATCTTGTTGGTATTCTACACGTTTGCCTTAATTTACTGGTATAAAATTTCTAAATATATTGAATATGATAGCAATGGTTCTGGCATTGTGTTAATTACTAAAGGCATTTTGTTGTCAGAATTTGTTAATCATAGAGAACACCGAGTAGAGTTACCAAAAGAAAAACTAGTAAATTATAAAGTTATAGATTGTTTTTTTTATAAAAAACTCAAACTGTACATAAAAAGTAAACATAAAATTAAAAAAGTGCGGATGGATATTACTTTTTTATCTGCAACAAAAACAAAAGCTTTAAAATTGTCATTAGATAAAATAGTACGTGAAAATTCATAGAACTGTATGAGTATGGAAGAAAACGAAAATCTAGAAGAACATAACGCAAATTATTATAGCGAAGAAGAGTCCATAACTAAAGTTACAGGGATGTATAAAGATTGGTTTTTGGATTATGCATCTTATGTTATTTTAGAACGTGCTGTACCAGCTATTGATGACGGTTTTAAACCTGTGCAGCGTCGTATAATGCATTCTTTAAAAGAAAAAGATGATGGGCGTTATAATAAGGTAGCGAATATAGTAGGGCACACCATGCAGTATCATCCACACGGGGATATGAGTATTGCTGATGCCATGGTGCAAATAGGTCAAAAAGACTTATTAATTGATACTCAGGGGAACTGGGGTAATATATTAACTGGTGACCGTGCTGCTGCATCAAGGTATATTGAAGCGCGCTTAAGTAAATTTGCTTTAGATGTTGTTTTTAACCCAAAAATTACAGAATGGCAACAGTCATATGACGGTAGAAATAAAGAGCCAATTAACCTACCTGCTAAGTTTCCGCTATTATTAGCTCAAGGCGGTGAGGGTATTGCTGTTGGATTGTCAACTAAAATTTTGCCACATAACTTTTTAGAGTTAATTGATGCATCTATAAAGCATTTAAAAGGAAAGAAGTTTACGTTATTTCCTGATTTTCCTACTGCAGGTAGTGCAGACATAACTAATTACAATGATGGTTTGCGAGGAGGGAAAGTTCGTGTACGTGCAAAAATTTCTCAGCAAGATAAAAACACACTTGTTATTTCAGAAATTCCTTTTTCAACAACAACTTCAAGTTTGATCGATTCAATCTTGAAAGCCAATGATAAAGGAAAAATAAAAATAAAGAAAATAGAAGACAATACAGCAGCTGAAGTTGAAATTTTAGTGCATTTACCGTCTAGTATTTCGCCAGATAAAACCATTGATGCCTTATATGCGTTTACCAATTGTGAAACATCTATTTCACCATTAGGTTGTGTTATTGATGACAATAAACCCGTATTTATTGGAGTGTCAGAAATTTTACGTCGCTCAACAGATCATACAGTTTTCTTGTTGAAGAGTGAGTTAGAAATACAATTAAATGAATTGCAAGAACAGTGGCATTTTGCATCTTTAGAACGTATTTTTATAGAAAACAGAATTTACCGTTTAATTGAAGAAGAGGAGACTTGGGAAGGTGTTATTAAGGCTATTGATGATGGTTTGCAACCACACATTAAGCATTTAAAGCGTGCAATTGTTGAAGATGATATTGTACGATTAACTGAAATTAGAATTAAGCGTATTTCAAAATTTGATATTGATAAAGCACAACAAAAAATTGACGCTTTAGAAGATCAAATTAAGGAAACTAAACACCATTTGGCACACTTAATAGAGTATGCTATTGATTTTTTTACGCGTATAAAAAAGGATTACGGAAAAGGAAAAGAACGTCAAACAGAATTAAGACCATTTGATGATGTTGATGCTACAAAGGTTGTTATCCGAAATACCAAACTGTACGTTAATAGAGAAGAAGGTTTTATTGGAACGTCTCTTAAAAAAGATGAGTATGTTACTGACTGTGCAGATATTGATGATATAATTGTATTTACCAGAGATGGTAAAATGATGGTGACAAAAGTGGATAATAAAACCTTTATAGGCAAGCATATTGTTCATGCAGCCGTGTTTAAAAAGAAAGATAAACGCACTATTTACAATGTAATTTATAAAGATGGTATTTCTAAAGCATCATATATAAAACGTTTTGCAGTTACTAGTGTTACAAGAGATAAAGAATACAATATTACTCAAGGGACAAAAGGTTCAATGATGACGTATTTTTCAGCTAATCCTAATGGAGAAGCAGAAGTAATAACTATTAATTTACGTCAAGTAGGTAGTGTTAAAAAATTAAAATGGGACCTTGACTTCACTGATGTTTTGGTAAAGGGTAGAGCTTCTAAAGGTAACCTGGTCACTAAATATGCAGTTAAGCGTATCGATTTAAAATCTAAAGGTGTGTCAACATTAAAACCTCGAAAAATTTGGTTTGATGATGCTATTCAGCGTTTAAATTTAGATGGAAGAGGTGAGTTGCTTGGTGAATTTAAAGGTGATGACAAACTGCTGATTATTACCCAGCAAGGAGTGGTTAAAACAGTAACCCCAGAGGTGACATTGCATTTTGATGATGATATGATTGTTTTAGAGAAATGGATTCCTTCTAAACCAATTTCGGCAATATATTATGAAGGAGAAAAAGAACGTTATTATATCAAGCGTTTTGTAATCGAGCAAGAAGATAAAGAAGAGCAGTTTATATCAGATCATCCAAAGTCACAATTAGAAATTATTGCGGTTGATTATAGACCAGTTGCAGAGCTGGTGTTTGCTAAAAAACGCGGAAAAGATCAAAAAGACAACCAAGTTGTTGATATTGAGCAGTTTATTTCTGTAAAAGGTATAAAAGCTTTAGGAAATCAATTGACAACAGAAAAACTGAAACAAATTAATTTATTACCCGCTTTGCCTTATGAAGCTGAAGAGTTGTCAGATGTTGAAGATATTGAAGTTGTAGAAGAAAACGAAGTTAATAACATCAATTTAAATGAGGATGATTTAGGAGCTGATGGTGAACAAACTAAATTGTTTTAAAAACATTATATGACTGCTATTTTAAGTTATTTTGATTTAAACGTAAGTTCTGGAATTGCCTTATACTCACTATGTGTAATTCTTGTCTGTTGGATACTGTCACGACTTTCTAGAGCCATTGTGATTCTTTTTTTAAGAAAAAACTTGGCTAAGGAAAAGTTTGGGGTTACCCGACTAAAATTTACAAGAAATTCCCTACGATTTATTTTCGGTTTATTAGGGTTTTTAATTATTATGTTTACGGTTCCTGTGTTTAGAAAACAAGCAGGTTATATTTTTTCAGGTGCTGGAATATTGGCAGCAATAATAGGTTTTGCAGCAAAAGATGCTATTTCAAACTTGATTGGAGGGCTGTTTATTGTCTTATTTCGCCCATTTAGAGTAGGAGACTATATAAAGCTAAGTGACAATAGAGAAGGTATTATTGATGATATTACCTTGCGACATACTATTATTACGACATTTGAAAACAAACGTTTGATAATTCCAAACTCCGTAATTAGTACAGAGTCGGTTTTAAATGTTACGATACATGAAACTAAAATATTAAGTTTTAACAATTTTAATATTGGCTTGTATGCCAATATTGACAAGGCTAAAAGTATTATTACTGAAGAGGCGTCTAAATTAGACTTTGTTATTGATAATAGAACTCCAGAAGAGATTATTAAAAACACCCCAGAGTTTGATGTTAGAGTAATAGATATAACAGAGTCTGCAATAATTATTAGGGCTTATATATGGTTAAATGATCCTTTAAAAGAGTTTCAAATGAAAAGCTTGTTTAAAGAAGCAGTGCATAAACGTTTTGTAAATGAAGCTGTAGATTTGCCAATACCAATACGCAAAATAATACGCTAGTTTTCTGTAAATTGAATAGAAAATGAAGTTTCATCTTTGTTACTCTCTATATTCAATTCACCATGTAGTTGTTTGACAAAATTTCGTATTAAACGCTGTCCCAACGAGTCAGAGTTATTTAGTTTGTCAAAATTAATTTCAACACCATTATTAGTTACTTTTAACATGTATTCATGTGTGTTTAACCGATGTAAACTAATGCATAAATGCCCGTCATCTTGTTCATTAAAAGCATGCTTTAATGTGTTTGTGGTTAGCTCATTAACAAGAAGGCCAATATAGAGTATGGTTTCTGTTTTAAGGTTAATGTTGTCAATATTTAAGGTGTATTTTACATTTTTTTTACCATCAAATATACGTGATAAGTCGGTCATTACAGCAGTGATGTATTCTTTTACATTAATAGATACGAGGTTGTCTGATTGGTACATTTTTTCATGAAGTAGTGACATTGTAAGTATCCTACGCTCAACTTCTTTTAAAGAATCTGAAGCGTTATCTTTATCTAAATACCGAGATTGCAACCTTACCATGCTATTAATCATTTGTAAGTTGTTCTTTACACGGTGATGAATTTCACGCATCATAATTGATTTCTCTTCGTTTTTCTCGCTAATTATTTTATTTCGTAATTCTAATTTCTGTGTTCTTTCAAACACTAGTTTTTCTAAAACAAGATTCTGATTTTCAATAATATTTTTCTTTTCTTCAATAAGGCTTATGGTTCGCTCTTGAGATATCTCTTTTTCTTTTTTTAATACATTTATGCGGTAAGCTAAACCTAATGAAAGTAAAAATACTTCAATTACAGACCCAATTTCTAATGAATGATCTGTTATGGGGTAGTATGGAATAAACCCGAGGTTACTCAAGTTAAACTGTATGATAGAAAACAAAAGGATGCTCCATGCTATTAAAAAATATTTTGCAGGTTGAAAACCAATACGCAAAATAATAATAGCTACTACTAGGGTGAATAATGAAATAACTAAAGTTATAATGTTTATAAACGTAAAAAAGGCACTGTTGCTTTCTTTTATAAAAGGAAAAGCAAAACTTAAGATTAGAAGTATTATTGCAAAATTGTAGAACTTATCAAGTTTTGGAGTGTATTTTTTTGTTTTTAAAAAATCTCGTACAAATAAAACAGCTGTTAGGCACGTTAGATTCGGGAGTAACTTTGATGCGAAATCAAACAGGTCTGGTTTTGCTACCCAAAAATATTTATAGGCATACCCCAATTCATTAAATTGAAATAATAAAAATGAAAAGATATAGATAACATAAAAACAATAGCTTTTTTCACGTATTGAAAAATAGATAAACATATTGTAGAATACCATAATAAATAAGATTCCTAAATAAATCCCTTTTATCAATTCATGATTAAATAATTGATGTAGCATTCTTTCCCTAGTGCTAATTTTTATAGGAAAAGTGACAGCCCAATTTGTTTTAAACTTAACATATAGAGTAGTGGTCTCTTTTTTAGGAATTTTGAAATCAAGTAAGAAAAGTTGACCTGAATATTTTTTAGAACCATGATTGGCATTTTGCACAACATAACTGTCATCTGAATGATGTTCCTTATAGTATAGCACCAGTTCTAGTGCTGTTATTTTTTCAAATTCTAAAATAAAATCCTCAATATCAGTAGTATTGTTAATACTAAATTTTGCCCAATAGGTACTTTTTGTAATTCCAAAATTAGGAATTTCGTTGGTTGAGGGTACAAATGTATTTAGTTTAGAAACATCATCAATTGTTAGCTTGCCTGTTTTGTCTTCTAGAGTGTTAAGGTATTTTCCTGCTCTAATAATTTTACTACTATTGGTGTAGTTAATACTTGGGTTTTGTTGAGCAACAACAATGCAGCTTAACAAAAAAGAGAGGTAAAGTATAAAATGTCTAATTGTTTTTTTCAATAGGTAAAGGAATTTGAATAATAAATATACAAAAAAAGCAGCTCTATTGAGTTGCTTTTTTTGGTAGTCAAATATTTATAATTCTTTTAAGAATCTTTGTTTCTACGCATTCTCATGTTTAAAAATTCAATTAACATAGAAAATGAAATTGTGAAGTACAAATACCCCTTAGGAATAGCTCCTATAGATGCTCCAAACATTTTCATGTGCGATAAATGTGCTGCTTCAGCAATTAGCATAAAACCAATTAAGATTAAAAAAGACAGTCCTAAAACTTGAACGGAAGGATGCTTATTTACAAATTTTCCAATAGGATGTGCAAAAACCATCATTATTATCACGGATATTACAACAGCAATAATCATAATGATAAGGGCGTCAGTAGGGTTGCTGCTAATACCATTAGTCATTCCTATAGCAGTTAGTATTGAATCAAAAGAAAACACAATGTTGATTAGCATAATTTGAACAATTGCGTTTGAAAGGGTGTTAGAACTGTGTTTTTCAACCTCTTGCTTATCGTGTTCTGGTTCTTCAACTTTTTCATGAATTTCTTTTGTACTCTTATAGATTAAAAATAATCCTCCTGCAAATAGTATTACAGCTTGGCCAGAGATGCCTACCTGAAGCCAAGGTAAGTTTATGTGCCAAAACGGAGCGTTTAAAGCCGTTAAATAAGAAATACCGAATAGTAGAATGATTCTTAAAACCATAGCTAAAAACAAACCTATATTAGTTGCTTTCTTTTGTTGGTTTTCAGGTAATTTACTAGAAGCTATGGAAATGAATATAATGTTATCAATTCCTAGAACAATTTCTAAAAAGGTAAGTGTTACAAGTGCTCCCCATGCATTTGGGTCTGATAAAATTTCAAACATGTTTAATTAGTTTTTGTTACAGTACCTCTGCTTTTACGCTGCTGAGGGTCATTTATTATTTTAGATTCAAATGTATATGTATTCTTGTGTGTGCTAAGAATTTTTATATGTATTGCCTTTTTTTGAGCTAATGTTTTTGGATTGATTGTTTTTAAAACATATTCACAATCATTAATCCACCTTACAGCTATTGAATCAATATCTTTCCCATTGTAATCAACCTCTAAATTGTCGGTTCTGGTAAAAGTTGATGTATGCTTTTTTCCATTTATTTCGTAGGTGTACTCAAAATGCCCTGTTTTAAAATCTGCACAATGACGTTCTGGAGGTGTTGTGCATGAAACGGATAATAATAACAGCAAAAGGTATATAGTCTTCATACTTTAATAGGGTTATAGCGAATGGCAAAGTAACAAAATTAATAAATGTTCTTAAGGATTAATTTTTAAAAGATTCAAAGCTTCCGTCTGTGTATAAGAGAATGATTTTTTCAATTTCTTTCCCAGAAGAATGTTTGGCACTATTTCTTTCAAAAGTTACTGTTGGATCAACGAGTTCTTTTTTTAATTCAACATTTAAATAGTCTTCTTGAATGTTATTTGTTTCAATTGGAGTGGGGGGAGTTTTAGACTTTGGAAAAGTACCTTTTCCGTCAACTAACCATTCAATTGAAACGTCATTAAATGTATGAAGTAATTTCATAACGAAATCCAAACTAGGTTTATTTCGTCCTGATAATACATGTGATATACTTGAACGTTGTACACCAATTTTTGAAGCGAAACTAGAGGCTGATAGGTCGTAATATTCAAGTAACTTTTGTAAACGATTTGTAAATGCTATGTTTTCCATAAGAGTATAAAACTAATGTTTACAAATGTATAAAAAATAGATAAACTACACCACTGTTTACATAATTAGTAAAGCTTCTGTTAAAAGCAAAACTTTAATTTCGACATCATAAATAACTGAAAATAAGATAAATAAGAAGTAAGTTGTTGTTTTGGAGATTGTTTTGAGTAATAAGTCAATTGTGTTGATACATTTGTATACAAAACGAACTGTTCTCACTGTTTACAAATGTAAAATCAAGAATGTTTACATTTGTAGAAATTAAAATATCAATGATTAAACACGAGTTGTTCTTAGAAGAAAAATTATCTGGAAGGTATATTACAAACAAGCATATTGAACCATTAATAGATGTATTAAAAGATTTTATAGAGGTTGAAAATGTAGGGGTATCTGTTGATAAAAAACCAATATATGCACTGAAATTTGGTGCTGGTAAAAAGCGAATTTTAGCATGGTCACAAATGCATGGAAACGAAAGTACTACTACTAAAGCATTATTTGATTTTTTCAATACCTTAAAAACTAAAAACGATTGCATTGGTAAATTGTTATTAGAGTGTTCTTTTTGTATCATACCTATCTTAAATCCAGATGGTGCTGAACGATACACTAGGTTTAATGCAAATGAGGTTGACTTAAATAGAGATGCGCAAAAGTTAAGTCAGCCAGAAAGCCAGGTTTTAAAGCAAGTTTATATGGATTTTAAGCCTGATTACTGTCTTAATCTTCACGGGCAACGCTCAATTTTTAGTGCAGGCTACTCTAGTAACTCTTCAGTAATGTCGTTTTTGTCACCGGCAGAGAATGAGCAAAGAGCAGTAACTAAAACCAGGAAGAAAGCTATGGAGGTTATCCTGGCTATAAACTCAGCTATAAAAGACGAACTTCCAAATCAGGTATCGCGTTATGATGATGGGTTTAATGCAGATTGTGTAGGAGATTCTTTTCAGATGTTAAAGACGCCTACAATTTTATTTGAAGCAGGGCATTTTTCTGATGATTACCATCGCGAGGTGACTAGAAAACACATGTTTAAGGCCTTAGTTGCTGCTTTTGAAGCGATAGCCTTAAACAGTTTTGATGGTAGTACTTATCAGGATTATTTTAAATTGCCTGAAAATCAGAAGTTATTTTTTGATATTATAATACGAAACGTTGTTGATGCCAATGATAACATCATTGATGTAGCTATTCAGTATAGCGAAGTTTTAGACTCTGAAACCGTTAAGTTTGTGCCGAAAGTGGCAAAAGTAGGGGATTTGTCTGAGTTTTTCGGTCATAAAGAAATTGATGGAGGGAATAATTCGATTTTAATAAATAAAACAGGAAATATTGATGATTTATTGCTAATAATTAATGAAATTTCAATTAATGGAGTGGATTATGTAAAAAATATAGCGATAAAATAACGAAAAGTGTATATTTGTCTCTTAAAATAATTAACGATAGAATAATGGCTAAGTTTAAATTAGACGAAATAGATCATCAGATATTGGATATGCTCATCCAGAACACAAGAGTGCCTTTTACAGATATTGCAAAAAAATTATTGATTTCTGCAGGTACTGTACATGTTCGTGTAAAAAAAATGGAAGAAGCAGGTATTATAACGGGGTCTTCTTTAAGTGTTAATTATGAAAAACTTGGGTATTCTTTTATTGCTTATGTAGGTATTTTTTTACAAAAAACATCCATGACAAAATTTGTTTTGGAACGTATAAATGATATTCCGTTTGTTACTGTAGCACATATTACCACTGGAAAATTCAATATTTTTTGTAAAATTAGAGCAAAAGATACGCAACATGCCAAAGATGTTATTTTTATGATAGATGATATTGATGGTGTTTATAGAACAGAAACAATGATTTCTTTAGAAGAAAGTATTAATGACAAGAAGCGTTTAATGAGTACTATTTTCATGGAAATATAACATATATTTGATGAAATTAAAAAAGCCTTCTGTTGTACGGAAGGCTTTTTTTAGTTTAATTATATATGATTCTGTATAAAATCAATTTAATAAATAATTATGAAAACAGTAAGATTAAATTCAGATGAATATGTGCCGTATCAGAAAATGTATCTTGATTTGGTTATTGATAAGCCAATAGTGCCGCTGTTGCTAACATCATTAGAAGAGTTTTTGAAATTTTGTGAGTCAATTAAACCTGAGGAATTAAATTTTTCATACAATGAGGGCAAGTGGACAGTAAAAGAAGTGTTGCTTCATGTAATTGATACAGAACGTATTTTTCAGTACAGAGCATTACGATTTGCTAGGCAGGATAAAACTATGTTGCCAGGGTTTTCAGAAAATGATTATGTATCATATTCACACGCTAAAGATCGTTCAATTGCATCATTGATGTTAGAATTCAAGGCGGTGAGAATGTCTACAGTTGCTCTGTTTGAAACATTTAATGATGATACGTTATTACAACTAGGTAGCTCAGGTGGAAATACAATGAGTGTTAGAGGAGCTGGGTATTTGATACTAGGCCATCAAACACATCATGTGAACATTGTTAAAGAGCGTTATTTAAGTTAGTTGGCGTAATAAGTAAATGACTCTATAATTAAATTGTTTGAAACTTTGCAATCAATAACGGTTTTACCAATAGCGTTTAGAAGAACAAAATTGACGTTTCCGTGAGAGTTTTTCTTGTCATATTTCATTAATTCAATAATTGCAGTAATGTCTTCTGTTGTAAAATGAGTTCTTTCAAATAGGTTTAATATTGTACTCTTGATGTGGTTACATGTAGAGGTGTCAAGTCCGGTTAGTTTGGTTGAAATATAACATGCTAAAATCATACCTATAGCTACTGCTTCGCCATGTAAAAGTGTTGTTTTGTGATTGTTTTCTAGGCAATATGATTCTATAGCGTGGCCAAGAGTATGTCCGAAATTTAAAGCTTTTCGTAGTCCTTGTTCTGTAGGGTCTTCCGTAACAACGCTATTTTTTATTATAACAGATTCGTAAATAAGCGAGTTTAAATCATTAGCGTTTAATTTAGAAAGATCACTCATTTTATCCCAATAGACTTCATTTTGAATGAGTCCGTGTTTTAGCATTTCAGCAAGACCAGAACGCATTTCATTTTGAGGTAAGGTGTTTAGAAAAGTGGTGTCTATTAAAACCATTTTAGAGGTATTAATAACTCCTATTTGGTTTTTAATAGTTCCTAAGTCAACTCCAGTTTTCCCGCCAACAGAGGCGTCTACCATCGCTAATAAGCTTGTTGGTACATTAATGTAGGCAACACCACGTTTGTATGTTGACGCTACAAAACCACCTAAATCTGTTACAACCCCGCCGCCAATGTTTATAATTAAGCATTTTCGGTCAATATTTAATTCAGATAAAGCATTCCAAACTCCTGAACAGGTGTCTATATTTTTATGCTCTTCTCCAGCTTCAATTTGAATAACTTCAATTTCAATGCTTGCTTGAAGTTGTTTAATAAATATAGGGTAACAATTTTCAAATGTATTTTCATCTGCTATGATTACAATTTTGGAGTAGTTTTCATTTGCAATATGAGAATTTAGTGCAGAATAGCATTCTGTATTAAAATATATTATTGAATTTTGAGATGTTATAGCTTTCATTGGTTGTTTGTGTTTCTGTCTTATCTGTGTAATAAAGCGTGTTACAAAGAAACAAGTTTTATTGACACTAGTCTTAAAAAATGAGTGTAATAATTAAAAAAAAACATAAATTTGTTTGACTAAAAATAGTAATGTAATGAACAAATTATTCAACAATACGGAGGTTGCTTTTTCATTGAAAAAAGACTCAGAGTTAGAACGTGCTTATTTTTTATTTAAAATGATAGCAAATGAGCCTTTAGTGCGCATTGGTACTGCAATGACAAATTTTGCTATAAAGGCACATTTACCTGTTGAAGGATTGATTAGAGCAACTGTTTTTGATCATTTTTGTGGTGGAGTTTCAGAGGAGGATTGTTTGTCTGTAATTGATACTATGTATACCAAAAAAGTGTGTAGTGTTTTGGATTACTCCGTAGAAGGAAAGGAAGATGAAGCACAATTTGATGCCGCATTGCAAATGACTATTAAGTTGCTAGATTTTGTAAAAGAAAAAGAAGCAATCCCTTTTGCCGTGTTTAAGCCAACAGGTTTTGGTAGAATAGCATTATATGAAAAAGTTGGTAACGGAACGCCTTTAACAAATACAGAGCAAGAGGAATGGAATAACGTCATTTCACGATATGATAAAGTATGTGCTCTTGCTAAAGAAAAAGATGTAAAACTATTGATAGACGCTGAAGAAAGCTGGATGCAAGATGCAGCAGATGATTTAGTTGCTGATATGATGCGTAAATACAATACTGAAAAAGCAATTGTATTTAATACGTTACAAATGTATAGATGGGATAGGTTAGATTACCTAGAGAAACTGCATAAAACTGCTGAAGAGCAAAACTTTTATATTGGAATGAAGTTGGTGCGTGGGGCTTATATGGAAAAAGAAAATGATCGTGCAGAAAGAAATAACTATACATCTCCAATTTGTGAAAGTAAAGCGGCTACAGATAGAAATTTTGACGCAGGAATTAACTATATGATTGGTAATTTAGGAAGGTTGTCATTGTTTGCTGGTACACATAACGAAGACAGTTCGTATTTGGTAATGCAATTAATGCAAGAAAACAAAATACCAAAAAACACTGACAATATATGGTTTGGTCAGTTGTACGGTATGAGTGATCATATTAGCTATAACTTGTCTAATGCAGGGTATAATGTGGCTAAATATTTACCATTTGGGCCTGTTAAAGACGTTATGCCATATTTGATTAGGCGTGCAGAAGAAAACACATCTGTTGCTGGCCAAACAACCAGAGAATTAAACTTACTTAAAGAAGAGCGTAAAAGAAGAAAGTTGTAAAACTGAAACTTACCACATAAAAAAGCACAATTTACAAATTGTGCTTTTTTTTTATGACATATCTATCAAGTGGGCCATAGATTTTATGACGCGGTGGTGCTTTTTTACAAACGGGTTGTTTTTATCCCAAACATAACCAGCTAAAACAGCACATATTTTCTCTTTTATCTCAGGGTTTTCTGGCTGATGAAAAAATAATTTCTGAAGATTACCGCTATACCATTCTTTTACGTAAGTAGAGAAAACAGCCACGCCTTCCTTGATATATTCAGAATAATCTGTCTCCCAGTCTACAGTTTCATTGTTTATTTCTTTTGCCGCTAATTTTGCCGCTAAAAACCCTGATTCTGTAGCAAATGATACTCCAGATGAAAATACAGGGTCTAAAAACTCTGCGCTGTTACCTGTTAAAGCAAAACCTTTACCATGAAGTTTGGTGACTGATTTTGCAAGGTTTTTAATTTTGATTGGTTCAAATAGGAAAGTGGTGTTTTCAAACCTGCTCTTATAGTGTTTTGATAGTGTGATTAGTTTTTTTAGAGCTGTTGAGGTATCGTTTCCAAATGATTCAATGTATTCTGTGGGGCCAACATATCCAACACTTGTTTTTCCATTGGAAAAAGGAATAACCCAAAGCCACACTTTTTCTTCAATGATGTCAAAGGTAATTATTGAGCCTTCTTCGCCCTCAGGTCTGTTTACGTCTTCTATATGTGTAAAAATTGAAGAGTTTTTAGGTAATTCTGAAGGGGTTTCTAAACCAAGGATTCGTGGTAAAACCCTACCATAGCCGCTGGAGTCAATTATAAATTTAGCGTCTATTTGTTTGAGTTTTCCGTTTTTATCTTTTACAGAGGTAGTTGATAAATTATTATTAAAAGTTACATCAATAACTTCTGATTCAAACTCTAAATCAACCCCTTTTTTAATTATTTCTTGTGTTAAAGCAGTGTCAAAATCGGCTCTTGGTACTTGCCATGTCCAATTCCAACCTTCAGTAAATTTCTTGCTAAAATCAAAGTTACATATTTGGCCATTTTTAATAAAACGTGCGCCGCGTTTTACTTCAAAATTCATATCTTTTAAGCAATCAAGTAATCCTGCTTCTTCAAAATGGTCCATACACCTTGGAATGAGACTTTCGCCAATAACAAATCTAGGAAATAATGATTTTTCAATAACTTTAACATTGATTCCTAAGTTGTTTAAATAGGCCGCCGCTACACATCCTGATGGCCCTGCACCAATGATTAAAATATCAACAAACTCTTTATCCATGTTTATATAGGTTTTTTGTCACAAAATTTTAAATTTGTATCAAAGTAACTAAATTATATTCAAGCTTTACGGAAATAATTCTAATATTTATCAATGAAAGTAACCATAAACGAAGATCTGAGTTTACAGGATTTTTATAATGTTGTATTTAATAAGAACAAAATAGTTTTAGATGAACATTTTTTAAAACGTGTTGAAGATAGTTTTGATTTTTTAAAAGAGTTTTCAGAAAATAAGGTTATTTATGGTGTTAACACTGGTTTTGGGCCAATGGCACAGTATAAAATTGATACTAAAGATACGATTCAATTACAGTATAACTTAATTAGAAGCCATGCATCAGGTACAAGTAATCCGTTAACAGAAAAATATGTTAAAGCAGCAATGCTTGCACGATTGAACACCTTAGGTTTAGGGAACTCAGGGATTCATTCATCTGTAGTTAAATTGATGCGAGATTTGCTTAATCAAGATGTGATTCCGTTAATTTATGAGCATGGAGGTGTTGGTGCAAGTGGTGATCTTGTTCAGTTAGCACATTTAGCACTTGTTTTAATAGGTGAAGGTGAAGTGTTTTATAACGGTGAACGAAGAGTTACTGATGATGTGTTTAAAGAGTTAGGCTTGCATTCAATAAAAGTTAAGTTAAGAGAAGGCTTGGGGTTAATGAATGGAACTTCTGTTATGACAGGTATTGGTATTGTAAATACAATTTATGCAAAGCGCTTATTAAATTGGTCAATTAAATGCTCGTCAGCAATTAATGAAATTGTAGAAGCTTATGATGATCATTTATCGGTAGAGTTAAATTCATCTAAAAAACATAAAGGGCAAATAGAAGTGGCAAAGCTAATGCGTGAACACTTATCAGATAGTTCGTTAGTAAGAAATAGAGATCAACATTTATATTCTGGGACAAATACTGAAAAAGTATTTAAGGAAAAGGTTCAAGAGTATTATTCACTCAGATGTGTTCCTCAAATTTTAGGGCCAGTATATGATACTGTAGAGAATGTATCTAAAACACTAATTGAAGAAGTAAACTCAGCTAATGACAATCCGATTATTGATGTAAAGAACAAACATGTTTATCACGGAGGAAATTTTCATGGCGATTATATTTCTTTAGAAATGGATAAGTTGAAATTAGTAATAGCTAAACTTTCAATGCTAGCGGAAAGACAATTAAACTACCTGTTAAACTCAAAATTAAACGATAAGTTAACGCCTTTTGTGAACTTAGGGGTGCTGGGGTTAAATTTTGGTATGCAAGGAGCTCAGTTTACTGCTACATCTACTACGGCAGAAAATCAAATGTTGTCAAACCCAATGTATATACACAGCATACCAAATAATAATGACAATCAAGATATTGTAAGTATGGGGACCAACTCTGCGTTAATTACTAAAAAAGTTATAGAAAATACCTTTGAAGTATTAGCTATAGAAATTATTACAATAGTACAAGCTATAGAGTTGTTAGGGTTTTCTGATAAAGTATCTGTGGCAACAAAAAAACTATATGATGAAATAAGAGTTATAGTACCTCCGTTTAAGGAGGATTTAATAATGTATCCGTATATTAATGCGGTAAAAGAGTTTTTAACTAATTTTGAAGATTAGTTAATTTTAGAAGGTAAAGATATGAAGTGTGCGTTAATTACAGGAGGATCTAGAGGAATAGGGAGAGCAATTTGCGATAAGTTATCTCAAGATTCTGATTATCATATTTTAATAAACTACCAGTCAAACGAAATGGCTGCTAAAGAAACATTGAAAATAGTACAGGCCAATGGAAATACAGGTGAGTTACTTAAGTTTAATGTTTCTGATGCCAATCAAGTTAAAACAACTTTAGATTTATGGCAGGATAGTAATCCAGATGCAATTATTGAAGTTATTGTTAATAATGCAGGAATAACTCGAGATGGCTTATTTATGTGGATGCCAAAAGAAGATTGGCATGATGTTATAAACACCTCGTTAAATGGTTTTTTTAATGTGACAAATCATTTGATACAAAAGTTATTACGAAATAAATATGGTAGAATAGTTAATCTTGTATCGGTATCTGGCGTTAAAGGAACACCAGGTCAAACAAATTATTCAGCGGCAAAAGGAGCCTTAGTAGCAGCAACAAAAGCATTAGCACAAGAAGTTGCAAAGCGTAAAATTACAGTTAATGCTGTTGCGCCAGGTTTTATAAAATCAGATATGACAGCTGACTTAGATGAAAATGAGTTAAAAAAAATGATTCCAGCTAACCGCTTTGGTGAAGCTGCTGAAGTAGCTGATTTAGTCTCTTTTTTAGTCTCAAATAAAGCGTCTTACATCACAGGAGAAGTAATTAATATAAACGGAGGAATTTATTCATAAGTGAGTAATAGAGTAGTAATAACAGGTATGGGGATTTACTCCTGTATAGGTAAAAACTTACAAGAAGTAAAAGAATCACTGTACGAAGGAAAGTCAGGTATCGTTTTTCAGAAAGAACGTAAAGAGTTTGGGTACAGATCGGGTTTAACAGGCGTTGTTGAAGTTCCTGATTTAAAGAAAGAATTGTCTAGGCGTCAACGTGTGTCAATGGATGATGAGTCTTTATTTGCGTATGTAGCAACTAAAGAAGCTTTAGAGAACTCTGGACTTGATGAAGATTTTTTAAACAAGAATGAAGTGGGTATTCTTTACGGTAATGATAGCACAGCTAAAGCTGTTGTTGAATCGATAGATGTTGTTAAAGATAAAAAAGATACTACTTTGGTGGGCTCTGGAGGCATTTTTAAAGCAATGAATTCAACCGTTACAATGAATTTATCTACAATATTTAAACTTAAAGGCGTGAATTTTACAATAAGCGCAGCTTGCGCAAGTGGGTCACATTCTTTGGGTATTGGTTATATGATGATAAAAAATGGTTTGCAAGACACTGTTATTTGTGGAGGAGCACAAGAGATTAATCTATATGCAACTGCGAGTTTTGATGGTTTGGGTGTTTTTTCAACAGATGAAAATAACCCCTCACAAGCATCTAAACCATTTGATAAATCAAGAGACGGTTTAATTCCTAGTGGAGGAGCAGCAACATTAATACTAGAAAGCTATGAGTCTGCAATTAAAAGAGGGGCACCAATACTAGCAGAATTAGTTGGTTATGGGTTCTCTTCAAATGGCGGACATATTTCTACACCTAATGTAGAAGGGCCTTCAAGAGCTATGCGTAAAGCATTAGATCAAGCCGGTTTGAGCCCTGAAGATATTGATTATGTTAATGCGCATGCAACCTCAACACCATTAGGAGATACGAATGAAGCGAAAGCAATATTTGAAGTTTTTGGAGCACAGGGGCCAGAAGTTAGTTCAACAAAATCAATGACAGGCCATGAATGCTGGATGGCAGGAGCAAGTGAGGTTATTTATTCATTATTAATGATGCAGCATTCTTTCGTAGCACCTAATATTAATTTAACAGAGCCTGATGAAGACGCAGCCAAGTTAAATATAGTGAAGACTACAATAAACAAAAAAATAGATGTATTTTTGTCAAACTCCTTTGGGTTTGGTGGAACGAACTCTGCGTTAGTAGTTAAAAAATATAAAGATTAAAGCATGAATATAGAAGAAATTATAGAGAAAACGAATCTTATTTTTGTTGATGAGTTTGAGGTAGATGAAGATGGGTTAACTTCAAACGCTATTTTGCGTGATGCTTTAGAGTTAGATAGCCTAGATTATGTGGATTTAGTTGTTGCTATAGAATCATGTTTTTCTGTAAAACTAGTTGCGGAAGATTTCAAAACTGTTGATACACTCCAGAGTTTCTATGACTTATTAGCTAAAAAAATTAATGGCTAAATGGACGGGGAAATCTAAAGGAACACCTTTAGGCTATCAAATATTTATATTTATTATAAAAACCCTAGGGGTTAGGTTCGCTTATATAATACTTGCTTTTGTAGCTTTTTATTACCTTTTGTTTTCAAAAGATGGTAGAGATGCTGGAATGCTTTATTTTCATGACCGTTTAGGTTTTTCAAAATTTAAAAGTATTTTTAAAGTGTACAAAAACAATTTTGTTTTTGGTCAAACCATAATTGATAAATATGCAATACAACTGGGACAGCGAAACCAGTTCACCTATGAGTTTGACGGGATAGATACTCTTCATAAATTACTAGAGGAAAAAAAAGGAGGTATTCTTATTAGTGCACATGTTGGTAATTTTGAAATATCAGAATTCTTCTTAAGTGAAATAGATGATTTCTCTCAAATAAATTTAGTAACAACAGATAATGAACATCAAGAAATAAAAAAGCAACTTGATGCAATAGCGTTAAAATCAAATGTGAAATTTATTATTGTTAAAGATGATATGTCGCATATATTTGATATTAATGCAGCATTGAATAATAATGAATTAATTTGCTTTACTGGAGACCGTTACTTTGAAGGAGCAAAAACACTTACAGCAAACTTTCTAGGCGCTCCAGCAGAGTTTCCAGCTGGGCCTTTTCTTTTAGGATCAAGGTTAAAAGTACCAGTCGTTTTTGTGTATGTTATGAAAGAAACGTCAAAACATTACCATCTTTATGCTAGAAAAGCTAAATTTAAAAATAGAGATGCTAACGATTTATTAAACCAATATACTCAAAGTGTTCAGTGGATACTTAGAAAATACCCTTATCAATGGTTTAATTACTTTGATTTTTGGAAATAAACTAAGTCTTAAATATATTTCGATAATTTTATAAGCATTAAATGAATTTATTACAACATACAATAACGGAAGTTAGCCATTTGATTCCTCAAAAAGAGCCTTTTGTAATGGTAGATTCTTTAGTGTTTTTTTCTGAAACAAAAATAGTGTCAAATTTTACAATTACATTAGATAATATCTTTTTGAAAGAGACTGTTTTTACAGAATCAGGCATCATTGAAAACATGGCTCAAACCGTAGCGTTACATACAGGTTATGATTTTTTTAGAAGAGATGAACAACCTCCAACAGGATACATAGGAGCTATTAAAAAAGTTAATTTATATGGTTTGCCTAAATTAGGAGAAACAATAACTACTGAAGCAATTATTTTGCAAGAATTCATGGGAGTAACTATGGTTTCTGTTAAAGTTGTTAACCTTGATGGAGAGGAATTGGCAACTTCAGAAATGAAAACTGTTATAGCCAATTAAATAGATAAGATCATTTGTTTTTTATGATACGAAAAAGAAAACACAAGAATATAAATGCAAAAGAAATCAGTTTTACAAGCAGCATACGTGTGCGTTTTACTGAAACAGACCCTTTAGGTATTGTGTGGCATGGTAATTATATTCAGTACTTTGAGGACGGAAGAGAAGCTTTTGGCAGACACCATGGTATATCATATCTCGATCAAAAAAAGCAAGGCTATACAACACCAATCATAAAATCAA
Organism: Flavobacteriaceae bacterium; assembly: GCA_049614485.1. GTDB lineage: Bacteria > Bacteroidota > Bacteroidia > Flavobacteriales > Flavobacteriaceae. The sequence continues at coordinate 38,827 of JBMZDR010000006.1, forward strand.
GCTGTGAGCATAAAGCCCCTTTAGGCTATGGCGATATTGCTACAATTAAAACATTTTATGTGGACTGCCTTGCAGCAAAAATGATTTTTAGATACGAAATATACAATACAGAGCAAAAATTGGTATGCACAGGGGAAACTGTTCAAGTATTTGTTGAAGATCAAGGGGAATTATCACTCACAATCCCATCTTTTTTTGAAGCATGGAAACAAAAAGTAGGCTTGTTAAATGAATAATGTATATTTATCTTATAATAATATTATTTCATCATTAGGGTTTACCAGTGAAGAAGTTGTTGGTAATATACACAATGAAATTTCTGGCTTAAAATTAATTAATAATAAGAATTTATGTCAAAAACCATTTTACTCATCTTTAGTTGATACAGATAGATTAGAGAAGAAATTTTTTAAGCTTTCCCCTAATAATCAATATACAAGACTAGAACAGATGATGATTAGTTCATTGTCAAACACTATATCTGCTTCTGGTATAAAGTTAACAGATAGAGTGGGCTTGGTCATTGCAACAACAAAAGGTAATGTAGATGTGTTAGACACGAATAATCCTTTTTCAAAAAAACGCGCTTATTTAAGTGAATTGGGTAAACATATTAGCCAATTTTTTGGCTTTTCAAAAGATGCAATTATAGTGTCAAATGCATGTGTTTCTGGTGTTTTGGCTATAGCTGTAGCAAAACGTTATATCACGCAAGGTATATATGATCATATGTTTGTAGTAGCAGGAGATGTTGTTACGGAATTTATCCTTTCAGGATTTAACTCTTTTCAAGCCATGAGTGAGGAACACTGTAAACCATATTGCAAAAGCCGTAAAGGAATTAATATTGGTGAAGTAGCAGCCAGTGTTTTGGTAACTACAAATACAAATTATTTAAACGAAGAATCTGTTGAGGTTCTAGGCGAAGGTTCCTGTAACGATGCCAATCATATTTCAGGTCCTTCAAGAACTGGTGAAGGATTATACAGAAGTATTAATTCGGCGTTAAAGCAAGCAAATTTATCTTCTAGTGATATAGATTATATTTCTGCTCACGGAACTGCTACAAGCTTTAATGATGAAATGGAAGCTATTACATTTAACAGATGTGGTTTAGATAAAGTTCCTGTAAATAGTTTAAAAGGGTATTTTGGTCATACTTTAGGTGCATCTGGGTTATTAGAAACGATAATTGGTATGCATTCTTTAAAAAATAATACCCTATATACATCATTGGGCTTTGATGAATTAGGGGTAACTAAGTCAATAAATGTTATTGAAAAAGTAACATTTAAACCGTTGAAAACATTTATTAAAACAGCTTCAGGTTTTGGTGGCTGTAACACTGCAGTAGTATTTAATAAAATAAAGCAATAAATGAATAGTACCACTTACCATATAAAATCATACTGTAGTATTAAAAATGGTATTGCAAAGTTGAATGGCAATGTCATTTTTGAAAGCCTCGATTTAGATTTTAAAGCTTTTATAAAAGCGGTTTATAAAAATCAGAACACAAATTATCCAAAGTTTTTTAAAATGGATAATTTAAGTAAATTGGCCTTTTTAGCAAGTGATATTTTATTACAACAAGAGCAACTATCAACTGTTGATGAATCAAATATTGCTATTCTTTTATCTAATAACGCATCGAGTTTAGATACTGATAGAAAGCATCAAGAGTCTATACAAAATAAACAAGATTATTATCCTAGTCCAGCCGTGTTTGTTTACACTTTGCCTAATATATGTATTGGTGAAATAAGTATTAAATACAAACTCTACTCAGAAAATAGTTTTTTTATCTTTGAAAAATTTTCACCTGATAACTTGAGTATATATTGCAATAGTTTATTGCAAGACGAAAAAGCAGACGAGGTTCTTTGTGGCTGGGTAAATTATGATACTGACAATTATGAAGCCTTTGTTTATTTGGTGTCTAAAAAAGGGGAAATCGTTCATAATACAAAAGAAATACTAACATTATACAATGCATAAAATGGAAGATTTAAAACACGAGTTAAAGGAAAATATTATTGAGCTATTAAACTTAGAGGATGTTTCTATTGAAGAAATAGGGGATAATGACCCCTTATTTGGTGATGGACTAGGTCTTGATTCAATTGACGCTTTAGAATTAATTGTCATGTTAGATAAAGACTATGGTATTAAATTAACTGACCCAAAAGAAGGTAAGGCTATATTTAAATCTGTAGCGGTCATGGCTAGTTATATTGCTACAAACAGAACTAAATAAACATATGAGTAAAGGCGTAGCCATAACTGGAATGGGAATTATTTCTGCAATAGGAAATACTGTTTCTGAAAACTATACAGCACTAATTGAAGGTCAAAAAGGAATTTCTAAAATTTCTAAACTAGAGACTATTCATAAAGATGCTATAATGGTTGGTGAGGTAAACTTTACAAATAAAGAATTAGAATCCCAATTAAAACTGCCTGAAGATAATAATTATTCTAGGACAGCTTTATTGGGTTTAGTAGCAGCTAAACAAGCAGTTACAAATGCTAGAATTACAGATATTGGTCAATATAAAACAGGGTTAATATCTTCTACTAGTGTGGGAGGTATGGATATGACTGAAAAGTATTACTATGATTATCTAGAAAATGAAGCAACAAGAAAATATATTGATGGCCATCATGCTGGAGATTCTACACAAAAAATTGCTGATTTATTAGGCATTAAACAAGGTTTAGTAACCACAATAAGTACAGCATGTTCATCTGCAGCAAACGCTATTATGCTTGGTGCAAGACTTATAAAGTCAGGAGAATTAGATAGGGTTATAGTTGGTGGTAAAGACTGTTTGTCAAAATTTACTATTAATGGATTTAAATCCTTAATGATTCTTTCAGATACTTATAGCACCCCTTTTGATGAACACAGAAAAGGATTGAATTTAGGAGAGGCTGCTGCATATTTAGTTTTAGAGTCTGATAAAGTTCTTAAAGAAGACAATAAAAAAGTACTAGCCTATGTAAAGGGTTACGGAAATGCTAATGATGCATTTCATCAAACCGCATCATCAGAAAACGGAGATGGTGCAACCCTTGCAATGCAACAAGCATTAAAAGTTGCTAATATTCAACCAGAATCTATTGATTATATCAACGCTCATGGCACGGCAACTGGTAATAATGATTTATCTGAAGGACGAGCAATTCAACGCGTTTTTGGAACTAAGGTACCTGATTTTAGTTCTACAAAAGCTTATACTGGGCATACTCTTGCTGCGGCCGGAGCTATAGAAGCCGTTTTTTCAATACTGGCGTTACAAAATAATGTAGTTTATCCAAATTTGAATTTTAAAACTCAAATGAAAGAATTTACACTAACACCACAAACAACTTTAAAAAACAAAAAAATACACACCGTATTGTCTAATTCATTAGGGTTTGGAGGTAATTGTTCATCACTAATTTTTTCTAAAAAACAATAATGAAAACAGTTTATATCAATAGCGCATCTTCAATATCTGCTCAGCATACATTTGATAACTCTGAATTTTTGGAAGATGTAATAGTGTTTGATGAAACAGTATTTCCGGTTGTAAACCCTAATTATAAAGAATTTATTTCACCTGCTGCTGCAAGGAGAATGGCTAAGGGTGTAAAAATGGCGTCAGTTGCTTCAAAATTAGCGTTAAATGAAGCAGACCTAAAAAATGTAGATGCTATTATTACTGGCACAGGAATGGGGTGCGTTAGAGACTCTGAGAAATTTGTAAGTGCTATAATTGACAATAATGAACTATACTTAACACCAACGTCATTCATTCAATCAACACACAACACTGTTGGAGGTCAAATAGCATTGGATATTAATTGTAAGGGGTATAATTTTACATATGTACATTCAAGCGTATCATTTGAATCGGCGTTATTAGATGCTAAATTGATGTTGGCGTGTAATGAGGCTACTAATATTTTAATTGGTGGTGTTGATGAGTTAGGTGAGCATACCATAAAAACACATCGATTAATTAATCATATAAAGCAAGAATCAATAAGGTCATTAGAATTATTAAATTCAAAAACTAAAGGCGCAATGTTCAGTGAAGGCGCAAATTTCTTTATATTGAGTAATGAACAGACAGAAAACACTTATGCAGAAGTCCTATCTGTAAAAATATATAACACACTTACTGAACATATTTCTGAACTCGTTAAACGTTTTTTAAACGATAATGGACTTGAAATTAGTGCTGTAGATGTTGTTGTTTTAGGTAATAATGGAGATGTAAGCTATGACGGAGTATATACTTCTTTAGGACAAGAAGTGTTTTCAAATACACCACAAGTGTATTATAAACATTTGTGTGGTGAATTTAATACAGCCTCATCTTTCGGTTTTTGGTTAGGGGCTAAAATTTTAAAAAATCAAAGAATTCCGAAAGCTGTTCAGTTAAATACAGTTGTGAATAATACAATTGACTATGTTCTTTTGTACAATCAATATAAGGGAGAAAATCATAGTTTAACATTGTTACATAGATGTTAAAGTTCAAAACAATAAATAGCATTACTGTAATTTTATTACTTCTCGTGATACTTTTAAACATGTCTTATTGGTATTTGATAATACTACTGTTTTTATGGTGTGTTGTAACTATAATTGGTTCATTTAATATAAAATGGAATTATCATTTAAACTCTTTAAATAGTAATTATAGTATTGAAAATAATTATATAGGACTAACTTTTGATGATGGCCCCAACGAGGAGTTTACCCCACAAGTTTTAAAACTATTAAAAGCGCATAATGCAAAGGCAACATTCTTTTGTATAGGCAAACATATTAAACAGCATCCTGAATTGTTTCAGAACATTATTGATGAAGGGCATACGGTAGGTAATCATACGTATACTCATGATAAGCAATTCGGTTTTTTTAATACAAAACGGGTAGTTTCTGAGTTATTTGAAACAAGTACAGTCATTAAAAATGCATCAGGATTGAATGTGGTATTATTTAGGCCACCTTATGGAGTAACTAACCCAAGTATCGCAAATGCAGTTAAAAAATCTGATTTAAAATCTATAGGATGGAGTGTTCGTACGTTAGATACAACGTCAAAATCAAAAAAATCAATTATAGAATCAGTTCAAAGAAAAGTCAAAAAAGGAGATGTAATTTTATTACATGATACCAGTACAAAATCAATAGAGGTTTTGGAACAGTTGTTGGTACTCTTAAAGGAAAAACAACTTGAACCTGTTACTATACCAACATTATTTAATATAAAAGCCTATGCGTAATATCATATACCTGTTTTTTTTGTTTGTAGGTATGCTACAAGCACAAACTAAAATGACGCATAAAGAAACTGTTGCATTAAAAAGTAAGGTTAAATCACAATCTGAACTTACTAAAACAATTAATAGTGACTTTACACAATACAAGCACTTAGATTTTTTATCAAATGATATTGTTACAAGTGGTAAATTAAAGTTTAAAGCTCCAAATTTAGTTAAGTGGGAGTATGTGAAGCCATTTAAGTATGCTGTGATTTTTAAAAATGAGAATCTTCATATTAATGATGAAGGCCATAAAAGTGACATAAATTTAAGTGCAAGCAAGCTGTTTAAGAAGTTAAATCACCTAATAATTAATAGTGTAAAAGGTGATATGTTTAATGAAAATGAGTTTGAAATTCAGTACTTCAAAGCAGAAAATCAATATGATGTATCTTTTATTCCATTAAATAAAAAAATAGCGAAATACATAAAAGAATTTCGCATTTTGTTTAATGTCAAAGGAGAGGTGTTACAAATAAAAATGATTGAACCTACAGATGATTACACAAGAATTGTGTTTTATAACAGAACTTTAAATAAACCAATTCCTGATGCGCTATTTACTCATTAGTATACTTTTTTGTGTTGTAAGTTGTACATCATATATTAAAAAAAACAATTATACCAATGTTGCTGTTGATAGTCAATTGGTTAAAAACGCGTATTTTTCAAATCAAGAAAAAGACTATGTTTATAAAGCTAAAATAAACGTTTACAACAATTATTTTGGAGGGGTATTTATTGTTAAGAAAATAGCCGATTTAAATCATAGAATAGTTTTTACAACTGAAATGGGCGCCAAAATTTTTGATTTTTCATTCTATAAGGATGAGTTTAAAGTTAATTATATAATTGATGAATTAAATAAAAAAATTCTTCTGAATGTTTTAGAAAAAGATTTTAGAGTTTTGGTGCGTGAATCACAGCAAGTAATTAGCAAATCAGAAAAACACGGTGTTCATATACTAGAAACAAAAATTAATAATAAAACGTACTTTTATAAGCTGTTAAATAATGACGTGTTAAAAAGTATTGTTAGGGTAAATAACGGAAAAGAAAAAGTTCAGTTTCTATTCTTGAATATTCATGAGGCAACTGCAAAAAATATTCAGATATTGCATTCTAATATAAAGTTGGACATAAATTTAAAGTCTATCAATTAATGTTATTAAACGATTTTTATAAAATAAATGAATTAGAAACAGTTGATAAAATTACAACTGCTATAATTACGATAAATAAAAACCATAAAATTTTCAAAGGTCATTTCCCAAATAACCCTGTAACACCAGGGGTTTGTATGATGCAAATTATTAAGGAAATTACAGAGGCGGTAGTAATGAAAAAATTAGTTATGATAACCTCTAGTAATGTAAAGTTTATGGCAATTATAAATCCGTTTAAAACTCCAGAGTTAGTGTTAACAATCAACATATCTTCTACTAATGATGGGTATAAAATTAAAAACAGTTCAAAATTTAATGATACAGAAGCTTTAAAGTTAACGGCTGTTTATAAAGTAGTTTAAGTAGTGCATACAGACGATATTTCAAATAAAATTATCAAATTACAATGTTGCGTATTAATACCAACATATAATAATGAACGTACACTAAAAAGAGTTATAGATGGCGTTTTAAAGTATACTGATCATATAATAATTGTTAATGACGGAGCTACAGATTCTACTTCTGAGCTATTAAAAAACTATACAAATATTGAGCAAATTCATTTTTATGAAAATAAAGGTAAAGGAGTTGCTTTGCGTGAAGGTTTTAAAAAAGCACATGAGCTAGGCTATGCCTATGCAATAACGATAGATTCTGATGGTCAGCATTACCCAGAGGATATAGAGGTATTTATAACAGAAATTGAAAAAGAACCTGGGAGTTTATTGATTGGAGATAGAAATATGACTCAGCAGGGGATCCCTAGAAAAAGTAGTTTCGGAAATAATTTTTCTAATTTTTGGTACACTTTTGAAACAGGGGTAAAACTTACCGATACACAATCTGGTTTCAGGTTATATCCGTTAAAACATTTGGCACAACTAAATTATTATACAACTAAGTTTGAATTTGAAATTGAAGTCATTGTTCGCGCCTCATGGAAGGGTATAAACGTTAGAAATGTACCGATTAAAGTTTTGTATGATGAAACTGAACGGGTATCACACTTTAGACCAATAAAAGACTTTACACGCATTAGTATTTTAAATACTGTTTTAGTATTAATTGCTTTACTCTATATTAAGCCTCGAGATTTTTTTAGAAAATTAAAAAAAAAAGGGCTTAAGCGTTTTTTTATAGAAGATTTCCTGAAAAGTTCTGACTCAAAAGAGAAAAAAGCATTGTCCATAGCTTTAGGAGTTTTTATTGGAATTGCACCATTTTGGGGCTTTCAAACTGTGTTGGTATTGTTTTTAGCAATGGTGTTAAAACTAAATAAGCTTATTGCATTTACCTTTTCAAATATCAGTTTGCCTATTTTTATACCAATAATTATATACTGTAGCCTACGTATGGGAGCGTTTTTACTTAATACGACACCTGCAATAACAACAATAAGTAGTATTGATATAACTAATATGAATCTTAAAACCCACCTAACTCAGTATATTTTAGGAAGTTTTTCGTTGGCAATTTTATTAGCTTTGGTTTTTGGATTTACCGGATATTTAATTTTATACATTTTCAATAGAAAAAAAGGATAGTGGAGCATTTTTTTTATCACATATTTAAAATTATACAAAAACATAAAGTTGTTTCATTTTGTAGTGTTACAATGGTCTTTTTTATGTTAATTTTTGTGTCTTCAAAACTAAATTTTGAAGAGGATATTACAAAATTAATTCCAGAAACTGAAAGAACTGAACTCCTTAACAAGGTGTTAAACCAAGTAGATTTTGCTGATAAAATAGTGGTGCATTTAACTGTAGAAAATAATGGTGATAGCGATGATTTAACACAAGCGGCAACAGAGCTTAAACAGGCGTTAGAGTTGAAATGTAAACCGTACATTTCAGAAATTCAAGGAGTTGTTAATGATGATACTATAGAACAAACTTTAGAGTTTGTATATAATAACTTACCGTTGTTTTTAAGTTCTGAAGACTATAAAAAGATAGAACAGAAACTGACAAAAAAGGAACTAAAACAAACCACCGCCAATAATTATAAATCATTGATTTCGCCCTCAGGGTTTGTAACTAGAAATTCGATATTAAAAGATCCTCTTGGAATAACACTTTTAGGGGTACAAAAACTTAAGGAGTTGCAGTTAGGGGATGAATTTATTGTGCAAAACGGATTTGTTGTCACACAAAACAAAAAAGACTTATTACTATTTATAAAACCTAAATTAGCTCCCAATGAAACAGATAAAAACACTGCGTTTGTGGCTGTTTTAAATGATTTAAAGACGAGTTTAAATCATCAATATAATAAAAAAGTTTCGGTAAGTTATTATGGTGCAACAATGATAGCAGTTGCAAATGCTAACCAAATAAAAAAAGATATACAATTAACTGTAAGTGTTGCATTATCTGTTTTATTCATAATCCTGATTGTGTTTTACAAACGCTTAAGTATACCGATAATACTATTTATACCAACAGTGTTTGGAGCGCTATTAGCAATATCATTTTTATACTTGTTTAGAGGAACTATTTCTGCAATTTCAATTGGTATTGGATCTATACTGCTTGGAATAACATTAGATTTTTCATTACATATTTTAACACACTATAGAAATAATTCTGATGTAAGTAAATTATATAAAAATGTGACTAAGCCTATAGTGATGAGTAGCATTACTACTGCAATGGCATTCTTATGTCTATTATTTGTAAAGTCAAGAGCCTTACAAGATTTAGGGCTTTTTGCTGCGATAAGTGTTTTAGGAGCTTCTTTTAGCGCTTTAATTATAATTCCGCATTTATATAGGGGAGGTAAAACGAAGTTGCAAAAAAAAAATACAGTAATAGATGCATTTGCTAGCTACAGTTTTAGTAAAAATAAAGTATTAGTAATAATCTGTTTGCTTTTATCTATTTCTGCAGCATTTATGTATTCAAAAGTTGTGTTTGATAAGGATATTTCAAAGATGAATTATCAAACAGAAGAACTATTACATGAAGAAACTGTATTGAATAATTTATTAAATACGACATCAAAATCACTCTATATCATAGCACATTCCAACACCTTAGATAATGCATTGGAAGAAAACGAAACGGTTTATGCAGCGTTAAAGAAGTTGAAAGAGGCAAAAAAAATTAAGAGTTTCAGTTCCGTAGCTTCAGTAATTTTGAGTGAAAAAAATCAGGAAATTAAAATTAATTCTTGGGAGAATTTTTGGACTAAAAACAAACAAAAACGCACTCAAACAAACCTGATAAATGAAGGAGCTGTTTTTGGTTTTAAACCAACATCTTTTAATAAATTTTATAATAAAATTAATCAAAAACCTAAGGTTATAGACTTGTCAACCTACTCTGATGTTAGTGCTTTAAATACAAAAGAATTTATAGCAAATACAAATGAGTTTTATACTGTTTTATCTTCGTGCAAGGTTAAAGACGCGTATTTGAAGGAGGTAAAATCACTTTTTTCAGGAAATGAAAACATTATTGTTATTGATAGACAAGCAATGAATGAAACATTCTTAAAGTCATTTAAAGACAATTTTAATACGTTGTTAGGATACTCATTTATGGCAGTAATTCTTGTTCTATTAGTGTTTTTTAAACGGTTAGAATTAGTGATAATTACAGTTATTCCAATAGTTTTAACCTGGTTAATAACTTTAGGAATTATGGGAGTGTTTGGCATAACATTTAATATATTCAATATAATTATTTCAACATTTATTTTTGGATTAGGGGTGGATTATGCAATTTTTATGACCAATGGCTTGGTTAAAGAATACGAAACAGGAGAGGTGTATTTGCCGGTATATAGAACATCAATCATATTATCTGTAATAACAACTATTTTAGGAGTAGGGGTGTTAATTTTTGCTAAGCACCCAGCGCTACATTCTATAGCATCAGTTTGTTTAATAGGAATAGGAATTGCGTTGTTAACTACTTTTGTAATACAACCTATCGTTTTTAAAGCACTAATTACTAATAGAGCAAAAAATGGTTTAGCGCCGTTAGAGTTAAGAAAAACACTTCACTCATTTGTATCTTTTGCATTTTACGGACTGGGAGGGATGTTATTATCATTACTAGCAATAACAGTATTAAGGATATTACCATTTAATAAAAAAATAAAGTTCAAATGGTTGCATAATACCATGGCAAACTTAGCGACATCAGTTTTATACAGTAACCCTTTTGTAAATAAAAAAGTTATTTTAAACAATGAGTTGTTTGAAAAGCAAGCGGTTATTATAGCTAATCACACCTCCTTTTTAGACACATTAGCAATTGCTTTAGTTACACCTAAAGTTATATTTTTAGTGAATGATTGGGTTTATAAATCTCCAATATTTGGTCAATTGGCTAAAGTAGCAGGTTATTATCCAGTGTCAAGTGGCGTAGAAGGAAGTCTTGATCATTTAAAAGAAAAAATAAACCAAGGGTATTCTCTTGTTGTTTTTCCAGAGGGCAAACGTATGTATTCAAATAAAATAGGACGGTTTCGTAAAGGGGCTTTCTATTTGGCTCAAGAGCTTGAGTTAGATGTTTTACCATTATACATTCATGGTAATTCTGAAGTATTACCAAAAGGAGATTATATAATTTATAACGGATCAATAACTGTAAAATCAGGTGATCGAATTTCTATGAATGACCCTAAAATTGGCCATTCTATAAAAGATAAAACAAAAAGTATAAGCCAACTCTTTAAAAGCGAATTCCAACACTTACGCGAAGAATTAGAACATCCAAACTATTTTAAACAACGTGTGTTAAGTAATTTTTTATATAAATCAGAAGTCATTACTAAAGCTGTAAAAAAAGACTTGGTTGAAAATATAAAAACCTATAATGACATTTCAAAATTAATAGCTCTAAACGCTAAACTTGTTCATGTAGCTAATGATTATGGACAACTAGATTTACTACTTAATTACTATAGTAACACACGTAAAATTTATACATATATATCAAATGTAGAACAGCGAAAAATAGCTGTAAATAACTTTATAGGAAAGGACAGAAGTATCAGTTATTTAAATGAATTAATATTGCCCGAATTAATAGATACTCTACTGATATCAACACCAACATCATTAGAGGGGTTAGATATTAAGTCGGTTACTACAATTATTATTTTAAACCAATGCATTGAGCCTACGTTGTTTTTAAATCAGCACTATACAATTACTTATAATGAGCGGGCAATTACCGTTTTGTTAAAGGATAAGAATTAATGAAAGAACATACATCAGATATCGTAATTATAGGAAGTGGACTTGGAGGCTTAGTGTCTGCATTAATCTTTGCAAAAGAGGGCTATAGCGTAAGTGTTCTTGAAAAGAACAATCAATTTGGAGGTAATTTACAAACCTTTGTAAGAGATAAAAGCATCTTTGATACTGGTGTTCATTATATAGGAGGATTGGCAGAAGGGGAAAATCTATACCAATATTTTAAATATTTAGGTATTATGGATGATTTAAAACTTCAACAAATGGATGTTGATAAATATGATGTTATTAGTTTTGATGATGACACCATAAACTATCCACACGCACAAGGCTATGATAATTTTATTGAGCAGTTATCCAGATTGTTTCCAGAAGAAAGAACAGCAATTGAAACATATTGTAATAAAATAAAAGAAACATGTAACAGTTTTCCATTATATAACCTAAAAATAGGCGATGCTTACTATGGAGAAACAGATTTATTATCATTAAAAGTTAAAGATTATATTGAAAGTTTAACAGAAAACAAAAAGCTAAGAGCAGTTTTAGTGGGGTCAAATTTCTTATACGCTGGTGAAGATAACACGCCATTTTATGTACATGCGTTATCTATAAACTCTTACATTCAAAGCTCTTGGCGCTGTGTTAATGGAGGAAGTCAGATATCAAAATATTTAATTAAAAAAATAAGGAGCTTTGGCGGGCAAGTTTTAAAATATAAAGAAGTTGTTGACTTTGGTTTTGATCAAGGAAAACTAGTGTCAGCAAAAACTAAAGATGGAAATGAATATTTTGGAACTCAGTTTATATCTAATATAGAACCAAAACATACTTTAAAAATGATTGGTGAAAATAAAATGCGTAAAGCTTATACCAAACGTATTGAGAGTATAAAAAGTGTTATTTCTGCTTTTAGTGTCTATTTTGTATTTAAACCAGAAACATTTAAATACATTAATAATAACCATTATCACTTTAAAGATGTGAATAGGGTATGGGATGCTCAAAACTATACAGAAGCTTCATGGCCAGAAGGGTACATGTTATCTGTTGGAGCTAAAAAAAATCAAACTAAATGGGCGGAAAACATGACGTTTATTACCTACATGCGTTATGATGAAGTGGAAGAGTGGGCAGATACATATAATACCGTTTCTGAGAAAGAAGAAAGAGGTGAAGCTTATGAGGCATTTAAACGCAGGAAAGTAGCGTCTGTTATAACTGAAATTGAAAAAAAATTCCCTGATTTTAGAGCATGCATTAAGTCTGTGCATTCATCAACTCCCTTATCATACAGAGATTATATTGGTGTTAATGAAGGGTCAATGTATGGTTATGTTAAAGATGCAGAAAGTCCAATGACGTCATTTTTATCACCAAGAACAAAGTTGAAAAACCTATTTTTTACAGGTCAAAGTATTAATATGCATGGCATATTAGGAGTTACAATTAGTGCGGTGTTAACGTGTTCAGAAATGCTAGGTAGAGAGTATTTGATAGAAAATATAAATAAAGAGCTGGAAAAACTCAATATAAAGTAATGATGAACTTCCAGGTCATAAAGTATTTTAAAATTGTATTGATTGCATTAGTACTGGTTTCTTGCGGTGTCTCAAAATCAATTCATCATAAGCCTATTATAGAAGGATATAATAACACTATTTCAGAAAAAGTTAGACATTCAGATTCACTGATAACAATAGATGGAAATTTTTTAAGAGAATCTAAATATGGCCATTGGCAGTTACTTGCAAAAGGTGATCCGTTAGAACGTGGGTTAATTATTGGAAGTTTAACTCAAGACTTATTGCAATACCAAGACCGTGTTTTTTTTGAAAAAATTTCTAATATCATCCCCTCAAAATTTAAACAACGCCTGTTAAGAGGTTTTTTAAAATGGTTTAATAGGAAGTTATATTTGAATGTAAAAGAAGAGTATAAAACCGAAATTTACGGGCTTTCAAGGTATGCTTCAGATAGGTACAATTATATTGCTCCAAAATATTTACGCAGCTTGTATTTACATGGAGCACATGATATAGGTCATGCATTACAAGATCTTGCTTTAGTAGGGTGTTCCTCTTTTGCTGCTTGGGGAAATAAAACTCAAGATGGGAAACTTATTTTAGGACGTAATTTTGATTTTTATGCAGGAGATGAGTTTGCAAAAAACAAGCTGATATCATTTATAAAACCTGATGAAGGTATTCCTTTCGTATCTGTTTCATGGGCAGGAATGATTGGTACGGTATCTGCAATGAATTTAAAAGGATTAACAGTAACATTAAATGCAGGGAAATCTGACGTGCCTCTAGTAGCAAAAACACCAATTTCATTAGTTGCACGAGAAATTATTCAGTACGCATCCACTATTGATGAAGCTATTCAGATTGCAAAAACAAGAACCGTGTTTGTAGCGGAATCAATTATGGTAGGTAGTGCAGCAGACAATAAAGCTGTTTTAATAGAAGTATCTCCTAATAATTTTGGCGTTTATGATGTAGCAAATAACAACCAGTTATTATGCGCAAATCACTTTCAAAGTGCTGCATATAAGGATGATGATAAAAATACAAAGCAAATACTTGAAAGCCATTCAAAATATAGATTTGATAAAATGACAGAGTTATTTGAAAAATCAATAAAAATTACCCCCGAAATAGCGGTAGAAATGTTAAGAAATAAAGAGGGGTTAAACGGTAAGCGCATAGGTTACGGTAATGAAAAGGCTTTAAATCAATTGTTAGCACATCATGGTGTAGTATTTAAGCCTTCTGAGAAACTAATATGGGTATCTTCAAATCCGTATCAATTAGGGGCTTTTGTAGCGTATGATTTAGATGATGTTTTTGATGAGTCATTCAATAAAAACAGTGTGTTTGAGACTACTGATTTAACCATTGCCGCAGATCCGTTTGTGAATTCTAAAGAGTTATTGCAGTATGAAGTTTATAGAAATCTAGACAGAACTATTGATACGTTGTTAGATGATAAAAATAAGACATTACACTCTGATAAGTTAAACTCTTATATAGCTTTAAACCCAGATTTATGGGTCCCGTATTATAAAGTCGGAAAATATTATTATCAAAAAAAATGGTTTACCAAAGCAAAGTATTATTTTAAAGCAGCTCTAGAAAAAGAAGTTACAACAGTTCCTGATTTGAAATTGATTAAAAAGTATTTAAAAAAATGCGAAAATAAAACTGATTAATTTATGATGATACCAGAGATAGAAAAAGCATCAAAGCATGAAATTAAAGAATTTCAAAACGGTAAATTAATTGAGTTGCTTCAATATTTAAATCAAAACTCATTGTTTTATCAACGTAAGTTTATAGCTGAAAATATTGATATCTCTACAATAACTGATCTGTCAGATTTGCAAAGAATATCATTAACAACTAAAGATGATTTACAGCAATATAATGATGATTTTGTATGTGTAGAGCAAAATAAAATTATCGACTATGTGACGACTTCGGGAACTTTAGGTAAACCTGTAACTTTTGCGTTAACGGATAATGATTTAAATAGATTAGCATACAATGAAGCCATATCCTTTGCATGTGCCGGCGTAACTTCAAATGATGTTGTTCAGCTTATGACAACAATGGATAGACGTTTCATGGCTGGATTAGCTTATTTTTTGGGCGTTAGAAAGCTTGGCGCAGGCATGATCCGTGTAGGCGCAGGAATTCCAGAATTACAATGGGATTCAATTATAAAATTCAAACCAACTTATTTGATTGCAGTTCCCTCATTTTTATTGAAGTTAATTCAATATGCAGAAGCCAATGGTATTGATTATAATGCTTCTGGGGTAAAAGGAGTTATATGTATAGGTGAGGCATTACGTACTGATGATTTTACACTAAATACATTGTCTAAAAAAATTACAGATAAATGGGATGTGAAATTATACTCTACTTATGCGTCTACAGAAATGGGTACCGCATTTACAGAGTGTAAGTATGCAAAGGGAGGACATCATCACCCAGAATTAATAATTACTGAAATTATTGACGAACAAGGTAAGCTAGTTAAAGATGGAGAAGAAGGGGAGTTGGTTATTACAACACTAGGTTTTGAAGCATTACCCTTATTGCGTTTTAAAACAGGAGATGTTGTTAAAGCATATTATGATACTTGTGATTGCGGTAGAAATACTATGCGTTTAGGACCTGTAGTAGGAAGGAAGAAGCAAATGGTAAAGTATAAAGGAACAACGTTATATCCTCCTGCAATGCATGACTTATTAAACAATTTTGATGATGTAGAGTGTTGTATAATCGAAATTAGTACCAATGATATCGGTACTGATGAAATCTTGATCAAAATTGCTGCGAAAGAGAACACAACAGAATTGCTATCAAGAATAAAAGATCATTTTAGAGCAAAATTACGTGTAGCACCAGTTATAGAGTTTCATGAGGCTAAAGATATTAATAAACTTCGATTCCCAAGAATGAGTAGAAAACCAGTTGATTTTATTGATAAGAGAATATAGTATAAATAAATTTACCTTGATTGTTCTCAAATGTAGTTGACTATTGTTATTAAATAACTATTACTTTCTACTAAGAGAACAACAGATTTATTAAGAAGTCTATTTTATTGTTTTCCGTATAACCGGACTTGATACCCATTGGTAATCTTTATTTATAAAACAAAAATAATCAGTTGGAGGCTCAACATAAGAACGATCTTCAATAGACATTAATAAGTCTTCCTGACCATCATTATTGACATCTTCTAATTTAATAGTTAAATTAAGATGATGAGTATTGTAATCTCGGTCCCAAAATTCACTGATATGATTAACATCATTTTTTTTATAGGGGAGAAGCATCACTTTTCCGATACCGGTAGGATGATTTCTGTTATAATGATAGTAAATGTGGTCTTGTCCTGGCTCTTTTGAGAGGTCAAACGGAAATTCATGTAAGACAACCCCTTCTTTAACAATTCTAGAACATAATTCTTTTGCAAACTCTTTACTAGGGTGGTATTGTAAATACAGCTCAATATCCAGTTCCCCCAGTTTTGAAGACAGAACTTTCTGGCGGTGTATCATTCTTTCTAAATCAGGGTTTATAGATTTGTGATTTGTCTTTAAAAAAGAACCAGTTTCAGTCATTATATAACGTTGTGATTTATGTAGTTTATAAATCATTTGCTCGTTAGAACTATCCATTGCATATGAATTTACGAAAATACAGTTAGGAGTAAATTCTGGTTCGGTATATGTAAAACTCTCTATATAATCACCTGAGGCTATTTGTAGTAGTCCTTTAAGGTGCCCATTTAAATCATAATTAACCAGATAAGTGTTGTATTCATTTTCATATTCAAACTTTATAATTAGCGAGTAAAAATTATAATCTAAATCTACAGTGCCTATAATAGTTTTTAAAGACGTAGGTGCCTGATGATGTTTTTGCGTATATTTATTCGGGTATGGCGCTATTTTAAACAACTGTAATTTTTTATATAACAACTTGTTTATAACTAATAAGTTGTCTTTGTTGATGAGGTCTGTGGCGTTTTTGTTTAAAGATTTGTAGGTTTTTATAATGAATCTTTCGGAAGGATTAAGTTTCTGAACTCCTTTTTGTTTTACATCTTTAGGTGTAAACAACGGCTTAATACTGTTTAATTTTTTTGACGCAATTTTCTCATTGGTAGAGGAGATAACGTCAAACAGTTTTTTTGTGTTTTGTGCTTCAACCAGAATTCGTTCGCCAGGTACTAATTTGTTAGTATTGCTAATGTTGACATATTTTAACACCTTTTTTTGAGCTAAAGTAAATGGTTGGCCAATGATAGATTTAAATTCATGAAAAGGCTTAATTGTTAAGTAAAGTATATTGTCTTTTTTTACAATGATGACGTTATTTTTACCGCCATAATGATCTCCGATAATTTTCCCATCAATAAATTTACAGTTTTGAAACTCACGATTTTCAAAACCATCTGTATAAGAGTTGAATTGAATGGTTAGGTCATCTAAAATACCAAGTTTAGAGATGTTTAAAGATTCTTTCCCGTTGCTATATTGCCATACACCTATATAATCCCAAATTGTATTTTGGGCAGAAACACTAAAAAATGATAAAAATAATATTAGAGCTAGTTTTTGTGTAAATTTCATATTATAGAAATATTATTTTTATGAAAAAAGACAAAAAACATACCTAAATTTATAATTCTATTTAGAAAGTGGTTATTTTATTACTACATGTTTAATAACAGCAGTACTATCACAATTCTCAACTAAAAATTCATATGATTTTTGTAAATATTCAGATTCAATAATGTACGTTTTACAAGATTTTAGTTTTGTGTTAGATTTTGAAAAATCTACATTACCATTTGTATATGCATCTGTAATTGCAGCAGTATCCAAGGCTTTTGTGTCTACTAATTGTTGTACAGCTGGATCAAAGGCCCGTTTTTTAAGACGGATATCTTTTAAAATTCTACAATTTGGTAAATAACAAAACGTGGTTTTTTTCTTATCCCAAACAAAAAATACAACAATAGTTCCTAAAGCTATACCAACTAAGTAATAGCCAAAACGCTGAATAAAATTCATATATTTAAAAAAAATGTAATTGATTGTAACATCAAAAGATTAATAAGTTTGCATCATTATACGGCAATCCAAACCAATCAGAAACTGATTTGCTTGTTAGAACGCCGTGGTAAAAATACAACCCATTTTTCAAACCTCTATCAAAACGTATGGCATTTTCTATACCTCCGTCATCTGCAATTTTTAAAAGATAAGGAGTGAAAATGTTACTAATTGCGTTAGAGGCTGTACGTGAGTATCTTGAGGGAATGTTGGGTATGCAATAATGAATCACACCATGTTTTATAAATGTAGGATGATCATGTGTTGTAACTTCTGAGGTTTCAAAACATCCTCCCATATCTATACTGACATCTAATATCACAGAACCTGGTTTCATCTGCTCTACCATTTCTTCAGAAACAATAATAGGAGACCTGTTTTTTCCTCTAACTGCGCCAATAGCTATGTCGCATCTTTTTAAGGCTTTAAGTAATGTTTTAGGTTGTAAAGTTGATGTGTATACGGGTCTTCCTAAACCTGCTTGTATACACCTTAATTTAGTTAATGAATTGTCAAATATTTTTACATTGGCTCCTAAACCAATAGCAGATCGCGCAGCAAATTCTCCAACTGTTCCTGCACCAATAATAACGACTTCTGTTGGGGGTACACCACTAATGTTACCTAATAATAATCCGTTACCTTCATTAGTGTTTGCTAATAACTCTGAGGCTACAAGAACAGATGCCGTTCCTGCAATTTCACTTAAGGCTCTAACGGCAGGAAAGGTTCCTGCTTCATCTTTAATAAACTCAAAAGCTAATGCCGTAATTCGTTTAGCGGCTAAACGCTCAAAGTATTTTTTACTTTGCGTTTTTAGTTGTAGTGCAGATATTAATAGTGTTTGTGGATTTATCAATTCAATTTCATCAATTGAAGGGGGCTCTACCTTTAAAATGATGGGGCATGAAAATACTTTTTTAATATCGCTGGTAACTTCTGCACCTGCTTCACTATAGTCAATATCTGTGAACCCAGAAGCTTTTCCAGCATTAGCCTCAATAATGATTCGATGGCCGTGAGATATTAATGCTCCCACAGCATCTGGTGTTAAACAAATTCGATTTTCTTGATAAGAGGTCTCCTTTGGAATACCGATAAGTAAATCTCCTTTTTTATGAAGTAATTCTAATGTTTCTTCTTGAGGAAGTAATTGCTGTTTAGAAAAAGGTGTGGTTACGTTACTCATTTCAATTAGTTGGTTTGAACTAAATTACAACTATTTTTTTTAGTGGTCACTTTTTCAACTTTTAATTTTTATAGTACGGCTACCATCTTCATTTTCAGAAAGCATTATTTTTATAGCATCTTCAGGAGCTATATTTGGTATTTTTTCAGGCCATTCTACCAAGCACCATGCGTTTTGATAAAAATAATCTTCAATACCAATATCATATACTTCTTCTTCATGTGTAATTCTGTAAAAGTCAAAATGAAATACCTTTGAATTTTTCCCAGAATATTCATTTACTAAAGAGAATGTAGGGCTTGATGTTTCATCTGTAACACCAAGAAGCTTGACAAGTTCTTTTATTAATGTTGTTTTTCCAACCCCCATAGCACCATAAAATAGTAATGTTTTACTAGTGATATTATTAATTACTGTTTGCGCAATGGTTGGTAAATCATTTAATTGATATGTTTTTTCCATAAATGAGTTAAAAGGTGTTTTATTTAGGGTCAAGTACTACAAAAGGTATAATCATTTCTTCCAATGAAACACCACCATGCTGATAGGTGTTTTTAAAATAACTCACGTAATGGTTGTAGTTATTTGGATAGGCAAAAAACAAATCACTTTTAGCGAATATGAATGAACTGCTCATGTTTATACTAGGCAAATGTATTGTTTTTGGGTTTTTGGCTGCCAACACATCTTTGTCATTATACGTTAAACTCTTACCAGTTTTGTATCGTAAATTTAAACTTGTTCGTTTATCTCCAATTACTTTTGAGGGTGAATTAACATTAATTGTTCCGTGATCAGTAGTAATAATTAACTTCATGTTTAAATCATGGGCTTGGGTAATAATATCTAACAAAGGAGAGTTTTTAAACCAGCTCTGTGTTAATGATCTGTATGCTTTATCATCAGAAGCTAATTCTTTTATCACCTCCATATCAGTTTTTGAATGAGACAACATATCTACGAAATTATAAACCACTACAGTTAAGTCGTTTGAAGCGCATGACTTAAAGTTGTTTGCTAGCTTTTTTCCAGCATTTAAATTGGTGATTTTAAAATAATCATGTTTAATATCTAAACGTAAACGTTGAATTTGGGCTTTTAAAAAATCATTTTCATGCATGTTTTTTCCACCTTCATCAGTGTCATTTTTCCAAAAATCTGGGTGTTGTTTTTCCATATCAGAAGGCATCAATCCGGAAAAAATAGCATTTCTCGCATACTGGGTTGCGGTAGGTAAAATACTGCAAAATGGTTTTTCAGATACCTTTTTGTAATAAGTGGCAACACTTGGTTCAAAAGCTTTCCATTGGTCATACCTCAAATTATCAACAACAACCAATAGGGTAGGTTGTTCGCTTAATTCTGGAACAATCCATTCTTTAAACAAGTTGTGTGACATCAAAGGGGCTTCTTTTTTGTTTTTAAACCATTCTGGATAGTTATTGTCAATGAATTTACAGAATGCATTATTGGCTTCGCTTTTTTGAGAAATAAGTATTTCTTGCATTCCAGAATCTTCAATAGTTTCTAGTTCAAGCTCCCAGTAAATTAACTTTTGATATAACTCTGCCCATTCATCCCAAGAATTTATCATGGCTAAATCCATAGAAATTTTCCTGAATTCTTGTTGATAGTTAGACATGGTTTTTTCAGAGATCAACCTTGAAAAATCTAAGTTCTTTTTAATACTGTGTAATATCTGATTAGGATTAACAGGCTTAATGAGGTAATCAGCAATTTTAGAACCGATGGCTTCCTCCATTAAGTGCTCTTCTTCACTTTTAGTAATCATGACTACAGGGATATGTGCTTTGCGCTCTTTTATTTCAGATAATGTTTCCAAGCCAGTTAAACCAGGCATATTTTCATCTAAAAAAATGATATCAAAATTTTGGGTTTCAATAATTTCTAGTGCTTCAGCACCGCTAAAACAGGTGGTCACTTCACAGTTTTTCTTTTCTAAAAAAATCACATGAGGTTTTAATAAGTCTATTTCGTCGTCTACCCAAAGAATCTTGATGTTATTCATATAAAATAAAAATTATTCAACAGTTAAAATACTAAACAAATTATTAAGTTTGTCAGTACAAGTGTCAAAAACCATAGCTTTTGAATTCAAACAACAAACTTAAGATATTAAACGACCCAATTTACGGTTTTATTACAATTCCTAACGAACTTATTTTTGATGTTATTCAACATAAGTATTTTCAACGCTTAAGACGTGTGTCACAAATGGGGTTGACATACTTGGTTTATCCTGGGGCACATCATACCAGATTTCATCATGCTTTAGGTTGTATGCATTTGATGAATAATGCGATAAAAGTATTACAGTTTAAAAAAGTTGTCATTTCTGATGAGGAAAGTACAGCGCTATTATTGGCTATTTTATTGCATGATATTGGGCACGGACCATTTTCTCATGCTATGGAGCATAGTATTGTTGAAGGAATTACTCATGAAGAAATTTCTTTAAAGTTTATGAATCAGTTGAATTCTGAATTTGACGGGAAATTATCTTTAGCTATTGAAATATTTAAAGGGGCTTATAAACGTAAGTTTTTCAATCAACTGATAAGCAGTCAATTAGATATGGATAGGGCTGATTATTTGAAAAGGGATAGTTTTTATACAGGTGTAGCAGAAGGAAATATCAACTCAGAACGATTGATTACCATGTTAAATGTTGTTGATAATGAATTGGTTATTGAGGATAAAGGAATATATTCTGTAGAGAAGTTTTTATTAGCAAGACGCTTGATGTATTGGCAAGTCTATTTGCATAAAACCAGTTTAGTGGCAGAAAGCTTATTGGTACGAGTTTTAAAACGTGCAAAGGAATTAGTGGAAAATGGTGTTAAAGTAGAGGCCAGCAAACCTTTCAGTTATTTCTTACAACATAAAATAGACGCCTCTAATTTTGAACAAGAAACGTTAGATATATTTTCAAAATTAGATGACTATGATATTGTTGCAGCAATGAAATCATGGATAGATCATGATGACGTTGTTTTATCGAATTTATCAAGCATGATTATTAACAGAAATTTACTCAAAGTTAAGCTGACAAAAGAAGAGGTTTCTGCTGACAAGTTTCAAAAACTACAACAAAAGACAAAAGATAAATATGGCTTGTCAGATCATGAGGTCAATTACTTTGTGTACAAGTCAACAGTATCAAATCAAGCATATGACAGTGCTAAAGAAGGTATAAAGATACTTTCTAAAAAAGGTAAGGTAATTGAGGCTACAGAAGCCTCAGACCATTTGAATTTAAGAGTTTTATCAAAGCCTGTTAAAAAATACTTTGTATGTTACCCGAAAGAGCTATAACAATTTTTTATATTTGCGGATAATGGAGTTTACAGCAGAACAAATAGCAGGCATCTTGGAAGGAGAAATTCTAGGTAATCCTGAGGCTAAAGTATCAAAGTTAGCTAAAATAGAAGAAGGTGAAAAGGGCGCGCTAACATTTTTAGCCAACCCAAAATACACCCCACACATCTATTCAACCAAGGCAACGATTACTATAGTGAACAAAGATTTTGAACCTGAAAATGAGCTGTCCACAACTTTAATAAAAGTTGATGATGCTTATAAATCGTTTTCAAAACTATTAGCGTATTACAATGAAGTTAAGAATAATAAAGTAGGAATTGAATCGCCAAGTTTTATTGCAAACTCTTCAAAATATGGTGATAATGTGTATTTAGGCGCATTCTCTTATGTTGGTGAAAATGTAACTCTTGGGCATAATGTAAAAATATATCCACACGCTTATATTGGTGATAACACTACAATTGGTGATAATACTACGGTGTTTTCTGGGGCTAAATTATATTCAGAAACTGTCATAGGACGTAACTGTACTATAAATAGTGGTGCAATTATAGGTGCAGATGGTTTTGGTTATGCACCAGATGAAAACGGTGAATTTCAAAAAGTTCCACAAATAGGAAATGTTATTTTAGAAGATAATGTTGATATTGGTGCTGCTGCTACAATTGATAGGGCAACTTTAGGCTCTACAATTATTAGAAGAGGTGTTAAAATTGACAACCAAGTTCAAGTAGCACACAATGTAGAGATTGATCAACATACTGTAATTGCTGCACAAACAGGTATAGCAGGATCTACTAAAATAGGAAAATATTGTATGTTTGGTGGCCAAGTTGGCGTAGCCGGGCATTTAACAATAGGCAATAACATTAAAGTACAGGCGCAAGCCGGTATTGGACATCGTGTAAAAGATGGAGAAAAATTGTATGGTTCGCCAGCAATAGATTATAGCAATTATGTGAAATCATACGTGCATTTTAAAAACTTACCAAAACTAGTAAGTCAGTTAAATAAATTAGAAAAAAAAATAAACAACAATGAGTAATACTGTTGTAAAACAAAAGACATTGCAAAGTGAAATCTCGCTCACAGGAGTGGGACTTCATACGGGTAAAGATGTGACTATCACATTTAAACCAGCACCAGAAAATCATGGTTATGCATTTCAACGGGTTGATTTAGATGATGCGCCAATTATTCCTGCAAAAGCAGAATATGTAACAGATACTCAGCGTAGTACAAATATCGATTTTAAAGGTGTACAGATAAACACATCTGAGCATGTATTAGCAGCATTAGTTGGTTTAGGAGTTGATAACTGTTTAATAGCAATGAATTCTCCAGAGCCTCCAATTATGGATGGTTCGTCTAAGTATTTTGTTGAAGCTATTGAAAAAGCTGGAATTTTAGAACAAGATGCTGAAATTGACGAATACATTGTTAAAGAGGTGATTTCTTACCTTGATGAAGAATCAGGTTGTGAAATTACAGTGATTCCTTCAAGTGAGTATCAAGTTACTACAATGGTAGATTATGGTACAGAAGTTTTAGGAACACAAAATGCAAGCTTAAAAACCATGTCAGATTTTAAAGCTGAAATTTCAGATTCAAGAACTTTTAGTTTTTTACATGAAATAGAAGCCTTATTGGATCATGGATTAATTAAAGGTGGTGATTTAAATAATGCTATAGTATATGTAGACAAGGAGATTTCCGAAGCTACAATGGAAAAGTTAAAAAAAGCATTTGATAAAGATGCTGTGTCTGTAAAACCAAATGGAATTTTAGACAACTTAACATTACACCACTCAAATGAAGCTGCCCGTCATAAATTATTAGATGTTATTGGTGATTTGGCTTTAATAGGTACGCGTATTAGAGGTAAAGTTATTGCTTCAAAACCTGGCCATTTTGTAAACACACAATTCGCCAAGAAAATGGCACAGATAATCAAAAAGGAAAAACGTAATAAAGTGCCTTCGTATGACTTGCACCAACCACCATTAATGGACGTTGAGCAAATCATGAGTATGTTGCCACATAGACCACCATTTTTGTTAGTTGATAAAATTATAGGACTAACAGATAGTGGGGTAGTTGGTGTGAAAAACGTAACTATGAATGAGCCTTTTTTTGTAGGGCATTTTCCAGGAGCACCTGTAATGCCAGGAGTATTACAAATTGAAGCAATGGCACAAACTGGTGGTATTTTGATTCTAAGTACTGTACCAGACCCAGAAAACTATTTAACATACTTTATGAAAATTGATAATGTTAAATTTAAACAAAAAGTACTGCCTGGTGATACATTAATATTTAAGTGTGATTTAATATCACCTATTAGAAGAGGAATATGCCATATGCAAGCCTATGCTTATGCTAATGGAAAAGTTGTTGCTGAAGCAGAATTAATGGCGCAAATAGCTAAAAAAAAGTAATCAAATTATGAATCAACCATTAGCATACGTACACCCTGGTGCAAAAATAGCCAAAAATGTTGTTATTGAACCATTTACAACCATACACAATAATGTAACAATTGGTGAAGGAACTTGGATAGGTTCTAACGTGACCATTATGGAAGGTGCCAGAATTGGTAAAAATTGTAATATTTTTCCAGGAGCAGTAATTTCTGCAGCACCACAAGATCTGAAGTATAATGATGAAGATACCACCGTTGAAATTGGTGATAATGTGACAATTCGTGAATGTGTTACTATTAATAGAGGAACTACGGATAAGATGAAAACAGTTGTTGGTAATAACTGTTTGATTATGGCGTATTGTCATATTGCTCACGATTGCTTTGTAGGTGACAATTGTATTTTCTCAAACAACACAACTTTAGCAGGTCATATTACCGTTGGTGATAATGTTGTGCTAGCAGGTATGGTAGCAGTACATCAGTTTTGCTCAATTGGTAATCATGCCTTTGTTACTGGTGGTACTCTAGTAAGAAAAGATGTACCTCCTTTTGTAAAAGCTGCAAGAGAACCAATTTCGTATGTAGGAATCAATTCTGTTGGTTTACGTAGAAGAGGTTACGAAATAGAAAAAATAAGAGAAATTCAAAATATATATAGAATCTTATACCAAGGAAAATTTAATAATTCACAAGCTGCTGCTGTTATTGAAGCAGAAATGGAAGCCTCTAGTGAACGTGATGAAATTTTAATGTTTATTAAAAATTCAAAACGAGGTATAATGAAAGGATATTTTAAATCAAATTAAAAAAAGAAAATTATGGCAACTACTTCAGATATTAGAAACGGATTGTGTATCAGATATAACAATGATATTTACAAAATAATTGAATTTTTACATGTAAAACCTGGAAAAGGACCAGCGTTTGTAAGAACTAAATTAAAAAGTGTAACCTCAGGAAAGGTTATAGACAACACATTCCCTTCTGGAAGAAAGTTAGATGATGTTCGTGTAGAGACTAAAAAGTTTCAGTTTTTATATCCAGAAGGTGATTCTTTTCACTTTATGAATGTAGAAGATTATAATCAAATTACTTTGGAGGTTAACGCAATCGATAACCCAGGTTTGTTAAAAGAAGGTGAGGTTGTAACAGTATTAATTAATGCAGAGGATGAAATGCCATTATCTGTTGATATGCCTGCAACAGTAATTTTAGAAGTTACACATACTGAACCAGGAGTTAAAGGAAATACTGCTACTAATGCTACAAAACCAGCAACTGTAGAGTCTGGTGCAATTGTAAATGTGCCTTTATTTATTAATGAAGGAGATAAAATTAAAGTAGAAACAGAAAAAGGAACTTACAAAGAACGCGTTAAGGAGTAATGAAGTTTCCTCAAGCACATACTTTAGCACAAATTGCTACAATTATTAATACGCCATATGTTGGCGCAGATGATTTCCCTGTATTAGGAATTAATGAAATTCATGTGGTAACACCTGGAGATATTGTTTTTGTTGATCATCCTAAATATTATGATGCAGCATTAAATTCTGCTGCTACAGTTGTGTTAATTAATAAAGAAGTTGAGTGTCCGGAAGGAAAAGCATTGCTGATTTCTGATGATCCGTTTAGAGACTTCAATAAGTTAGCAAACTATTTTAAACCCTTTGAAGCAGCATATAAAACAGTTGCAGATTCGGCAGTCATAGGAAAAGATACGATTATTCAACCTAATACATTTATAGGCAATAACGTGACTATAGGTGATAATTGTTTAATTCATTCAAATGTAGCTATTTATGATGGTACTGTAATCGGTAACAATGTCACTATTCACTCAGGCACAGTGCTTGGTGCAGATGCATTTTATTATAAAAACAGACCAAAATTTAGAGATAAGTTACTCTCAAGCGGAAATGTTGTAATTGAAGATAATGTTGATATTGGTGCCCTGTGTACTATTGATAGAGGTGTTTCGGCTTCAACTACAATTGGTGCTGGATCAAAACTTGATAATCAAGTACAAATAGGGCATGATACCATTGTTGGTAAAAAATGTTTATTTGCATCTCAAGTTGGTGTTGCTGGTTGTGTGGTTATTGAAGATGAAGTAATACTTTGGGGACAAGTAGGTGTAAAAAGCGGAATAACTATAGCAAAAGGTACAGAGATTTTTGCGCAATCAGGTTTAGGGCATTCTACAGATGAAAATAAGAAATACTTTGGCTCACCTGCTGTAGAGGCTCGTGAACGCTTTAAAGAAATGGCTTATATTAGAAAACTACCAGAATTAATAAAGAAATTGAAATAAGATTATGAATCCAAAAGAGCTAGTAAAATCGTTTTATGAATCTAATTTCTATAAAGATGAAAAAGTTTTAAAAAAATACCTTCATCCTGAATGTGAAATATTATGGAGCAGTAGTGATGGATTTATAAACTTAAAGTATGAGGATGTTATAAATCACGGTAAAAAGGTGTCTGTGTCTTATAAATCCTTAAGAACAGATATCAGCCATTTAATAGCAGAAGATAACTCAGTAACTATTCGTTACACATATTATGTAGTCACATTTGAAAACCCTGATGAAGAAATTTGTTTAGCACATTTTATTTCTATTTGGGAGTTGAAAGATGACTTGTTGTATAAGTGTTATGAAATGAGTCAGCTGGCTGATGAAAATGCAATCGATAATAATGCCTATGCCGCTATGAAATTTTCAAAGGAAATAGACAAATTTTAATAAGAAAAAATTACATTTGTAACAATTATAAAAAAACAAAAAAATGAGTGTTTTAGTAAATAAAGATTCAAAAATTATAGTTCAAGGTTTCACAGGTAGTGAAGGAACATTCCATGCCGGTCAAATGATTGATTATGGAACAAATGTTGTAGGAGGAGTTACACCTGGTAAAGGCGGACAAGAGCACCTTGGAAAACCAGTTTTTAATACGGTTCAAGAAGCAGTAGAAAAAGCAGGAGCAGACACAACTATCATTTTTGTGCCACCAGCATTTGCTGCAGATGCAATTATGGAAGCTGCTGATGCAGGTATCAAAGTAATTATTACAATTACTGAAGGTATTCCTGTAGCTGATATGATTAAAGCCAATGACTATGTTAAAGCTAGTAGCGCTCGTTTAATTGGACCAAATTGCCCAGGGGTAATTACTCCAGGAGAAGCTAAAGTTGGTATTATGCCAGGTTTTGTATTCAAAAAAGGAAATGTCGGAATTGTATCTAAATCAGGAACATTAACATATGAAGCTGCTGATCAAGTTGTAAGAGAAGGCTTAGGAATTACTACTGCAATCGGTATTGGTGGAGATCCAATTATTGGAACAACTACTAAAGAAGCTGTAGAATTACTTATTAATGATCCAGAAACTGAAGCAGTTGTTATGATCGGTGAAATTGGAGGTCAGTTAGAAGCTGATGCTGCAAACTGGTATAAAGCTAGCGGAAGTAAAAAACCAGTTGTAGGTTTTATTGCTGGTGAAACTGCTCCTGCAGGACGTACAATGGGACATGCTGGTGCAATAGTTGGTGGATCTGACGATACTGCGCAAGCTAAGAAAGCAATTATGAGAGATTGTGGAATTCACGTTGTAAACTCTCCAGCTGAAATTGGAGCTAAAGTTGCTGAAGTATTAGGTGTAAATGCTTAATAAACACATAAAAGTTGTTAAAACGCTATCATATTTATGATAGCGTTTTTTTTATCTCTATTTTTAACCAACTATAATCAATTACCAAAATGAAAAAATTAACAAGCCTCTTGCTATTATGCCTTCTTATAGTTGCAAGTTGTAAGAAATCAGACGTTTCAAATGAAGCGAATCAAAAAAAAACCTATGCTGTTAATCAGCAGAAAGATGCTAAAGGATACACGTATGAAACAGTAGAGAATGACCCTACTGGTTTACGTTTATATACTTTAGATAATGGTTTAAAAGTATACTTAAGTCAAAATACTGATGAACCAAAAATTCAAACCTACATAGCCGTTCGTGCAGGATCTAATTATGACCCAAAAGAATCTACAGGTTTAGCACATTACTTAGAACACATGGTGTTTAAAGGGACGCATGAAATAGGAACCGTAAATTGGGAGGAAGAAAAAGCACATCTTGAAAAAATTGCAAAACTTTATGAGTTGCATAGGGCAGAGCAAGACCCTGAAAAGAAAATAGCACTATACAAGCAAATTGATGAAGCTTCTTTGGAAGCGTCAAATCATTCAATAGCTAACGAGTATGATAAAATGATTAGTTCATTGGGAGCCGAAGGGACAAATGCACATACATGGTTTGAAGAAACGGTTTATAAAAATAAAATTCCTGCAAATGAATTGGAAAAATGGCTTACAGTAGAAAGTGAACGATTTAGTGAATTAGTATTGCGTTTATTTCATACTGAGTTAGAAGCTGTATTTGAAGAATTTAATAGAGGACAAGATAATGACTTTAGAAAAAGTTATGCTGCAATGCTTAAAGGACTGTTTCCTAACCATCCATATGGGCAACAATCAACAATCGGTACTGCAGAGCATTTAAAAAATCCATCTATGATTGATATTCATAACTACTTTAACAAGTATTACGTGCCAAATAATATGGCAATTGTATTAGTAGGTGATTTTGATTTTGATAACACTATTGCAATGGTAGATACTGCCTTTGGAAAAATGGAGCGCAAAGAGGTTGTACACCCTGAACTACCAAAAGAGCAACCTATTACAGAACCTATTGTTAAAGAGGTATTTGGTCCAACGGCAGAAAGCGTGTCTGTTGCATTTCGTTCTGAAGCAATTGGTTCAAAACAAGAAAAATTGCTAACCTTGGCAGATATGATTTTAGCTAATGGAAATGCTGGGTTAATTGATTTAAATTTAAATCAAAAACAAGTGGTACAACGTGCTGGATGTTCTCCAACGTTTTTAAATGACTATGGTTATCACCAATTTACAGGATCTCCAAAGGAAGGACAAACTTTAGATGACGTTAAAGATTTGCTATTACAACAAATAGAGTTGCTTAAAAAAGGGGAGTTTGATGAATGGATGATTGAAGCTGTAGTAAATGATTTAAAATTATCTCAAACACGTCAATATGAAAATAATACCGCTTTAGCAAGTGCGTACTATAATGCCTTTATTCATCATGAAAACTGGACTGATAAAGTAGCGTTTTTAGATGAGTTAAAGAAAATTAATAAACAAGACTTGGTAGATTTTGCTAACTCTTTTTACAAGAATAATTATGTCGTAACCTATAAACGTAAAGGTGAAGATGTAAATATAGCAAAAGTAAAAAACCCAGGTATTACCCCAGTAAACTTGAATAGAGGAAAGCAGTCTGAGTTTGTGAAAAATTTTCAAAACATAAAATCTAAAGACATCACACCACTTTTTATTGACTACAATAAAGAGTTAAAAAAGACGAGTTTAGAAAATGGCGTAAACGTATCTTATGTTGAAAATAAAAATAATGATCTGTTTGATTTGAATATTATTTTTGACATGGGTAAAGACAACGATAAGAAGTTAGGATTGGCTGTTGGGTATTTAGATTATTTAGGAACAGATAAGTATACACCAGAGCAATTAAAAAAAGAGTTTTATAAGCTAGGTATTAATTATCATGTTAATACTGGTAATGATAAATCTTATGTAGGAATAAGTGGTTTAAAAGAGAATTTAAACGAAGGGTTAACTTTGTTAGAACATTTATGGGAAAATGCTGTTGCAAATCAAGAAACATATAATAAATATGTAGAAAAAATAGCAAAAGGTAGAGATGATAACAAAACTCAAAAAGGAAATATTCTTTGGAGCGGATTGTATAGTTATGGACAATATGGAGAACATTCTCGTTTGCGTAACATCTATCAATTAGATGAATTAGAAGCTATTAATCCAGATGAATTAGTGAGCATAGTTAAAGACTTACGTAATTATAAACAGCGTATATTCTATTATGGTAAAGATGTATCTAAAGCTGTAACTGCATTAAATGAAAAACATAAAATTCCTGCAGTTTTAAAAGAATATCCTAAACCAGTAGAGTATAAAGAGCTAGAAACAGGAGGTAATGTGTATTATGTGAACTATGACATGGTACAAGCAGAAATGTTATTACTAGCAAAAGGAGAGCCTTTTAAAGCTGAAAATATTGCAGCATCAACGTTATTTAATACTTACTTTGGTAGCGGACTATCTTCAATAGTGTTTCAAGAAATTAGAGAATCAAAATCATTAGCATACTCAGCGTTTTCTAGTTACAGAAATGCTTCTAAAAAAGGCGATGCAAACTATGTTATGGCATATGTAGGTACTCAGGCTAATAAAATGGAGCAAGCAGTAAATGCTATGATGGATTTAATGAATGACATGCCTGAAGCTGAAGAGCAATTTGAAGCTGCAAAAGCTGCAACATTAAAGAAAATTGCAGCGCAACGTATTACAAAATCTAATATATTTTGGTCATATGAACGTTTACAAAAACTTGGAATCGATAATGATAACAGAGAAGTGATGTATAACACAATAAAAAATATGTCTATGACAGATTTGAAAGATTTTTTCAATAAAAACATTAAAGGTGAAAAATATAATGTTTTAGTTATAGGTAATAAAAAAGATGTAGACATGAAGGCTTTATCTAAACTAGGTAAAGTACAAGAAATGGATGTTGACAACTTGTTTAATTATAAAAATGAAAAAGTAAAGCTATAAAGCACTTAACAATTTTTAACAAGAAAAAGCACTATCATATTGATGGTGTTTTTTTTTGGTTTTTTATAATGTATACATTTTAAATAAATTAAAGTATATTTGAAACTGTTTAATTTAATCCCTAAACCTATGATTAAAAATTACTTACTATTCTTTTTTCTATGTTCATCATTAGCTTTTTCACAAGATAAGTGGCAAGAAATGATGTTTGATCGCTCAGCGAACTTTATTGAAATTCAAGAAGATTTTACCCGTTATTATGATTCCATCATGGATGGAAGAACGAAATTCCCTAAAGGCTCAGGGATAAAACAATTTAAGCGCTGGGAATACTATTGGGAGTCTAGAGTTGATGAATTTGGAAACTTTCCTCCAAATGGACATGTCTTACGTGAAATGGAGCGCTATAACAGAGCTAATTCAATAAACAATACTGCATCAAGAACTTATACCTCTGGAAACGGCTCATGGGAAATAGTAGGCCCAATACCAGCTCCCGTAAATGGAACAGGGCAATTAAATGGTAATGGTAGATTAAATTGTATCACATTCCATCCAACTGACCCTAATACAATTTTTGTTGGTGCACCAGCAGGTGGAGTTTGGAAAACAACAGATAATGGTACTACATGGGCAGAGTTTTCTGGTGGCTTAACAAGATTAGGTGTGTCAAGTATTGTTATTGATCCCGTTACACCTTCTACTATATATATAGGTACAGGTGACCGTGATGGTGGAGATTCACCAGGGTATGGTGTTTGGAGAAGTACCGATGGAGGTATTTCATGGCAACCTAGAAATAATGGAATGGGAAACAGAACCGTTTATGAAATTTTAATGGATCCTAATAACCCTAACATATTAATAGCTTCATCAAGTAGTAGTAGGGTATACCGTTCGATTGATGGAGGAGCAAATTGGAGCTATACTACAACGGCTTCTTCATGTAAAGATATTGCTTTTCATCCAACAGATTCAAATATTATTTATGCAGCAGGTTCGTCATTAAACCGTTCAACAAATAATGGTCAATCTTTTACACAAATAACATCAGGTGTGCCTACAGGAACACAACGTTTGGCTATAGCAGTTTCTGCTAACCAACCAAATTGGGTATACTTATTAGCTGCTGGTGGATCAGGTTTAAAAGGTATTTACAGGTCAGAAAATAGTGGAGTTAATTTTTCTACAAGAACAACTACACCTAATATTATGGGGTATCCTGTAGACGGATCAGATACAAGAAGTCAGTATTGGTATGATACGGTAATTGCTGCAGATCCAATGAATGCTAATATTATATATACCGGAGGGGTAAATATGTGGAAGTCTACTGATGGAGGTACAACCATGACATGTACATCCTATTGGGTTGGGCCTTCAGGAGCTATAGATGGCGCTCACGCTGATCAGCACGCCTTAGAGTTTTCACCTCACACTAATAATGTATACAGTGGTAATGATGGAGGTTTATATATCTCTTCAAATCAAGGAACTACTTGGGAAGATTTAAGTAGTGGTTTAGCAATTGCACAAGTATATAAAATTGGAGTTTCACAAACTGAAGAAGGGTTAGTGATTAATGGTTATCAAGATAACGGAACAGGAATTAGTAGAGATGATAATTTTATAACAGAAATAGGAGGTGATGGTATGGAATGTATTATTGACCCTACCGATGAGAACTTTATGTATGGTGCATTATACTATGGTGACATCCGAAGATCAACTAATAACGGAGCAAATTTTAGTACTATTGCTGAAGAAAATTTTAATGGTATAACTGAATCTGGTGATTGGGTTACACCATATAAACTTGACCCAAATGATGCAGCACGAATGTTTGTTGGGTATAAAAATATTTGGCGCTCTAATGATGTAAAAACACCTGCAGCCAATGCAATAGTATGGTCGCAAATATCATCTTTTTCAGGATCTAGCAATATACGTGATATCGCTATAGCACCATCAAATAGTGATGTGATGTATGTGTCAAGATATAACAATAGACTATACAGATCAAACAATGCAACATCTGTAAGTCCTACTTGGACAGATTTAGGAGCAAGTTTACCTGTGTCAAACGAACCTAAAGATATAGAAATTGACCCAAGTGACCCTACACATCTTTTTATTGCAATTAATAACGACATCTACGAGTCTACTAACAGTGGAGCTAATTGGGTAAATGTGTCGGGAAGCCTACCAAATATCTCATTAAATACTATTGTTATTGATCATAATAGCACTAACGGCGCAATGTATGTAGGTATGGATGTTGGTGTCTATTATAAAGATAATAATTTAGCTGATTGGGAGCCATACTCCTCAGGTTTAGCTAATTTAGAAGTTACAGAATTAGAAATTCAAGCACCTACAGACATCTGTAAATCTATGTTATATGCAAGTACTTACGGACAAGGTTTATGGAAAAGTGATTTGAAAGACCCTGGTACAGTTCAACCTTTAGCTTGTTTTGAAGCTAACGCTACTTCAGGATGTTTAGGGAATAATTTTGTGTTTACAGATTATTCAGCTTTCACACCTACAACATGGTCATGGACAATTACGCCTGCTACTTACAATTTTGTTGGTGGTACAACAGCAAGCTCACAAAATATTGAAGTTCAGTTTACTGCTACAGGAACCTATACTGTTGAGTTAACAGCTACTAATGTTAACGGTAATAATACACACACTAAAGCATCATATATAACTGTAGATAATGCTACTGTAGCAACAGGTTTTAATGATGATTTTGAATCTGAAACTACTTGTAGTACAGCATCAAATTGTGGAACTGCGGTATGTAATCTTTCAGGACTGTGGACAAATTTAACCAATGGGGTAGATGATACAATAGATTGGAGAATTGATGCAGGAGGAACACCTTCAACAGGTACAGGACCAACAACTGATTACTCTCCAGGAACTGGAGGAGGTAAATATGCATATACAGAAGCTTCTGGGTGTTATGTTCAAACGGCCATATTAGAAAGTAGCTGTGTGAGCTTAGATGTAAACTATAATTTTGAATTGGCTTATCATATGTCTGGTATAAACATGGGAAGTTTACATATAGATTTATTTTCAGCAGGTGGGTGGCAAACAGATATTATTGCACCAATTTCTGGAGATCAAGGTACGGCATGGCAAACACTAATAGTAGATTTATCGGCCTATACAGGACAATCTATAAAATTAAGAGTCAGAGGGGTTACAGGAAATAGTTATGAATCTGACATCGCAATTGATGACATTAAGTTTACCGCACAAGCCCCTTTAACAACTGAAGATAGTGTTTTAGAAGCTGCCGGAGTAACTATGTACCCAAATCCAGCTACTAATACTGTAAATATCATAAACCCTAATCAATTAAAACTAAATGAGGCCGTAATTTATGATGTTGCTGGACGAGTAATTAAAGTAATTGATTTATCTACTACAGAATCAGATACGTTAATTAATATAATGTCTTTAGAAAAAGCAGTGTATTTAGTTCATATAAAAGGAGATGATGGTGAACTAGTAACAAAATTAATTAAAGAATAACTTTTTAAATAACTTAATTGTAAAAGCTAGTAACTATTTTGTTACTAGCTTTTTTTTATGTGTACAAAATTAAAAGTTTAATTTCCTACTTTTGCCAAATACCTATTTGTTTAAAATGATACAACTACCACATATTACTAGTAAAATTATTTCAGTAAAACTACGTCCAAAAGCTGAGCGTATGGTTAAAAAAAGGCATCCATGGGTTTTTGATGATAGTATTATAAAACTAAACAACCAAGGTAACGCTGGTGACGTAGTAGTAGTATATGATAATAAAAAAAATAAGTTTTTAGCCTGTGGTCTGTATGATCCAAACTCTCCAATACGTATAAAATTATTGCAATTTTTAAAACCAATTACGTTAAATGATGAGTTTTATAAAAGTAAAATAAGCACTGCTTTTGAAAAAAGAAAAGAACTTTTAGCCACTGATACTAACAGTTATCGGTTTATTTTTGGTGAAGCAGACGGTTTTCCTGGATTTATTGCTGATGTATATGCAAATGTATTGGTGGTTAAAATATATTCCGCTATATGGTTTCCTTATTTAAAAAGTATTATAACAAATTTACAATACTACAGCTCATGTGACACTGTTGTGTTGCGGATGAGTAGAAATGTTCAAAAACTTAAAGAGACCTATGGTTTACAAGATGGGCAAGTCATTCATGGTGTTTTAAACGATAATGTTGTTGTTTTTACAGAACATGGTGTAAATTTTTCAGCGAATGTGATTTATGGACATAAAACAGGTTATTTTTTAGACCATAGAGCAAATAGAAAACGTGTTGGTGAATTGTCTGAAAACAAGAAAGTATTGGATGTGTTTTCTTATGCTGGAGGGTTTTCAGTACATGCTTTAGCAAATGGAGCATCAGAAGTAACAAGTTTAGATATTAGTGCACAAGCACTTGAAATGGCAGTTAATAATGGTAAACTCAATACATATAAAGGGACACATAAAACAATAGCGGCAGATGCTTTTTTAGGTTTAGCCCAATTGATTAAAGAGAACAAAACATTTGATATCGTTGTAATTGACCCGCCATCCTTTGCAAAAAGTAGCAAAGAAATAGACCGCGCAAAACATAGCTATTCACGATTAGCAAGATTAGGGGCAAGGTTGGTGTCAAAAAACGGATTGCTAGTACTCGCATCATGTTCTTCTCGAATTACATCGGAAGATTTTTTTGATATTTGTGAAGCAGAAATTCAAAACTCTTCTCGAAAATTTGAAATCGTTGATAAAACGTTTCATGATAGTGATCATCCAAAAATAGAAAGCTTTCCCGAAGGCGCATATTTAAAATGTGGGTATTATAAACTTGATTAATTTAAGTGATTTTTAATAATAATCACTTAAATATTTGTTAGTATGACTTTAAGATATTAACTTTAAGTCAGTTGTTTTTTATCTAAAACAAAACTCTCCTCAATTTAACTTTAGTCTATTAGACAAACTATGTAATATATGTCTGATTAAAATACATATATAGCAAACCCAAAAAAAACGATTAATTTATTTAGTAAGGTTAATTCCTTTTCTTAATTAAAAAAGAATTACTCACTTACGTGCTCTACAAAATTTTACTTGTAGAGCGTATTATTACAGTATAATATAAATAAACTATATGAGTTTGCAAAGAACTAAAGTATTGATGGTTTTAGAGGGAACTTACCCCTATAATGGAGGAGGAGTGTCTACATGGGCGCATATGTTGTGTAATAAGGTTCAACATGTTGATTTTACATTATACTCTATTAACGCAAATTTTGAAACTGAATATAAATATGACTTAAGTAACTCCGTAAAAAATGTTATTCAAGTACCATTATGGGCACCATATGAACCATATGATTATATTAATTATGGTAAAGCGTATTATAAAATTATAAATAGAAAAGAACGAACTAAAAGTAAACTGATATCAGAGCACTTTATTCCTTTATTTAAGAACTTAGTTTATAATTTTTATCAAGAAGAAACAGACTTACCTCTTTTAAATGACACTATTTATCAGATGTGGTTATTTTTTCAAAAATACGATTATAAACAAACAATGAGAAGTAAAATTGTTTGGGATACATTTTGTGAAATTACAGTTAAACTTCTGTCAGAAACCAATATTGAGAACACTTCAGTTAATGATTTAACAGTTGGAATGCGTTGGATTTACCGATTTTTAATTCCATTATCAATTGATGTCCCTAAAACAGATGTGGCACATATTACGTTGTCTGGTTTTCCAATTATTCCTGCATTAGTGGCAAAATACAAATACAACTCAAAGATTATTACATCTGAACATGGTGTGTTCATTAGGGAACGATTATTAGCAATTAATAGTTCTGATTACTCATATTTCTTGAAAAAGTTATTAATTAAGTTTTCTGAAAGTATTACAAAATTAGCTTATTTCAATTCGGATAAAATCTTATCAGTAAATAAGTTTAATATGAAATGGGAAAAAATGTATGGAGCTGATGAAGATAAAATAGGAATAATATATAACGGAATTGATCATTTACTATTTAAACCACAACAAAAACCTGAACATTTATTAGGAATACCAACTGTAGTTGCCGCAGCAAGAATATTTGATCTAAAAGATATCTGCACCATGATTAAGACTTGTAGTGTTGTAAAGCAAACAATTCCGAATGTAAAGTTTCTCGTTTATGGTGATAAGACAGCTGTACCAGAATATACTTCTGAATGTGAAGCATTAATAAGCGAACTTGCTTTAGAGAATAATTTCATCTTAGCAGGATATCATGACAAGCCGCATGAGCTATTTTCTGAAGGAGATGTATCAATACTAACGTCTATTTCTGAAGGATTTCCATACACAGTATTAGAATCAATGAGCTGTGGAGTACCTGTTGTAGCAACAGATGTTGGTGGGGTTTCTGAAGCACTAGATGAAAATAGTGGATTCATATGTAAACCAAAAGACTATATAGCATTAGGAAATAGTGTTATTGAATTATTACAAAATGAGCAACTTCGACAGAAAAAAGGGGCTTATGCGAGACAAAAAGTAATTGATAATTTTACCATTAATACATTCATCACAAAATACGAACAAGAATATTTATCAATAAGTAAAAAAGATAAAAAAGAAGAGACAATAGCCTACAATGCCCTAAGTCTATTTAAAAATGAAGTAAAAGAAGCTTCATAAATGAGCTTACCAATACTTATGATCAAACTAAAATGCATTATAACTATTTGGTATGACGATTCAACAAAAAAACAAGAATGAATTACTAGCTTTTGTAAAAAACAAAATAGGAAAGCCAGTAAATTGCTATGTAGTTATGGCAACCATTGAATCTATTGGGGTACGCGATAAAGATATTGCCCCTGATTTTGGCATGAACTCACTTAAAGAATTAGCTTCAGAAATATTCTTAAAATTAAAAACTTCAAGTGATTTAGTAGTAACTCCCAAAAAACAACAGAATACAATTCCAGTATCAGGGTATTTAAGAGTTAAAGCCAAATTATTTGCAATTTATTACCCTCTAGGTTTAATGCATTTTATTCCGGTTTTAGTTCAAATTATTGCTATTGTATTATTTGGGTATTCATTATGGACATATGTTGGGTTTAATCAATTACAATCTACAGCGGTAGTTTTAGGAGTGATTATTGGTATGATTTGTACAGGTGGCTATGTTCAAGTTATTGGTAGACAAGCATCATTTTATTGGAATTATAAAAATTATAATTTGATGAATAAAACGATAAACTATTTAGTTAAAGTAGGTATTCAGAGCATCGTTGTCTTTTTTATTGTCATGTTTTGTTTAAACCTTTTTGTAAACATATATCCATACTCAGTACTGTTAATAATATTTATATATGCTTTATTAATTGGTACATTACTTTTAATACTTGCACCTATGCATACTATAAAACAGCGGTGGGTTGTTTCTGTAACTGTAGGTATAGGGACTTTAATTGCATTGGTGTTAAAAGAAACTACAGCATATAATATTTACATTACTCACTGGGTAGGCATAACAATATCAATTCTACTCTCTAAATGCTATTTATTATACTTTTTTAATAAAAGAATCATAAAACGTCATACGAGTAAAACTTCAATAGCGGTCCAAAAAATAATTTTTCACAATTATCAATATTTTATTTATGGAGTACTTGTATATGTATTTATATTTATTGATAGAATCCTCGCATGGTCATCCAGCTTAAACAGAAACATCCCCTATATAATTTATTATGAGAAAGATTATGAAATAGGAATGGATTTAGCGGTATTAGTTTTCTTATTACTTACAGGTGTTCTAGAATACAGTATTGCATCTTTTTCAAATTTTTTAGACTTAGGACAGAAAAATACAAAATGTAAAAACCGTAAAGAATTTGGTAAGAGTTTACTGAAATTATATTGGCAACATATTGGTATGTTGATAATATCTGCGCTATTAATTTTTATCTTAATTTATTTTATCATAACAAGTAGTTGGGGCTATGAATCACAATTTAATGAGTCGTTAAATAAGCTAAGTATTCATGTGTGTATTATTGGAAGCATAGGCTACTTTTTTCTAGCCTGGGCTATGTTAAACTCTCTATATATGTTCACTCTTAATCAACCAAAAAAAGCCATTAAAGCTTTAGTTATAGCAATAGTAGTAAACTTAACTGTTGGTATGTTTATTAGTAGAGTGCTTACTTATGAGTTAAGTGTTGTAGGGCTACTAATAGGAGCGTTAACGTTTATGCTTATAACACTTAATTATTGTATAAAATTTTATAAAAACTTAGACTATTATTATTATGCTGCTTATTAAATATATAACTCTTCTATGTGTTTTCTGTTTTACAACGGCAGTATTTGCCACGTGTAAAAACGATATTCTTGTTTGTTATGGTAAGTTAAATCCTAAAGACATAACAGGTTATAAATATGTTATTATAGAGTCTGAACATTATTCTAAAGATGACGTAAACCTTATAAAACAACATAATGAAATTGTGCTTTGCTATATCAGTTTAGGAGAAGTAAACGTACAAGCAAATTATTATCCTGCTTTGAAAAATTTTGTAACTGATAAAAACGAAATATGGAATAGCTATTATCTGAATTTAAGCTCCTTAGAAACAAAAGAAGCGCTTAGATGTATCATTAGTGAAAAACTAGAAAAAGGTTTTGACGGATTGTTTTTAGATAATATTGATAATTACAGTACCTACGGAAAACAATCTGATCAAAGGGAAGATTTGGTTCTGTTTTTAACAGAACTAAGAACACTGTACCCTTCGTTATTTTTTATTCAAAATTCAGGGCTGCAATTATTAGATGAAACTCATGAATTGATTAATGCCTTAGCATTTGAATCTGTAGCTAGTGATTATAGTTTTAAAACTAACACCTATGCCATTAGAGAAAACCTTGCTTATAACAAGTATATCAACACATTAAAAGCGCATAGAAAGAGCTATAAACTACCAATTATTTTAATTGAATATGCAGGTGATTATAAATTATATAAACGTATAGAATCTCGCGTTAAACATACTAAATGGTCTTATTTTATTGGTAAAATAGATTTACAAACCATAAATAATTATTCTAAAAACTAAAAAACAATATGTTAGTATCAGCGTCAATATCAACAGGCATACTGCGATTAGCTTTACTATGGTTGTTTTTGTT
This sequence comes from Flavobacteriaceae bacterium, assembly GCA_049614485.1. Classification (GTDB taxonomy): domain Bacteria; phylum Bacteroidota; class Bacteroidia; order Flavobacteriales; family Flavobacteriaceae. Next base: position 80,111 of record JBMZDR010000006.1, read on the forward strand.
TTATTGTTATAAAAAAACTGTAAATAACCCTAAAGATTTTGATATTATAAACTTTATAGTTTCTAAATGGTTTAAATATGGAAGCGTAACAATTCTAATCATTTATATATTAGTTCTACTAAATGGTTATGATTTATTTAACACCATTTTTATTCTATCCCTATATATTTTATTTGACAGCTTTAATTTTAAAAGCTTGGTGTTGATATACCGTCAATTGGTAAAGAAAGTAAAACAAAGAATCTTGTTTTTACTTAAACATATAGAATTAAACCACCCCTTAATACATTGGGTAAAAATAAAAACCACAAAATCAAAAAGAAATGAAGGGGTTAAAAGTATCTTATTAATTGTTACTGTTAGCCTTATTATTTTCTTTTTTAGAGTTGATTTATTTAAATATGATAAATATATTTTATCAGAATTATGGGTGGAAGACTTACAAAAAGTTATTAGCTACAATTTTCAAAATACATTTCAAAATTTAGCAGTCGTAGAAGGAGAGTATTTTCTTATAAATTTTTATAGTAAACTTGTAAATATAAGTCCAGAGGTTGCTTTAGAAACTTTTGGAATACTTCAACCAATTTGTTTGTCTATAATTATTTTGTGGGCTATTAAAAAAATTGGGCGAATAGGGTATACAGTACCAATTATAACAGCAATGATTTTTGGGGTAGTACTAATTATTACTCCAATAAATTTAAATTATATTACCCAACATCAATCTTTATTCTCAGCATTAATACTTGCAATACCATTATTTGTATACATAGGTAAGCCAAAACTCATAACTACAAATAACCATCTGTATTTCATCTATATTTTTATAGCTCTACTTGCCATTGGTTTGATAAATATATTCGTGTTATTAATTATTGTTTTCCCTTTTGTAATTATAAATTTATTACAACCCATAAGACTGTATTTAAGACCTAGAATATTAACATTTCTAGCCTTTATACTATCAATAAGTGTAATTCTAATAGTATATAATCATATAGATGAATACTTTAACTTAGTTCACTTTCTAAAAGTTAATTTAATAGCAATTAGTTCATTCACATATACACCTCATATGTTACTGCCCTATGAAACACTTTTATATTATGTGTCACTTACATCTGTTATTGGTCTGTTAATTTTAACTAAAATATATGTTGTAAATAAGAAAAAGAATAGATTAATGGCATTGTTTTTAGTCTATTATTTAGCATTAATAATCTTATCCAAATTAGAGTTGATTATGATTGATTATGATTTACTCTATAAATCAATGTCGGTTATAACACCATTAATTATCGGAATAAACCTTATAGTATTCATAAAATTAGCTTTACTAATTATAAAGAACTATCAAACAACTGTGAGACTTGTAACTTCTGGGCTAAGCCTGTTATTTATATACGGTGTGTGTGTTATTTCTGAAGATCAAATAGATAAAAACACAGAATTAACATCGCAGCTTTCAAAAGATTTATTAAACATATATGACAAAATTGATACTGATTTTATGCCTTATACCTATGCTGTTGTTAATACAACAGATACACAAGTATTAAGCATTCAAAAACATTTTTTTATCACTTATAATGATTTTAACACAAATTACACTGCTAGAGATTCAATTTATCAATTGTATAAAAAAGATAAAAAAACATTAAAAAAGCACCCTGAATATGTGTTGCCAGAAACAGTGTTATTTTTTAAATATAAAAATACTGATAGCTTAAAATACCCTTTAAGAACATCTGAAAAATCAGAAATACAATTACAAAATTTACAGATAAAAGGACGAAACATTTCTAAAATTTATGAATCTGAACAGTTAGAAGTTTTAGAAATCATAAACACACCAAGATCAAGTAAAATAGTTGATCTGATATATAAAAGTCGCTAATTGTTAAACCTAAAATTATGGTAGCATTCTTTAAATCAAAAATATATGCCCTAGTTGTTATAATATTCATCTTACTATGTGTGAGTTGTGCTGATAATGAAGCCTATAAAGACACATTTTTTAAGGATATAAAGGCTATTACAGCTAAGAATAATACAGATGGCAAAATGACTGTAGAGCTTCAAAAATCTTCAAAACATTTTTTAGAAGAAGCACAAGTTATTGAGTATGTTGTTGATTATAGAAACAAATTAGATATAAGTCAAAGTAAGCATGTTAAAAAAGTATGTGATTACACTAAAATTCCATTCAGAGTATCAAATATTTTACATTGGAACTCCCCAAATTTTAAAATTGCATCAAGCGTAAGGGTTATTAATATTCATAATCCTACGTTATTAAATGACCAAGCTGTACATAAATTATTAAATTTTGTTGCCCAGGGTGGAAGTTTAATTATTTCTTCCGTAGTACCCGATAAACGATTCAGTTACTTTTATGGTTTTAAATTAGATGCCACTTATCAAGATGATAATGTTGCAGCTGGATTTAAATTAATTTCACCTTTATTGCCAAATATTAAAGGACTAGATATTTATAAATCTGAAGCACATTATGGTTATAAATTAGAAAATTTTAATGAAAGAGTTACCCCTTTAATAACGGCATCAAATAACCCAAATTATGGAGTGGTTTTAAAACAGAATATAGGAAAAGGTAACGTTGTGTTTTTTAACACTGAAATGACTATTGACAAATACTTCAGGGGCTTAATGTTTTCTTTGTATTTACCTTCTTTAGAAGGTATTCCATACCCAATTGCAAATGTGAGTACAATCTATTTAGATGATTTCCCTGCGCCACTTTATAATATAATGAAAGAGCCAATAGCTTCTGAATTCAATTTAACAATGTCAAACTTTGTGGAGCATATTTGGTGGCCAGATATGCTAAAACTAGCTCAAGAATTTGACATTAATTACACTACAACAATAACATTTGATTATAATTCAAAAGTAACTCCACCATTTATATTTACTGAATGGGAGAGGATAAAAAAAGGAAATACCACAAACCCATTAAGTAATTATTTTACAAAAGAAGTTTTGAAGCAAAATTTTGAATTAGCTCTTCATGGTTTTAATCATGTGTCATTAACAAAAAATGAATGGAAAAACACTGATTATATAGGAACAGCGTTACAAACAATTAAGAAAAAATGGAATGTTGAAGGCTATGGTGATTTACCGAGTTCATACATACCACCTTCAAACATTATTGACAGTATTGGTTTAGAAAAGCTTAAATTGAATATGCCTACAGTAAAATATATGTGTAGCAACTATTTAGGAGAGGTAACTCAAGGTTCTGATAGGGAGTTTGATATAGATCCCTATAATTCTAAGTTATTTGATTGCCCACGAATAACTTCTGAATATGAACTTAGTAATGAGAAATTGTTTGTTAAAGAATCAGTGTATTTATTTACAGGTATTTGGTCACATTTTGTGCATCCTGATGATGTGTATCAAATTATAGATAAAAGCAATATTCAAACAAGTGGTGATTATGACTATAGAAACGCCAAAGGGTACGGTTGGCATAAATCTAAAGATGGGAGTATGGGGTTATATCCTAGGTTTAAGAAACTATTATCACAACATAAAAGTACTTATCCGCTTAGCAAATTTATTAATGCCAAAGCTGGAGCACCACTTATTAATACTTGGCGTTCAGAAGATTATTACCATCAAAATAGTAATAAATATTATACTGTTAAAAAAAAGGGGGGTAGTCATTTAAAAAAACATTATTGGTTTGTTTATGTGACAAATGATAATTTAAATAATTTAGAAACATACTTGACGACAAATGAGTTAAAATATTATAAAACGTCAATTCAAAAAGGGGTTTTAGTTAATGTAGAAACGAATACCCCGTCACTACAAATCCCTAAGTTTAAAGAGGAAAATGATGTGTATGTTAATTCCCAACATAAGGTTTTAAATGAATATGACTCTTATTTTAAAGAACTAATAGCTTCTAATGAAGACATGACAAGAAAAGAAATTGAAGTTAATGAAGAGTTAATTTTGATGAAAAATTTAGAACTATTACAAGATCAAATGTTCTCTCAAAAAATAATCGACACTACTGCTTGGAACAATTATGCGCGTATGAATACATGGCTGAACAAGAAACAAGATGTTTGGAAAAAACTTGATAGTTTTTACACAGATAATGAAACATTAGAAACGGCAAAGTATTCAGAAGAATTATCTAAAATATCTTGGTATCCAAGAGAAGAAGTTAAAGAATATTGGCTGTTAGAGCAAATTAAATTTGAACCTGATAATGTAAATTTATTATCAAAATATATAAAGTTTTACAATACAGAAGAAAACTCAAAACGTATTAAAGCATACTTAAAACGGATAGCTGAAATTGAAGGAAGCCCATCTGCTAAAAACAATTATATCAAACACATATTGTGGAGTAATACGTCTGATACACAAGCGCTATTGAATACTATAAATCCATCAGAAATTTATAGTGACATTGCAGATGATATTGCTTGGTATTATTATGAAAAAGACGATTTAGAGCGCGCTTACAATTGGGCAAATTATACAAATGAAATAGATATAGTAATTAAATTAGATTGGTTATATACCCTAGAAGAATATGAGAAACTGCATGCCGTTTATAAAACACATATAGAATTACACCCTGAAGACAATAAAACAAAAGTTGCTATGGCATATATACACCATTCATTGGGTGATTTTAAAAACGCTTGGGTAGTGACTGATGAAATTTCCGAATCGTTTACTGCTAAAAAGCCATTGAAAAAAATGTTGAATAATGATGTTAAATATATGCCTTCAAACATGCAAAAAGAACTTATTAATAAACACCCAAAAGTTTTTAATATCACGGTAAAAGATAGTTTAATTGAACATATTCGCTTAAAAAACTCCAATTCAGTATCGTTTACAGGAGCTATTGCTAGTGATAGATCTAGGAACACTTCTTTTGAAAGGATAAGTACTATGACAATTAAAACTAAATTTGAACATAGTATATCATTTACAAATAGTGATGTGTACGCTTTAAAGACATCAATTATAAGCACAGATAATGTTGATAAGGAATTGTTTGGGTTACAGTATAAAATAAACACCCCTAGAACAAACAAGTTGCAATATTGGTCTGAAACAAGAATAGAAAAAGATAGAGAAGATAAGATGTTTGTCCAATTTGGACTTGGCGCTAGTCTGTCAAAGAAGAAATCATTTTCATCGTTAGAATATAATGTATTTCCTGTAAAAAACGGGGTAGCTTATAATAGTAGTATTTACAGAAATATGCTAGGATTGTACTATGAAAACAACTTAAATAAAGCAATTACAATTACGGGGTATGCTGAAGGTAATTATTATTCTGATGCAGTTTCTACCGCATCATTAACAGGAAAAATACAATATCATTTTATAAAAAAATCAAAACTTGCGTTTTACCCATTTTTTGAAAGTAACTATTCTATAGGGTCAATAAGCCAACCAAGTGGATATCCGTATTGGGTAATTGACAATCGTTTATATGGGGGGGGAGGTATTGGTGGTCAAATTGGTAATCGAGAAATATCAAAAGTTCTATTTACAGCAGATGCAGCTCATTTTAGTGATGATTATTCAGGTTACTTTACACGATTTAATGGTAGATTATCTATTCGTTTTTTAAAGTATTACATCTTTCAAACTTCAGCAGAATATTATATTCAATCAGAGTATTATTCAAATCAGTTTAATTTTGGATTACGATATTATTTAAAATAAAAAAGGAACAATAATTGTCCCTTTTTTCTATTCTATTTGATGCTGTATTAGTGATTTATAATTATCCTTTTTGAAATAGTACTTGTACCAGTATCAATTTTTAAAATATAGACACCATTCTCTAAATGATTAACATCCAAACTTAATGAATTTGTTGTTTCAAGTATAGTATTTGTTTTTACGTGTTGCCCTATGACATTATATAATGAAATTGAATAATTAGCAATATTATTTAGATCAATTTTAATACTATCAGTAGCAGGGTTTGGATATACTTTAGCATGTAATGCTTCAATACTAGCATCTTCAACAGCAAGAATTTCACTAGAAACAGTTATTGTTGTTTTTAAATCATTGTATCCAGTAGTACTTTCCCACAGGTTTGTGTTTGCAAATCTCACTGCATACTCTGGCCTTGAACTTATTGTGTTGTCTGCATCAGGTAAATGCATAAATAATTTATAGTCACCATCAATAATTCCGTCTGGTAATATTAAAGTTTCACTTAAATTTATTTCAGATGTACTTGCTTCCCAGGTTCTAGGGTCAGTGCTTAAAGGGAGTTGGTATTCATTATTTGTACCAATGTGTCTTAATACAACATACGCAGTTCTTGGGTTGTATAAACTTGCAAAACCTGTATTAAATAGTTTTATGTTAATATCTAAGCTAGTAGTAACAGTGGTTGGAAAACTACCATTCTTTAATTCTAACCTGTAGCCTAATCTGTTTTGTATTGTCTCCAAACAGTTATTAGTATCAAAACCATTTAAAACTTCAGGATGATAATCTGCATTTAGGTAAGACCAATGAAAAAGCTCCATTTCATCTACAGCAGTAGTACACCCAGATCTTGGTTCGTTTTGAGCACAAGTTTCACCGCCCATAACTGTATATTTAGTTTCTTGTTCTAAATAAGGGTATTCAGCATCTACATTGTTATATGTACCAAAGTCTGTTGCTGAAGCTAAAAAACAATCATTATGATGTCCTAATCTATTAATTGACGCACTGTTTTCATTTGGCAATAGACCATTAATAGGTGCCGTATCATACATTTTACGTTTAAAATCTGGTGTACGCAATTGTACCATTCTATTATTTGGTAAAGCGTTTAATAGTGCTTCAACAATTTCTTTCCTATTCGCGTAATCTGTACTATTTGGGTTAATTCCAAAATGATCTGTATAATACCATTCTCCCCAAACACCAATAAACCCAGCTTGAACTACAGAAATAATATCTGAATTTTGACTTAAATAGGGTGCGACTTGATTGATATGTGATAACATCTGTGCTTTTGAAGCATCATATGCACCGTTTGTGTTGTTTGAATAAGCAAAACGCACAACGCATTTTATACCTGCTTGTCTGATTTTATCAAAATCAGCTTGCATATTGTTTAAATATGTGTTTGAAATTGATGAATTGATAAAGCCATCTAAATAAAAAATTCGTAATATTAAAGTTACATTTTCATTTTCCCTCCAATTTTCTAACTGACTGACAGAAAGTGAAGAGTAATTGCTAGAGCTTGTTTCGGTATGATGATAAAACCCTCTTTCTGGGTTTGCAAAATTTTGATTTGAAGCTGTGTAATTTATTGTTGTCGTTTGTGAAAAACTTAATTGCATTACAAATAATAATACTAAGTGTAAAGTAGATTTCATAAAGGGGTGGGGTAAATTTTAAAATAGTGTATTTAAGTATGTTACAGTAGTTTTTTATGCCTCAAAAGTATATTGATAATTTGTTTAGTAATCAAAATTGTTGTGATTAACCCATAATTTGTGGTTAAGAATAACTTCTTATCTTGTTGAAAATCAAATATAAGGGGGGCAATATATTAAAATATTAGTAAAACTCTAGATTTACTTTAAAAGATAATAAGTGTGCTTTTTTTCATGAAATAGTCGTGATAACACAAAGACACTTAATACTGTATATGTAGCTAAAAGTAAAACACTTACATTTCTAATAGTAGTTAATATCATATAGTATTTATAATATCTATTGTCAAAAACAGCTCTTGAAGCATATTTTTGTTTCTTTTGTAAAAGATTTCTATTTAATAAGTTCATCATATGAAAATTATAAAAAACAGTCCGGTTTATAATAGAAAAGGGCAACGCATAATGAGTATTACGCAACAAGAAGCAAGTTATATAGATCATGCAAAAATTGATGAGCGTTTTTTTATTGTAGAAAATGATTTTTTAGTTGTGAAAAGTAAGTTTTTCAGGCAGGAGCATTTGGTCAAAAACTGGACCTTCTGTATTCATGGCAATCAAGTGCATTTTAAAAGAAAAACGGAGTTAAATTACAAAAAAGTACTCCTTATTTTAGAATCACCTCACCATAATGAGTTTGATTACGATGATGATTTTAAAGCGTTAAGACCTTTAGAGGGTATTTTCGAACTGTTTAAATCAACCTTCGGGAAATTAATGACTCAAATTACGTTTGATGAAACCACAGCATATGAGGTAACGCTATACAATCCTGTGCCTTTTCAAAGTTCATTACATTACTTATTTAGGAGAAATATAAAAGAAAAAACAAAGCTCGATTTCTGGCTATATGGTTGGTTTGATTTAAAATATCACAAAGAATTAGAGAATTTCTTAGGCTATCGTAAATTTGACTATTATATCAATGCAAGCACACGAACTTATAAAACCCTAATTTCAAGAAAGTTATCAAAGGTGATACCAATAGAATATCAAGTGTATCATCCTAACAGTAGTTTTTGGAAACGGAAAGACGTTAAGTTTGGAATAAAGAAAATTGTTCATTTAGACAATAGTCATGAACTCTTTAACTCTGACGAGAATACCAATGTAAATAATCCGATATTTTAAAGACCTGTTAAAATGGCACTGTATTTGTTTCATTTTAAGTAGTTTTACATCCAAGTTAATTTATATGAAATTATACATCTGTTTAATTGTAACTGCGTTCTATTCTGTTATAGGAACTGCTCAAATTTTAGATAACACTATAAGTAATGGTGTCATTCTTCCTGCTGACAATGAACCAAGCAATCAATCATCATATCAACTAAATACAAAAGAAAATGATACCCCCAGTTTTGATTTAAAAAACCCTTTGGAAGACCCCATTTCGTTTAGTATAGAAACTACTACGGATTTATTAGATGCTGGTGAAGAATTGGAAAAACGATGGAAAGACAATGCCTATGAAAAATCTGCTACGTATGACCAATATTTAGGCGATTTCAAAACCAAGAGCAGTTATTTAGGCTTTCAGTGTAGAGACTTCGGAAGTGTTGATGGTGATTATGTTCAAATAGTTGTTAATGATGTTGTTGTTAAAAGAAACTGGTATTTAACAGGGCGTTTTGTTGGTATAAATATTGATTTAGAACCTGGTTTAAACAGAATAGATATTACAGCTTTAAACGTAGGGTCAGCATCACCAAATACAGGTCATTTTGTTATTGTTGAAGAAGACGGTACAATAATTCAGTCAAAAATGTGGAACTTATATACCGGAGGTAAGGGATCGTTAGTTATCATAAAAGAGTAACCTCATTATAACATATTAGAAATTCATCCTAATTGTTGTGGTAATTTTCAAAAAAAACTAATAGGTTAATTGTTCTTAAAACTGTTATTATTTGGCAATTCAAACAGTTCCAAGTCAAAATAGGATACAGCTGCAATTAAATGGTCAAAAATATCTGCCATGATATACTCATAGTTTTCCCAACGTTTGTCAGAACTAAACGCATAAATCTCTAAAGGTATTCCTTGAGTAGTTGGTGCTAATTGTCTAGCCATTATCATCATGTCTTCATTTATTGCCGAATGGTTTTTTAAATAGGTTTCTATGTATTTTCTAAACACCCCAATATTGGTCAAATTTCTTCCGTTTAATAATAATGATTTGTCAATGGTATTGCTGGAGTTGTAACCATCTATTTTTTTTTGTTGACTTTCTAAATATGCTGAAATCAATGTGATTTTACGCATGTTATCCACCTGTTCTTTAGTTAAATAAGAGATGCTATCTAATTTAATAATTAAAGAACGTTTTATGCGCCGTCCATCAGAATTTGCCATACCACGCCAGTTTTTAAACGAATCTGATATCAAGGCATAGGTTGGAATTGTAGTAATTGTTTTATCAAAATTTTGAACTTTTACAGTTGATAAGTTTATCTCTATAACATCACCATCTGCGCCATATTTTTCAAAAGTAATCCAATCGCCAATACGCACCATATCATTTATGGACACTTGTATACTCGCTACAAAACCTAAAATGGTATCTCTAAAAATTAAAATAATTATAGCTGAAGCTGCACCAATGGTGGTTATAAACTCAACAAAAGAACGTTCTGTAACAATAGCCAAAACGGAAAGAATACCAATTGACCATGCAAAAATCATAAACACCTGAATATAACTGTCTATAGGTTTGTCTTTTAAACGTGGTAAGGTTTTAAAATAATCTTTTAAAGATTTTAAAACACTTCTAACAATCCATAGTGTTAAAACAATTCCAAAAACTTGCAAACCTTTGTTTATCATGTTTTGGGTATAAGTGAAATCAGAAAAAATATAGGGATTAAACTCTAAAGCAACAAGCAGAGGAATGATGTGCGCTAAATTTCTTGGCGCTTTATTACTAATTAAGATATCGTCAAAATTAGTTTTTGATTGAGTCGCAAACTGTGTAAAAAAAACAATAAGTATTTTACGAGTAACAAAATCAATGATTAAAACTAAAATAAGTAAAGCTATCAATAATACAAACATGTTAATGTAAGTTGCTACGCCTTCATCAAGCCCTTTGTTTACAAGGTAATCGAATAAAATATGTTTTAAGTTTTTCATAAAAAATAATATTTCAAAACAAAAATACCATAATGTAAGCAAACTCAAAGTGTTTAAGAGATTTATATACTAAGAGAAACTCTTAGTAAATAAACGTACATTTGCAGCTTCAGAAGAGAAACAAAACATGTCGACATTTACACATTTAGGAGTTAAAAAAGAATTTGTGAAGTCTTTAAAAGAATTAAAGATTACAACGCCAACAGAAATTCAAGAAAAAGCAATTCCAATTTTATTAAAATCCAGAACTGATTTTATTGGGTTAGCGCAGACAGGTACTGGTAAAACTGCTGCTTTTGGTTTGCCTGTATTACATCAAATAGATGTAGAGAAACCTGTTGTTCAGGCATTAATACTATCGCCAACACGAGAATTAGTTCAACAAATAAAAAAGCAACTGTTTAAGTTTACTAAACATTCAGATGACAAGATTTTTTTAGAAGCCGTATTTGGAGGTGAAAAAATAGATAAGCAATTAAAGAATTTAGAGCGCACAACTCACGTTATTATAGCCACACCAGGTAGATTGATAGATTTAATTAAACGAGGCACTGTTGATCTTTCAAATATTAAAACCGTAGTTTTAGACGAGGCTGATGAAATGCTGAGTATGGGCTTTAAAAAAGAATTAGATACCATATTAACACATACTGGAACTACTAAAAACACATGGTTGTTTTCAGCAACAATGCCAGAAGGAATCAAACGTATTGTCAAAACCTACATGTCTGAAAATGCAGCCAGAATTGCTGTAAATGAAAACGCGCTAGTAAATGCTAATATTTCGCATCAATATATAAAAACAACAGTACGTCAGAAAACAGCTGATGTCATTGAGTTTATCGTAACTAAAGGCGAGGGTAGAGGTATTATATTTTGTAAAACAAAATTAGGAACTCAAGCTTTAACGAAGGAATTGTCTGAAGAAGGCTTTTCTGTTGCCGCTTTAGAGGGTGACATGACACAAAAGGACCGTGATAAAGTAATGCGTGCGTTTAAAAATGAAACTGTACAGATCTTAATTTCTACAGATGTATCTGCCAGGGGTATTGATGTGAACGACTTAGAATACGTTATACACCACCAATTGCCTGACCAAATGGAGTATTACACGCACAGAAGTGGTAGAACAGCAAGGGCAGGTAAAAAAGGAGTATCTGTTGCTTTTATTTTACCTGTAGAGTTAGAACGTATTTTTAAAATACAAAAAACATTAGGAATTAAGTTTAAAGAAGAAAAACTATAATCATGGGATTGACAAATAATGACATTTTAAAAAAACTACGCGTTGCACATAAATTAAGAGATACTGATATTGTTGATATCTGCGGATTGGTAGATTTTAAAGTAACTAAAAGTGAATTGGGGGCATTTTTTAGAAAAGAAGACCATCCTAAATATATGGAGTGCGGTGATCAAATATTACGTAACTTTTTAAACGGATTGGTAATTCATTTACGTGGACCGATGCCAAAAAAAGGAGAGCGCCCTGCAGATAAAAATTAATAATCAAGCAGGTTTACATACAAAATGAGGACTAAAGTAATTTTAAAACTTTAGTCCTCATTCTAGTTTAAGTAGTTCTTTAAACTTACCTAAGCGTGTTTTAATAGTTAATCTGATAGTCATAATTATTAGTATAATAATATTTAGGAGCTCTTTTTATATTACTTCGTTTTCGTGTAATACGGCTCATTCCTACTGGTGTTTGTCCAATTGTTCTCATAATATTGATGTTTTATTGTGTTATCTATAACGTCTTTTTGAGTTCCAAATGCTAGCCTTTGTAGTACTTAATTTGTGGGTAATTTGATTGTTTGCTGTCGTTTCCATAATGATTGATTTAAGTAATTGATTGATTGATGACTAAGTGTTATCTGTAACGTCTTTTTGCATTCCAAAGGTTAGCTGTACTGTTACTCAGTTTGTGTGTGATTTGTGTGTTTCTTTTCGTTTCCATAATGATTGATTTAAATTGTTATTATACCTAATAGACGCCCAAAAAACAGTTTTGTTACAGTACTATGTAAAACAAAGTACTATTTTAACATTTTTTAACACTTAGAGGGTTGGTTATGAATCATTTATAAGAGATAAGGGCTTATTTAGAACATTTTATTTGAAAATAGTACTAAAATTAATTTTCAAATCATTTTTATTATTATGTTTGCCCAATAATGAGTTCGTAAAATGGACGCATTGCCAAAAACTAAAATGAAATCTTTTTTTAGATTCGGGTTTAGGAGGATAAAGAAGTCTACTCCAAAAACTGTCTTAGGAATAAGAAACCGAATTGTCAGGCTGACTTCTGAAACTAAAATTACATTCTACCTGTTGGAGCAAAATAACTTCAACCCATCTACTATATTTATATTTCGTATTTGAACTTTGTGAACTTCCGTATGGTAAAGCACTAATATTCTAAATTGAATTATTAATGTTTTTTTAATATCAGTAACGAATACAAATTATAAAAATATATAAGCATTGGAAAATTTAAAAATTATAGGAAGTGAAGAGTGGTGTTCATTTGAAAACTTTGGAATACCTGCAATAAAAGCACGTATAGATTCTGGAGCAAAAACATCATCAATACAAGCAAATAACATAAAGCCTTTTTATAAAGATACAGAAGAATGGGTGAGCTTTGAAGTTAACCCACTACAAGAAAACAGGAGTATTACAATAAAATGTGAAGCTAAAATCTATGCGAAGAGAACAGTAAAAAGTTCTATGGGGATTACAGAAGAACGTATAGTTATTAAGGCACTTAATACTATGGGTGGAGATACTTTTGAGATTGAATTAACACTAGCTAACCGCAACTCAATGGAGTTCAGAATGTTGATTGGTCGTGAAGCGTTACAAAATCGTTTTTTGGTAAATTCATCCGTTACGAGTCTTCTACCAGAAATTACATCTGAAGAATTAGATCGCAAATATGCAGCTTATAAAAAAGAAAAAACAGGGTTAAAAATAGCGTTATTAGCAAGTAATCCTCAGTTGTTTAGTAATAAACGTCTTATGGAAGCAGGACGTGCAAGAGGTCATGAAATGGTGTTCTTAAATGTTGAACAGGCTTATATGAAGTTTGACGCTAAAGAGCCTCAAATACGTTATAGGGGCGGAAACATTGTTGATGATTTTGATGCAATCATACCACGTATAAAACCATCTGTTACATTTTATGCCTGTGCTTTATTGAGACAATTTGACGCCATGGGAACATACTGTTTGAACTCTGCAGATGCTATTACACAATCAAGAGATAAACTATTAGCGACACAATTATTTGCTAAAAATGATATTCATATTCCAATTACGGGATTTGCAAATTCCCCTTTAGATACTAAAGATTTAGTAAAAATGGTCAATGGTGCGCCATTAATCATAAAGCTTTTAGAAAGCACTCAAGGTAAAGGAGTTGTTTTGGCTGAAACTACTAAAGCAGCAGAAAGTGTTATTAATGCTTTTAAAAGTGTGAAAACTAATATTTTAGTGCAAGAGTTTATTAAAGAAGCGAATGGACAAGATATAAGATGCTTTGTTGTAAATGGTAAAGTTGTAGCGTCTATGCAACGACAAGCAGAAAAAGGTGAGTTTAGAGCAAACATTCACCAAGGCGGAGCTGCTTCAACAATAAAGATTACGACTGAAGAACGTAAACTGGCAATTAAAGCTGCTAAAATTTTAGACCTACCAGTTGCAGGTGTTGATATCATACGTTCAAATAAAGGTCCTTTGTTGTTGGAAGTAAATTCTTCACCAGGTCTTGAAGGTATTGAAGGTGCAACTGGCTTAGATATCGCAAACATTATGATGGAGTCTATTGAAAAAAAGTTGAAATTTAAGTCGAAACTCAGTAAATAATGCTTGAGAGAAATCTATTCCTAATAAAAAGGCCGCTGTAATAAGTGGTCTTTTTATTAAACTTATTTCTCTTTAGAGATAATACTTAAAGCCAAACGGATTTTGAAATAATCCAATTGTTCTTCAAAATGCTCAAAATAGGGTTTCAATCCATCTGGTGATTGCAATTCCTGTTTTGCTATTTTAACAGATTCCACTTCACTTTTACTAATGAAATCATAAATATCAATAGCTTTTCCTTCACTCCATAACTTGGCTATGTGTGAATATATTGTTGTCGATTTTAATTGACGTTGTTCAGCTATTTCATCAATACTCAAGCCTTGCTTGTATAATTCATAAGTCACACGATGTGTGTCAGACTTCTTTTTTGTAACTTTTTTAGACTCCGTGAAGGCTTTAACCTCGTTAATAAACGCAGTACCATATACATCTAATTTTCGCTGACCAACACCACTAATAGCTAAGAACTCTTCATCAGATAATGGGCGCTCTCGTTCAATCTCTTTTAACGTAGCATCATTAAACACCAAATAAGCAGGGATGTTTTCTTCCAAAGCTATTTGCTGACGTAAGTAGCGTAAGCGCTCAAATAATGTATTTGAAGCGGGTTTTTTAACAGTCTTCTTCTTAGTTTCTTTTTCAGTAATTACAATTGGTTTTGTTAAGTAAACAACTTCATTTTCAAACAATACTTTTTTTGAAAACTCAGTGAGTTGTAAAGCATTGTTTTTATGAAAGGCAATTTCGCAATAGCCTTGATTAATCAGTTGAATAATATAATGTTGCCAATCTTGCCATGATAAATCTTTACCAATACCGTGTGTTTTAAGCTGATCGTATTTTTTATCTACAATTGTAGCATTTCTGGCACCTCTTAAAATATCTATGACAGTACCTGACGCTTCTGTTTCTCTTAAACGTGTAATAGTTGATAGTGCTTTTTGAGCTATAATTGTACCGTTAAATAGCTTAGGTGGATTTTTACACACATCACAATTTCCACAATTGTCTGACAATAATTCTCCAAAATAACTCAATAGAATTTTTCGACGGCAAGTTGTGGCTTCAGAAAACTGTTTCATGCGGTCTAGCTTGGCCACCTGAACATCAAAGTTTGAAGTGCCTTCTGCAAATTTACGCAATTGAATCACGTCAGCATAACTGTGAAACAATAGGGCATAGGCTGGTAAGCCATCTCTACCAGAACGTCCAATTTCTTGATAATAGCCTTCAATATTTTTAGGCATGTTGTAATGAATCACCCAACGCACATTAGATTTATCAATTCCCATTCCAAAGGCTACTGTTGCGCACACTACTTGAATTTTATCAAAAATAAAATCCTCTTGAGCTTTATTGCGTTTTTCAAAAGTCAACCCAGCATGATAGGTTGCTGCTTTGATACCGTTTAACTGTAATTTTTCAGCTAACTGCTCTGTAGATTTCCGACTTAAACAATAGACTATTCCCATTTCATTTGGCCGACGTCTTATAAACTTTACAATTTGTGACACCCGATCATTTGCTGGTCTAACTTCCAATTCTATATTTTGTCGATCAAAGGATGAAATTGATTGTACAGCATTTGGAATGCGTAACTGTGTAAGTATATCTTCACGTGTGGCCTTATCTGCTGTTGCGGTAAGAGCAATAATTGGTGTATTGGGTAGTTTGTTTTTCAGAAAACCTAACTGTTGGTATGATGGTCTAAAATCATGCCCCCAAGACGAGATACAATGCGCTTCATCAATGGCGATACAACTTATATATTGTTCGTTGATAATATGTTCCAATTGTGATAAACTCTCAGGGGCAACGTACAATAATTTAATTTTAGAATGGTGTATCGCTTCAAATATATTTTGATGTTCATCAGGAGTTTGGCTACTATTAAAATATGCAGCTTCAATTCCGTTTGCTTTTAAGCCATCTACCTGATCTTTCATTAGAGCTATTAGCGGTGATACTACAAGAGTGACTCCTTTAAAGAATAATGCAGGTAACTGAAAACAAATTGATTTTCCTCCACCAGTTGGCATGATGACTAAATTATCTTTTTTTGATAAAACAGAGTCAATGATACTTTGCTGTTCGGCCCTAAAACTATCATATCCGAAATATTGTTTTAGAGTTGGTAATAACTGTGATTGGTAATCAGATACTTGCATTATAGTGGTTTAATAAGCCAAAATTACTTGATTTTATCTGGAAAATAGAACTTAGATTTCAAAATTTTCATCTAATTCAATAACCTCTCCAGCTTGCATGGCATTCAAATAAATTGCGCCTATACGATAGCGTACTAATCGTAAGGTAGGGAATCCTGCTGCAGCTGTCATTTTGCGTACTTGTCTGAATTTTCCTTCGCGTAAAGTAATAGACACCCAACTCGTAGGACCATGTCTGTCATCTCTTATTTTTTTAGCACGAATGGGTAATTGTAACGTTTCTTTGTTTAATGTTTTTACTTGACAAGGTTTGGTAAGATAAGGTTGGTTATCAACAGTAATGGTGACACCCTCACGCAATTGTTGCAGTGCCTTTTCAGTAATTAAACCATCTACTTGTGCATAGTATTCTTTTTCAACCTTGCTGCTAAGTATAAAATAACTTTTTTTACCATCGGTAGTCAATAATAATAAGCCTTCAGAATCTCGGTCTAACCGACCAATTGCCATTGTCCCTTTTGGGAATTCTGCCAATTCACCTAATAACCTATGGTGTTTCTTCTTTTTTTGTTCATTAGTTACAAACTGACTCAAAAACCCATAGGGTTTGCAAATTGCAAAATGTTTATGTTGTATTTGGTTAGCTTCTTCCATGTAAAATTTTATAAACGCGTTCTTTTGTTAAGGGTGTATTTCCTGCTTTTAACTTTACCGTTTCAAATAAAAATTTAAAGTCACAACCAGATTTGTAATTACTACATCCGTAAGCGGTTTTTCCTTTAATCACTGTTCCTTGTTGACATTTTGGGCAGCTAAACGCATTTGTGTCAATTGGCTTTATTTTTTGTTTTTCCTTTAGTATAATAGTACAGTTTTCATCAAGTTGTAGCAGCCCTTCTGTTGTGCCATTTTTAGTTTTAAACCCTTTTAGATTAACAGTTTCTCCTTTGGTTAACAAACGAATTAACTGCTTATCAGAAATTTTCTTATCCATAAATTTAAACGGAATTATGAAGCTACAACCTGTTTTATAGCTGCTACAACCATAGGCAGATTTCCCTTTTAACAATAATCCTTGCTTGCATTTAGGGCACTTCAAATCAGTGACAGACGTTTTTTTTACTTTTACTGAAGTGGTTGTTTTAGCATTGGACGTTTTTTCATGAGAAATATTCGCTCGTGTTTGTTCTGAGCGCACTTCGTATACCAATTGATCAACCATAGCTTTCATGTTTTTTATAAAAGCTCCTGCATTATAGGTTCCTTTTTCTATTTCTTTCAATTGTTTTTCCCATAAACCAGTCATCTCTGCAGACTTCAATAAGTGATTTTGAATGGTGTCTATAAGCTGAACTCCTGTAGGTGTAGGTAATACCTGCTTTTTATTTCTAACAATGTATTTTCGTCTAAACAAAGTTTCAATAATATTAGCACGTGTTGATGGACGTCCGATACCGTTTTCTTTCATTAATTCCCTCAGGTCATCATCATCTACTTGCTTGCCGGCGGTTTCCATAGCTCGTAACAAGGTTGCTTCTGTATATTGTTTAGGTGCTTTGGTTTCTTTGGTTAAAAAAGTAGGGGAGTGTGGGCCATTTTCACCTTCAATAAAATTTGGTAACAAACCAGTTTCTGGTTTAGTTTCAGCAGCTGGACGTTCAAACACGATACGCCACCCTTTTTTAATAACCTGTTTACCAGTTGTTTTAAAGGTAACAGTTGCTACTTTACCAATAACTTGTGTGTTAGACACAGTACAATCAGCATGAAACACTGCTATAAAGCGCTTTGTAATAATATCATAAACATGTTGTTGATTGTTTTGTAAATTTATTTGTACACCAGTTGGTATTATAGCATGATGGTCTGTTACTTTTTTATCATTAAAAACCTTAGATGATTTCTTTATCTTTTGAGATAACAGAGGCGTGGTTAACTGACTGTAATTGGTTAAGTTTTTTAATATTCCTGCAACTTTCGGATAGACATCATTTGGTAAGAAAGTGGTGTCAACTCTAGGGTAGGTCACAACTTTTTGCTCATATAGTTTCTGAACAATTTTCAAGGTCTCGTCTGCTGAAAATCCAAACTTGGTATTGCAATACACTTGTAAGCCAGTTAAATCAAATAATTTTGGAGCGTATTCTTTAGCTGTTTTTTTTGATATAGAAACAATTTCAAAATCATCATCCTTTACTTTATCTGCAAATAGCTCCCCTTCAGATTGTTTTAAAAACCGGCCTTCTTCACAGTTAAATACCGTATTTCTATAAAGGGTTTGTAATTCCCAATACGGTTGTGGTATAAACTGTTCAATAGTCTTAAAGCGTTCAACAACCATAGCCAATGTTGGTGTTTGTACCCGTCCTACTGAAAGAACTTGTTTATAGCCGCCATGCTTTAGAGTGTACAATCTTGTTGCATTCATTCCTAAAAGCCAATCACCTATAGCTCTAGAAAACCCTGCGTAATATAAATTATCATAAACTTCTGAAGATTTTAAATTATTAAAACCTTCTTTGATAGCTTCGGAGGTTAAAGAGGATATCCATAACCGTTGCATTGGCCCTTTATAGTTTGCCTGTTCTATAACCCAACGCTGAATTAATTCTCCTTCCTGTCCGGCATCTCCACAATTTATGACCACTGTAGCTTTTTCAAATAAACTCTTAACTATATTGAATTGTTTTTGAATACCTTCATTAGCCACCACTTTTGTTTTAAACTTTTCTGGAAGCATTGGGAGATTATTCAAATCCCAACTTTTCCAATGTGATTTATAATCGTTAGGTTCAAATAGCGTGCATAAATGTCCGAATGTATAAGTTACCAAATAACCATTACCTTCATAGTAGCCATCACGTTTTGTGTTGGCGCCTAATACTATAGCAATTTCACGTGCGACACTTGGTTTTTCGGCAATACAGACTTTCACTCGAGTTGTTTGTGTTTTTTGAATTAAGACGATGCAAAATACAGAATTTTACTATATTTATAAGGGAACATAAATTGTTTGATAGAAAATATCAATATGATGAAAGAATTACTCCATGATATTAAAAAATGTACGGTATGTTCTGAATTCTTAGAACTAGGGCCTAATCCTGTAGTTTCGGCTAGTAAAAACAGTAAAATTATAATAATAGGTCAAGCTCCCGGTACTGTTGTTCATAAAACAGGAATTCCGTGGAATGATAAAAGTGGTGAGAATTTAAGGGCTTGGATGAGGATTAGCAATGAGGATTTCTATAATTCTGAAAAAGTGGCTATTATTCCAATGGGATTTTGCTATCCTGGGAAGGGGAAGTCTGGAGATTTACCCCCACGAAAAGAATGTGCTCCCTTATGGCATAAGCAATTGCTATCTAAAATAGAAAGCGCAGAGTTGGTGCTATTAATAGGGAAGTATGCTCAAGATTATTATTTAAAAAAGGAAGCTGAAAGAACATTAACTGACACAGTAAAGAATTTCAAAACGTACTTGCCCGAATATTTTGTGTTACCACATCCATCACCAAGAAACAATATCTGGCAGGCCAAAAATAAGTGGTTTGTTACAGAGGTACTTCCAACTCTAAAGGAGAGAATTTCATGTGCTTTGCGTTGAATTTATAACATTATATGACTTATTTAATATTAAGTAATCATAAATTGTTTAACGGATTTTAACAAAATTAAATTTGAAAGCGTATCTTTGCAGTAGTTATACGTTGTATAAATTACAGAATATGACTAATTTATATTCATTTTTAACATAAAACAATTTTAAGATAAACTAATGGCAAAATCGCAACAGACTTTTAATAAGATAGAAAAAGAAAAAAAACGTTTAAAAAAACGTGAAGAAAAAGAAAAGAAAAAAGCTGAGCGCAAGGCAAATGCTGTAAAGCCTACTAGTCTTGAAGATATGTTAGTTTATGTTGATGAGTTTGGACAATTAACAGACACACCACCAGATCCAACTAAAAAGAAGGAAGAGATTGATTTAGAAAGTATTGACATCTATATTCCTAAAAAAGTTGCCGGTGAAGATGATGACGCTGGTTTTGGAAATGAAGGAAAAGTATCTTTCTTTGATGATTCAAAAGGGTTTGGATTTATTATTGACAGTAAAACACAAGAAAAATATTTTGTTCACGTAAGTGGATTAATTGATGAAATAAAAGAAAACGACAAAGTTTCTTATGAACTTGAAAAAGGGATGAAAGGAATGAACGCCGTTAGAGTTAAAAAAATATAAGTTCTACTAGTTATAGAACTGATTTAAAATCCTATTTTATTAAATAGGATTTTTTTATAGTTAAATATTACATTAGAAATAAGTACATAATATGTCAATATCATTTTCGGAGTTAGGCCTTTCAAAGCATTTGCTAAAAAGCTTATCAGATAACAATATCAGTACACCAACTGAAATTCAAGAAAAAGTAATTCCTGTAATCTTAAACCAAACGGATGATGTGGTTGGTTTAGCTAAAACGGGGACAGGTAAAACAGCCGCTTTCGGTTTGCCTTTATTACAGAAAATTGATAGCGACAGTACAACAGTTCAAGCTGTGATATTAGCACCAACTAGAGAATTAGGACAACAGATTTTTAATAATTTAGAGTCTTATGCTACACATCTTCCTGAAATATCTATTGCCTCAGTTTGTGGAGGAGTACCTATCAAACCTCAAATTGAACGTTTAGCATCTGGAGCACAGGTAATTGTAGCTACTCCAGGGCGTTTGATTGATTTGATTCAACGTGACGCCGTAAGTCTTAAAACAGTGAACTACTTTGTGTTAGATGAAGCAGATGAAATGGTGACCTCTTTAAAAGATGGTTTAGATAAAATTGTGGCTGTCATGCCTAAAAATAAACGCACATTTTTATTTTCTGCAACTTTACCTGGCGCCATAAAACAGTTGATTCAAAATTACATGTCGAAACATGTTACACAAGTGAGTGCTGACATGACTTCAGTTGGAAACAATGCTATTGATCATAAATTTGTTGTAGTAAAACCTATAGAAAAATTAGAGGTTTTAATGCATTTCTTGTCTACCTACGAAGGCAAACAAGGTATCATCTTTTGTAAAACAAAAGCTGCAGTAAATAAATTGGCTAAAAATTTAGCTATTAATAGGTTTTCATCTGGTGCTTTACACGGAAGTTTATCTCAAGGAATTCGTGACCGTATCATGGGACAATTTCGTGATGGCCATATAAATATCTTAGTCGCAACCGATTTAGCAGCGCGTGGTATTGATGTAAAAGACATTGCTTTTGTAGTTAATTACCATTTGCCAGATACGTATGAAGCTTATGTGCATAGAAGCGGTAGAACAGCAAGAGCAGGAGCTAATGGGTTATCGTTATCTGTAATTCAAGAAGAAGAAATTCAAGACATCCCTGAATTTGAAGAAGAGTTAGGAATTCAATTTTCTGAATATCAAAAACCAGATGCTATTTCTGTTGAGGAAAACAACACAGTATTATGGGCTAAAAAAATATTTAAAACAAAACCAAATCGTGATGTATCACCAGCATTAAAGGATAAAGTAAAAACGGTGTTCCATCATTTAACAAAAGAGGAGTTGGTAGATAAAATATTAGCTAATTACATCAGTGCTCAACAAAAACCAGTAGTTGAACCATCTTCTATTAAAAAGAAGAAGAAAAGATAAACTAAGAACTACAAGATAACATAGAGCATCCTACTTTATGACGTGCCCATTCAGGGCGTTTAGCAAACCATTTTTGGTATTTTGGCTGCTCATCATATGGCTGTTGTAGTAATGTGTATAATTCATCTATCAGGCTATAATCTCCTTTATCTGCAGCATCTATAGCTAATTGCGACATGTAATTACGTAATACATATTTAGGGTTTACCTTATTCATAGCTAGTTTACGATCTTGATGACTTAGTCTTTCTTCTGACAAACGTTTTTTATAACGTACAAACCACGATTTCCAGCGTTCTAGCACATGCCCTGTTAGTTCCTCCGGATTATAAAAAGAGTCTCTTATAAAATCTAAAAAAATAGTATCATCAGTGATTTCAATCTCTTTCTTAAAATTTGAAAGATTTCTAAAGAAAATGGTCATATCTGTTTCAGACAAGTGCAAGTTGGCTTCCAGGTCTTTGATTAAACTCGCATCGCCATCTATCACTGTAGATAAGCCCAATTTTGAGTTCATCATTTGTTGATACGCATGATGGAAATTTTGATTATAGTCATTTAAAATCGCTTCTAAAGCTTTCGCGTCCTCAATTAAAGGGTATAAAGCATTTGCCAATTGTAATAAATTCCATAGTCCAATGTTGGGTTGGTTACCGTATCGGTAACGCTTATGCTGAGCGTCAGTAGTGTTTGGAGTCCAATCAAAATCATAGCCTTCAAGCCAACCATAAGGGCCATAATCAATAGTTAACCCCAATACAGACATGTTATCTGTATTCATTACACCATGAACAAAACCGACACGTTGCCAATGGATAATCATATCTAAAGTCAATTGACTTACAGCTTTAAAAAAGTGTAAATACCCTGTTTTGTTTAAATCTTTTATTTCAGGATAATGCTGTGTTATAGTGTAGTCTACAAGAGTTTTTAAGGTGTTATAATCTTGACGTGATGCGTGAATTTCATAACTCCCAAAACGTAGAAAAGTAGGGGATACCCGACACACAATGGCTCCTTTTTCGTACGCTGGGTGACCATCATACAACACATCTCTCAAAACATCATCACCAGATAAGGCTAAAGATAAGGCGCGGGTAGTAGGAACTCCTAAGTGAAACATGGCTTCACTGCATAAATACTCTCTGACCGATGAGCGCAATACCGCCAAACCATCTGCTGTTCTGGAATAAGGAGTAGCGCCTGCACCTTTTAATTGCAATGTCCATTTTTTATGATTATGCTCAACTTCAGTTAGATTAATGGCGCGACCATCTCCTAATTGTCCAGCCCAATTACCAAACTGATGTCCGCCGTAACACATGGCATACGGTGTGGTATTTTCAATATTTGAATTGCCCGTGAAGACAGCTAAGAACTCTTCAGATCTTGTGTCTTTTTCTGATACCCCTAAATCCTTAGCAATTGCTTGAGATGTGTGCAGAATTTGTGGTTTTTTAGTTTGTTTAGGAGTCACAAATGAATAGCAGGCACCTGAAACTTGCCGTCTGGAGTTTTCCAAAATTGGATCAGATGGCAACGCTGTAACAAAAGTATTTATTGTATTTAATTTCATAATGTAAAATACTGTTTATAAATGAATTACATAAACTTAGTTAAAGTAAAACTATATCTCTATGAGAGCTCTTAAGTTCAAAAATACAACAATTAAAAATAGGAGAGATGTGGGCAGCACAGTTTAACAGTTACCACCAAACAACAAATAATTTCTGTAAGACATTCTGTGGCGATTTTACCCAACATAAAGGTGATTTTTTTTCTGTGATATAGCCTAGAATAACTTGATAAGCATCTTCAAAACTCAACCAATCTACTGAATTATGGGGTTGAACCAACCAATCCAGTTTTTTAGGCACATAAAACAGATGATTACGTAAATGGTTAAGGTTGTTATAATTTATGTAATACCCAGAAATACAAGCGTTATTAACAAGCCGTAATGGCATATTTACTACATGATACGGCACAAACAGTTGTGCTTTAAAACAAACTTGTTGTACTAATTCTGTAGCCTTAAGATCTAATTCATCAAGACTACTTTTAGTTTCTGGTTTATATAATAATGGTAATTGTTTCTGTTTTAACTTGGTTATTTTTTCAATCAAAGCGTCTTTTCTGTTAGGACCAATCCAGTGTTCCAATTCAGAATATCCAACAGTTTCATCATAAAGGTAAAATTTGTAAACAATTTCTAAATGTATGTAGGTATTTCCTTTTTTTAAAATACAATCTAATTCACCAATTGTCTGTAGTTTATTTTTCACTTGAATATTAGTTGCTAATAGTTTTGTATCAGTGTCTTGTTCAAGTTCATGAAACACAAAATATTCTACAAGATGTCCTAATCTTAATTTTTTATCAATTACTGCAACAAACTTTTCATGCTTATAGGGCGGTAAGTGTAATTGTACTAAACTTAATAACGAATCAGTTTCCCATAACTGCGGTGTTTGTAGGTAACCTAGGTATTGTAATTCAGTTTCTGTTGTTAGATTGGTCATATGTACAAACTTACTAAATATATATTTTTAGGGTAGTCTATGCCATTCATAATTATTCTATTTTACATAATATAAATTATAGTACAAATGGTATTATGAGTAAAATGGCCAATACGATAGTATTTTACATAATTACAGATATCATGTCGTTAGACTTATATCGACAGTAATTATGTAATAGCCATTTTACGACCTGTACATTATTAAATATTCGAAAGCTATAATTGTCTATTATGTAAAATATCCCACAGTATTTCTAGTTTCATTACTATATGTAGTATTTAGGTCTTTGTACATTCATGGTTTTGAGCTTTCGTTTAATTTCAATATTCTGTACAATGCATATAATGGGTGTTGTTTTTCTCCTATAACATCTATTTTTTGTGTCATTATAA
>JBMZDR010000007.1:0-105205 GCA_049614485.1 Flavobacteriaceae bacterium
ATCAAGAGTTGTTATTTCAAGACTTTTAAAGACATTAGAAAACCAAAATAAAATTAGTTTAAACAGAAACAGTATTAAAATAATTGGACTATAACTCTAACTTATTTACTGTACATTTACATGGTTAGAATGGGTTATAAAACACATAAAGCTTAATGGAGTTGATTGAAATTTTCGGGTATACTTGCGCATTAATCATCGGAATCAGTCTCGGATTAATTGGCGGTGGAGGTTCAATTTTGGCAGTTCCTGTGTTAACGTATTTGTTTGCTGTTAATGAAAAAGTAGCTACAGCATATTCACTATTTATTGTTGGCGCAAGTGCTTTAGTAGGCGGAATCAAACAACATTATAAAGGACTGGTAGATTGGAGAACAGCTGTGGTTTTTGGAATACCAGCTATAATTGGCGTATCAGTAGTCAGACGTTTTGTAGTACCAGCTCTCCCAGATATACTATTTACTTTTTCTGATTTTGAATTTACCCGCAGAATGGGAATGTTAGGGTTATTCTCTCTTTTAATGATACCTGCCGGAATATCAATGTTAAAAGACCGTAAACAAACTCAAAAATATGATGGCAACAATAAATACAATTACCCTTTAATATTTATCGAAGGCGTTATAGTTGGTGCTTTAACTGGTTTTATTGGTGCTGGAGGAGGTTTTTTAATCATACCAGCATTAGTCATATTGGCAAAAACAGAAATGAAAGTTGCTGTTGGAACCTCATTGGTTATTATCGCTTTAAAATCGTTATCAGGCTTCTTTTTAGGCGATGCATTAACAATGAACATCAACTGGTCATTCCTTTTAAGCTTTACGTTATTATCATTTATTGGTATTTTCATTGGGAGCTACCTCAGTAATTTCATTGATAGCAAGAAACTTAAAAAAGGGTTCGGATACTTTATATTCATCATGGCGGGATTCATATTTTACATGGAATTCTTCATAAAGCAGTAAATCCTATAGGTTTGTAACAAGAGTTACTGTAAAAACACACAACAATTTCTATCTTTGACAAAAAATTAGGACACATGAATATTGAACAAATATATACCGGATGTTTAGCACAAGGCGCTTACTACATTGAAAGTAATGGTGAAGTTGCTATTATTGACCCATTAAGAGAAGTACAACCATATATAGATCGTGCAAACTCAGATAATGCAAAAATCAAGTATATTTTTGAAACTCATTTTCATGCTGATTTTGTTAGTGGTCACGTTACTTTAGCTAAAAAAACAGGAGCAGATATCGTGTTTGGCCCAAATGCAAAAACATCATTTGATGCTATTACAGCAACAGATAATCAAGAATTCAAGTTAGGAAACATCATAATAAAAGTATTACACACACCTGGACACACCATGGAAAGCAGTACATTTTTATTAATAGATGCTAACGGAAAAAACCACGCCATATTTAGTGGTGACACCTTATTTTTAGGAGATGTTGGACGCCCTGATTTGGCTCAAAAAGGAGATATTACAGAACGTGACTTGGCTGGTTATTTATATGATAGTTTAAGAACCAAAATAATGACGCTTGCTGATGATGTAATAGTCTATCCAGCACACGGAGCAGGCTCTGCATGTGGGAAAAACATGAGCAAAGAAACTGTAGGATCAATTGGTGACCAAAAAAACACCAATTATGCGTTACGTGCTGATATGACTAAAGAAGAGTTTATTGACGAAGTTACTAATGGTTTACTACCAGCACCTAAATATTTTCCTGCAAATGTAAAAATGAACAAAGAAGGTTATGATGATATTGACGCAATTATTGAGCGTGGTACTCAAGGCTTATCCCCTGCTGAATTTGAAGATAAAGCAAATAACTCTGGCGCGTTGATTTTAGATGTGCGTCATCAAAATGATTTTGTATTAGGGCATATTCCTAATTCTATTTTTATTGGTATTGATGGTGGATTTGCACCGTGGGTGGGCGCTTTAATTGGTGATGTAAAACAACCTATTTTATTGGTTGCACCAGAAGGTCGTGAAACTGAAGTCATCACGCGTTTATCTCGAGTAGGCTTTGATAATACCATCGGTTATTTAAAAGGCAGTTTTGACGCTTGGAAAAATGACGGACAAGACACAGATTCCTTACGTTCTATTAGTGCTGAAGAATTTGCCACTGAAAAAGGAGATGCTAAGGTTTGCGATGTAAGAAAAGATGGTGAATACAATTCTATGCATATTGAAAATGCTATTCACACACCATTAAGCGCTATCAATGATTATTTAGACACTTATAAATCTGACGACAACATCTACATTCATTGCGCAGGTGGTTACCGTTCAGTAATTGCTGCGTCTATTTTAAAAAGTCGCGGTATTCATAACTTAACCGATGTAAAAGGTGGTTTTGGCGCTATTAAAAAAACTGATATTACACTAACTGATTTTGTTTGTCCAACAACATTATAAGACTACTCCTATGAAAAATATTACACAAACTGAATGGAATGAATTGATTTCAGCTGATGACAACAAGGTTATTCTTGATGTTAGAACACCAAGTGAATGGTCAGAAGGTATTATTGAAAATGCTGTTTTAATCAACATCATGGAACCTCAAGCGTTCATGGAATCTATTGAAAAATTAGATAAAAGTAAAAACTATTACATCTATTGTAGAAGCGGTGGACGAAGTGGTCAGGCTTGCCAGGTGATGGACTCCATCGGATTCGGAATTACATATAATCTTATGGGCGGTATGATGGAATGGAAAGGTGACACCTGTTTACCTAAATAATTTATTAAAACAAGATTCATGAGCAGTTTTTCTGAAATTATTAATCAAGATAAACCCGTTTTAATTGATTTTTATGCCACATGGTGCGGACCTTGCAACGCATTAGCACCAGTACTGAAACAAGTAAAAGACTCTGTTGCAGATACTGCTAGTGTTTTAAAAATTGACATCGATAAAAACCAAACTTTAGCTACAAAACTCAATGTTAGAGGTGTGCCAACTTTAATTTTATATAAAAATGGAGCGCAAGTTTGGAGGCAATCTGGTGTGGTTTCAAAAGAGGCTATTATAAATCAGATAAACGCTGTTTTATAATGACACAAAACCCTAATTTTTGGGAAGAAAAATATCAAGAAAATAAGATTGGTTGGGATATCGGTGAAATTTCTACACCGTTAAAAACTTATATTGATCAGCTAACAGACAAAGAATTGCACATCCTTATTCCTGGTGGCGGAAATTCTTATGAAGCAGAGTACTTACACCAACTCGGATTTAAAAACGTATATGTTGTTGATTTTTCAGAAACAGCTTTAGAAAATATTAAAACTAGAGTTCCTTCGTTTCCAAAAGAACATTTAATTCAAGTTAATTTTTTTGAATTGCACAATTTACTTCCTAATTTATGCTTTGATTTAATTTTAGAGCAAACATTTTTTTGTGCCATACCACCAGAATTACGGTACAGTTACGCAACTCAAACGCATCGTCTTTTAGCAGCTAACGGAAAACTAGTAGGCGTATTATTTGATGAAGTACTAAATACTGACAAACCACCTTTTGGGGGTAATTCTGAAGCATACCTTACACTTTTTAAACCGTTCTATTCAATCGAAATTTTTGAGGAGTGTTACAATTCAATTTCAGAAAGAGCAAAGCGAGAAGTGTTTATGATATTAAAGAAAAAATAGTTTTATTTCTTCCTCGAAAACCCTACAAAAAGTTGTTTCAAAAAACTCTTCGGGAAATTTTCATCCTGCTCCCAGCCTAACGGAATAGTTCCTGATGACTCTGGAATGTAATTGGTTTTGAATATATAATCCCACACACTTAAACTGATGCCGAAATTTACGCCTTGGCGCCTGTTTCCAGGCAACACCTGTGCGTGATGATACAAGTGCATCACAGAATTATTGAATACATATTTTAGCGGCCCCCAAGTAATTTTAATATTGGCATGATTTAAATGCCCAATACTTATTGCTATAAAATGAACAACAAACGCTTGTTCTGGTTCAAAACCACCAAGTATTAAAACACCTAAGGTTTTTAGTGGTTTGTATAAAATATTTTCCATCCAATGATACCGCAAATGTGCTGCAAATCCCATTTCTTTTACAGAATGATGCACTTGATGAAATTGCCATAAAAAATTGTATTTGTGTAGCAATACATGCGTAAACCACTGTACAAAATCTAACAGTATGAAAAATATGACAAGCTGTAACCAATTCGGCAAACTACTAATATCAAAAATTGACAAACTGGTTTTACTAAAACCTAAGTCTGATAATAAAAGTCCTATTACTTTATAAAACCCACTAATGACAATTGAGAATGCAAAGAAATTAAAATACATGTAAAAGGCATCTATCCAAAAATCCTTCCTAAATACCGATTGACTTTTTCGCCATGGGAATAACACTTCCAAAGCCCATACTATAAGTGAAATTACGGTTAAACCCCAAAAGAAATTGGTATACCAAGGCACATCAAATACAATTGACTTCCAAGTCCAATTTACACTTCCTGTAAATGCGTTTATAAATGCTTCGCTGTACGTATTCATTAATTAAAGATACAATTCAAAAAGCTAACCTGCTGGATTAGGCACTACGTAATTTACCGCTTCAATATCATCAAGCATCTCTTGTGTTAAATTCACATCAATACTCGCAATGTTTTCTTTTAATTGCGCCATAGTAGTGGCTCCTATAATATTGCTTGTCACAAAAGGTTGTTGGTTTATAAACGCCAATGCCAAATGTGTTAAACTTAAATGATGCTTATCAGCTAGTGCTTTATATTGAGCTGTTGCATGAACAACATGAGGTTCTAAATAACGGCCGTAACGTTCAAATAAGGTTATCCTTCCTTTTGTATTTGGGTTATCTAAATATTTACCCGACAAAGATCCAAAACCTAATGGTGAATATGCCAACAAGCCTATATTCTCTCTATGAGATACCTCAGCCATATTAACCTCATATGCTCTGTTTAATAAATTATAGACGTTCTGTACAGTTTGCATTCTTGGTAATCCTTTTTTAGAAGCCTCCAAAAATTTTAGTGTTCCGTATGGTGTTTCATTAGAAAGTCCTATCTCACGAATCTTACCTTCTTTTACAAAACCATCTAAAACATGTAATACCTCTTCAAAATTATCCTGCCATTGTTCAGAGTTATCATGAACATAATTACGCTTTCCGAATACATTCACATTTCGTTCTGGCCAATGCAGTTGATACAAATCAACATAATCAGTCTGTAAACGTTTTAAACTTGTGTGCAAAGCATCTGTTAAACTGGCTTTAGAGAAGTTCAAATCCTTACGAATCCAATCCATACCTCTGCTTGGCCCAGCTATTTTAGTTGCTAAAACAACCTCATCACGTTTTCTGTTTTTAGCAAACCAACTACCAATATATTCTTCTGTTTTTCCTTGAGTAGCTGCGTCTGGTGGCACAGCATACATTTCTGCAGTATCAAAGAAATTCACGCCTTGTGTTAACGCATAATCCATTTGTTCATGAGCGTCTTGTTCGGTATTTTGATTACCAAAAGTCATGGTTCCTAAACAAATTTTACTGACTTTAATATCTGTATTTGGTAGTGTCGTATATTTCATTTCTCAGATGGTTTAATAAAAAAGCAATGGCTATATTTTTAAAATATAGCCATTGCTAAAACGTTTGAAGGGTATTATTTCACTTCGCTTAGCAACTTAGATACTTCGTCTAATTTTGGTGTTAAAATCACCTCAATTCTACGGTTTTTTCCTTTCCCTTCTGGTGTATCATTTGATGCAATTGGCGCAAATTCACTTCTTCCTGCCGCAGTTAAACTTTCAGCATTAATAGCGGTGTTTTCTTGTAAGATATTTACAATTGCTGTTGCTCTTTTTGTTGATAAATCCCAGTTACCAGAAATATCGCCTTTACTATTAAAAGCATCATTATCGGTATGCCCTTCAATCAATACATTAATTTCTGGGTTTACGGCTAATACTTCCCCTAACTGTTTTACAGCTTGTTTTCCATCTGCACCAACATTCCAACTCCCTGATTTGAATAACAATTTATTTTCCATAGACACGTATACTTTTCCGTCACGTTGTTCTACAGTTAATCCTTTTCCTTCAAAATTAGTTAAGGCTTTTGAAATTGAATTCTTTAAAGCTTTCATGTTTGCATCTTTGGCTGCTAATGCACTCTCTAACTCGTCAACTCTTTTTGAACGCGCATCTAATTCTTTTTGTAATGCAATTAATCGTGCGTTTTCTGTAGCTAAGGCTTTTTCTTTATCTTCTAATTGCTGTAACAACTCTCTGTTTTTAGCAGCATTCTTAGCTAATTCAGAAGAACTGTTTTTCTCTAATTCTTTATATGATTGTCCTAAACCATCAACTTTTGATTGTGTTTCAGCTATCTCGTTTGCTAATTTTGCTTTATCTGCTTTTAATTGTTCTATTGCAGATTCAGCAGTAGCTAATTCATCTTGTAATTTTGTTGTTAGTTCATCACAGTCTTTATTTTTATCTTCTAAAGCTCTGTTTTCTTTTTTCAATTTGGCGTAATCACTTTCCAAATCTGTAAACACTTTTTTTGATACACAAGATGTTACTAATACTGCTCCTACTAATGCTAATGAAATTTGTTTTATCATTTTCTTTTGTTTTTTATCGGTGTTTAATTTAATCTATTTCAACTACAATCGGACAATGGTCGGAATGTTTTGCTTCCTGTAAAATTACTGCTCTAGACAGTCTTTCTCTCAGTGGTTCAGATACCATTGCGTAATCTAAGCGCCAACCTTTATTATTATTCCTGGCATTTGCTCTATAACTCCACCAACTGTACTGATCTGGTTCTGAATTAAAATGACGGAACGAATCAATAAATCCGTTATCTATAAATTCGCCTATCCATTTGCGTTCTGCTGGTAAAAATCCAGAGGTGTTTTTTAAACCTTTCGGATTATGAATATCAATTTCTTCATGACATATATTATAATCGCCACAGATAATTAAGTTCGGAATCTCTTTCTTTAATTCAGTGATGTAGTCTTGGAAATCTGCCATATATTGAAACTTAAAATCCAAACGCGCATCATTTGTACCTGATGGCAAATACAAACTCATGATAGACACATCATCAAAATCGACACGTAAATTTCGTCCTTCAAAATCCATATAATCAATACCTGTACCGTATTCAATATGTTTTGGTTCTGTTTTAGATAATATAGCCACACTTGAATAGCCTTTTTTCTCTGCACTATACCAGTAATGATACGGATAACCAGCATCTTCAAACAATGACAAATCCAATTGTTCTTTATGTGCTTTAGTTTCTTGAATGCAAATTACATCAGGGTTTGCCTGTTGCAACCATTCAATAAATCCTTTTTTTAAAGCGGCTCGAATACCGTTTACATTGTATGATATTATTTTCACTGGTACTGTTTTTAAAACATCGTTGCGCTAAAATAACTAATCCTTTGCGGTAATTTGTGTTAAGAACCTCATAAATTTTAACAAATTCGTACTGATGCTTGTCTTTCAAAGATGGAAGCATAAAAAAATGTACTTTAGCTCCCTAATAAAACAGTTTTAATTGCGTTTTAGTGTTAATGAATACTCGAATATTATGCTTACTTATGTTTTCTTGTTTTCTTGGGTTTTCACAAGAAAATAACTCTAATCGTGTGCAAAAAAAAATACGCGTTTCAGATAGTATTTTAGTAGATTCTGTAAGCATCACACCCTTTCAATTTAAAGTTTTAGACAAGAATTTAAAACCCATTGACTCTACACATTACACAATCGATTTCGGAAAAAGTGTGCTTAGATTAAAAGACACCACTGAAATTCTTACAGATTCTATCTATATTCATTATACCAAATACCCTGAGTTTGTTACCAAAAAATATTTCTTATTTGATGAAAGCATCATTGTAGAAAACACCAAAAACACAGATAAGTTGTATAGTTTAGGTCAATCAAACACCAAACGAAACTATACTCCATTTGATGGCTTAGAAACTTCTGGGAGTATTTCACGAGGCATCTCTGTTGGGAACAACCAAAACTCCGTATTAAACTCTGAGCTAGATTTACAAATCTCTGGAAAAATATCAGATAACATTTCATTACGTGCCTCTTTACAAGATTCAAACATTCCTTTACAAGAAGGTGGCTATTCTCAGAAAATTAATGAGTTCGATCAAGTATTTGTAGAGCTTTTTAGTGATAACTGGCTCTTAAGAGCTGGAGATGTCAACTTAGAAAACACCACGTCATACTTTGGACGATTCAACAAAAAAGTGCAAGGACTATATGCTACAGGAACCATAGAACGTGATAGTAGTTCATCAACTGCTTTTGTATCTGGAGCATTGGTAAGAGGACAATATGCAAAAAGTACGTTTCAAGGGCAAGAAGGTAACCAAGGGCCATATAAGTTAGCTGGTGCAAACGGTGAATTGTACGTATTATTAGTTTCTGGTAGTGAAACGGTTTATGTAAATGGACTGCCCGTAAAACGAGGTGAAAACAACGATTATATTATCGACTATAATGCTGGTGAACTAATATTTAATGCCACCTACCCTATAACTTCAGAAATGAGAGTTACAGTAGAATATCAATATAGTGATCGTAATTACAGTAGGATAATTGCCTACGGTGGTGGGGAACATCAAGACAAAAACTTCAGCATTAATGCACATGTGTATTCTGAAAACGATGCTAAAAATCAGCCATTACAGCAAAGTTTATCTGATGAACAAGTCGCTATTTTACAAGCAGCAGGTAATGACACAACTTTAATGACTGCGCCTTCTGCTGTTCCAGAAGCCTATTCCGAAAATAGAATTCTCTATAAAAAAGAACTTATCAGTGGTGTTGAAGCCTTTGTGTTTTCAAATGACCCTAACGATGAACTATTTCAAGTCAACTTTAGTTTAATAGGAGAAAATCAAGGAGATTATATCATAACCAATAGTGACGCCATTAGCAACATTTATGAATACGTTGCGCCTATTGGTGGAGTTCCTCAAGGGAATTTCCAGCCAATTATACAATTGATTGCCCCAACAAAATTACAAATGGCCGTGATTGATGCGAGTTTTAAACCTAACGACAAAACAGAAATTGATTTTGAATTAGCAGGAAGCAAAAACGACCTCAACTTATTTTCATCAATTGATGATGAAAACAACAATGGTTTTGCAGGGAAATTAACAGTGAAAAGACACATCATTAAAAGAGATAGCGCTTGGAATTTAAATGCGTTTATTGATACAGATTATATTGATAAGAACTTCAAAACTGTTGAACGTTTGTATCGCGTTGAATTTGATAGAGATTGGAATTTAGAAAACCCACTGGGCAATCAGAATATTATAAGCTCTGGGCTTTCTTACAATCATTATAAAAAAGGGTATATCAATTATGCTTTTGAACATTTAGAGTTTTCTGAAAACTATAATGGAAACCGACATGTCCTAACAAATGATTTACGTTTAAATAAATTTCAAATTGCATCAAACTCAAGTATTCTAAAAAACACCTCTGAAAATTATAATTCAAAGTTTTTAAGAGTTTCAGCACGATTGTTATACAGTTTAAAAAATGGATGGATTGGAACAAAAACTAGTCTTGAAAATAACCAACAAGAAGATAAAACCACCAAGTTATTAACTGGTTTCAGTCAGAAATACAATGCATATGAAGTATTTACTGGTATTGGAGATAGTACCGCTATTTTTGCAGAGGTAGGGTATAAATATCGTGTCAATGACAGTTTAAAAAGCGGCGCACTTGAACGAGTAAATAATTCTAACACCTATTATTTAAAGTCTCGAATTTTAAATAGCCCACAATCAAAATTGAGCTTGCATGCCAATTACAGAACATTACATCATGAAGACAGCACCATTGAAAACGAAGAATCTTTAAACTCTCGTCTGTTATATAGTCAATCGTTTTTTAAGCAATTTTTACAATTAAACACTGCTTTTGAAGTTAATTCTGGTGTTGTTCCACAACAGGATTTCACTTATGTAGCTGTTGATGAAGGACAAGGGTACTACACATGGATTGATTATAATAATAATGACATTCAAGAACTTAACGAGTTTGAAATTGCTCAGTTTCAAGATCAAGCAAATTTTGTTAAAATTCTACTCCCAAATCAAGTGTTCATAAAAACACAACAAAATAAACTAAGCACATCTCTACACATAAATCCTAAATTATGGGTTGATTCTGACAATGGATTTAAAAAAGTATTGTCTCATTTTTCAAA
Organism: Flavobacteriaceae bacterium; assembly: GCA_049614485.1. Lineage (GTDB taxonomy): Bacteria > Bacteroidota > Bacteroidia > Flavobacteriales > Flavobacteriaceae. The sequence continues at coordinate 10,298 of JBMZDR010000007.1, forward strand.
TCAAACCTCTTTATTAATTGATAAAAAAACAACGCGAGATGGCGCATTTAAGTTTAATATTTTCACCCCTGAAGGAGATGATTTACGTACTATAAACTCAAGTTTCAAAAACACGTTCTATTTTAATAGAGGGAAACAACGTTACTCAACTTCTTACACCTATTTACAAAACAGAAGTCGGAATATTTTAAGTATCGGTTTTCAAGAAAATAAATCGAAAAATCAACAATTACTGTTTATACATAAAGTATTAAATACATGGTTGTTTGAATTGAGAAATGATTTAGGTTCTACTGACAATGCTTCGGAAAACTTTAGTGCTAACAATTATGAATTGAATCATTGGAGTACAAATCCGAAAATTTCATTTTTAGCATCTGCAAACACAAAACTAGATGCCTTTTATAAATATTCTGTGCAAGAAAACACTATTGGCGCATTAGAAAACTTAGAGCAACAACGTATGGGAGTGTCTTTTTCTGTTGCTAAAAAAGATAAAATTTCTTTAAACGGTGAGTTTAACTATTACATCAATGATTTTACAGGGAGTTCTTTTTCTCCTGTAGCCTATCAAATGTTAGAAGGTTTGGAGAAAGGCAAAAACCTAACTTGGAACGCCTTTGTTCAAAAACGAATTACAAAATTTTTAGATTTAAACATCTCGTATTTCGGGAGAAAAGGAGAAGCCTCAAAAACCATTCATAATGGTAATATTCAACTGAAAGCATTCTTCTAAGTTCGAATTAAAACAAAAAAGAGCGACCATAATAGTCGCTCTTTTTATATCGTATTTGGTTAAACTACATTCTAGTTAACCAATTTTTCATATTCACTTCTTGGTCAATAATAGATTTTAATTCTTCTATTTTAACACGCTTTTGTTCCATCGTATCTCTATGACGGATAGTCACCATGTTATCTTCTAAAGTATCGTGATCTACAGTAATACAGAATGGTGTTCCTGCAGCATCTTGACGACGGTAACGCTTACCAACAGCATCTTTTTCATCATAGATAACATTGAAATCCCATTTTAAATCAGCTACAATTTGTTTCGCAACTTCTGGCAAACCATCTTTTTTAACTAATGGAAATACCGCTGCTTTTGTTGGCGCTAAAACTGCTGGTAACTTCAACACTGTACGCGAGGTTCCGTTTTCTAATTCTTCTTCTTGTAAAGATTTAGAAAATACTGCTAAAAACATACGGTCTAAACCTATGGATGTTTCTACAACATAAGGTGTATAACTCTCGTTAATTTCCGGATCGAAATATTGTAATTTTTTCCCTGAGTGTTCTTCATGAGCTTTCAAATCGAAATCTGTTCTTGAGTGAATTCCTTCTAATTCTTTGAATCCGAATGGGAAGTTGAACTCAATATCTGAAGCAGCATCAGCATAATGTGCTAATTTCTCATGGTCATGAAAGCGGTAATTTTCCTCTCCTAAACCTAATGACTTATGCCATTTTAATCTCGTTTCTTTCCATTTTTCGTACCATTCTTTTTGAGTTCCAGGACGCACAAAAAATTGCATTTCCATTTGTTCAAACTCACGCATTCTGAAAATGAATTGTCTTGCAACAATCTCGTTTCTAAATGCTTTACCCGTTTGCGCAATACCAAAAGGAACTTTCATTCGTCCTGTTTTTTGCACATTAGCGAAGTTTACAAAAATACCTTGCGCTGTTTCCGGACGTAAATATAAGTCCATTGCAGTGTCTGCAGAAGCCCCTAATTTTGTTCCGAACATCAAGTTAAATTGGCGTACCTCTGTCCAGTTTTTAGAACCCGAAACTGGACAAGCGATTCCTAATTCTTCAATAAAGGTTTTCACCTCATCTAATTTTTCTTCTTCTAATAAGCGTCCTAACTTATCTAAAAGCTCTTGCTTTTCAGCGCGATATTTTAACACTTTAGGGTTAGTAGCTTCAAATTCAGCTTTATCAAAAGCGTCTCCAAAACGCTTTTCTGCCTTCTTGATTTCCTTTTGCGCTTTAGTTTCTAATTTCTCTGCGAAATCTTCTACTAAAACATCAGCTCTATAACGTTTTTTAGAATCTTTATTATCTATTAACGGATCACTAAATGCATCAACATGCCCAGAGGCTTTCCAAGTAGTTGGGTGCATGAAAATTGCAGCATCAATACCAACAATATTATCGTGTAATTGTACCATTGATTTCCACCAATAATCTCTTATATTTTTCTTTAATTCCGCACCATTTTGTGCGTAGTCATACACTGCACTCAACCCGTCATAAATCTCACTTGATTGAAATACATACCCATACTCTTTTGCATGAGCGACAACTTTTTTAAACTGATCTTCTTGTTTTGCCATAATGGGCGCAAAATTACATAATTTATTGTATTTTAAACCCACCAGTGGGTTTAATTTCCTAAAGCTTGTTTCGGTCAAAAAACCATATTGTTAATACAGATTTCCTATGCATACACCGGCAATATTAACCTTGACTGAATTAAAAATAAACAAAAAAAAGACCATCTACCTGTAATAAATATTGATTTGAGCCACTAAACAAGAAAAGACCCAAAGTGAGTAGCGATTTTTACACCACACAAATTTTACCATATGCCGCAATTATCATCAAGATATGCAGAGCATATACAAACACTCAAGAGGATTTTGAAGATTATTACCAGGAAGTATGTTTGCAAATATGGCGGAGCAAAGATAACTTCAAAGAAGAATCTTCATGGTCAACTTGGATTTACAGATTAACATTAAATGTGTGTTTGACTTTTCTAAAAAAGAAGAAAAACAACTCACAAAACAACACTTCTGACCTATTACCTGACGAGGTATTAGTGGATAGTAAGGTGTTTACTGATGAATCATTAAGTCAATTGTATGATGCCATTAAGCAATTGTCTGAAATTGACAGAGGAGTTATTTTATTGTATTTAGAAGAGAAGTCATACCAAGAAATCGCTGACATTATGGGAACCAATACTAACAATATTGGGGTGCGTATATCACGTATTAAAGAACGTTTGAAAAAAATCTTAAATTAGAAAACATGGAAAAATCAATAGAAACAATTTGGAAGGAAGGCTTCTTAAAAGATGATGCACTAGTAGCACCAAAATTAAATGATTTATACAATCAAAAATCAATCGATATCGTTGAAAAATTTAAACGCATGTATCGTATAAATATCATAGCGATTGGTCTATTTTCTGTTTTAATTATACCAGTTTCATATATCACAAAAATGATTTACATGGGAATTCCTGTCGCTATTCTTTTTATTACGATGACTTTTATAGCTCAAAAATTTAGTAAGCAACTACATAATATTAGCAAAAACAAAAGTAGTTACGACTATTTGAGTTCTTTTAACAAATGGGTGCAAGATATGATTGCAGTTAACTCAAAATTATCGACTTTCATGTATCCTTATATATTTACGGCAATGGTGATAGGGTTTTGGTTTATTGACTTAAACGGAACTACTGGTGGAACGCTTTTTGTAAATGGATTCATTTCTGAATTCCCAAACACTACACTTGTTAATGGATTTCCTATACTATTATTAATCCCGTACTTTATAAGTATTGGGATATTGGCGTTTTTCGGTGGAAGAATCGGTCGATGGGATATTAATCTTGTCTATGGTGGAATTTTATCACGCCTAAAAGATTTACTTTCTGACATGGAAGACTTAAAAAATTAGTTTTACAAAAAAAGCCGAAGTATAAACTTCGGCTTTTTTGTTTTGGTCTATTTGAATTACCAAATTTTCACACGGTCAGCTTCTGATAAATACATTCCGTCACCTTCTTTAATATCGAAGGCTTCGTAAAACGCTTCAACATTTTTTAAAGGCTGACCTGCTCTTACCATTCCTGGAGAGTGTGGGTCTGTTTTAATTTGGTTTTTTAAAGCTTCATCTCTGTACTTAGTTCTCCAAACTGTTGCCCAAGACATAAAGTAACGTTGTTCTGCAGTGTAACCATCTATCATATCTGGTTTCCCTTCTTCTTTAAAAAGCAATTGTAATGCGTCATACGCTACATTGACACCTCCTAAATCACCTATGTTTTCACCTAAAGTAAATGCACCGTTTATTTTTGTAGCAGGTAACACTTCAATATTAGAGTACTGACTTGCTAAAGAATCTCCTAAAGCTTTAAACTTTGTCGCATCTTCTTCTGTCCACCAGTTATTTAGGTTTCCATCTTTATCAAAACGCGCTCCTGAATCATCAAAACTATGAGATATTTCATGACCAATTACAGCTCCAATTCCCCCATAATTTACAGCATCATCGGCATTATAATCGTAGAACGGTGGCTGTAAAATTGCAGCAGGAAACACGATTTCATTGTATGATGGGTTAAAATAAGCGTTAACCGTTTGAGGCGCCATATGCCATTCCGTTTTATCAACTGGCTTATTTAACTTATCAATTGTCTTTTGAAAACTCCAAGCAGATGCATTTTGCATATTTTGGTAGTATGTGTTTTCTTTTGTGATGTTCAATGCCGAATAGTCTTTCCATTCATCTGGATAGCCAATTTTAACTGTTGTTGCTTTTAATTTTTCAACCGCTTTCAACTTTGTGTCGGCACTCATCCAAGATAATTTCTCAATTCTGTATTCAAAAGCTTTTAAAACGTTAGCAATCATTTTTTGAGCTTTCTCCTTTGCCGCAGGTGGAAATTTTTCAGACACGTATAATTGTCCTAAAGCTTCTCCTAAAGTTCTATTGACTGTAGACAATGCTCTTTCATCTTGTGGACGTTGCTCTTTTGCTCCTTGTAAAGTTTTAGAGTAAAACTCCCAGTTGCTTTTTTCTAATTTTTCACTTAATTTACCAGCAGCACTGTTAAATACAGTCCATTTTAAATAAGCTTTCCAGTCTGCAATGTTGTTTTTTTGAAATACAGTATTCAATTCCTTGGTATACTTTAATTGACTGACAATTACTGTATCTAATTGCTTAATTCCTATTTCAGAAAAATAGGTTTTCCAATTGATGCTTGGCACCATTTTTTGTAAATCTGTTACTGCGGTTGGGTTATAACGTTTACGAGCGTCTCTACTTTCAACCTTATCCATTTTTGGTTCAGCTAAGGTTGTTTCAAAAGCTAAAATTTGTTTAGCGGTAGTAGTCGCTTCTTCTTCTGTTGCACCTATATACTGTAACATTTTAGCAACATGTGCTACATATTTTTTTCTTTTGTCTTTAGAATCCTCATCATCTTTTACATAATAATCTCTATCAGGTAACCCTAAACTTCCCGCACCTAAATACACAACGTTTTTATTACTATCCTTTGAATCTGCCCCAACATATGTACTAAAGAAGCCTCTTCCTCCTTTAGGAGCAGCTTCTGCTAAATACTGTTGCAATTCTGTAACAGATGTAATGGCATCAATTTTTTCTAATTCAGGTAAAATTGGCGCTACGCCTTGCTTATTTCTATCTTCTAAATCTAAAATTGATTTATATAAACTTACTGCTTTTCCTTGATCTGAGTTTGCATCAATTGAAGCGTCGTCCATAGATTTTTTTAAGATTTCAAGCACATCATGATCAGTCATTTTTCTTAACTCATCAAAACTTCCCCAACGTGTTCTGTCATCCGGAATTTCATTACTTTTCAGCCATTTTCCGTTTATAAATTGGAAAAAATTTTCTTTTGGACTTACAGATTTATCAATAAATTCTGTGTTGATTCCAATATTTTTAACTGGGTTTTCTTCAGATGTTTCTGCATTGTTTTTACAAGACACAAGGGCTAGTGATGTTGCCATCCCCATCCACATTATTTTTTTTACTCTTTTCATTTATAGAACGTTTTTTTGGGTTAATGCGAATATAAGTATTTTATAATTAATACTATAACGCTTAGTGTTCTCTAAAATAAACATATGAGTGTACCGACATTATTTAAAGTTACAATTCGTGATAGTGTAGAAGAACTAAAACACTAATTTATAACCTGTCCCTGTTTGAGTAATTTCGTCTAGCTTTCCTTTTAATTGCTTCACATAAATACGCACGAGTTTAGTTCCCAAACCTTCATTTATATCATTTGAGTTGTAACCGATACCATTATCTGATATAATTAGTTCTATTTTTTTAGTTGGCAATTGTTTTAATGATACTTTTATTTCTCCTTCATTTTTATTCACAAAACCATACTTAACGGCATTTGTTATTAACTCGCATATAATTAAACCTAAAGGGGTTAACACGCTAATATCTATTGGAATATCATCTATATCTAAATTCAGGTTAATATGTTTTCCTACAGTGTAGTTGTCAATTAATCCTTTAATAAGCTCTGTGAAATGCTCATTACTACTAATGTGCTTTAAATCATCTGACAGGTACATTTTTTCATGTAGCATTGCCATGGACAACACTCTGTTTTGCACAATTTCGAAAATATCAGACACATTTTTATCCGTAATATTTCTTGCCTGAAACCGCAATAAACTGTTCACCACTTGTAAATTGTTTTTTACACGATGGTGTATTTCCTTTAGCATAATTTCTTTTTCTTCATTTTTACTACTTATATCTGCTTTTTGTTGTTTTAACAACTCATTAATGACTTGCTTCTTTTGATAACCATAATAAATAGTTATTGCCAAAATCAACGTAAATAAAAATGCAGCTGAAATAAAGTAAATGAAATTTCTATTTTCTTGTAGCTTTAATTTATTCACCTCATTTTGTGCTGACAGCAATTCTATTTCATATTCTTTTTTACCTAAATCATAGGCTGCATTTTGCCGAATTAGGTCCTTTTCTGTTTCTCTATTCCTAATACTATCTCGCATTTTAACATACAACTCGTGCATGGTTAATGCAGGTTTCCATTTCCCTTCTTTTTTATATATTTTATTTAACACATGAGCAGCATCACTTATTAAAGCAGGCTTTTTAGTTTCTTTGGCAAGCAACATACTTTCATTTCCATAAATTTTAGCCTCATCAATTTTGTTGTTTAATAAATTAAGATCAGCTAGATTATTTAATGAAATTGCTTGTCCTTCTATATTTTTATTGCTTCTACTCAAAGCTAAGCTGTTAGTAAAATAGTCTAACGCTTTGTTGTAATCACCTTTATCTTTATATAAGATCCCGATGCTGTTTAATGAAATAACAACCCCATTTTTATCGCCTATATTTTTTTTGATTTGTAAGCTCTCTTGAAAGTATTTAAGGGCTTTTTCGTAATCATTTTCAATAGAATATATCACTCCAATATTATTCAGTACAGACGCCTTTGCATAATCATCTTTAGCGTCAGGATTAACATCTAAGCTCCTTTGAAAATAATACTTAGCCTTCTCTATTTCGCCTTGATTGTAATAACTCTGCCCTACATTATTTAACGATATACCTAACCCTTTTAAGTCATTAGAATTGGTATTCTCTCTTATTTCTAAGCTTTTTAAATAATACTCTAAGGCTTTGGGACTATTTCCTTTATTGTCATATATTCCACCAAGATTATTATATACAGAAGCTATTCCTTTCTGATCATTAATCCGTTTCTTTAAAGACAAACTTCTTAAGTAAAACTCAATTGATTTTTCGTAATCCTTGGCTATGAAATAGTATACTCCAAAATTATTTAATGTTGATGATTTATTTTTTAACAAAAAGTGATCAACATCAGTATTTTTATTTTCATTGAGCGAGTTCTCTTTTATCTTTTCTTGAATAAAAGCATATAACCATTCATTATATTTTGGCCAAACAAAATCGTTCCAAGATTCCTCGACAATCCTATTTATTGCGTTTATTTTAATTGTGTCATGTTTAGCTTCATGAAACTCTATTAAGGCAGAGTGTATTAACTGTCTTTCAGTTACAGACAAATTATTTATGTTTAAACTGTCTATTAAATAATAACTTTTGTCAGAAAAATTTTGTGAAAACACAGGGTTAAAACAAGTTGAGAGTATACTTGACAACAGGAGAAAATACAAACCATGTGTTATAAAATACCTCATTAACTGTTTTTTTAAGGTGCCCTTTAAAGTTACGAAAAAACAATCAAAAACCTTAAAAACCTATTTAAAAAAAACATCTAATGCATTTATTTTTCAATTTATTAAAAACAAGTCGGAAGCTATCCCATCACATAAAAACTTGCCTTTATTTGTGGTAAGTAGCCTATTATTTTCAACAACTAATAGCTCTTGTTCAATGTGCTTTTCAATAGTACTTAGTAATTTTTGATAGATAATTGTACCAAACTCTTTTTCAATTTTATGTAATGACACACCATAAATAGTACGTAACCCCGTCATAATATACTCATTAAACCTATCATTAACTGTTAGTTTTTCTCTTGTAATTGGAAGACTGTTTTCATTAATACGTTTTATATACTGGGCATTATTAGCCACATTCCAAGAACGTTCTAAACCATTAAATGAATGTGCTGATGGCCCCACACCCAAGTATGATTTCCCTAACCAGTATGAGGTGTTATGTTTTGAAAAATAATTAGGTTTTCCAAAATTAGACAACTCATAGTGCACAAAACCATTAGTCTCTAATGTCTTTACTAATAATTGAAAATGCTCGTGAGTTATATCGTCTTTAGGGGCTTCAATCACCCCTTTTTTTATAAAATTTTCAAGAGCTGTTTTAGGCTCAACAGTTAACGCGTAACTAGATATATGGTTCACGCCAAAACTTAATGCTGTCTCTAGGTTACTTAGCCATTTATCATTACTCATTTTAGGAATACCATAAATCAAATCTATGGTGATATTATCAAAAAAACGGGTTGCTTCAGACAAACACGCAACAGCTTCTTTAGCATTATGAGCTCTATTCATTAGTTTTAAGTCATCCTCATAAAAAGATTGTATACCAATACTTAACCGGTTAATACCTATTGAACGGTATTGCTCAAATATAGTTTCTGAAGTTACTAACGGCATTAAGTCATCTGGATTTGCCTCTAAGGTTATCTCTGGGTTATCAATGACATCAAATGTTTCAGAAATTATAGTTATTAAAAACTGCAATTCATCAATAGATAATAATGAAGGGGTACCGCCACCAAAATAAATAGTTTCTATGGGGGTAGACACTTCATTTTTACGCAATGTTAATTCTTTTGCTATTGCTTTAACCAGTTCTTCTTTTTTTGCGAGTGATGTTGAAAAATGAAAATCGCAATAATGGCAAGCTTGTTTACAAAATGGAATATGAAGATAAATACCGCTCACTTAATAATTTATTTTTTAGTATTAATTACTTTTAAAAAAGACACTTGTTTAAATAAAGCCTTACTTTTTAACTCTACTTTCATTTTGACTTACAAAACTTGACCAACTCCCATAGTTTTTTTTACCTTGGGTACGTCCTGAGTTAAAATGATGGCAAACTGCCGCGGCTAAGCCATCAGTTGCATCTAAGTTTTTGGGTAATGATTTTAAGTTGAGAAGGTTTTTTAACATCCCAGCCACTTGTTCTTTACTTGCATTACCACTGCCTGTAATAGCCATCTTAATTTTTTTAGGGGCATATTCTGTTACAGGAATTTGACGTGACAATCCTGCTGCCATTGCCACACCTTGAGCTCGTCCTAACTTTAACATTGATTGGACATTGACTCCAAAAAAAGGAGCTTCCAAAGCCATTTCATCTGGGTGGTAGGTATCTATGAGCTCTATTGTACGTTCAAAAATTAGTTTTAACTTAACATAAGGGTCTTTGTGTTTTTGCAATAACAACTCGTTCATTTGCAAAAATTCCATTTTTTTATTGGTCACTTTTATGAGCCCAAACCCCATGATTGTAGTTCCAGGATCAACACCTAATATAATTTTTTCTTTACTCACTATTTATTCTGTATTAGTGATAACTGTGCTATCCTTTGTGTGTATTATTTATTCCATTTCTGGTTTTTCGCAAAAGTAACAATCTGAATTTATAGAAATGCTTACGCCAAAGGTTACATTTAACATGGTTGAATTAATTTTATCTGCTAAAACTGTTCCTTCATAGGCCGTTTCTTGTCCCATATTGAAGATGTTAGAACCATCAATGAAAACAGATACTCTATCACTTATTCCATAATGAAGAGCCAAACCAGCTATCACATTAAAATTACTACTTGTGTTATTTAAATGTGGCTCACTTAACGGTTTTAAAAATGACATTCCCGGACCCGCATGTAAAAATATCCCTAAACGTTCTGGTAATGGAATTTGGAAATTATATAAATGATCCCAAACATTGTAATACGCTTGTAAATTTACTCGGGTAAAATTGGCTTTAAACTCTGGAGAATCTCCCCCATTCCCATAGCGATTAAATCCCATGTCTGCTTTAACTCCTAATTTCTTTTTAAACATATAACGTATCCCTGCATCTACAGTTAAACCGTTTATAGGTTTTGCTTCGTATGGTGTTACAAAATCATCTGAAGGACTATTAACTCCCAACCCCAAATCGATAGTTAGAGTTTGTGCTGTGGTTAAATTTGAAACTACAATTAATAATAGTAGAGCTGTAAATCTATTCATCGGTATAAATTTTATAATTTGCGAACTGCTTAAACACAAACTTACTAAAAACTAATGAGCAAGCACAACAGTATGCCGCTTTTACATCACTACACAAAACAGACAGCATTTTTGTTGGTGAAGTTAGTTTTAATATTTGCTGCATTTTTTTTTATTCATCACAAACTTGTTCATAATGATGTTTTAGATGTTGATAGCTTGTTGCATTATGTAAATCACCATCAGATCATCACGTTTCAAAACTTAATAATTTTATTACTCTTTAGTGGTTTAAACTGGGGGCTTGAATGTTTAAAATGGCAGCTACTTGTACAGGAGGTATTTCCCGTTTCATTTAAAAAAGCAGCTGAACAGTCCTTAGGATCATTAACCGCATCTATTATAACACCCAATAGAATTGGTGAGTATGGCGCTAAAGCAATTTATTTTAAAAAATCACTTCGAAAAAAAATAGTAGGTTTAAACCTCCTTGGTAATTTATCTCAATTGAGTGCAACATTATTTTTTGGCATAATTGGTTTGCTTTACACTGCCATTACTTTCAAAATCCCATTATCTTATTTAAAGCTATTAGGTGTTGCTGCTTTGTGTGTGAGTTTGTTTTTTTTATATCAAAAATTTTTATCTCGGACTAAATTTAAGCTTAAAGGCTATTCTTTTAAAAAGATGAAACGTTTTACAACAAATTTAAATCGTGAAACACTTTATAAAACATTCTATTTATCAGTATTAAAATATATGTGTTTCTCACATCAGTTTTATTTTTTAATATGGTTGTTTGGGGTGGATGTTACATACATTGATGCAATGGCGTTGATATTTACCATGTATATATTGGTTTCCATAATACCAACAGTAATTGTGCTCGATGTTTTAGTTAAAGGGAGCGTTGCTGTGTGGTTATTTAGTTTTGTAAATGCAAACGAGTTAATAATTGTAACTTGTATTACGTTAATGTGGTTACTAAACTTCGCACTACCTTCAGTAATAGGAAGTTATTTTGTGTTGAATTTTAAATTTTCAGAAAACAAATGATGCTAACTTATATCATTTCATTATGTATCATTGGAAGTTACTTTTTATTAATACTAGTACTCACCTTTGGGTTTAACTGTTTAAAAAATAAAAGTCAACACCATGAAGCTTGTATCCCTATTTCAATAATTATTCCTTTTAGAAATGAAGAAAAAAACCTTCTTCCGCTACTAAATTCTATCTCAAAATTAGCATACAACACGTCGCTTTTTGAAGTTTTACTTGTTGATGATGACTCTACAGATAACTCTGTTAAACAAATAGAGCTATTTAAATCACAAAATCCAACGCTTGTAATTTCAATTATTAAAAACAATCGACACTCTAATTCACCAAAAAAAGATGCAATAAGCACTGCAATAAAAATTGCTCGTTATAATTGGGTTATATGTACCGATGCCGATTGTATTTTACCTAAATATTGGCTTAAGTGTTATTCTGATTTCATAAACACACATGACCCTAACATGGTTATTGCTCCTGTTAGTATTAAAAGCAATAACAGCTTTTTACATCAATTTCAACTCATCGATTTTTTAAGCATGCAAGGGGCTACTATTGGAGGCTTTGGCATACAACAACCGTTCATGGCTAACGGGGCAAACATGGGGTATAAAAAGGAGGTCTTTCTCAAGTTAAATGGTTTTGAAAACAATAACTCTATAGCAAGTGGTGATGATGTCTTTTTGTTAGAAGATTTCATTACATATCAAAAAAGCAAAGTGCTATTCTTAAAAAACAAAGAAGCTTTAGTTACAACCTTTCCAACAAACACCTGGGCAACACTCATTAACCAACGAAAAAGATGGGCTTCAAAAGCAACTCATTTTACAAATTTATTTACCAAATTGGTTGGTGTATTGGTATTTTTAGCAAATAGTTTCGCTATTACATCTTTAGTATTGGTTATTTTCAACACCAATTTTATTTGGTTGTACCTATCAAAAGTAGTAATTGACACAATCCTCATTTATAAAACTGCTAATTTATATCAGCAGAACATAAATTCTTTCGCATATATTAGAACGGTTTTATATCACCCTTTTTTCACAGCTTATATTGCTATTTCATGTATGCTGACAACTTTTGAATGGAAAGACAGGGCTTTTAAGAAGTAATCTGTTACTATTAGAAATATATTTTTTACTTTTATCAAAATTCCTCAAAACGAGGTGTATTATAAAACATTAAATTTTATTTCAATGAATAAAATCCTAACCATAGTTCTATTTGCGTTATTTTTTAGTGTAACTTCTCATGCACAAATGACACATTCTGTAGATGGAAAAGAAGTGCAACTGACCGAAGATATTACTGGAAATGCATCCTTATTTCATACAGTTATTGACAACCAATTTCGGTATTTTATCAAAAAAGACGACACTGTTACTGAATTGACTAATACCAAGGATGAAAACGGAACATACCAAGCAGAATACAAAGAAATTTTAAGTATTCTAACTGCTGATGCCGCTATGGATGTTTCTGACGTAAACTTGACTTTAGATAGCCTTAGAGTGTTTGTTGACCAATACAATAAAAAATCTGATATTGATTATAGATTACAAGCAGAACGACCAAAAACAAAAGCTCGACTTGGTGCCTTTGCTGGATTATCAAACAACCCGTTTGTAACAAATCCTGATAATACATTTGTACCTGTTTTTGGTGCAGAGGTAGAAGTATATGATGAAAAAAGAACACGACATTCATTAGCACTTGGTTTTAAACAAAGCTTAGAAGCCGATGACTTTAAATACACCTCAAGTCAGTTTGGTATTCATTACCGTTTTAGAGTTTTAAACAAAGATGCGTTTTCTATATACCCTCAGGTAACCTTTGCTACCTATACATTTTCATCAATAGAATACGTAACATTTGATGGTGTTACAACAGCTACTTATAAAAGTTCAGGATCATCTTTAGACGCTCCATTAATTTTAGGTTTGGGAGCAGACATCAAAGCAGGAAACGGTTACATTACTTTATCTGCTAATGAGTTGGCTGCCCTTATTAACTTTGAAAACCAAGGCAATACACCAATAGATATTAGATTAGGTTATAAGTTGAATTTATAAGCTACTTTTAAACTAAAAAAAAGCGTCGTTATAAAATTATAACGACGCTTTTTTTTATAAGCAACCTGTGTATCACCCTAGTATTTACTCATTTATAAATACCCCTATAATATGTACGGGAATTTTAAATTGTGTTGTCACAGCTATTAACTCTCCTGAATTTATTTTTTTATAAGCTGGTTTAATTTCAGGTAAATCTATAATACTTTTCGCAACAAGCTCATCTATATTCGGAATTTGAGCATTTAATTCCGGGCTAGCTACCAAGTCTACAATGTTTACAGCGCCATTATATGCAACCTCTATTGTTATTTGAAAATTTACATCAAGTTCTTTATCCAAAATTAAGTCTTGCTCAGAAAGTGAGGTAGAAATATGCTGACTTAATGTTGTTATAAAACAGGCTTTCTCAGTATCTTTATTACTATCTTGAGTTTCACAATCTTCAAAAACCGGATACTTATCAACCGATGTTCTATCTAGCTTATGTAATTTTTCTTGAACTAAATCATCAGTTGCATGAATCTTTTTGTTCTCAAAATAATTGCAAGAACATAATAAAAACGCCACTAATATGTAACCGTATTTTTTCAATAGACTATTTTAAGTTGGAAAAATACGAAATTAAGCTAACACATTTATAAACACATAGTATTAATCATTTTAAAACCAGAACATTTAGTGAGTATCAATGTTCTGATCATGTGTTTTAAGCTTCAATTTTAAAAACAATTGGTAATGAATAAGGAACTGTTACTGCTTTTCCGTTGTGCATACCAGGTTGCAACTTTGGCAATGCGTTTATAACACGTTTAGCTTCATCAGCTAATTCTGAATGTGGCGCTCTAACTTTTACATCAGTAATATAAAAAAATGAATTGAAAAGCAATGACTTGTATAATTATCGTTTCCATTGTTTTAATGTTTTGAATTAATATCTTTCAATATCGCCTCTAAATCGTTTACAGAAATATCATTGTTCTTTGTAAAATAAGACACCATACTTTTAAATGACCCCTGAAAATAACCTTCAACTAATTTTTGAGCTGATTGTTTACTGTACATCTCTTTTGTCACAATTGGAAAATAGATATAGCCTTTACCTTGTTGCCTATGACTCACAAATTCTTTAGTTTCAAGAATTCTTATTATTGTTGATACGGTATTATATGCTGGTTTAGGCTCAGGAAACAATGCTATAATATCTTTTACAGAAGCGTCGTTTAAACTCCATAGATATTGCATGACATCCTCTTCTGCTCGTGTTAATTGTTTCATAATTTACTGTTGTAATAGTTTTAAACTAAACATTTAGTTAAACAAATATAACTAAAAATATAGTTTAAACTAAGTTTTTAGTTATAAAAATGTAACAAAAATTAAAATCAGACGTCATATACTTAAAACACACAGATGGATATTCTATTAATTAGTATTGGATTTATTTTAATCATTGGTGGTATTATTGGCAGTTTTTTACCCGTGATACCTGGGCCTATTACCAGCTGGTTTGGCTTAATATTTTTGTATTTGACAAGTGCTATACAAATTAACTATACAGTATTGATCATCACTTTTGTGATTGCTATTGGTATCTTTATATTAGATTATTTTATACCTGCTATAGGAGCAAAACGCTTTGGTGGCTCTAAATATGGCGTTATAGGAACTACTATTGGGCTCCTTTTAGGGCTGTTCTTTTTTCCACCATTCGGAATAATCATTGGTCCTTTTATAGGTGCCTTGGCTGGAGAATTACTTTACGGCACACAATCAAACATAGCGGTTAAAGCTGCTTTTGGCTCTTTGCTAGGATTATTAACGTCGGTATTTATAAAATTCTTTGTAGCTATAGTATATGCTGGGCTATTTATATGGGTGTTTTTTGAAAACATTGGTAAGCTTGCATAAACAACACTATTTATTAAGTTGGAGTATGTTTTTGAAATCCAACTTAAGGAAAAAGCCACGTAAGAAAATCCAAACTATAAAAGCTGTCCAAATACCATAAAGCTTTAAGTTGAAATAATCTGTCAAAAATATAACTGGTAAAAACCCTAAGAAGGTTGAAATTAAGAGAACGTTTCGTAATTTTTTCATCTTACCCATTCCTTTATACATGCCGTCATAAATAAAAGCAATGGCACATAAAGGCTGCATCACTATGGCTAACCAAAATGTATTATAGAACTCTGCTCTAACTAACATATTATTAGAATATAGCTTTCCAATAGGGACATACAAGAGACCTAAAGACACAAATAAAATTAAGCCCACTACAACACCATACCTAGTTAGTTTCTTTCTTAAAATAATAAGGCTTTCAAAATCATTAGCACCAAATAATTTACCTGACATCATATTACCTGCACTGGCATAACCATCAATAACAAACGCACATATAAACCATATGTTGATTGAAATGGTATATGCGTTAATATATTCTAAACCATAACTTGTTGCAAAATAGCTAGACACGTTTAATGCAATATTTAAGGCTAGGGTTCTTACAAACAAATTAATTATCATCCCCATTAAGTTTTTAATCTCTTTATTAAATGGAAGACTAAACGTAATTGGAATGGATGTTTTCTTTATTAAAAAATAGAATGCTAAAATTAACATTATAGCTTGAGAAATTACACTGGCATAAGCAGCTCCTTTCAAACCTAAAGGAGGAATAAGTCCGTCTACTCCAAAAACAAAAAGCACATCTAAACCCAAATTGAACACTAAGCCAACCAAGGCAATTAACATAGGGTAATATGTGTTTTGGAGCCCTCTAAAGGTTCCTATTATTGCAAAAGTGACTAATAGTAGCGGAAAACCAAGCGCTCTAATATGGTAATAATCTACACAATACTCTAACACCAATCCTTTCGCATTATACAGGCTGAAAATATCTTTTGCAAAGGGATAAGTTGTCCCTAGTATAAACAGACTTATTCCTACAATTATCAAAATTGCCTGCATGGGAAGGTTTTTAACAGCATCTAATTTTCCTGCACCTAAATACTGTGACACTATAGAAGAGATTGCACTTCTACTTTGCCCTAACATCCAGATTAATGCATTTAAAAAAACAGATACCAACCCTACTGCAGCGGCGGCCTCTGCACTGTGTTCTGGTAAATTACCAATAATAGCTAAATCTGTGGCAGATATTATGGGTTCTGCTATACCAGCTATTAATGCTGGAATTGCTAACTTATTAATACTTTTAAAACTTAAATCTACTTTCAATTGTATAGATAATTAAAATACTAGGTTGTAAACCTAAAATGAATATTGTATTATATAAAAATATTAATCGTGACTAAACTTAATAATCTCTTTTACTGCCAAATGCAGATCTTCTGGCAAGGTATTATCCGACCATGGGTGAGCACTTCCAAACACATGATTTGCATCTTCAATTGCAAATAACTCACTCTTTGTACTCCAATCAAACAAACTTTCGGCTTCTTTAAAAGCAACAGTTTCATCAGCTGTACCATGGATAATCAAATGTGGTACATTCAACTCTTTTGCTGCACGTGATATTGTTAACCGTGTTTCATTGGTTATGAAATCTTCATAAAACTGAAAATAGTGAGGCATCTGCTGTTTTGTTCTCGTGTTTTCGATATAAGCAACACCATGATTTTTCCAATATTCAAGTTCAGGTCCAATTGGAAAACGTGATTTATAATCTGACACAGCTGCAAGGGTTACCAATTTTTTGATTCGCTTATCTTCTGCTGCCTTTATTGTTACAATACCCCCGCCTCTTGAATGCCCTAGAAGAATAATGTTAGACGGGTCAAACTCTTTAGCGTAAGGATTTTCATTACTGTTAATCCAATTCAAAACGGTGTTTAAGTCATTTAGCTCTTTTGAGAAATTATTTTCCCCAAAGGCTTCCAGATTAGGAAAATCTATAGGATTTTCAATGGTCCCTCCATTATGCGAAAAATTAAATTTCAAAAAAAACAATGCAGATTCTGCAATACTTTTAGCAAGTAAATTCCAACAGCCCCAATCTTTAAACCCTTTATAACCATGACAAAAAACAACTATGGGTTTAGGTTTATTTGTTTGTAAAAATGTAACATCTGTTAAAATGGGCTTAGTATCTTTTGGCGATAATACGTGTGTCTGCTTTACCATATTTACACTTCTTTTTCTGTAAAAGGGATATTTAAATTGCATATATCTTCTATCAAGCACTTTAACTCATTCATAAAATTACTTAAAATGTCTTCTGTAATTATTGACTCTTTCTTGGCGCCTCTACCTTCTTTGTCTTTTTTGGAAAATTTTAAAAAACCGGCGTTCAAATTTTTAAATGAAATAATACCTGCTTCAACAGGTTTATTAAATTTTTGTTGCTGCATAATCATATAAGCGTAGGTCAGTATCTGAAATGGCTTGCTGAACTTTGTGTAATCTGTAGTAATATCTTCCCAATGTACCAGTTCAACTTTTCCTTGTTCTACCTTACCTGTTTTATAGTCAATAATTCTAATAACTCCGTCAACCTCATCAATTCTATCAACTTTACCAGTAATATAAACTGGATAATTTAAACTTGGGATGTTCAGTTGCGTTCTTAAATCAGACTCAATATGTTTAATAATAACACTGTTACTTCTTGATACTAATTTTATTTCCTGCTTTAAGAAATTAGACACATATCGTTTTGCAATATTATAAATAATAAGATTTTGACCTTTAGATATATCCCCTTTTTTAAATTCTTTTTTAAACTGATTGGCAACTTCTTTATTGATTTTTTGCTGCATTAATACGATTAACTCTTTGGTTAATTTTTGACCCTCTAAGGGTTTATAAAACTCTTCTAAAGTATTGTGTACAATAGTACCTAGAGTATTAGCGGCTACAGTCTCTTCAACTTCATTTTCTTCGTAAATTTGAAGAATCTTTTGTTTATAAAAGTCAATTGGGTTTCTAACATATTGTGTTAAAGCTGATGGTGAAAACCCTTTATCAGCAATAACTTTTAATCGCTCAATAATAGAGTCATCTTTTTGAATCACTTGTTTGTCCTCTGACGTTCTTGGTATATTAGGAGTGCTAATATGGTAATTAACGGTATGCGATGTGTTTAAAATAGTTTCTAATTGAAGTAAAAATCTACTTTTTTCTCCTGCGTTTAAGCCGTCTGGTTCGGTATTATAAATTAATGCTATGTTTGATGCGCGCTGCAATAACCTAAAAAAGTGATACGTATAAACTGCATCCTTATCGTAATAAGTAGGCAATTTATAGTCTAATTTTAAATCAAAAGGGATAAATGAATTGTGGCTTTTACCCGAAGGTAAAACCCCTTCATTAACTGAAGTTAAAATCACACGCTTAAAATCTAACACACGAGATTCTAGCATTCCCATAATTTGTAAACCCTGTATAGGCTCTCCTTTAAAATTTAGTGTTTCAGTACTTAATGTTTCTTTATATGATTGGTAAAACCCATCTAACGTATTAATAACATTGTATTTGCCCTGAAGTTGGTTTAAGACATTAAACACTTCATTGAAACGGTATAAATATTCTAAGTCTAATTGATGTGAGGGCTGTAATTTGACTTTGTCCTTTAACAATAGAATAACTTTCTGAAAAACTGCAATTGTATGTAATACATCATCATTTAAGCAGAATAATTTTGAAGCAAACTCATCCTGGAAAAGGTATTCTTTAATTTCAGACGAGGTTAAACTGATGATATTATAGGTTTGAATATATGAAATTAACTGATCAACTTTTTCTGTACCGAAAAGCAGTTTTGTGTAATTATTGTTTAAAAATATCAGTAGCTTTTTATAATAAAACCGGTTACCTGATTGATGACTATACAGTTGGAATACACTTTCAAAAAAAGACGTTAAAGGAATCTCTTTTAATGGCATTCCCATTGTAATATTTATAGTGGTGACATTTTTTGGCAAGGAGTTTAGTAAAGGTAGTAACAAGGATTCATCACCTAATACCACTGCTGTTTCTTTTAACTCTTCATCGGAGAGTTTACTCAATAAATCACCTACTTTTTTTACTTGTCCTATATTTTTAGGTAATGCATAAACATCTATGTTCTTAGGGGCGTTAAATTCATTTGATATTATTGAAAAATCATTATCTAAATAATAGTTCCAATCCATTTTATACTTGCGTAAAAAATGTGCTGTGCTATTTGTTGATGACTTAAAAAATAATGCATCAGTATCCCATAATACAGTAGCTATATTTTGTTGCAATAACTCTTGAAAAATAATCTCTTCACAAGTATTTAAAGCGTTGAATCCTAAAAAATAATGCTGTTTGGTTGTATTCTGAATGTATTGTTCAATATGTCCAGAAGCTTCTTTATATATTAGGCCTTGGTACCCAGTATTATTATTTAATAGAGCTTCGTAGAGTTTTTGATAATATGTATATGAATTCTTCCAAAAACTCAAATAATTTTTAATTAAATCCGTTGGCTCTTCATTTGGAGACCAGGTTTCAATTTGTTTTATGTTTGATAAGTTTGAAAATAATTGTTCAACATCAATTTTATAACGGTCAATTTCATTAAAATCATGTAATAGTATTTGTGCCCATTTAGAAAATGATTCAAACGACTCTTTCTGATCTTCTGGAATTATGGAGCTGTATGTTCTATAAAACTCAAATAATGTTTCTGTATTAGATAATGTTTTAAGCCCAGATATACGTTCTATAAGTTCTTCTATACTTACAATTTCTGGTAAAAAAATTGTGGTGTTATAGTATTGAGTGAGTTCTTTTTTCAAAAATACACCAGCTCTTTTACTAGGTAACACAAATATAACTTGACTGATAAGAGTATCCTTAATCGCTAACTTATCTAAACACTTTGCTATAAAACTCTGCATTGAGTAAAAATAAAAAAAGCGCCTCGATTAACGAGACGCTTTTAAAATTATTTTAGAAAATTAAATTACTTTGCTAATTTAACCTCTACTCTTCTGTTATTAGCTCTACCAGCTCTTGTTCTGTTAGTGTCAATAGGAGTAGTTTCTCCGTATCCAGTAGCAGTTAATCTTTCTGCAGAAATTCCGTTTGCAATAAACCAATCTCTTACAGCATTTACTCTTCTTTCAGATAATAATTGGTTGCTTTTTGCACCACCAGCACTATCTGTATGCCCACCTAAATCAAATTTAGCATTAGGATATTCTTTAAAGATTGCATTCATAGCAGTTAATGCTGAATATGCTTGCTCTTTGAAAGAAGATTTTCCTGAATCAAATAAGATTGTTTTTGCGTAGTCATTTAATTTCTTAACAACTTCTTCAGAAGCTTCTGGACAACCGTTGTTAGCTACAGTTCCTGCAACATCAACACATTGATCATCTTTATCTAAAACTGAATCACCATCTGTATCTGGCCAAGGGCATCCGTTGTTAGCAGCTGGACCAGCTACTTGAGGACAACCATCTTTAGAATCAGCAATACCATCAGCATCAGCATCAGGACATCCTGCTAATTCTTTTAAACCTGCAACATCAACACATTCGTCTTTGTTATCAGATACACCATCTCCGTCTGTATCAGCACATCCATTGAATTCTGGTAAACCAGGAACTTCTGGACAGTCATCTTTAGCATCTTCAATTCCATCTCCGTCAGTATCAGGACATCCGTTGAATTCCTTTAACCCAGCAACTTCTGGACAAGCATCATCTTTATCGTATATTCCATCTCCGTCAATATCAGAACCTCCAAAAGCGAAAGTTAAACCAATAGTATTTTGGAAATAGTTACCGTTCTCTAATTCTTCAGCAAAATTGTTTTTATAAACTGACTGTGCTTTTATAGCAATATTATCAGATACCCAGAAATTGATTCCTAAACCTCCTCCAGCTACTAAACCAGATTCGTCCATCATCCAATTGTATCCTGCGTTAGCTCTTACATAAGGATCTAACCAGCTCATACCATCCCATAATGTGTTTAAATGGTAGTTTACACCTAAATCTAATCCGAAGTAATTTTCATCATCAAGATCGTTTACACTATATGGCACACCATTTTCCAAGTACTTATTATCGTATTGTGTCAACCTGTTGAATGTTCCTGTTAAATCTAACGAAACACCACTTCCCATATATCTAGCAACAGTTAATTGAGATATTGCTGGCACATAATTCCATTGATCTTTTACATTAAAAAATTCACTGAACATTTTTGATTCTTCAATACCAGAGTTTCCTACTGTTCCATCATTTCCTGCAGAATAAAAGTTTACTGCATTGGCTCCAATAGTTACAGCCCATGGATTGTCTTCAGTTTGTGCATTAGCGCCCATCCCTAATATCAAGGCACATGCAACTAATATTTTACTAAATTGTTTCATATTAATAAAGTTTAATTTTAAGTGTTAATCTCAGCAAATGTAGTACGTAAAAAGTTATTAACAAAAATTTAAGTAATTATTTTTCTCTTTTTAACTCACAATATTGCTGTTTTTTTTTAATTAAATGACATTTAATTCTTTGGCAACCTTTGTGAATGCTGCAATTGCCTTATCCAAATGTTCTTTTTCATGAGCTGCAGACAGTTGCACTCTAATTCTTGCTTTTTCTTTTGGCACAACCGGATAAAAGAAACCTATCACATAAATTCCTTCTTCTAACAACCTATCAGCCATTGTTTGAGACAGTTTGGCATCATACAACATTACTGGTACTATTGCGGAATCTCCTTCAACAATATCTAATCCTGCGTTTTTCATACCTGCTTTAAAGTAGTTGGTATTCCATTCTAATTTATCTCTAAGAGTTGTATCTTTACCTAGCATCTCAAATACTTTAATTGACGCTCCTACAATTGCTGGCGCTAAAGAATTAGAAAATAAATACGGTCTTGAGCGCTGACGTAAAATATCTATAATTTCTTTCTTACCTGTTGTATACCCTCCCATGGCTCCACCTAAAGCTTTCCCTAGTGTTCCAGTAATGATATCTATTCTGTCTAGAACACCTTTTGCTTCAAGAGTTCCTCTACCAGTTTCTCCAATAAACCCAGCTGAGTGACATTCATCAATCATTACCATAGCGTCATATTTATCTGCTAAATCGCAAATTTTATCTAATGGAGCTACGATACCATCCATTGAAAAAACGCCATCTGTTACAATTATTTTAAATCTTGCTCCATTGTCATTTGCTGCAATTAACTGTGCTTCCAAATCTGCCATGTCACTATTTTGGTAACGGTATCTAGCGGCTTTACACAAACGCACACCATCTATAATTGACGCATGATTTAAAGAGTCTGAAATAATAGCATCTTCTTTTCCTAACAGAGGTTCAAACACTCCTCCGTTTGCATCAAAAGCTGCTGCATATAATATTGTGTCTTCTGTACCGTAGAAACTTGCAATTTTCGACTCAAGCTCTTTGTGTATATCTTGTGTTCCACAAATGAAACGAACAGATGACATCCCGAAACCGTGTGTATCCATAGCGTCTTTTGCAGCTTGTACTACCTCTGGGTGAGATGATAATCCTAAATAATTATTCGCACAGAAGTTGATCACTTCTTCTCCGGTAGATATTTTAATAACTGCATCTTGAGGTGTTGTAATAATACGTTCCTTCTTATATAAACCGTTATCTTTTATATCTTGAATTTCTTGTTCTAAATGTTCTTTTATCTTTCCGTACATAATTTTTAGTTTACGTGATTTTTTTATTTAGTATTTTATACTGACAAATGTAATTATTTTGAAATTAGCTTTACACCTCTATGATTTTAATTTCTTCGCCTAAATAAACAAGTAACTTTTTATTTATGTCATAATTCATATCCAAAAGTGCATCAGCATATTTGTTTACTTGTAGTTCATGTTTACTATCATAAGCTCCGGTTTTATAATCAATAATTGACACTTTGTTCTCATTAATTACAATTCTATCTGGTATTAACATTCTTCCGTCTTTTTTTAAAATAGGACGCTCATTATACACTTGCAAACCTTCTTTGAAGTAATTGGCTAATTCTGAGTTATTAATCAAGTTAACCACACTAGCTTTTAAATTTTCTGCTTGATCTGTATTAATCACTCCTTCAAAAATCAATTCTTGAAAAGCAATATCAACATCGGTTGCATGCGTAATTTTTGAAAGAACCAGATGTATTAAGTTTCCTTTTTCAATTGCTTCTTTTTGTTCAGTATCCCACAAAAAACCAGATTTTGTTAATACTGATAAACTATGATCAACTCTAGATGAAGATAAGAACCTCAGCTCTTCTGGGCTATTAATCTCTGTTTCACGCGAGTTTTTAATTGCTACTCCAAACTCATAATTATCTTCTCCATCTTGCCATAAACCTATACTTTTTAAATACCCTATAAAAAACCCAGAGAAAAAATTATTGTTTTCTACCCCGTCTTTATTTACGTTCTTTTTAGAAATGATATATAACTGTTCTTTCGGTCTGGTTAAAGCAACATACAACAAGTTAATATTGTCAAGTTCAAGTTGCGCTCGTCTATCATTCCAAAGTGCAGACCCGACAGACCCATAGTTTTCAACATCTTTATTGAAATACAAAAAAGCCTCCGAAAACCCATTAAAATCATTTTTATTAATAGGATACCAAACTCTAGAATCTTGCTCTCTATAAATATCTAATTCTGCAAATGGCACTATAACGATAGGAAACTCTAATCCTTTTGACTTATGTATTGTCATTAACGTTACCGCATCATCACCATCTGGTGCTACAATACTTAATTTTTCTTTTTTTAACTCCCAATATTCTAAAAACCCTTGAACTCCCGTACTCTTCTTCTGACTGAATGATTGTACTTCATCTAAAAAATATTGCACATAGGCATTTGAACCGTTCACTAAATTAAATGCCCTAATCACCTGCTCTACCAACTCATAAAACGGCAAGGTTTGAACCGTGTCATAATCAAATTGCACCTGATAAAGCAAAGCCATTTTATTGAAAAAATCTTTTGTAGACACAGCAATAAAACTTGTGTAAAATTCATGCTCACTTTCTGTAATTGCAAACTTTTTATACAAAAACCTTAAAACATCAATCTTAACAGTTTTGTTTTGCGGATACAATAAGAAATATAAAAATGATATAATGAACCTGACTTCTGACGATTTATTTAACAATAGAGTTTCAGAAGATATAATGTTGATATTCTTTTCTGTTAAAAAATCTGCTATTGCAATTCCGTCTTTCTTTTTCCGGGTAACAATGCAAATATCTGCCTTACAAAAACCTTGACTTAGAACATTTTCAATAACCTCTAAAACCTGTTCTTGATAAATTAAACTCGCTTCCTCTTCTATTACATTATCAACAAAAGATAATTTTACAAAGCCTCCTTTTTTGGAATTCTGTTCTTGCTTGTTTCCAACAGCATAAAGATCTTGATGCGTGTTGTTTTGAAAGCGTTTTGACAAAAAACTAAAGAAATTGTTATTAAAATCTACAACCTCACTATAACTTCTATAATTAGTCTCTAAATTTGCTATTTTATTCTTTACATAAAAAGGGTTCTCACCTTCATATAAATCAATAAATTGCTCAGGTTTTCCACCACGCCAACGGTAAATAGCTTGTTTGGCATCTCCAACTATCAGCAACGAGTTCTGTTCATTCTGTTTCGGCTCTGTAACCAGTGCATTTTCTGTTAATGGAATTAAGTTATTCCATTGCATTTCTGATGTATCTTGAAACTCATCAATAAAATAATTCTGATAACGCTCTCCAATACGTTCATATATAAATGGTGCAGGTTGATCTTTTATTTCATTTGCGATAATTTGATTGAACTCAGAAATTAATAAGATGTTTTGAGCTTCTTTTATTTTTTGAATCTCTTGATGCACCACGTTTAACACCGAAAGCGGAACAATGTTTTTCTTGAAATTGTTTAAAAAAGAAATTTCAAAAATTAATTTTCGTGTCTGCTCAAAATCTAAAGCAATAGCTGGCTGACATTCATCTATAAGCGCTGCAATTGCAGCTTCAACTCTTTTGGGATAAATAACACCTCCATCAACCAGTTTAGCTTGCCAAACTGCGCCGTATTTTACATTAAAATCTTGTTTTTCTAGTTTTGAAAAATATCCAAACACCGATTTCAAATCACTTTCACTAATCCCTTTAGCCTTAAAATCACTCAATCTGTTTTTAGCTATTTCTACTACGCTACTTTCAGCTATTTTTAATTTCTCAACCAGTATTTTCTTTAACGCTTCAAAATCCTCTAATGTTTTGTTTTTCAACAATACTAGATGTTGTGCTTCGTTTTCATTTAGCAGTAATTTTGACACCTTATAAAGGTCTAAAGAAATATCCCAACTTTTATCGTCATCCGCTTTTTGGGTAGCAAAATCTATGAGTAATTTAGTTAAATTATCATCTTCACCTACTTTAGCCAAAACATTACCTATAGCCTCTTGCAACACCTCTTCAGTATCTAAGGCTACTTCAAAGTTCTGTGGCAATTTTAAATCATATGCAAATGTTCTAATCAACCTATGCGTAAACGTATCTATTGTTACCACATCAAAAGCAGCATAATTATTCAAAATTGCCTCTTGGATTCTGATAGCTTTCTTATGTAATTCATTTTGAGGCATTTGTAGCTCCTCAGCTATTATAAGAAACATTTGTTGTGCATCTTTAACAGCATCAGGTACCTCATTTAATAGTATTTGTGAAGATGCAAACGCTTTTAAGTTGTCAAGTATTCGCCCTTTCATTTCTGCAACAGCTTTATTTGTAAAAGTTATTGCCAAGATGCGTTTGTATTTATTAATATCACCTGATGAAAACAATGTTTTTAAATACGATTTTACCAACGTGAACGTTTTCCCTGACCCAGCAGATGCATTGTAAACAACAAAAGTATTTTCACTCATTTACTTTATATTTTTGACCACACAATATACAAACTATATAGCGCAATAAAGATTAATTATTTCATTTGATATTATCTTCTTATTTGTTTTTGTAAATTTGGATTGAATTAAAAAATTAATCTTTTAAAATATACAATTATGGCTTTTGAATTACCACAATTATCATACGCATACGATGCATTAGAACCACATATTGACGCTAGAACAATGGAAATTCACCATTCAAAGCATCATAACGGATACACAACTAAATTAAATGCAGCAGTAGCTGGAACTGATTTAGACGGAAAATCTATTAAAGACATCTTAACTAACTTAGACATGTCTAACAGTGCTGTACGTAATAACGGAGGTGGATTTTACAACCACTCATTATTCTGGACAGTTATGAACCCTGAAGACAAAGGGTATTTATCTGGAGACTTAAAAGATGCCATTGAAGCTGAATTTGGATCAAAAGAAGCATTTATTGACGCTTTTTCTAAAGCTGCAGCTACACAATTTGGATCTGGATGGGCATGGTTATGTGTACATAAAGGAGGGAAAGTAAGCGTATGCTCTACACCTAACCAAGATAACCCTTTAATGCCTGGTGTAACTTGCGGAGGAACCCCTATTTTAGGTTTAGATGTTTGGGAACATGCTTACTACTTAAACTACCAAAACAGAAGACCTGATTATATTAACGCCTTCTTTAACGTTGTTAACTGGAACGAAGTTGAAAGACGTTATGCTGAAGGTAAATAGTTTATTTAACAACACAAAAGGGGGTAAACTTTAGTTTACCCCCTTTTTTTATCTATACTACAAAAACTTATTACAATAAAAAAGACAAGAATTAACTTGCCTTTTTTGCCCCAAATCTACCATGAACTTAACCTACTTATGTTATGGTATATACAATATATAAACATTACTTAACTATTAACAATAATTTGGACAAACAGCTATAATAATTGTTAAACGGCGTTTTGCGTCACTTTCAATAATTATTTATTTGAGTTTACTCCAAAAAAAAAGACAAGAATTAACTTGCCTTTTTTGCCCCAAATTTACCATGAACTTAACCTACTTATGTTATGGTATATACAATATATAAACATTACTTAACTATTAACAATAATTTAGACAAACAGCTAAAATACTTGTTAATTGGTTATATTTCATATGTTTTAATAGGCTCTTTCCTTATTTCCTTCATAGAAGTTAATAAACGCCCTATTCACAACCCTATGACCTCCAGGGGTAGGATAATCACCCGTAAAATACCAGTCTCCTAAGTTATCAGGACATGCTTTGTGTAAATTATCTACCGATTGGTAAATAATATCAACTTCAGCCCCTAAGCCTTCAGCACTTAATAATTCTGCTATTTTTTTAGAAATTTCTTCATCTGTATAAATACCATACAGTTCTTTTACAAAATTCTTGACATCAGTATCATTTAAGCCAACTTGTGCTTTACATTTATGATACACTTCTTCAACCAAATGATACTTATTATCATCTTTCAACAAGGCTAACATTGCTCTAAAAGCAACTAAGCCTTCTAAATTCGCCATGTCAATTCCATAACAATCTGGATAACGAATTTGTGGCGCTGAGGACACAACAATAATTTTTTTCGGATTTAAACGATCCATCATTGTCAGAATACTTTTCTGTAAGGTTGTACCTCTAACAATACTATCATCAATAATAACTAAGTTGTCGGTTGGTTTTACAGAACCATACGTAATATCATACACATGCGCTACAAGATCATCCCTACTATCATCATCTGTAATAAAGGTTCTTAGTTTTGCATCTTTGATAGCTATTTTTTCTGTACGTAATCGTTTAGCTAAAATCTCTTTTATTTTCTCAGGAGTTTGATTTTCTTTTTTGTTTAGCAACAACTCTTTTTGTTCATTTAGGCGAAGTTCACCTTCCTTAATCATTCCGTAATAAGACACTTCTGCCGTATTAGGTATAAAAGAAAACACTGAGTTTTCTATATCATCTCCTATAGATTTCATTATCTGAGGAAATAATAATCGCCCTAATTTTTTACGTTCTTTATAGATTTCTTGGTCGCTTCCTCTTGAAAAATAAATACGCTCAAAAGAACATGATTTTTTTTCTAAAGGCTCAATAATTTTCTTGACAGACACATTCCCGTTCTTTTTAACAATAATTGCTTTTCCAGGGTCTAACTCAACAACATCATCAAAACCAACATTAAAAACAGTTTGTATTACAGGTCTTTCTGAAGCCACAACTACAATTTCATCATCTTGATAATAATATGCTGGGCGAATTCCAGCAGGATCACGCAACACAAAGGCATCACCATGACCAATTAATCCAGCCATTGCATATCCTCCGTCCCACTTTTTAGACGATTCTTCCAATATAGCAGCTACATCTAATTTTTCAGCAATTACAGGTGATGCTTCTACTTTAGAGTACCCTTCTTTTTTTAAATCATTATACAATGTATCTACCTGATCATCTAAAAAATGTCCTATTTTTTCCATGATTGTTACGGTATCTGCTTCTGCTTTAGGATGTTGGCCTAAATCAACCAAATCTTGAAACAACTGCCCTACATTTGTCATGTTAAAATTACCCGCAACAATTAAATTTCTATGCATCCAATTGTTTTGTCTTAAAAAAGGATGAACACTTTCAACACTATTTTTTCCAAATGTTCCATAACGCACGTGTCCTAAAAGTAATTCTCCAATATATGGCACTTCTTCCTTTAAGCGTTTAACATCATTACCTAATGTTGCGTCATTTTGTAATGCACCATTAATTCTATCATTTATCTGAGCAAAAACATCCTGTATAGGCAATTGTTTGTTTGAACGCACACGACTAATATAGCGTTGCCCAGGTTCCATATCTAATTTAATACTTGCAAAACCAGCACCATCTTGACCTCTGTTGTGCTGTTTTTCCATCATTAAATACATTTTATTTACTCCGTAAAATGCAGTACCGTATTTCTCTTTATAATACTCTAAAGGTTTTAAAAGTCTTATTAATGCTATACCACATTCGTGTTTTAAAGCGTCACTCATTTTTAGTTGTGTTGTATACTCAAAAAGAGTATGAGTTTAGTTGTTGTATTAAAAAACGCGCTGAAGTTTCAGCGCGTTAGTTTAGTTTAATTCTATATCAAATTGTGTTAACTCTTTGAATTGTAATAAACGATTGGATACCTCGTTTTTAGACAAGTTTTCCATACGCTCTGTACCAAATTTCTCTACGCAAAACGAAGCTAAATTAGACCCATGTACAATTGCTTTTTTCATGTTTTCAAAAGAAATATCTCCCGTACTTGCTATGAACCCTGAAAATCCTCCCGCAAAAGTATCTCCTGCTCCAGTTGGATCAAAGACTTCTTCTAAAGGTAATGCTGGTGCAAAAAAGACATTATCGTTCTCAAAAATCAACGCACCGTGTTCTCCTTTTTTAATCACGACATATTTTGGGCCCATTTCTGAAATAACCCTAGCTGCTTTTACTAATGAATACTCACCTGACAGCTGTCTGGCTTCTTCATCATTAATCGTAATCACATCAACTTTTGCTATGACTTGCTTTAATTCTGTTAAAGCACAATCCATCCAAAAGTTCATGGTATCTAAAACCACTAATTTTGGCTTCTTAGCCATTTGCTCTATAACTCCTAGCTGCACTAATGGATGTAAATTACCTAACATCACCACATCTGCATCTTTATACTTTTCTGGAACAACAGGGTTAAAGTTCTCTAAAACATTTAATTGCGTATCCAAAGTATCACGAGAATTCATATCGTTATGATACTTACCAGACCAGAAAAATGTTTTCCCTCCTTTTACGGTTTCTAAACCATCTAAGTTGATGTTTTTAGACCTAAGCATATCAATATAATCTTGTGGAAAATCATCTCCTATTACTGAAACAATAGCACTATCAACATTATTAAAATTTGCAGCAGAAAGCCCTATATAAGTGGCAGCCCCCCCTAAAATCTTATCAGTTTTCCCGAAAGGGGTTTCTATAGCGTCAAATGCAACTGTACCAACAATTAAAAGTTTATTCATTTTAAGTAATTTTTTTGCAAAATTACGCAAATTTTTCGCTTTATCAAACTGTAAAATTAAAACTTTACATCACAGACTATCAACTACTTAAACTCATCTCTTAGTCTTTTAAACGAATACAATGGTGCTTTTGCTAAAGTTGCATTGATTATTAAAGATGGAACTCTCCCTTTTGGCTCACCATACATTTGTTGTGTTACTTGAATTCCATTTACTGTTTTCTCTATCAACCAGTATCCAGAAAACTCTTCAATTCTAATAACACCTTCAATCTTTGGCAATCTATTTGGTAAGGAGGATATATCAATTCTTACAGATGAAGAATCTATTTTTGAAAGCGTTAATTTTGAAATATGGTCCCTATCCTTTACAGGCCAAGGAAAATTATTATACATATAAATAATAAACTCTTTATCTGAAACACGTTCAATTAGTCTACTTTCTGTTGTTTTATAATTCCAATGTTTCAACCCCTCAGCATCTGTGATTTTATCAATTACAGATTGTATAGACGCCTGAAAAACAGTAATAGCTTTAAACTCTTTTACAGAAGATTTCCTTGTTTTTCTTGTATAAACCCGTATACCATCCTCTTGTTCCTTCAACACCCATTGTTCTTGAGAAAAACTGAAGAGAAAGCAAATACTTAGTATTATGCTTAAAAAAAAAGGCTTCATCTTTATAAAATTACATTAATATAACTATTAAGAATCAAATTGCATACCATTATTTAAATTTTCATAAACCACATCAACTAACAGGTTTTGTTTTTTTGAAGCTTCAACAGCTAAAAAATCACAACGCTCGTTTTGCTTATGGTTATTATGGCCTTTTATCCACTGGAAAGCCACGTTGTGTTTTCTATATATTTTTAAAAAACGTTTCCAAAGATCTGGGTTTTTCTTATCCTTAAATGCTTTTTTTTCCCAACCAAACACCCATTTTTTCTCAACTGAATCAACCACATATTTAGAGTCCGTAAACACCTTAACAACGGTATTCTCGTTTTTTAATTGCTCTAACGCAACAATAACAGCAAGTAACTCCATTCTATTATTAGTAGTTTTCACAAATCCTTGAGAATATTCTTTTACATAAGGTTTTCCTACCCACTCCATAACAATACCATAACCACCAGGCCCAGGGTTACCACGTGAAGAACCATCAGTATAAATGTGTACTTGTGCCTGCATTAATTTAAAAGTTGTTCAATTACTAACGGAAAATGTTTTTGCTCCAACACATGAATTTTAGCAGCAACATCTTCAAAGTTATCAGATGCAATTATTTGTGTACTCGCTTGAAAAATAATATTTCCTTCATCATAATGCTCATTAACATAGTGTATTGTAATACCTGACTCGTTCTCATTATTAGCAACCACAGCCTTATGTACGTTAGAACCATACATCCCTTTACCACCATACTTTGGCAACAATGCCGGATGTACATTGATTATTTTATTAGGAAAAGCGGCAATAATATTCTTTGGAAACTTTAAAAGAAATCCTGCTAATACAATTAAATCAGGTTTCAACTCAAGCATTAAATCATAAATCATTGTTGTTTTAAGCAGTTCATCTTTATCAAAGCTACTATTAGTAACACCTAAAGCAGATGCTCTTGTCAAAACTTTGGCATCCTTCTTGTTACTCAAAACATGAATAACCTTGGCTAAACCATTATCTTGGAAGTGTTTAATAATATTTTCTGCGTTTGTTCCGGAACCTGATGCGAAAATTACAATACGTTTCATATCTTTGAGCTACATGTGTTATTCAACACAAAAAAAAGAATAAATATTTACAAATGAGGGATAAAACCTAGTAACTTCATATTAATTTAAAAAAATAAGGTTACATTTTCTGTTGAAAAGATGATTTTAAAGTAAAGTTTTTTACTTTTGCCCTCAAACTAATTTAAAAATTAAAGATTATGTCAGACATTGCATCAAGAGTAAAAGCGATAATAGTAGACAAATTAGGTGTTGATGAAAACGAAGTTGTAGTTGACGCAAGTTTCACAAACGACTTAGGAGCAGATTCATTAGATACTGTGGAATTAATTATGGAATTCGAAAAAGAATTTGATATTCAAATCCCAGATGATCAAGCTGAAAACATCGCTACTGTAGGTCAAGCTATTACATATATAGAAGGAGCAAAATAAGAAGTATTTAGTATGGAATTGAAGCGAGTTGTAGTTACAGGTTTAGGAGCCCTTACCCCAATAGGGAACAATATTCAAGAGTATTGGGACGGTTTGGTTAGTGGTAAAAGTGGTGCTGCCCCTATTACTCGCTTCGATACTACTAATTTCAAGACACAGTTTGCCTGTGAATTGAAGAACTTTACGGTTACAGATTTTATGGACCGTAAATTTTCAAGAAAATTAGACATTTACGCCCAATATGCTATGGTTGCTTCTGACGAAGCAATAGTTGACTCTGGATTAAACCTAGAAACAGTTAACAAAGATAGAGTTGGGGTAATATGGGGTGCTGGAATTGGAGGAATTGATACTTTTCAAAACGAAGTAACAGGTTTCGCTACAGGAAATGGAACACCACGTTTCAATCCGTTTTTCATCCCAAAAATGATTGCAGATATCGCTCCAGGGCACATCTCAATAAAATACGGGTTTAGAGGACCAAACTTTACAACAGTTTCTGCCTGTGCATCATCCGCAAACGCTATGATTGACGCCATGAACTACATCAGACTTGGAAAAGCCGATGTCATAGTTTCTGGAGGCTCTGAAGCTGCGGTATGTGAATCAGGAATTGGAGGCTTTAATGCAATGCACGCCCTATCTACGAGAAATGACGACCCTCAAACAGCATCAAGACCATTTGACGCTAACAGAGAAGGATTTGTTTTAGGTGAAGGAGCAGGCGCATTAATTTTAGAAGAATATGAACACGCAATTGCAAGAGGCGCTACAATTTACGCCGAACTTGCTGGAGGTGGTTTATCTGCCGATGCACATCATATGACAGCACCTCATCCTGAAGGATTAGGAGCCATGAATGTTATGAAAAACTGCATTGAAGATGCAGGACTTTCTATAACTGATGTTGATGCTATTAACATGCACGGAACATCAACACCTTTA
This sequence comes from Flavobacteriaceae bacterium, assembly GCA_049614485.1. GTDB lineage: Bacteria > Bacteroidota > Bacteroidia > Flavobacteriales > Flavobacteriaceae. Next base: position 44,065 of record JBMZDR010000007.1, read on the forward strand.
GGTGATGTTGCAGAATCAAAAGCAATACAACGTGTTTTTGGAGACCATGCTTATACATTAAACATTAATTCTACAAAATCTATGACTGGACACTTACTTGGTGCTGCAGGTGCTATTGAAGCAATCGCTTCAATACTTGCCATGAAGCACGGTATAGTTCCTCCAACAATTAATCATGAAACATTTGATGAAAACATAGATTCTAAATTAAACTTAACCCTTAACAAAGCTCAAAAAAGAGACCTAAAAGTGGTTATGAGTAATACATTTGGATTTGGTGGACATAATGCCTGTGTATTATTTAAAAAATTAGACTAAACACATCTAATCATTCTGTAATAAATTTATTTATTCACGATTACATGTGAGCGTTGCAATCAATTGACACATGAAACGAATCATTCGTAAAATATTTAACTCCCAAACTTCAAATGAGGGCGGTGATTTTTTTATTAAAGTGTCCAAAATAATTGGTTACAAACCTCAAAACATATCCTATTTCAAAGAAGCGTTTACACACCGCTCGTTAAACTCTAAAGACGATAAAGGTAATGTAATTAGCTATGAACGCTTAGAGTTTTTAGGCGACGCCATGCTGAGCTCAATCATCGCTGAATACCTTTTCAATAAAGTACCGCACGGAAACGAAGGGTATTTAACAAAAATGCGCTCTAAAATAGTCAGTAGAGAACATCTTAATGAACTAGGTAAAGATCTTGACCTCCTTGATTTATTAGAAAGCAAGATGAGTAAAGTTAATTTTGGAGAAAATATTCACGGAAATGTTTTTGAAGCTTTGGTTGGCGCTATCTTTTTAGACAAAGGCTACCCTGCCTGTGAACACTTTATTTACGACAGTGTTATTGGTCCTTATGTTGACATTGAACGACTTGAAGGCAAAATTATTAGCTACAAGAGCTTACTTATAGAATGGTGTCAAAAAGAAAAAAAGACCTTCAAATATTTGGTTTATGATGATACTGGAAACGACGAGACTAAACATTTTGCAGTAAAACTTCGTATTGAAGATAAAGTTATTGCCAAAGCAAGAGCCACCTCTAAGAAAAAAGCAGAGGAAAAAGCATCAAAACGTGCTTTTTTTGCCTTACAAGATAAAATTGAAGGCTAAACCATTTTAAATTTTTCAAAAAAAAATCTCAAACAGAAATATGATTTTCCTGCTTGAGACTCTTTTATAGTTTATAAACTTTACTAATACCCTATTTTCTCTCTTACACGCGCTAATACTTTATTTGCAACTTTAGATGCTTTTTGAGCCCCAATTGCCAATGCAGAATCTATTTCATCAAGATTATCCATGTAATGGTTATACAAGGCTCTTTCTTTAGAGTATTTTTCAACTAACAATTCAAAAAACGCTTGTTTAGCATGCCCATAACCATAACCTCCACGTTCATAATTTAAGCGCATTTCGGCTATTTGTTCATCATTTGCGATTAATTTATATAAGGCAAACAAATTACACGTATCAGGATTCTTTGAATCTTCTAAAGGAGTGCTATCTGTAGCAATTTTCATCACTTGCTTACGCAATTGTTTGTCTGACTGAAAAATATTAATGTAATTCCCCCTACTTTTACTCATTTTTTGACCGTCTGTACCAGGAACTAATATGCCATTTTCTTGTATTTTCCCTTTAGGCAACACAAAAGTATCATTACCCATTTTAGCATGAAAACGGGAAGCGACATCACGTGTCATTTCAATGTGTTGTAATTGGTCTTTTCCTACTGGAATAATTTCAGCATCATATAATAAAATATCAGCAGCCATAAGCATAGGATAAGTAAATAACCCAGAGTTAACATCTTCTAATCTATCAGCTTTATCTTTAAATCCGTGTGCTAAAGTCAAGCGTTGGTATGGAAAAAAACAGCTTAAATACCATGACAACTCTGTAACTTGAGGGATATCACTTTGTCTATAAAACACCGTTTTTTCAATATCCAAGCCAAAAGCAAGCCAAGTAGCAGCAACCGAATAAGTGTGGCTCCTTAAAGTTTCTGCATCTTTAATTTGGGTTAATGTATGTAAATTTGCAATAAACAAATATGATTCATTCTCAGGGTTATTTGCCATGTCAATGGCTGGAATAATTGCTCCAAGCAAATTACCTAAGTGTGGGGTTCCTGTACTTTGTATCCCCGTTAATATTCTAGCCATAGTCCTCTTTAAAAAATTTACACAAATTTATTGAAAGCTTCAGTGATAAAAAAGTTATTTTTGAAACTTAAATTAAATTTAAGTGAAAATAATTAATTACATCGGACGTATTGCCTATAGAGTATGGTTTTATTGCCTAGTAACCATACCCATAATCATATTGTTCCCTTTTTTATTAATCACTACACTTAAAGAAAGTTGGTATCCTGTTTTTTTTAAGTTGGCGCGCCTTTGGGCAAAATTTATTTTATTAGGCATGGGGTTCTATGTGAAAGTCAAAAAAGAGTCTGAAATCATTTACGGTAAAAGTTACATGTTTGTAGCAAATCATAGTTCAATGACAGACATTATGCTAATGCTTGCCGTAGAAAAAAACCCATTTGTATTTGTAGGTAAAAAAGAACTTGCTAAAATCCCACTATTTGGCTTCTTTTATAAACGCACTTGCATTTTAGTTGACAGAAGTAGTCCAAAAAGCAAAAAAGAAGTCTTCATTAGAGCACAAAAACGTTTAAATTCTGGTCTGAGTATTTGCATTTTCCCAGAAGGCGGCGTGTTTAACGATTGCGATTTACTTTGTGAATTTAAAAACGGCGCATTCCGATTGGCTATTGAACACCAAATACCTATTGTTCCAATGACGTTTGCTGACAATTTAAAACGACTCCCATATGATTTTTTTGCAGGAGGATCACCAGGTAAAATGCGAGTTACAATTCACAAACCCATTGAAACTACCGAACTAAGCTTCTCCGATAGAAATAAACTAAAAAATGACACTAGAAATTTAATTTATCAGGAGTTAAAGACTTATCAAAAAAAACTTTAAGTATTCAGCAATTTTAACTAGAACACTTGGCCATTAAAGTTACAAAAAACTGCATTAGCAACTAAAAAACCCCTGAATATTCAGGGGTTTTTTAAGTATTACTGGTAAATAATACGATTATTTTTCCGCAATAGCAGTAACTATTTTTTGTTCTAATTCATCCATTAACTCAGGGTTGTCTTTCAATAACCCTTTTACAGCATCTCTTCCTTGCCCTAACTTCGTTTCGCCATAACTAAACCATGAACCGCTTTTTTTAATAATCTCAAACTCAACCCCTAAGTCAATTATCTCACCTACTTTTGAAATTCCTTCTCCATACATAATATCAAACTCTGTCATTTGGAAAGGGGGTGCCACTTTATTTTTTACAACTTTAACACGTGTTTTATTACCTATTACAGCACTATCAGAGTTTTTAATTTGTGTAGATCTTCTAATATCTAAACGAACAGACGCATAAAACTTTAAAGCGTTACCTCCTGTAGTTGTTTCAGGATTACCGAACATCACACCAATTTTTTCTCTTAATTGGTTAATGAAAATTACAGTACAATTTGTTTTATTAATTGCCCCTGTTAATTTTCTTAACGCTTGAGACATTAAACGCGCATGAAGACCCATTTTTGAATCTCCCATCTCACCTTCAATTTCACTTTTTGGTGTCAAGGCTGCAACTGAATCAATAACAATAATATCAATTGCTCCAGAACGTATTAAGTTTTCAGCTATTTCTAAAGCTTGCTCACCATAATCTGGTTGAGAAATAATCAAGTTATCTACATCAACTCCTAATTTCTCGGCATAAAAGCGATCGAAAGCATGTTCTGCATCAATAAACGCAGCAATACCTCCTTTTTTCTGAGCTTCAGCAATTGCATGAATAGTTAACGTTGTTTTACCAGAAGATTCTGGACCATAAATTTCAATAACTCTTCCTCTTGGCAAACCACCAACCCCTAAAGCTAAATCTAATCCTAAAGACCCTGTAGAAATAGAATCTACCTCCTCAACGGCTTTATCACCCATTTTCATTACGGCTCCTTTTCCGTAAGCCTTATCTAATTTATCTAAAGTAAGCTTTAACGCTTTTAATTTTGCTTCTTTTTCTGAACTCATGATCCTAATTTTTAATTAATGCTAAAGTACTATTTCTTTTTAAAAAATGATGTTTCTAACAGCTATCAACTTATCAACAAAAGATATTATCAATAAAAAAGCAGATTGAACTCAATATTTCTAAAAACTAGGCGCCTATTAATAAAATAGCGCTTGTTTTTGAATAGAAATATTTAACAACACATATCAATTGCCGCATAAATATCATTATAGTTTCTACACCACTGAAGAGTTATTGTAAACTTGACGATGGTTAATATTCGTTGATTTTTAATAGACATGATTTTCGTAAAACATCTCAGAAACTATCATTGTATTACAAATTTAGTAACCAATTAGCCCTGAAAAGCCATTATAAACACATAAAAGCTTTTATTTTTTAAACTCCAGACCAACACCTCTTAAGAATAAATAATGTATATTTACCCTTAATATTTTTTTTAACGAATTTACGCCTTTAAAAGGCTTTATATATAGTATGGCTTGCAATAGTTGTAGCACAGGAAGTAACGGAAAACCAGGTGGTTGTAAAAGCAACGGCACCTGCGCATCAGATAGTTGTAATAAATTAACAGTTTTTGATTGGTTAGCAAATATGAGCTTACCAAACGGTCAAAAACCATTTAATTGTGTTGAAGTACGTTTTAAAAACGGACGCAAACATTATTATAAAAATCTAGAAAATTTAACCTTATCAATTGGTGACATTGTGGCTACGGAGGTATCCCCAGGACATGATGTGGGTATGGTAACTTTAACTGGCGAACTGGTTAAAGTGCAAATGAAAAAGAAAAAAATCAGCATTGACAGTGAAGATGTAAAGAAAGTTTACAGAAAAGCCTCTCAAAAAGATATTGATATTTGGACTAGTTCAAGAGAGCGTGAGGAACCTATGAAAGTCCGCGCTAGACAATTAGCAATCGACTTAAAGTTAAAAATGAAAATCTCTGATATAGAATTTCAAGGAGATGGTTCTAAGGCTACTTTTTTCTACACAGCTGAAGAGCGTGTAGACTTTAGGCAATTAATAAAAGAATTTGCTAAAGAATTTAACATCAGAATTGAAATGCGCCAAATTGGCTTCAGACAAGAAGCAGCAAGACTTGGCGGTATTGGCTCATGTGGTAGAGAGTTATGCTGTTCAACCTGGTTAACAGATTTCAGATCTGTAACAACAGCCGCTGCTAGATATCAGCAATTATCATTGAACCCACAAAAATTAGCAGGCCAATGTGGTAAACTAAAATGTTGTTTAAATTATGAACTGGATTCTTACCTAGATGCATTAAAAGATTTTCCTGATAAAAATATCAAACTAAAGACTAAACGAGGAAACGCTGTATCTCAAAAAACTGATATTTTCAAAGGATTTGTTTGGTATGCCTATGAAGGAGAATGGATGAATTGGCATAAAATAACCACAAAAGATGCTAATGAAATTATTGCCAAAAATAAAAAAGGTATTGCAGTGGAAAATTTAGAAGATTATGCTTCTGAATTAATTGAGGATACTACTACTGATTTTGAAAATGTTGTAGGCCAAGATAGTTTAACTCGTTTTGACAAACCAAAGCAGAAAAAACGCCGTAAGCCACAACGTAAAAAAACACCTCAAGGCGCAACAGTTGACACTAAAAACAAAGCGCCACAGCATAAAAGAAAAGAACAACCAAGTAAAGCAAATAAACCTCAACAAAAACGTAGGCCTCAACAAAAAAAGGACGACAAAGCAAACCCAAATAAACCTTCTGGACAACAAAACAGAAGAAAGAAACCTGCTAACACCGAGGGAAAAACAACACAAAAACCGCATCAAAAACGCAGACCACAAAAGAAAAATCCACCAAAAAAAGACAATTCAACACAAAATGATGCGTAATTTTTTAGTTCTATTAACAACAATATTTACAATCATATCATGTGATTCTAATCACGTACTTGATAGTTATAAAACGCTCCCTAAAGTTTGGAAAAAAGGCGATAGTATTACTTTTACATTTAAATCACCTGACACATTAAAGGCATACAACATGTTTTTAAACTTGAGGAATAATAACACCTATGAGTTTAGCAATTTATTCTTAATTGTAGCGTTAAAAACACCGAGTAACACAACAACAATTGACACGCTAGAGTACCAAATGACCGCCCCTAATGGAGAGTGGCTTGGAACTGGATTTTCTGAAATTAAAGAAAATAAGTTATGGTACAAAAACGCAATACAGTTCAATCAAAAAGGTGACTACACCCTTTCAATTGAACACGCAATTAGAAAAAACGGTAATATTAATGGTGTTGAGGAGTTAAAAGGAATTACAGAAATAGGATACCGATTAGAAGAACACAAAAAAGTAAATTAAATTATGGCTAAAAAAGTACAAAAGAAACCAGCCAATAAAAATGTTGGCAACGGAAAATACATCAAATGGTTTTGGATATTATTTATCACAGGGCTTTTTTGTGCGACACTTCCTTTTATTCTTGCTGCTTTTGGTGCTTTTGGTCACATGCCGAATTTTGATGAATTAGAAAACCCAAAATCTAATTTAGCCTCGGAAATCATTACATCTGACGGAAAAACTTTGGGTAAATTTTATCTAAACGACAACAGAACACCCGTATCCTACAATGATTTATCTCCGTATTTAGTAGATAATTTAGTTGCTACAGAAGATGAACGTTTTTACGAGCATTCAGGTATTGACTTTAGAAGAACATTTACAGCCATTGCACAATTAGGTAAAAAAGGAGGAGGAAGTACCATTACACAACAAGTTGCAAAACTGTTGTTTCATCAAGAAGAAGGTAGAGGAAGTCTTTTAAATAGGATGCAACAAAAATTTAAGGAATATGTAATCGCAACACGTTTAGAACGCCAGTACACCAAACAAGAAATCATAGCCATGTATTATAACATCTATGACTTTGGTAATAATGCTGATGGTATCCGTTCTGCTGCGAGGATTTATTTCGGAAAAGAACCAAAAGACATTGACTCTGAAGAAGCGGCCATGCTAGTTGGAATGTTTAAAAACTCTACTTTATATAACCCTGTTAGAAACCCAGAAGGGGTTATAAACAGAAGAAATGTTGTCTATAAGCAAATGCACCGTAATGGCTTAATAACCATAGAACAAAAGGATTCGTTACAAAAATTACCTTTAAAATTAGATTTACATCCTGAAACTCATAATGCAGGTTTGGCTACTTATTTTAGAGAACACCTAAGAAAAGAAATGAAAAGATGGATTAAAGAAAATCCGAAAAATGATGATGATGATTTTTACAATCTATATAAAGATGGGTTAAAAATTTATGTAACTATTGACTCTAGAATGCAAGAATATGCAGAAGAGGCTATGAAAAAACATATGAAGAATCTACAAAATGAATTGGATTCTCAGAATAAGAAAAATAAAACGGCTCCTTTTAGAGGCTTAACACAAAAAGAAATTGATGTTGAGCTTAACAAAGCAATGAGAAGATCTGAGCGCTACAGAGTATATACAAAAGAATTAGGGAAGTCTAAAAAAGAAGCCTTAGCGTCTTTTAACATTAAAAAGAAAATGAGAATATTCTCTTGGGATGGTGAAATTGACACGATCATGACCCCTAAGGACTCTATGTTATATTACAAAAAATTCTTGCGTACAGGTGTGTTATCTATTGAACCACAAACTGGAAACATTAAAGCTTGGGTTGGAGGAATCAATCACAAGTATTTTAAATATGACCATGCAAAACAAGGGACACGACAAGTAGGTTCAACCTTTAAACCATTTGTATATGCTACAGCAATAGATCAGTTAAAATACTCTCCTTGTGACACATTACCAGATGCATATTTTTGTATCCCAGAAGGAAGACACGGAAACCTAAAAGATTGGTGCCCAAAAAATTCTAATGGAAAATACAAAGGTATGATTTCATTAAAATCAGCATTAGCAAACTCAGTAAATACCATATCTGCTCGTTTAATGGACAAGGTTGGCCCTAAAAATGTAGTAAATATGGCACATAGTTTAGGTATAAAAAATGAGATTCCAGAATTCCCATCTATTTGTTTAGGAACTCCAGAATTAAGCTTGTACGAAATGGTAAACTCTTACAGTACACTTGCGAACATGGGACAATATATTAGACCGACAATTATTTCAAGAATTGAAGATAAAAATGGTATTGTACTATATCAAAATGTTCCCGAAACTAAAGATGTATTGAGTAAAGAATCTGCATATGTAACTGTAAAACTAATGGAAGGTGTTACGAAATATGGTTCGGGAGCTAGATTAAGAAGCGGAAAAAACACTTGGAATCCTGTGTATAAAAAAGGCTTAGTAACCGGTCATCCCTATCAATTTACAAATGACATTGCTGGAAAAACAGGAACAACTCAAAACAACTCTGATGGGTGGTTTATGGGTATGGTACCTAACTTAGTTACTGGTGTTTGGGTTGGTGCAGAAGACAGAGCTGTACATTTTAACAGAACCGCTTACGGACAAGGTGCAACTATGGCTTTACCAATATGGGGGCAGTATATGAAGAGTTGCTACGCCAATAAAGACTTAGGAATTTCTGCTGAACCTTTTGAAGAACCTGAGAATTTAAGTATTGAAGTAGATTGTGACAAATGGGCAAAACAAAACGGTCAAGATGATGGAGATTTTGATGATGGTTTAGGTGACGGCTTATAAAAAATAATACAATGATAAAAAAAACAGTAAAAAATGTAACTGAAGCATTGACAGGTGTTGAAAACGGAATGACATTGATGTTAGGCGGTTTTGGTCTTTGTGGAATACCTGAAAATAGTATTTCTGAATTAGTAAAAAAAGAAGTGAAAGGGATAACTTGCATTTCAAATAATGCTGGAGTTGATGATTTCGGGTTAGGTTTACTACTTCAAAAGAAACAGATAAAAAAAATGATTTCATCTTACGTAGGTGAGAACGATGAATTTGAGCGTCAAATGTTATCAGGAGAACTTGATGTAGAATTAACTCCTCAAGGCACATTAGCAGAAAAATGTCGCGCTGCTCAAGCAGGCTTTCCTGCATTTTTTACACCAGCAGGTTACGGTACAGAAGTAGCTGAAGGAAAAGAAACAAGAGAATTTAACGGAAAAATGTATGTTTTAGAAGAAGCTTTTAAAGCAGACTTCGCCATAGTAAAAGCCTGGAAAGGTGATACAGCCGGAAACTTAATATTCAAAGGAACCGCTCGTAATTTTAACCCATGCATGTGTGGAGCAGCGAAAATTACTGTTGCAGAAGTTGAAGAATTAGTTCCAGCAGGAGAATTAGACCCTAATCAAGTACATGTTCCTGGGATTTTCGTACAACGTATTTTTCAAGGAACTGATTATGAAAAGAGAATTGAACAACGAACAGTAAGACAAAAAAGCTAATTATGTTAGATAAAACTGGTATAGCAAAACGTATTGCTAAAGAACTTAAAGACGGATATTTTGTAAACCTTGGTATAGGAATACCTACGTTGGTTGCAAATTATATTCCTAATGGAATAGAAGTAGAATTTCAAAGTGAAAATGGTGTTTTAGGAATGGGACCTTTTCCTTTTGAAGGTGAAGAAGATGCTGATATCATCAACGCAGGAAAACAAACCATCACGACTTTAAACGGCGCAAGTTTCTTTGACTCTGCTACAAGTTTCGCTATGATACGCGGGCAACATGTAGACTTAACTATTCTTGGTGCTATGGAAGTTGCCGAAAATGGAGACATTGCCAACTGGAAAATTCCTGGGAAAATGGTTAAAGGTATGGGAGGTGCTATGGATTTAGTTGCTTCAGCAGAAAATATCATTGTAGCAATGATGCACACCAATAAAAAAGGAGAATCTAAGCTGCTTAAAAAATGTTCATTACCGTTAACTGGTGTTGGTTGCGTTAAAAAAATCGTAACAAATCTTGCCGTTTTAGAAGTGACAGAACATGGATTTAAACTCTTAGAACGTGCTCCAGGAATTTCTGTTGAGGATATTCAAAAAGCAACAGAAGGAACACTAATTATAGAAGGCGATATTCCAGAAATGCAATTGGATTAATCTCTAAATAAAAAAATTAATAGAACCGAAGTTAACATTAAGTTACTTCGGTTTTTTATTTCCCTTTTGGAATGGCATCAATTAATGACTTTGTGTATTCCGTTTTAGGATTTTCATAAATGCTATCAGCTTCACCAATTTCTTCTATTTTACCTTTATTCATTACTACTAACTGATCACTCATATATTTAACCACCGCTAAATCATGAGAAATAAAAATATAGCTGAAGCCAAAGTTATCTTTAAGTTCGTTTAATAAATTTAATACTTGCGCTTGTACGGATATATCTAACGCCGAAACAGATTCATCACAAATAATTAGTTTTGGGTTGACCGCGATGGTTCGCGCAATACCTATACGTTGACGTTGCCCACCTGAAAACTCATGCGGGTAACGGTAAAAATGAGACTCCTCTAATCCAACACGTTTTAGCAACTCTAAAGTTTTCTCTTTACGTTCTTTATCATTGGCATACAACTTATGAACTTTCATAGGTTCCATAATTGCTTTCCCTACTGGTAATCTTGGGTTTAAAGACGAGTATGGGTCTTGAAAAATTAACTGAATTTCTTTTCTAAGTGTCCTTAATTCTGTTTTAGAGATATTCGTAATATCTTGTCCTTTATAAAATACTTGTCCAGAAGTGGCTTTATCTAACTGCAAAATAGCATTTCCTAAAGTTGATTTTCCACAACCAGATTCCCCTACCAGGCCTAAAGTTTCGCCTTCATATAAATTGAAACTAACATCGTTTACCGCTTTAAATTCAATATCTTTTTTAAACAAAAACCCTTTAGTCATATATGACTTTTCAACATTTTCAACTCTTAAAAGTGGTTCAGTACTATACAATGTTTTATGATATTCAACTCTTTCATTAACAGAGACAATTTCATGTTGTGTTGTATTATTTAAATAATCAGAAATGGTTGGTAATACTTTTAAACGCTGATTAACTGATGGTCGTGAATTAATCAACGCCTTTGTATATTCATGCTGTGGATTATGAAACACATCTGAAACAGCCCCTTGTTCAACAATAGTACCTTTATACATGACCACTACTCTATCAGAAATTTCAGAAATTAACGATAGGTCATGAGAAATAAAAATAATACTCATACCGGTTTCTTTCTGAATATCTTTCAGAAGCGCTATAATTTCTTTCTGCACTGTCACATCTAAAGCTGTTGTTGGCTCATCAGCTATCAAAACATCTGGCTTACATGCAATTGCCATAGCAATCATAACACGTTGTTTTTGACCACCAGATATTTGATGCGGATACTTAGAGTAAATCACTTCAGGATCTGGCAATTTTACTTTTTCAAACAATAACAGCACTTCGTCTTTAGCTTTAGCATTAGATAACCCCAAATGTTCTTGAAGAATTTCTACAACTTGCTTACCACATGTTAATGACGGGTTCAAAGAGGTCATTGGCTCTTGAAATATCATAGCAATTTTATGGCCACGTAATTTTCTAAAATCATCATTTTTAAAGGAGAGTAAATCATTATTAGAAAAAAGAATTTCACCAGAATTAAATATGGTTTGCTTTTTAGGCAACAACCCTAAAACTGCTAATGACGATACAGATTTCCCCGAACCAGACTCTCCAACAACTCCTAATATTTCATTTTCATGTAATTGATAGGACACGTTAAATAACACCTGATTAGCGGTTTTATTATTTTTAAACGACAGGGAAAGGTTTTTAATATCTAAAATAATCATTAAATAAATATAAGAAGAGCAACAATCAATTAACAAATGAAATTTATTTCGTTATATTTACAAAATTTTTCACTCAAATTATAATGAAACACAACAAACTTAACTCCCGATTAACAATATTCTCTTTATTGATAGCTTTTGCTACTGGTTTTTCACAAACCAAAGAACAAACTGAAATATACACTAAAAATTATGATAAAGAAAAATTAACTCAATTAGAAACTAAATTTGAGAATGATTTTTTATCAGAAAAAACAGAAGCAACAAAGTTAGCTAAAATAAACAACTGGCCTATTAGGTATTCAGACTCTAAAGGTACCCTTTACGAGTTAAAAAAAGTGTCTGATAGCGGCATGCCAATGTACTACAGAACCTTTAATGATGATGCCGCTATTTCAACAAGAGCAAGCTTCTTACATACTGGAAGTTTTTTTGGTTTTAATCTTGATGGTGATAATATGACAGCACACATATGGGATGGTGGCTTAGCTCGCTCTAATCATTCAGAATATGATGGCCCAGGGGGTAACAATAGATTTTCCGTTGGAGACGGTACTTCTACATTGAATTTTCATGCAGCACATGTTACCGGAACTGTTATTGCTTATGGAGCAAATGCTAGCGCAAAAGGAATGGCTCCTAACGGTAATGCAGTCGGTTATGATTGGAATAATGATACTTCAGAAGCTACAAATGCTGCTGCAAATGGAATGCTCATATCAAATCATTCATATGGATACCAGGCCGCAAGTATCGCTGATCAAATATTTGGCGCCTATATTCAAGATTCAAGAAATTGGGATAACTTAATGTATAATACACCTTATTACCTAATGGTTGTTGCTGCTGGTAATGATGGTACTGATGATAGCTCTAATGGTTTACCTCTAAGTGGGAATTCTGCTTATGATAAGCTTTCTGGTCATGCAACTTCAAAAAACAACCTGGTTGTTGCTAATGGTACTGATGCCACAGTTGATTTTGTTGGTAACTTAACAAGTGTATCCAGAAACTCTGGTAGCTCTGAGGGACCTACTGATGATTTAAGAATAAAACCTGATATTATGGGTAACGGTAGTGGACTTACCTCTACACTTGATTCAAATGATTTTGCTTACGGTACACTTACTGGAACCTCAATGGCTTCGCCAAATGTATCTGGATCATTGTTATTGCTACAAGAACACTATAACAATGTTAATAGTGTTTTTATGAAAGCCGCAACTTTAAAAGGTCTTGCATTACATACAGCAGATGATGTTTCACCTCTAGGACCTGATTCAGAAACTGGTTGGGGATTATTAAACTCTCTTAAAGCCGCACAGACCATATCTAATAATGGAGCTCAAAGTTATATTGCCGAAGAATCTCTATTAAATGAAGAAAGTTTTTCTATAACTGTAGTATCAGATGGAACAAACCCTTTATTAGCTTCAATTTCATGGACTGATCTTCCTGGAAATGTTAGTTCAGGAGTAGCAAACGACCCTACAGCTGTTTTAGTAAATGACTTAGATATTAAAGTAACACAAGATGCTTTCACTGGAGAAGCATGGAAACTAACAGGTGTAAACTCAAATAGCACAGGAGACAATACTGTTGACCCGTTTGAACGCGTTGATGTTACTGGAGCTTCTGGGAGTTATACTATTACAGTAACACATAAAGGGACTTTAATTAATGGGTTTCAAAACTTTTCATTAGTTGTTACAGGAATATCTTCAGTTCTGAACACCTCTGATTTTGATTTAGGACAATTAAAAATTTGGCCTAATCCTGTAAAATCAAACTTATTTATAGAAATGAACAATACTTCTAGCGCGCCGGTAAATGTTTCTATATATGATTTACAAGGTAGACTTGTTTATATAAACGAATATAACAACCACAACAGCTTGTTTAATCAAATGATTGATCTTAGTAACATCGCTAACGGATCATATATTATTAAAATTGAGCACGATAATAAAAGAGCTACCAAACAATTAATAATTAACAATTAATTGTTTTAACAATGTATAAAAAAACCGAAACTATATAGTTTCGGTTTTTTTATACATATACAATATCATTATCAGACAACAACAACTCTCTTCTATACTTTAAGAAAACTTGAGCAACTGCAATTGTATCTTTTTCACAGTACGTAACAATTCGCTTCAAGTCATTTTCTTTGTAATACACCTCAGCCACTTGACTTCCGTCAATATCATCTTTTGGTGATGAGATACCTAAAATAGTTGTTAATAGCTTTAAGGATGTATAGTTTTTATAATCGCCAAATTTCCATAATTCCATTGTGTCTAAATGCGGAATTTCCCATGGTTTTTTGCCAAATAAATTTAATGCATTTGGTATTTCAATAGAATGAATCACCATTCTTCTAGCAATAAACGGAAAATCAAATTCCTTCCCGTTGTGAGCACATAATAAATGATAGGATTTATAAAAATGATGATCTAAAAGAGTTTTAAATTCTATCAAAATTTGATATTCTTCTCCAGAAAAAGATGTTACCCTAAACTGTCTTTCGGAATTATTTGTTACAAAGTACCCTACAGAAATGCAAATGATTTTTCCAAATTCCGCCCAAATCCCTGCACGTTCATAAAAATCTTCAGCGGCAATATCGTCTTTTCTTTGATATTGTGTTTTCTGAGTCCATAAATCTTGAATTTTAGGTTCTAATTCATTAAAATTAGAATGCTCTGGCACTGTTTCTATATCTAAAAACAAGATGTTTTCAGGTTTTATTTTTTGTAACATATACTACTATTTATGAGTTCGACTTTTTATCTTCTCTTTGTAATAGTCTTTTTGGGCAATATATATGGTTTTTGATAACTCCGCAAAAACAACATTGTTTTTACTCGTTATGGTTAAGCTTTTTTCAAAATCAATCTCTTTTTCAGCAGCGACACTTTCTTTAATATTTTTTATTTCATCTTCAGAAAACTGAAAATACGCATGCGCTGTTTCTCTAGCTGGACGTTTGTATTTTATATCTGCTGCTTTATCCCAAACTACGTAACCATCTCCTAAAATGTTCATCAATTGAATCATGTAAATAGGGTCTGTTGCTGAGAACATGCTTCCTCCGAAAATAGCACCTACATAATTTTTGTTCTTATAGTTTAAAGGGATTTGAACTTGTACTTGGTGTAAATCTTTAGAAACAAACACCAATTTACCAACAGATCTGCGATACATTGGCGATAAGTTAAAACCGTGCTTGAACAATGAAGCTTCTGAAAAGTACTTTTTTAAAAAATTAAATGCAATTTTATACATACAATTAAAGATACATAATTTTAAAACAAACGCTGTTGCTCAATCCCTTGTTCATGCTCAAGTAACCATTTTTTACGCCATATTCCTCCCGCATATCCTGTTAGTGATCCATCAGAACCCACCACTCTATGACAAGGTAAAATAATACCAATTGGGTTTTTACCATTTGCCGAAGCAACTGCCCTTATTGCTTTTTCGTCACCTAATAAGCGAGATTGTTTTAAATAGGTAGTTGTGCTCCCAAATGGAATATTTAATAACGAGTGCCATACTTCTTTTTGAAAATCTGTTCCTTTTAAATTGAATTTCATCTGAAACTCTTTTCTATTACCTTCAAAATACTCTTGAAGTTGAATAGCACAATCTTGTAATGCTATTGGAACATCATCTGAAAGTCTTATTTCTTCGTCTAGTATTGAAATTTCAGAAATGCCTTCAACAGACCCACATATTTTACAAACTCCAAGTGGTGTTTTAATATATGCGATTTCTAAACTAGTCCTTATCATCAATAATTCCTAGACGTTTTGCTCTATTGCTCCAGTTTTCTCTTGCCAATTGTTGCATATCAGAATCGGTATCACTTTCGTCCATTATTTCTAAGCCTAATAAGGTTTCTATAACATCTTCCATTGTTACCATTCCGCTTACTGAACCAAATTCATCCACAACTAAAGCTACATGTTCTTTTTCTTGAATTAACTGTTCAAATAAACTTGGTATTGCTACATTTCTATCAACTACTAGTAATCTTCGTTTTAAATCTACTAAATGTTTTTTATCTTTATCTTCCGCAAGGTTTTTGTACACTTCTTCTTTTAAAACAAATCCTGAAATATGATCTGGATTGTCTTTAAAAATAGGGATTCTTGAAAATCTTAAATCCTTATTTTTATCAAAAAAGTCTTTAAGTGATGTATTTTCTTCTGCTGTTTTCATAACACTTCTTGGCGTCATGATGTCTTTAGTAAAAATTGATTTAAAGTTTAATAAATTTCTTATTACTTTGGTTTCAGACTCTTCAAACACGCCTTCTTCTTCGGCTATTTCTGTCATCACAGAAAAATGTTCTCTACTCAACACATTTTCTCCATGTGCGCCTTTCCCAAATAACTTTGTAATTAACTGCAACAACCAAATAACCCCTGTGTATTTAAAAAACAAAATTAACCCTTGTAGAATTAATGTTGACACCCGTGCTAATTTTTTCCAATGAGTTGCTCCAATTGTTTTTGGTATAATTTCTGAAGCTACTAATATTAAAACGGTCATAATTGCAGACACAATAAACACCCCATTACCACCATTACCAAAAACATGCTCGGCCTCAGAACCTACTAATATTGCTCCTACTGTATGCGCAACTGTATTTAGAGTTAATATAGCAATTAAAGGCTTGTCTACATCTTTTTTCATGTGCTCTAAGTGAGTCACATAAGCTTTTTTCTCTTTCTTCTTTACTCTAATAAAAGTGGGGGTAACACTTAACAATACTGCTTCGAGTATTGAACATATAAAGGATATAATTATTGATAAAACGGCATATATAATCAGTAAAGTCATTTAGCTAGTTAATGGTATTTGATTGTTTAACAGATTGTTTCTTTTTCCTAAGATAGTAATTTAACAATATCTTTTGCGAAATAACTAGCAATAATATCAGCTCCTGCACGTTTAAAGGCCATTGTACTTTCTAGCATTGTTTGATCGTGATTTAACCACCCTTTTTCGGCAGCAGCTTTAATCATGGCATATTCACCACTAACTTGGTACACTGCAACTGGTACGTCAAATTCATTTTTTACTTCGCGTACAATATCTAAATACGGCATTCCTGGTTTCACCATTACAATGTCTGCACCTTCGTCAATATCCATTTCTGTTTCACGTAAAGCTTCAAAACGGTTGGCGTAATCCATCTGATACGTTTTTTTATCCTTAGGAACATTAGCCAAATCTACTGGAGCAGAATCTAAAGCGTCTCTAAAAGGGCCGTAAAACGCTGAGGCGTATTTTGCAGAATAGCTCATGATTCCTACATCAACCATTCCTTCATCTTCTAAAGCTTCACGAATAACACCTATTCTACCATCCATCATATCACTAGGCGCTACAAAATTAGCTCCTGCTTCTGCATGTGACACAGCAATTTCAGATAATAATTCTGATGTATCATCATTTAAAATGACCCCGTCTTCTACAATTCCGTCATGTCCATAAGATGAATATGGATCTAAAGCCACATCAGTCATGACTAACATTTCCGGGCATGCATCTTTAACAGTTTTAATGGCACGTTGCATTAATCCTTCTGCATTTAATGCTTCTGTACCTGCGTTGTCTTTCAACTTATCTGGCACTTTCACAAATAACAATACCGACTTTAACCCCATTGCCCAAAGGACTTTAACCTCCATATATAACAAATCCAAACTAAAACGGTAATAATTTGGCATTGACTCAATTTCTTCTTTAACTCCCATTCCTTCTACGACAAAGAGTGGCACTAAAAAATCATTTGGAGTGATGTGGGTTTCTCGTACTAATGATCTGATTGCTTCATTAGTTCTTAATCGACGGTTTCTTCTTAATGGATACATATGTTAAACCCAGTTTTTTGGTTGCTGTAATACTTTTATCAATCTCTCTTCATCACTACCTTCTTTTGGTGAATGGTTGTAATGCCATTGCACTTTCGGCGGTAAACTCATCAATATACTTTCTATACGTCCGTTTGTTTTTAAGCCAAACAACGTTCCTTTATCATGTACTAAATTGAACTCTACATAACGACCACGTCTAATTTCTTGCCAATCTTTTTGAGCAGATGTGTAATCAAGTTCTTTTCGTTTTTCTACTATGGGTACATAGCTGTTTAAGAAACTATTTCCTATTTCAGTAACAAAGTTGTATCTGTCTTGCAAACTAACAGCTTCAGTTTCTTTTAAATAATCGAAAAACAAACCGCCAATTCCTCTCCCTTCATTTCTATGAGCGTTATAAAAGTACTCATCACAGCGATTTTTATATTGCGGATAAAATGACGCGTCATGTTTATCACAGGCGTCTTTACATACCTGATGAAAATGAACCGCATCGTCATCAAACAGATAATACGGTGTTAAATCTTGTCCGCCACCAAACCATTGTGTAACGGTATTTCCTTGTTCGTCATACATTTCAAAATAACGCCAATTTGCATGAACCGTAGGCACCATTGGGTTATTTGGATGAAGCACTAAACTTAATCCGCAAGCGAAAAAATCACCTTGTGAGACGTTTAAAGCTTTCTGTAGTTGTTCGGGTAATTTTCCAAACACAGAAGAAATATTAACGCCCCCTTTTTCAAAAACGTTTCCATTTTCAATAACGCGTGTTCTTCCGCCACCGCCTTCTGGCCTGTCCCATAAGTCTTCTTTAAAAGTAGCCTTTCCATCAATTTTTTCTAGGCTTGAACAAATAGAATCTTGTAAGTTTTGTATGTACGCTTGGAATTGTTCTTTCATAGTCTTAAAAGAATTAAGCTTTGTATTCTTTTACAGCATCTATAAATGCCTTGGCATTATCCAACGGAATGTTTGGCAAAATTCCGTGCCCAAGATTAACGATGTATTTGTCTTTACCAAATTCATTAATCATTTGGTGTACCATTTTTTTAATTTCTGCTGGTGGCGATAATAAACGAGACGGATCAAAATTACCTTGTAACGTAATATTCCCTCCTGTTAAATAACGTGCATTACGTGCAGAGCATGTCCAATCTACCCCTAAAGCAGCAGCTCCAGATTTAGCCATTGTATCTAACGCAAACCAACAACCTTTTCCAAATGCAATTACTGGCGCTTCATCTTTTAAAGCATCAATTATTTGCTGAATATATTGCCAAGAAAACTCTTGGTAATCTACTGGAGATAACATTCCTCCCCAAGAATCAAAAACCTGAACAGCATTTACGCCTGCAGCAACTTTTGCTTTTAAATAGGCAATTGTTGTATCAGTAATTTTCTGCAATAATTGGTGTGCAGCAATTGGATTTGTAAAACAGAATTCTTTTGCTTTATCAAAGTTTTTAGACCCTTGCCCTTGCACACAATAACATAAAATTGTCCATGGAGATCCTGCAAAACCAATTAATGGGATGTCATTATTTAGTTTTTCTTTTGTTGCTTTAATTCCTTCCATAACATAGCCTAATGAATCATTCACGTCTGGAATAATTACATTATCAACATCTTTCTGAGTGCGTACTGGATTTGGTAAATATGGCCCGAAATTAGGTTTCATTTCTACATCAATATTCATCGCTTGTGGAATCACCAAAATATCTGAAAATAAAATTGCAGCATCCATACCATAACGACGGATTGGCTGTACTGTAATTTCGGAAGCTAATTCAGGTTGACGACACCTTGTGAAAAAGTCATACTTTTCTCTTATAGCAATAAATTCCGGTAAATACCTACCTGCTTGACGCATCATCCAAACTGGAGGTCTATCTACTGTTTCTCCTTTTAATGCTCTTAAAAATAAATCATTTTTTATCATAGTGTCTGTCTTCAATTAACAAGAAAATTATGTAGGCAAAGATACTTTAATTGCTATAGTTAGCAATGCTAATTGTCTCTAATTTTTATGATCTAACATGAGAATTAAAACTTATAAAATGTATATTTGTTCAAATTAGAATTCATGTTATGAGTGTAATAGATATCATTTTAGGTGCGTTGTTAGTGTTCGGACTAGTACGCGGATTTATGAAAGGCTTATTTGTAGAAGTTGCCTCATTAGTTGCTTTAGTAGCTGGAGTTTACGGAGCAATTCATTTTTCACACTATGTTGGAGAAAAATTGAGCGACAATGTTACTTGGGATGAAAAATATGTCAATATTGCTGCTTTTGCAATTACATTTTTTGTAATCATTTTATTAGTTTCTTTGGCGGGGAAAGCTTTTACAAAACTAGCAGATTTTGCTGCCTTAGGGATTTTAAACAAACTATTAGGCGCTGCATTTGGTGTTTTGAAAATAGGCTTTATTATAAGTGTTTTATTAATTATCTTTTCTCATACAAACAACACTATAGAGTTTGTAAGTTCTGAAAAGCTGAACCAATCCGTTTTATACAAACCTGTTAAACGTATTGCTACTATAGTTTTCCCTAATATCATTAAACAAGAAGAAGAACTTAGGGAAGATTTAATTGGCAACTAACTCCTGAACACAGTTACTTAACTACAGTAATATTTCCTCCTAATATTTCTTTAGTATCTGATAGTTTTGGGTTTCCATAAATCCTAATATCTCCACCTGCTTTAACTATTGCTTTTGCGACATCTGTGGCATAAATTTTTGCCGATCCACCAGCACTTACACTAACTTTAGTTTGTGACGTTTGGCACTCTTTAGCACTATACACTCCGCCTGAATTCACAACTACTTCTTGATTATTTGCAGTTCCTTTTATTTTTATTTCACTTCCTGAAACTACTTTTACGTTTAAGCGTTTAGTTTCAATATTTAATTCTATTTCAGAACCTTCTTGAGCTCTTACTTCTAAAGCGAGAGCCTCAATTTTTTCTTCCGAAAACACATACGACCCTTCATTAGCATCAATTAAATGAAGTGTTTTATAATACAAGCTCACATAGGTGTCATATCCGTTAAATGACCTTGGGGCTCTTAAACGAATTTTAAGCAGACCGTTTTTATTTACAATAATAACATCATCAGCATATTCACCTGAAATAACAGCTTTGTTTTCATCTGATTTAATCAATTTTATTGATAGGCCATCATATATTTTCAAATCGGAAAAATCATTCATATGTTTTTCTAAGTTTTGTGAAAACCCAATTATTGAAAACAAACCGATTACCGCCATTATAATATTTCTCATATTAAATCTTTTAATGCTTAACGTATTTATTAACTAGATATTACAATTTATGGGGGTTATCATAAATTTTTAATATCATTTTTTACAACCCAACCAACAGAGCCGTTGGCTAACTTTATTTTCACCCATGAATCAAACATGTCAATTACTTTAACTTTTGTACCTTCATGCAATACAAAAGCTTCTTCACTATTTAGTTTTGGCTCTGTTCGTATTTTAGATTCTTTTGCAAAAACAATAGCGTACTTAGTAGCTAAAACATTAGACTCTTGCTTGTACGCAAAAAACACTGATAAAATTGATAACAACAATCCTGTTATAGCAGCTACAAAAAAAGCGCGTTTCTTGTGACTGTATTTAGAGGTGCTATACAATACAAACAACACTACAAATAACACTACAAATACTACTGCTAGTAATGCCCATGTGTCAAATGACACAAGATTTACAAAGCCTGAGAATAGTTTAGAAAATCCTGTTGTAGGAATGGTATCAATTTTATCAATTCGCATATTATTTGCAAATGCTAAATTTGTAAGCGCATCTTTATTTGACGGGTCTAATTGTAGTGCTTTTTCATAATTATATATACTCTCTGCTATGTGATTTAGCTTATAATGAGCATTGGCAATGTTAAAGTATAAATCAGCAGAATGTTGTTGCGTGTCTAATATTTGATTGTACACCAAAATAGCGTCATTATACTGTTCTTTATTATACAACGCATTCGCTTTTTCAAACAGTTGCTCGTTTTGAGCAAAGCCTAGAGTTGTTAGTAATAATAATATATAAATGGTATTCTTCATTTGTTTCATTTTTATAGCAACAAGGTTATACTATTTTATCAATAGCTGAAATTACATTTACAGCACTATTATAATCATGCTGCATAGCATCACTACTCATTGGTGTAAATCGTGCTAAATCACAAGCCTCTATTAAATTGGTAAACTGGGTTGATGTTTCAGTATCTATTGCATTTTCTGAAAATATGGCTGTAATTTTTTCTTTACTAAATTCTGAGGTTTCAACCTGTAATTTTGCTTTCAAATAATTATGTAATGATTTATGTAGCGATTCATAAAACAGTTCCTTATTATTTAAATTCTTCTTAGCCTCAGATAAATATTTTTTGGCCAGCTTATCGGCCTTTCTAATTTTTCCACCTTGAACATCGTTTGCTATTAACGCTTTCTTTTTAACAAACAATAAAACTGCCGGAATTACCAGTAATGGCAGTAATAACAAACACCAAAATAAGTTAGATTTAAAAAAGTGAGTTGTTGTTACAGGTACAAAATTAGTGGTCGTATGAAACGATGCAAACTGATTGGCTTTCCCTACAACATTTTGTTTTTTAACCACTGTATTACTCGTATTAGCAACTGCATCAGAATTTGTTGGTCCAGTTAACACTTCAACCAAATGTTCTAAAGAGTTAAGCGTATGATAGCTTTGCGTCTTTGGATTAAAATAACTAAACTCCAATTTTGTAATAGGATAGTTTCCTTTGTACTGCGGCACAATGGTATATACATCACTAATTACACCTGACATTCCTGATAAATTAGTGTTGATATTTTCTTTGTGTTCAGGTTCATAAACTTCTAAAGAACTTGGTACAACCAATTTTGGTAACTCAAACAGCTTTAAATTTCCTTTACCGTTTACTTTTACAACTGCCTGTAGTGACTCTCCTGATTTTAATGCTGTTTTAGTAGTTGTTACATCAAAGTCAAATTCTCCAACTGCACCATTAAAGCTAGAAGGTTTTCCTGCTTCAGGAAAGGGTTTTACATTTAGCGTTCTGCTACCAGCTGCAACTTTATGACGTACTGATTGATACATGCGTCCACCAAAAAAATCTCGTCTATTGGTTGGCACATCTACAACAACATCTATAGTTAAAGGTTCTATATTTAGTTCTCCTGTTTTTTGTGGATATAACACTGCCTTACGTAATACCACGTAACGGTACTGTTTTCCTTGATATGTTCCAGACTCAAATTTAAATTGTTTTGTATTGATATTCTGACTCCAAAAATCAGCATACTTTGGATTATCAACAAAATCAAAATTACTCACATTAACTTGCGGGCTCACATACAGTTTATACTTTACAGAAACAGCTTCATTTAAATACGGGCTACTATTAGAAACCTCTGCAACCAAATGTATACTTTCACTAGCTACATAGCTTGGATCATTACTGTTTTTAGGTTTATCAACCGCAGCGGTAACTTCTATATTTACAGGAATTGTCTTATATGTTTCACCTTCAATTTCAATAGCCGCTTGCTTGAGTGTAAATTTCCCGCGTTTTGTAGGTGATAAAATATACGTATACGTTTTTGAAAACGAACGTTTCCCATTTACCCAAGAATGACTTACAGCTTGACTTGGCCCTCCAACCACAGTAAAACCTGTAAATGTAGGAGGTGTGAAATTATCTCCTTCACTATTCATTTCAAAGTCTACCCGCAACCTTTCGTTAATACCTAGTTTTTGCTTGCTAACTTTGGCAGTAAACTCAACTTGCGCAGTAACTAACTGTGTTACAAAAAGTATAAAAAATAATATGTATGCTTTAAATTTCATGCGTTATGTTATCTTGTTACCAATCCTTTTCATTTTTTACAGGAACACCTTTTGCTTTTTTTGCATTCATTTTTTCCTGTAATTTCTTTTCTTGGTTATTCATTGCGTCTAACAAACTTTGTACCTGTTGTGGTGATAATTGCCCAGGTTGCTGTTTAGGCTGCTCCTCTTTCTTCTGATCAGACTTATCCTGGTTTTTATCATCTTGTTTATCTTTATTATCATCTTCCTTCCCTTTGTCATCTTGCTTTTTATCTTTTTCATCATCTCCTTTTTCATCAGAGTCTTTCTTATCCTTTTCCTGCCCTTGATCGTCTTTTTTATCAGAATCCTTGTCGTTTTTATTTTTATCGTCCTTTTGATCTTTCTTATCTTTTTGATCTTGATTATCTTGATTATCTTTCTTCTTGTCTTTATTTTTTTCGTCTTCTTTATCTTGCTCCTTCTTTTTCTCTTTAGCCAAAGCAAGGTTGTAACGTGTCTCTTCATCTTTAGGATCATTTCGCAATGCATTTTTATAGGCCTCAATTGCTTGATCGTATTTTTTTTGCTGCATATAACTGTTACCCATATTATGAAACGCTTTATGTTTGTCTTCTTTCGTTTCAGATACTTTTTGTGCCTGTTGGTAACGCGCTAACGCTTCATCTGTTTTCTTATTCTTAAAATAAGCATTTCCCAAATTAAATTTAGATACAGAATTTACTGGGTTTTCTGAAATCGCATTTCTATATTCGGCTTCAGCATTTACAAAGTTATTGTCTTGTAATTGTTGATTTCCTTCATAAATGTATTTTACATCTTGAGGTTCTTTCTTTTCTTGTGCAAAAGAAAAAATGCTTATCAATAATAAACTATATTTTAAAACTATTTTCATTCTATTTATTCGTTAAACAGATTTAATTTTTTAATCCATTTTGTTTTCTTTTCCGACACTAACATATCAATACATAAAAACAATAATCCAAACCCTAAAAACCATTGAAACTGATGATCAAATTCTGTATATTGTTTTGTTTCAAATTCTTTTTTATCCATTGCTAAGAGCTCTTCCTTTACTTGATCTACCACCTGTTGTGTGTTTGATCCGTTTAAATAAAACCCATTAGCTTTTGCTGCAATTTCAGTTAAAACAGTTTCGTTCAATTTTGTGATTACTGTTTCTCCATTATTATCTTTTTTATAACTTTCTATAATTCCGTTTCTTTTTAATGGAATTGGCCCCCCAGAAGTTTTCCCTACACCTATTGTGAAGATTCTAATTCCTTTTTCGGCAGCTAACGTAGCCGCTGATACGGCATTTTGACTATGGTCTTCACCATCTGAAATAATGACTAGAATTCTATTTGTTTGTTCCGCGTCATTAAAGTATGTTGTTGCCATTTCAATAGCATCAGAAATTGCAGTTCCTTGAGAGGACAACATATCTGTATTCATGTTTTGTAAGAACATTTTTGCTGAAGCATAATCTGTTGTAATTGGCAACTGTGGATACGCCTGACCTGCATAGGCAATAATCCCTATTCTATCACTCGCTAAATTATTAATAATTTGAGTGACCAATTGTTTTGATTTATCAATCCTATTTGGAGCGATGTCTTCTGCTAACATACTTTTTGAAACATCTACAGCAAACACAATATCAACACCTTCTCGCTTTACAGTTTCTAGTTTGGTTCCAAACTTAGGATTAACTAAGCCTACAGAAAAACAAATAATTGCCAACGACCATAACAACAGCTTAAATACTTTTTTAAACCTTGAATTGTCTGGCGTTAAACGCTGTAACAGGTGGCGCTCTGCAAACTGCTTTTGTCTTTTTTTCCTCCAAATTGAAAGCATCAGAAAAGCGATTACCATAATAGGCAAGGCTAACAGCATGTAGAAATATACTTTTTCTTCTAACTCAAACATTTATATAAAACTTCTAAATAAAGTGTGTCTCAACACTAGTTCTAAGAAAAACAACCCGATTCCCAAAAGCGCAAAAAATCTAAATTTTTCATCATAATTGTAAAATTTGAATTCTTCAACTTCTGTTTTTTCTAACTTATTTATCTCTGAATAAATCTCTTTCAATTTTTTATTATCTGTTGCTCTAAAATACTTTCCTCCTGTTTTTTTAGCAATTTCTTTTAATAATTTTTCATCTATTTCAACTTTCACTTTATCAAAAATAAAATGTCCGTTTGGTCGTATTCCAATTGGAGATAAAGCCATACCATTAGTACCTAAACCAATTGTGTATACTTTTATACCAAAATTTAATGCTAATTCGCTTGCAATTTTTGGATCTATTGTACCTGAATTATTAACCCCATCTGTTAACAAGATAATCACTTTACTTTTTGCCTTACTGTCTTTTAACCTGTTTACTGCTGTTGCTAACCCCATACCAATAGCTGTACCATCTGAAATTCGATTATCATATTGCACTTCATTTAACGCCCCCAACACAATACTTTTGTCACTCGTTATTGGTGTTTTTGTATAACTTTCACCTGCATATAACACCAAGCCTATTCTGTCATTCGGACGGCCTTTAATAAAATTACCTGCTACTTTTTTTAACGCCTCTAACCTGTTAGGTTTTAAATCTTTTGCCAACATACTTCCTGAAATATCTATTGCCATGACAATATCTATTCCTTTATTGGTTTTTGTTTTAGAAGACACATCTACAGTTCGTGGTCTTGCCAATGCAACAATTATAGCAGTAATAGCTAGCAAACGTAATAGCGTTAACAGCGGTCTTAACTTTGGCAGTAAAGACGTATCATGAAACCCTTTTAAACTACTCATTTGTAAGGTTACCACTTGTTGTTTACGTTTAAAAACAGACCATACTATTAATAACGGTAACACTAATAGCAACCAAAAGAATTCTGGATTTACATATTCATAGTTCCAAAACATTACTCTTCAGTTTTTTTAAGTTCAATAGAGTCTAATATCTGACTCGCTATTTTCCCAGCATACATGTCATCTTCTTGGTAAAATATCATAATTTGTTGCAATGCGTTTCCTTGTTGAAAGCTCAATATTTCATATTTAGCAGATTGCATCGTGTTAGTAATTGGGTTTTTAATGTTTAATGTTCCAAATGCTTTCATACCGGTAAACTCTTTACCGTTGTCGTACTCTTCCTGTTTTACTACCAAATCAGTAGCTCCTTGTTGTTCTAAAAGTTGTAAAGACATTTCATTAATGTGCTCTAAATCTATTTTTTGCTTTTCATTTTCATCAGCATCAGCACTATTAGTCTGTGTTAATCCTCCCTGAGCGCTTTCTGGAATAATTGTAGTATTTAATACTATTCCGAAATTACTGGTTAAACTTCCATAGGCAAAACTTTGAGTATTTGCTGCTTCCAATTGTTTGTTTGACACTCGTTTTAACACCTGTGGTGTTGTGATAACAATTGGAGGATTACCATACGCACTTCTAACCCACTTGCCCTCTAATAAGCTTTTAGTTGGATGACCAAACACTTCGTCTTTTACAGTTGAGAATCCGTATTTAATACCAAAACCAATAACGATTAAAACGATAAGAGCAACTCCGGTAATTGATGCATAAATAATTTTCTTTTGTTTGTTTTTACGTTCTAGTTCTTTTTGATATTGCTCATTTAACAACAACTCTTCTTCGGTTGGTTCAGGAATTGCCTCTTTAGTTTCATGCAGTACTTTTTCTATAGTACGTCTATCAACTTTTGCAGTACCATCATCTGGTTGTGATTTTGCAAACTTCACCAAATCTGACGTACGTAAAACTTTTGTTAGTTCAACAATAATGTTTTTTGATATTGGCAACTTACCTGAGTCACGCAGCAACTCTAATCTCTCTATTAATTCATCTGAAGTACTTTCTAAAGCATTATCATAAACCTTCTCGTCTAAGTAGCGTTTTAATACATCAGTCAGTTCTGAATAGTATTTTTTATATTCATGATTTTCCAACAATTGATTACTATCTAGAGCAGTCAAATGCTGTATAGCGTCTTCAAATGGCGGTAATTTTTGTTCAGTTTTACGCTTAGATTTAGACTTTCTAAAAAAGATCATATACAGGACTCCTGCTAACACCAATACCCCTATAAGCACGTATATAATCCATGTTGGAAAACCCTCTGCTGGTTTAGTAACTGCTATTATAGGTTTAATATCATATAGTTTTTGTTTTGTAGTATCTACCACAACATCTCTAACCTCTATCTGTAAAGAGTCTGAACTATATGATTTTCCGTTTATATTTATTTTTTGTTGCGGAATAACATAATGACCTGAATCAAATTGTGTTAATCCATACTCTTTGTTTAAAATATAGGTTTTAGCATTTCTTAATGTATCTATTTTATAAGACGCTATCACCTCCAAGAGCCCCATAGATTTTGTTTCCGGAAACACAACTAAATCAGCAGGAGCTACTTCAACCGATAACGTTAACTTTAACTCTTCTCCTATTTTAATTGAGGTAGTATCTGTTGCAATTTGAACCTCTTGAGCAAAAGAACTTATTATAAAAAAGAATGCACAACATATTAATAGCGTTGCTTTACTTTCTTTTATCATTTGATTTATATGAGTTATTACAACCTTATAATTCATCTCTTAACCTCTATTTTTAAAATACCCTAATAACTTTTTTACATAACTTTCATCAACTCTTGTAGCTAATGCGCCAGAACCACTCTTCTTGAAAGATTCTTCAAAGTAAACCGCTTTGTCATTATGATATTTTGCATAATTTTCACGCA
The DNA here is from genome assembly GCA_049614485.1 of Flavobacteriaceae bacterium. Lineage (GTDB taxonomy): Bacteria > Bacteroidota > Bacteroidia > Flavobacteriales > Flavobacteriaceae. Next base: position 72,547 of record JBMZDR010000007.1, read on the forward strand.
CTTTTTTTGATGCTGTATTAATGGTTTGTATCTGATTGGTTTCTTCATCTTTCATTTGTACTAACCCAAGATTAGGTATAGTTTCTTCATGTTGATCATAAACTCTAATTCCTGTAACATCATGTTTTTTACCAACAATTTTTAAGGTTTGTTGGTAATCATCATCAGTCATAAAATCAGACAATACAAAAACGATGGCCTTCTTTTTCATCACTCTTGACAAAAACTTAAACGCGCCAGCAATATCTGTTTTCTTACTTTGAGGCTTAAACTCTAACAACTCACGAATAATTCTCAAAACATGAGATCGCCCTTTTTTTGGAGGAATAAATAACTCAATAGCATCAGAAAACAATATCAAACCAATCTTGTCATTATTCTGCATAGCAGAAAATGCTAGAGTAGCTGATATTTCAGTAGCCATTTCATCTTTAAATTGGTTATGAGTTCCGAAAAATTTTGACCCAGAAACATCAACCATTAACATCATAGTCAATTCGCGTTCTTCTTCAAAAACTTTTATATAAGGCTCGTTACTACGCGCTGTAACATTCCAGTCAATCGCACGTACATCATCTCCGTATTGGTATTGACGCACCTCAGAAAACGTCATACCTCGCCCTTTAAAGGTCGAATGATATTCTCCTCCGAAGACATGATCAGACAACCGACGTGTCTTAATCTCTATTTTTCGAACTTTTTTAAGTAACTCTTTAGTATCCATGTTTCATTTGCCTTTTGCGTACTCGTTTTTTTTAACAATAGTGTTACAACAAACAATAACTTTTATGGCACTTCAATATGGTTGACAATTTTATTTACTAATTGTTCTGAAGTGATGTTTTCTGCCTCAGCTTCATAAGTAATACCTATTCTATGGCGTAACACATCGGTAACTACCGCTCTAACATCTTCTGGAATTACATAACCTCTTCGTTTAATAAAAGCGTAACATTTTGCTGCGGTTGCTAAATTGATACTTCCACGAGGCGATGCTCCAAAATTAATTAATGGCTTTAGCTCTTCTAACCCATACTTTTCTGGATAACGTGTGGCGAAAATAATATCAAGAATATACTTTTCAATTTTTTCATCCATATACACTTCTCGTACGGCTTCTTGTGCTCTTATAATTTGCTCAACAGACACAACTTCATTAACCTGTTCAAAACTTCCTTTTAAGTTTGCTCTAACAATTAATTGTTCATCAGCTAGTGTTGGATAGTCAATTACTGTTTTCAACATAAAACGATCTACTTGAGCTTCAGGCAACGGATAAGTTCCTTCTTGTTCAACTGGGTTTTGAGTTGCCATTACTAAAAATGGCTTGTCTAATGTAAATGTTGTATCACCAATAGTCACTTGCTTTTCTTGCATAGCTTCTAATAATGCAGACTGCACTTTAGCCGGTGCTCTATTGATCTCATCTGCCAAAACAAAATTTGCAAAAACAGGCCCTTTTTTTATAGTGAAATCGTTTTCTTTAATATTATAAATCATTGTTCCAACAACGTCTGCTGGCAACAAATCTGGTGTAAACTGAATCCTGCTAAAACTTCCCTTTACAGCTTTTGACAATGTATTAATTGCTAATGTTTTTGCTAAACCAGGAACTCCTTCTAATAAAATATGTCCTTGACCTAATAAACCTATCAACAAACGTTCAACCATATACTTCTGACCTACGATGACCTTGTTCATTTCCATGAAAAGCAAATCTACAAATGCGCTTTCCTTTTCTATCTTTTCATTTATGGCTTTAATGTCTATTGTTGCTGATTGTCCTTCCATTTATTTTAAAAATTTTAACCGTGAAAATACTATTCCTAATTGGATAATGCAAATTGAATATTTTATCTCAATTTTCTTGTTAAAAATTGGTTAAAAACGAATAACTTTAAAGAAATTATAACATTTTTTTAAAAGTTTTAAAGAATGCTTAACAAACGTTTACTCATAAAAAGACTACTCACCTATAATGACGAGAATAGTTTCTATGATAAAAAGCGGCAATTAAACCTTCATTCAAAAGAAGGAAAAGGAAAATTTTTAAAACATATTTGCGCTTTAACAAATGCTAACCCTAACAACAACTCTTATATTGTTGTTGGCGTTGAAGATGAAGACAACAAACTTTCTGGTGTAGATTTTTTTGACGATAGCAAAATACAGAATCTTGTTAATGCATACCTACACAACCCCCCTCTTATACTATACGAAAACATTCCGTTTCCAAAACTTCAAAAAAATAAAGTTATCGGACTGGTGACCATCTTGCATAAAGAGCGCTCAGAAATCACTTCCTTCAGAAAAAAAATACACAAATACCACTCAGGATTCACCTACAAAAGAATTGGAAGCAACTCAACCTTGATGATTGTAAACTTTAATCTGAAGGATACCAATTCAACTATTGTTGAAACTATTGAAAAAAGTGCAAAAAACAATATTGAACACACTTTAGATGGTGTATTCGATTTCATGAACAGACACCAAAACAACAACCCAAATTACAAAGTATTTAAAGAGCAATTTGTACTATGTTGGTCTGGAGTAAAAAAAACGATTAACAATGAAACCTACTACTCAAGAGTAGACATTGAAATGGTTACTGAGCAAGTAAAACTGTTTTATTCATCATTAGACGAAGTTGACATTCACTATAATGACAATTCATTTATAATTACAGAATACATTTCTTTAGGAATTAACAACAACTTAAATCGATATCCGCTAGAAAAAAAAGTATTGCATTTTGCAGACAATGGTAACTATAAAATTATTTCAGAATTTATATTTAACCCTCCTCAGTACGACAAGAAAATACTTTTTCATTTATACAATTCAAACAATGCCTTGGTTGAAAAAATTATTAAAAAACAGCGCTTAAACAAATTTGAAAAAACCGATATTTTAAACTTGCCTTCAACCTACTTAATTTTAAGCTTAAACAACTTTACTGACGCTAAAGAAAAACTAGAACGTATTAAACCGTTTTTAAAAAATCATTCTGAAGATCTTTACCAAGAATATAAAGATGTATTAAGAGTTATAAGAAAAGTGCAATACCATTAAAAACAAAAAGCGCGGTATATATACCGCGCTTTTTGTTTTTATATAATAAATTGGTTACTAATCTAAGTAATAAATATACCCAAAATTCAACCATACATTCCAGTCATTAAATTTATCAGAAGGCGCATTATGATCTAAACCGTCAGCAAAATCTGTAAAGTAATATTGCCATCTTAAATCTAGCATTAAGTCTGATAACGGTGTTAATTTGTAACGCGTACCCACACTCCATACTAAAGACCATGAAGAAAACCCTTCATTAGTAGTTGATTCCGGCAAAAACATTGCATTATTTGCATGTCCTCCAGTATTTGGATTAGTATTGGTAAGTTGTGCGTATTCTGCTGGTGTAAATATTTGTTCTAAATCTGCACTAGTAACTGCTTCTGGCGAGAAGCTATTGTAATGTGCACCTAAACTAAAAAACGGTGCAAAAGCATAACCTCCAGCAGCAAAGTCACGAATACTATATGGGAAAAATTCTAATTGTGATCCTAAGTCAAATACATTAGCCCTACCTCCCATTGCTCTAAAACCTTGAGCATAAATACTGGTTTTTTCAGGTTTAACCCATTCACCAAAATGCTCTAACGCCGTAGTATTATACGATATTTCATTACGTAATTTAAAGTGATCATTAAAATACGTATCTTTTGTATAGCAATTACAATCTGCCCTATAAGCAAAATTTATATAGTGTATTATCCCTATTCCGAACCCGGTGTTTCCGGCATTTGTTTCAAAATCTTTTCTAATTCCGTAATCCGATTGAAAAGCTACAGGCCCTGTAATAGCTCCAATTTCATGTGAAAACCCTAATTGTGCCTCAACAGTTTCTACTGAAAAAGCTATTAACATTAGCAACAAAAGATATTTTTTAATCATCTTCACTATCTTATAATATTAGAAAACAAATATATAAAAACTGCATTAACAAAAAAATTAAATACAATGATGTTTAAAAAAAGTAGCAAATAACCCCTAATTATATCTGTGATATTATGAATATCTGTATATTTGTTCTGCTTTAAGTTTTTCACATTAAGAAATTAATTATAAGATAATGAAAGATAGTATTAAGAACTTTATCAACGTTGTTGAGAAAAGGAACCCTAACGAGCCAGAATTTTTACAAGCAGTAACTGAAGTTGCTGAAACTGTAATCCCATTTATTGAGGAGAATCCACAATACAACCAAGCTAAGTTATTGGAACGAATGACTGAACCTGAAAGAGTTCTTTTATTCCGTGTTCCATGGACAGATGACAATAACGAAGTACAAATAAACAAAGGATATAGAATAGAAATGAATTCTGCAATTGGCCCTTATAAAGGAGGATTGCGTTTTCACCCATCTGTAAACTTAAGTATTTTAAAATTTTTAGCTTTTGAACAAGTTTTCAAAAATAGCTTAACTACACTTCCTATGGGTGGTGGAAAAGGAGGATCTGATTTTGATCCTAAAGGGAAATCTGATGCAGAAGTAATGCGCTTTTGTCAAAGTTTTATGACAGAACTATCAAGACATATCGGACCTAATACTGATGTTCCAGCAGGAGATATTGGTGTTGGTGGTAGAGAAATTGGATACATGTTTGGACAGTACAAAAGATTACGTAATGAATTTACTGGTGTTTTAACAGGTAAAGGAAGATCTTTTGGAGGATCACTAATTCGTCCAGAAGCTACAGGTTACGGTAATGTATATTTTGCACAAAGTATGTTAGCAACAAAAGGAGATTCTTTTAAAGGTAAAACTGTTGCCATTTCTGGATCTGGAAATGTTGCTCAATACGCAACCGAAAAAGCAACTGAATTAGGTGCTAAAGTTGTAACATTATCTGACTCATCAGGATACATTTATGATGCTGACGGAATTGACGCTGACAAATTAGCCTTTATTATGGAGCTAAAAAACGTTAAACGCGGAAGAATTAGCAGTTATGTTGAACAGTATCCATCAGCAGAATTTTTCAAAGGAGAACGCCCTTGGTCTGTTAAATGTGACGTAGCTTTACCATGTGCTACTCAAAATGAGTTAAACGAAGATGAGGCTAAAACTTTAGTAGCTAACGGATGTATTTGTGTTTCTGAGGGAGCTAACATGCCTACAACCCCTGAAGCAATTGAAGTATTACAAAAAGCTAAAGTAATTTTTGCTCCAGGAAAAGCAAGTAACGCAGGTGGCGTAGCGACTTCTGGGTTAGAGATGTCTCAAAACTCTTTACGTTTCAACTGGACTAGAGAGGAAGTAGATACAAAACTGAAAGCTATTATGAAAGACATTCACGAATCTTGTGTGAAATATGGTACACAAAAAGACGGGTATGTTGATTATGTAAAAGGTGCAAATGTAGCTGGATTTGTTAAAGTTGCAGAAGCAATGTTAGCGCAAGGTGTCGTTTAACATCTGTTATAAATAATTAAAAAAAGCCCTCAATTGAGGGCTTTTTTTATGAACAAGCATAAGAATTATGATGACTTCGCATTAAAATGAATATATTTGAAGTATCATATTTTTCACGTAAAGACTAACTAATGAATATAAAAGTAATTATCACACTGCTATTTATTAACTCATTCGTCTTTGCTCAAGATTATTCTGGGCAATGGGAAGGGCATTTTTCATATTTAAGTATTTCAGGAATAGCAAGCAATAATGATTCTGTGTTTGCCTCTGCAGAAAACACAATATTTAAACATAATATTCAAACACAAGAAAACACCTCAACAACTACAATAAATGGCTTAACAGGTGAAAAAATATCATACTATTATTATAGTGACATTGAAGAAACTTCTGTAATTGGTTATGAAAATGGACTTGTAGAAATAGTAACCCCAAATGATGTATTAACTGTAGTAGACATCTTTAATAAACCAACCATTGCTCCTAACCTTAAACGTATCAACCATATTTATGAACATGAAGGCGTTGTTTATCTTTCTTGCGACTTTGGAATTAGCACTTATAATTTAGAAAATTTAGAATTTGATGACAGCTATTTTATAGGAAATAACGGTGAGCAAATTTCCGTAAGACAAACAACCGTTAAGGATGGTTATATTTACGCAGCAACTATAGAAGGTATCAAGAGAGCAGAATTAAATGATGCTAATATTATTGATTATTCCTTATGGCAAGTTTTACCTGCACCAACAAATGATTGGAAAAACATCGTCACATTTAATAATACTATATACGCTATAAACTCAAGCAACACAATTTATGAATATGACGGGTCTGGTTTTAGCAATTTAGCAAATTATTCTGCGGTTTTAGACCATAGAGTAAGTGACAATAAAATGATTATTACCACAGCAACCAATTGCTATATCTTTGAATCTGGGTTCACCAACACATTAACCATTCCATATCAAGCAGAATACGGATCATTTTTTACCGTTGCTACTATCACGAATGATCAGGTGTTTGTAGGAACGCAAAACAATGGAATTTACAGCTTCAACTTAACAGACGGCACAAGCATTAATCAAATTAGACCAAACGGCTTATTAGAAAATAATGTATTCACTATTAACGCCAGCAACAACCAAGCATGGGCAGTATATGGAAATTATAGATTGTACTTTAATCCATTTCCAGTAAAAAGTCAAGGCATTAGTCATTTAAACAATAATATTTGGAACAACACTCCTTTTAGTGATCTTTTAGGCGCTAGAAATATCGTAGATGTGGCCGTAAATCCTTTTGATAGCAACCAAATGTTTTTAAGTTCATTTTTTGACGGGTTATTAGAGTTAAATGATAATGTAGCGACTACATTATACGGATTAAATAACATACCTCTTGACACATGGGGTCCATACACAACTACACCTACTTATTTACGTATTGGAAAATCTACCTTTGATAAAAATGGCAAATTATGGTTTACCAATGGAAAAGTATCAAGCCCATTAAAATCTTATGACCCACAAAACAACACCTGGGAGTCTTTCGATTTTTTAAGTGTTATTCCAAACTTTTCTGCGGAAAATGGATTTGAAGAAATAGTTATTGATCAAAACAATACCAAATGGGTGGGGTCTACAAAAAACGGGTTAATTGCCATGAGAGAAAACCAAGGAGGAGGTGTGTCACTAAAAAAACTATCTATTGACAATGGAAATTTACCTAATAGAGAAATCCGAGGTTTAGCTATTGATCTTGATGATAATTTATGGATTGGTACGCGGCTAGGCTTACGTGTTCTTTACAACACCTCTGGTATATTCTCATCTTCAACTCCTCAAGCTGAATCTGTAATAATTTTGGATGATGGTATTCCAAAAGAATTAATGTTTGGGCAATTTATTACCGATATTGAGGTAGATGGTGCCAACAACAAATGGATTTCAACTTTTGACGCAGGTGTGTTTTATCTTTCTGCAGATGGGCAGGAGACTATTTACCACTTTACAAAAGACAACTCTCCTTTACCTTCAAACGGTATAACAGATATGGCTATTGACCATAAAAGCGGGAAGGTCTATTTTGCTACAGAAAAAGGCATGGTCTCTTTCAACTCAAATGCAACTGAATCTGCTACAAATTTGGAAAATGTATACGCATACCCAAACCCTGTTAGACCCCAACACATTAAAGACCCTAGTTTTAGGCTAAAAATAAGAGGTTTAGTTGATGGTTCTAATTTAAAAATAACTGATATCTCCGGGAACTTAGTTTATGAAACTACTGTTACAGGAGGAACAACATTTGACTGGGATATGACTGTTTTTGGAAAACATAAAGTCGCTTCTGGAGTATACATCATCATGGTGACTACGAAAGATAGTGAAGAAACTACAGTTGAAAAAATTATGGTAGTTAGATAATGATTTCTACTACAAAAGCAATAGTTCTTTCTGTTATAAAGTATAAAGACAACTCATTAATTGTTACATGTTATACTCTAGACTTTGGCATACAATCTTATATATTGCACCATGTATTAAAATCTAAAAAAGGAAAATTAAATCCTGCTTATTTTCAGGTATTGTCACAATTAGAAATACAGGTTAATAACAAACAAAACCAATCGTTACAGAAAATCTCTGAAGTAAAACTAAAACACACCTACACCTCTTTACAGACAAACATATACAAAGGTACAGTTGCGTTATTTCTTTCAGAAATATTGCAAAATTGCCTTAAAGAAGAAGAGCAAAATATAGAGCTGTACAATTACCTCGAAGCCGCTTTACTTTGGTATGACATTCATGAGTTTAATGCAAACTTTCATTTGTTGTTTTTATTAAAATTATCACAACATCTCGGCATATATCCTGATATTACAAACCTTAATCAGAACTTCTTTCGCTACGAAAAAAATTCTACAAAAATAGACCAATTAAGAACTCTATTTGGCGTAAATTTTGATGAGTTACATTTAATAAAATATAGTGCTCAAACACGACAAGATATACTCAATGAAATTTTAAAGTATTTTAATGTCCATTTGGGCGTTTTTAAAAAACCAAAATCATTAAAAATACTACATGAAGTCTTTAATTAAAATATTACATTTAGGCTTAACCATACTACTTTTATGCTGTTTTAATTATAATTATGCACAAGAAATTATAATTAAAGACCGTAACACAAATGACGTTATTGTCAATGTAGCTATTTTCAACAAAGATCATTCTATAAGCACGGTATCAGACATTAATGGCAAAGCTCAAATTTCTGATTTTAGTTCTAGTGAAGTTATCTATTTTTCACACATCAGTTATAAAGATTTTTCTATTCAAAAAAATAACATAAAAACGGTAGTTTTTTTAGAAAACGATTCAGATGAATTGTCAGAAATAACACTATCAGTTTCAAAATCAAAAGTTAAAAAATCAAGAGTAGCTGAAAAAATAGAAATATTAACTCGAAAAAATATTCAACAACTAGAGCCTCAAACCTCAGCAGATATTTTAGCCGCTACACCAGGTGTAAGGGTTCAAAAATCACAAGGTGGTGGCGGTAGCCCTGTAATAAGAGGCTTTGAAGCAAATAGAGTTTTATTGGTCATGGATAACGTTCGATTAAACAATGCTATATACAGGTCTGGTCACTTACAAAATGCTATAACAATTAGTCCATATTCACTTGAAAGAACCGAAGTAATTTTTGGGCCATCATCAGTAATTTATGGGAGTGATGCTTTAGGAGGTGTGGTTCATTTTTACACCCGTACCCCTAAAATTAATAATACAAAAACACTTTCAGGAAATACTAGCAGCCGATTTTCTTCAGCTAATAATGAATTTACCCAAAGTTTTGGTGCAGAGTTAAGCTTTAAAAAATGGGCCTCATATACCTCATTTTCAACTTCTAATTTTGGTGATTTAAGAATGGGAAAAAACAGAACTCATGGTTATGATAATTGGGGGTTAGTACCATATTATTCTGATAATGATGCTAATATTTTTAATAACACTCCTGTTGTTAATAAGAAGCCTTACCTTCAAAAAAACACAGGGTATAATCAGTTTGACATTCTTCAAAAGATTAATCTTAAAACTTCTAAAAGCAGCAATTTAGTCTTTAACTTCCAACTTTCTGAATCAACCAATATTCCTCGTTTTGACAAATTAACCGAATTAAAAAATGGATCTTTAAAATTTGCAGAATGGTATTATGGCCCTCAGAAAAGAATCTTCTTATCACCACAATATCAAATAAACCCTAATTACAAATGGTTGAAATCTGGAACTATAACAGCAGCATATCAAAATGTAAAAGAGTCTCGTGTTAAAAGAAAATATAATAGTTTAGAACGCGATCATCAAGAAGAAAACGTAGCCATTTATAGTCTTAATACAGACTTTAAAGTCTCTCTTTCTAACAACAGAGATTTATCTTATGGGTTAGAATTCACACACAATGATGTAAAGTCTAATGCCTATGGAGAAGCGTTAATTGTAAATACTAATAATATTGTTGGTGTTTCTAACTACACAGTTGTTCAATCTAGATATCCAGATGGCGGTGCAAAATACACAACTGCTGCCCTATATTTAAATTACAGGCAGGATATAAATCGGCAAATGACCTTAAATACCGGAGGGCGTTTTACATACACAAAACTAAGTGCTAACTTTATTGACCAAACCTACATCACCTTACCAGAAAAGACCATAGAACTACACAATTCATCTTTTACTGCTAATTTTGGCCTAACATACAGACCTTCTGATTTAACACGATTTAACGCTGTAATCTCTTCAGGGTTTAGGTCACCTAATATAGATGATATTGGTAAAATTCGTGAGAAAGGCGGGCTACTCACAGTGCCTAATGTTACTTTAAAACCTGAATACGCTTATAATGGTGAGTTAGGAATTACTACTTTTTTGAAAAATAAACACCACCACATTTCAATAAATGGCTATTACACCTTACTAAATAATTACATCTACAGAACCCGTTTCACTGTAGATAACGACACCTCTACAGAAAACCAGGATACCGTAATTTATGATGATGATGAGGTAACAACTATTGCCAATGTAAACGGAAAAACAGCTTACATATATGGTGGTACTATTGATATAAGCACCACCCCAATTACCAACTTTACATTTAAAGGAAACCTTACTTACACAAAAGGAAAAGCAAATGACACTGGTGGTTATTTACCATCTATAGCCCCTTTATTTAGCAGTGCAAGTATTATTTACAATAAAAATAAAATTGATAGCGGCCTACACTGGAAGTACGCTGCTAAGAAAAATGCAGACGAATACAGTGCCGGAGGTGAAGACAACCTTAATCAAAGTCCGTTAATTGACCCTAACACCACTATTGATGGTGATGAGTACTACGCAGGTACTCCTTCATGGAATATTTTAAACACTCATTTAGGTTATCAAGTTACAGATGCTATGAAACTGCAGTTAGGTTTAGATAACATTTTTGATATTCATTATAAAGAATTTGCATCAGGAATTAGTGCTCCTGGAAGAAACTTTAAAGCGAGTATGCATTTAAACTTCTAATAACTTCAACAATATAATTGTACCTTTAACACATGTTTGCACTAGTAGATTGTAATAATTTTTACGCGTCCTGTGAACGTGTTTTTCAACCACAATACAGGAAATCCCCCATTGCTATTTTATCAAATAATGATGGCTGCGTTATTTCGCGTAGTGACGAAGCTAAAGACTTAGGACTTCCTATGGGAGCCCCTGCATTTAAATACAGCTCGTTTTTTAAAAACCATCACGTTAAAGTATTCTCTTCTAATTATCCGTTATATGGTGATATGAGTAGTAGAGTAATGAGTATTTTAAAACAGTTTTCTCCAAATATAGAAATCTATAGTATTGATGAAGCATTTATGTTACTCAACTCAAAAGATGATGTCAACACACTTGGGCATAACATTCGAAATCGGGTGCTACAATGGACCGGGCTACCTACATGTGTTGGTATTGCTCCTACAAAAGCATTATCAAAAGTTGCCAATAAAATTGCACGTAAATTCCCTCAAGAAACTGGAGGTGTTTTTGTTATTGATTCTGACATTAAACGCATTAAAGCTCTAAAGTGGACTAAAATAAAAGACGTTTGGGGTATTGGCAGACAGCTTGAAAAACGACTCGCTCAACAAAACATTTTAACGGCCTATGATTTTACACAACTTTCAGATAACTGGGTAAAAACACAATTTTCTATTACTGAGTTAAACTTAAAAAAAGATTTAGAAGGTATAATAACATTAGGATTAGAGGATGACCATCCTGTAAAAAAATCTATTGCAACAACACGTAGTTTTGAAGGCACATATACAGACGTTAAAGACATTAAAGAGCGTGTAGCTACCTTTGCAAATAGTTGTGCTGAAAAATTACGTGCACAAAACTCAAACTGTAATATACTCATCATTTTATTACAAGGCAATCGATTTGAAAAAGACTCTAAAACTTATAAAAACAGCATTACAGTTGTTTTACCTCACACCACAAACTCTTCTTTAACTATAGTTAAAAACGCCATCAAAGCTATTGATACATTATATAAAAAAGGGGTGAAATACAAACGTGCTGGTGTAATTGTTACAGGCCTTGTGCCAACTAACAACCATCAGTTAGATATGTTTTCTAGTGAAAATCCAAAACATCAACCACTAATGAAAGTTATGGACAAACTCAATAAAAAATACGGTGATGATAAATTAAAAATAGCCAATCAAGACTTACAGAAAACCTGGAAAATGAAACAAGATCATTTATCTTATCAATATACCACTAAATTTAACGACATTCTTATTATAAAATAAGTATCTTTAGCCTATGACAACTCAAGCTCTTACATTTTTTACCCCGGACACTCAAGAGAGTGAAGGTGCAGTTTTTTTTGACACAGGAATTTCATGTGGATTCCCATCGCCTGCTGAAGATTTTAAACAAGATCGTATTTCATTAGATAAGGAATTAATTAAAAATAAAGAGGCCACTTTTTTTGCACGTGTTAGCGGACAATCAATGATTGGCGCAGGATTAGATGATAATGACTTGTTAGTTATTGATAGAAGTATAGCTCCTACACACAATAAAATTGCAGTTTGCTTTTTAGATGGTGAGTTTACCGTAAAACGGCTACGAGTGGAAAATGATGGTGTATGGCTACAACCTGAAAATCCAGATTACCAACCCATTCAAGTAACTTCAGAAAACAATTTTGTTATCTGGGGAATTGTTACCAATGTTGTTAAAAAACTCATCTAAGGTTACCACTCACAAAAAGGCTTTAAACTCAATTGTGAGTTGTAATACATAACCTCTCCTGTAACCTCTTTCCCTAACCAAACTGGTTTTTCAAAGACTTCGTTTTCTGAGTTTAGTTCAATTTCTGCGACAATAAGCCCATCATTATCTTCAAAAAACTCATCAACTTCATAAATATGTTTTCCACAACTTACTTCGTAACGAATTTTATCAATCACGCCTTTCTTACAAATTTTCAATAATGCATTAGCATCTTCTAGGCTCAATTCTTTTTCCCATTCAAAACGAGAAGTTCCAGATTTGTTAGATTTTCCTTTTATGGTTAAAACACCCTGTTCTCCTTTAACACGCACTCTAACTGTACGTTCAGGATCTGTACTTAAAAAACCTTGTGTAATACGTGTGTATTTATAAGCTTCCTTTTTAAACGCATCAGAAACCACTAAAAATTTACGTTCTATTTCTATCATCATAATTCAAAGATATAGTATTTTTGAATGACTCAACTTAACCAAATGTCATTCAATTTCCCTCTTAGAAAAATTATTCATGTTGATATGGATGCATTTTATGCGTCTGTAGAACAAATGGATAATCCTGAGTTAAAAGGGAAGCCATTAGCGGTAGGAGGTGGTGGCAAACGCGGGGTTGTAAGTGCCGCTAGTTATGAGGCTCGAGTTTTTGGAGTACGAAGTGCTATTAGCGGGACTTTAGCTCGAAAACGCTGCCCTGACCTTATTTTTGTAAAGCCACGATTTGATCGGTATAAAGAAATTTCTAAAAAAATTCGTAATATTTTTTATGATTACACTGATCTTGTAGAACCATTATCTTTAGACGAAGCCTATTTAGATGTTACTGAAAACAAGAAGGGATTCACAAGCGCTTCTTTACTTGCTGAAGAAATTAGAGAACGTATTTTTAACGAAATTGGCCTAACAGCTTCTGCAGGAATTTCTATTAACAAATTTATTGCTAAAGTAGCTAGTGATTACAATAAGCCAAATGGTCAAAAAACAGTAAACCCTGAAGATGTTCCTGAGTTTTTGGAAGCATTGGATATTAAGAAATTTTATGGTGTAGGTAAAGTTACAGCTGAGAAAATGTATCAATTAGGCATTTATGAAGGACGTGATTTGAAACAAAAAAGTGAAGCGTACCTAGCCACTCATTTTGGCAAATCTGGCGCCTATTATTACAACGTTGTACGAGGTGTACATTTAAGCGAAGTAAAGCCAAATAGAATCCAAAAATCGGTTGCTGCAGAGCGTACTTTTTTTGACAATATTACCTCAGAGATTTTCATGCTTGAAAAGCTAGAACACATTGCTGAAGAACTGGAAAAGCGTTTAAAAAAAACTAACGTCTCTGGAAAAACAATAACTTTAAAAATAAAATACAGCGATTTTACGCAACAAACACGAAGCAGAACAATTCAATATTTTATTTCGGATAAGCATTTAATTTTAGAAACTGCTAAAGAATTATTATTTCAAGAGAAGCCTAAAAACTCTGTTCGTCTACTAGGTATTTCTCTTGGCAATCTTAATAACACTACTAAACCAGAAGGTAAAAACACTCAAAAGAGCGTCTCTGTACAGCTGAAGTTTAACTTTTAAAATTCGTTTAATTGCGCCCACTCTGTCCAGGAACCGTCATAGAGTGCTTTTTTATTTTCTAACACTAAACTGGCGGCTAATAACACTATACACGCCGTAATTCCTGAACCACAACTAAAAACCAAAAGATTATTTTCAATTTTAAAATTATTGAACAATGCTATTAGCTGATTTTTTGTTTTGAATTTACCATCTTCTAACACATCAGTAAAAGGAATATTTATAGAGTTTGGTATATGCCCTCCTCGCAGTCCTTTTCTTGGCTCGGGCGTAATACCATTAAATCTACCTGCAGAGCGGGCATCAATAACAAGCGCTTTTTTCTGATTTAAATTTTTAGTTAAAAAATGATTATCTCTGATTTTACTAACATCAAAAACAGCTTGAAAATCGCCCTTTTTAAATGTTTGATTTTGAACACTTTCAACTTGATTTCCTTGAGAAATCCAGTCTGGTAGTCCTCCATCTAAAACTGCCACATTATCAAAACCCATAAGTTTAAACATCCACCATACTCTCGGGCTTGTATATACACCCAAGTTATCATAGACAACTAGTTTACTTGTCGTGTTTAAACCTAATTCTCGGCACTGTTCCTGAAACTCTTCCTGTGTTAAAAGCGTGTTAGGAAATGGACTGTTTACAGCACTAAACTTATGTTTTATATCAAAATAGCGGGCGCCAATGATTTGTAAATTACTTGAATCTGATACTAAGCCCGCTTTATTATCTTGCTGACTGGCATCAAGGATAACTAAATCTGGGTCTGATAAATTATTCAGTAACCAAGTAGACGATACAAGTGGGCTTTCCATAAACAATTACTCTATTACAGAAACCCTCAAGGTATTTACCATTCCTTTTTTAACAATAGGCATAGCTGCAAGGTTAATCAAATAATCACCTTGAGCCACAAAACCGCGTTCATATGCTATTTGATTCACATCATCTACAGTGTCATCTGTACTAACAAACTTATCATAGTATATTCCTTTAACTCCCCAAAGTAAACTCAAACGTGCTAATATGTTTTTATTAGATGTAAATGCTAATATATGTGCATTTGGGCGCCAAGCAGATATTTGAAACGCTGTATAACCCGAGTTAGTTAAGGTACAAATTGCCTTAGCATCTATTTCATCAGCCATATGAGCTGCATGATAACAAACAGATTTCGTAATATAACGTGCTGTTTTTACATGAGGTGGGCGTTCAGGCACTGTAATTAATGGTGAATTTTCAACACTATTTATAATCTTTGTCATCGTTTGAATGACCTCTACAGGGTATTTACCAATAGATGTTTCTCCAGAAAGCATCACAGCATCTGCACCATCCATAACGGAATTGGCAACATCATTTACTTCTGCCCTGGTTGGTGTTAGACTCGTGATCATAGTTTCCATCATTTGTGTGGCTATGATTACTGGTATTCTTGCTTTTTTTGCGCGTAGCACTAATTGTTTTTGAATTAATGGTACTTCCTCTGCAGGTATTTCAACTCCTAAATCTCCTCGTGCAACCATTAAACCATCACAGAATGCAATAATTTTATCGATGTTTTTTACTGCTTCAGGCTTTTCTATTTTTGCGATAATTGGAATTTTATATGCTGAGTGCTCATTGATTAAATCTTGTAGCAACTCTAAATCGTCGGCATCTCTTACAAATGACAACGCTATCCAATCTACTTGTTGCTCAACAGCAAAAATGGCGTCTTTAACATCTTTTTCAGTAAGAGCTGGCAGCGAAATTTTAGTGTTGGGAAGGTTCACTCCTTTTTTAGACTTTAAAGGGCCTCCTTGTATAACAACTGCTTCTACTTCATCTTTACCATTTGTACTCTTTACTTCAAAAATTAATTTTCCGTCATCTAATAAAATACGTTCACCTGCTTTAACATCTTCTGGAAATTTTTCGTAATTCATAAATACACGGTTTTCATCACCATTAAATGGTTCACCAGTGCAGAATTTTATAACATCGCCATCATTAACAACAACATCGTGATTCATGACACCAACACGAAGTTTTGGCCCTTGCAAATCACCTAAAATAGCTGTGTTGTATTTATATTTATCACTTAAATCTCTAATGATTTGAATACGCTCTCTAACGTTATCATAGTCAGCATGAGAAAAGTTTATTCTAAAAACATTTACACCTGCTTTAATCATTTTATGAATCACTTCTCTACTTGAACTTACAGGTCCTAGAGTAGCTACTATTTTTGTTTTCTTTAATTGCTGCATTAGTAAAAATTTAAATTATTTTTAGATTTTAAATTAGAAACGTCAATTACAAATGTTGTGATTATTTGCGGGATAGTTTTCATTTTGTCAATCATATTTTGAATATCATATGAATTATCAGTAATCTTAATCAGGTAATCAACTTTTTTATGTTCTGGTAAAAGATAAATAACGGCTTCAGCATCTATTTGGAATAACGACTCCTTAACAACTTTGGCATTGTTATGTTTTTGAAGTGCTTTGTTAGATATGATATTCCAGAGCATCTTATTTTTTTCATCATCAAATTCGTAAAACTCAAAACTATCAAGGTTTTCTTTTCTTTCAAATTTAACGTTAAAGTTTTTATTCATAAAATAAGCCAAATGATAACATTCTAAAGTGGTATGAACACCTAACAAATCGTATTCATCATCATCACAATCATTTAAATCTAATTTATAAACTGTCATTTATCTGTAATTGAATTACAAAGTAAAGATAGAATATGATCCTAAAAGATGTGTTATATATCTGTTAATTCTTTTAAAAATAACACTTACAAAAGATTTTTACTATCTTGTAGTCAACCAATTTAATTTTTATAAAATGAGTATTTTTGACGAGATAAAAAAGAAGTTAAGTCATGAATTTATTGACATTATTGAATGGCTTGATAGCTCTAATGACACTATAGTTCATCGTTTTGAACGTTACCAAAATGAAATTAAAAATGACGCCCAATTAATAGTTCGTGAAGGGCAAATTGCCGTGTTTATAAGTGAAGGACAATTAGCTGATGTATTTAAACCAGGAACCTATACACTAAACACCAAAAACTTACCAATATTATCCACTCTAAAAGGATGGAAATACGGATTCAATAGTCCCTTTAAAGCGGAAGTTTATTTTGTAAACTCGCGTTTGTTTACAGATGAAAAATGGGGTACAAAAAACCCAGTAACTCTAAATGATGATCGTTTTGGTTTTGTAGAAGTAAGAGCATTTGGAACATATGCCTTTAAAATTAATGATGCTGGAAAATTTATTACCGATATTGTAGGAACGGACAATAATTTTACCAATTTTGAAATTAACGAACACCTAAAAAGCTTAATATCAACACGTTTTACTGACACCATAGGAGAAGCAAATTTACCTATTGAATTGTATGCAGCCAACACAACCGAGCTGTCTGACACATGTTTGGAGGTGATGCAGCCAGAGTTTAATTCCGTTGGTATTTCTTTAGAAAAATTCTTTATTGAAAATGTTTCTATGCCTGAAGAACTCAAAAAAGAGATCTTTGAATATAGTAGATTAAACAAATTAGACTTAGATAAACTTACCAAATTTAAAGCTGCTAAAGCTTTAGAAATTGCAGCAGGAAATGAATCTGGTGCTGCCGGTGCAGGAATTGGTATGGGTATGGGCTTTGCTATGGCACAACAAATGGGGGGCATGTTAAACCCTCAAGCGCAAAACACCAATGCTACAACACCACAACATTCTAATAACGCCACACCACCACCCTTACCGCAACAAACACAATACTTTTATGCCGCAAACGGACAGCAATTAGGTCCTGTATCATTTGAGGGGCTAAGTCAGTTGTTTGCTAGCAGAACAGTAAATGCAACTACGTTGGTATGGAAACAAGGCATGGTAAACTGGGCAGCTTTAAATACAGTTACAGAACTACAAGCCCTGTTAGGGTCTGTACCTCCACCGTTGCCAAATAATTAAATTTAAAAAAGGGTTTGGGTATAGGTACAATAGCTTACTTATGCTCAAATACTGCATTAACAATTATGGATATCGTTTTAGATAATGAATCAAGAACTACCTAAGAAATCTGAGCTTAAAAAATCTTGTATCAACTGTGGTGCAGAGCTAAAATATAAGCCTGGGTCTTCAGTAATAATATGTGGCTATTGCAATCATGAAGAAGCAATTGAAACATCTAAAACTTCTTTTGAAGAATTGGAATTATCACCCTATTTAGAAAAAATGGGAGGGCAATCACATACTGAAAAAATTAGTATGTTGCATTGTAAAACTTGTGGTGCTAATCAACATATAGAAGATAATTACAAGTCACTACACTGTGTGTATTGTAGTCAGCCTTTAATTGTTGAGGATACATCATTAGAAGATTGGATTTTACCTGGAGCTATTTTACCGTTTCAGTTAACTCATACTGAATCTCACACCATATTTAAAAAGTGGGTTAACAACCTATGGTTTGCGCCAAATAATCTAAAAAAAGCAGCTCTAGATCCTGAAAAAACAAAAGGCTTATACGTGCCTTACTGGACTTTTGATGCAGAGTTATACGGTGAATATAATGGCCAACGTGGTGATTATTATTATGAAACCGAAAATTACAACACTACCGTTAACGGTAAAAGCGTAAGACGGACAAGACAGGTGCAAAAAACACGTTGGAGTTCTGCTTCAGGAACCATAAACGGATTTATAGATGACACTTTAATTAGTGCATCAAAGACAATAAAAAACACATTACCTAAAAAAATTACCTCATGGAATTTAGTGCAACTACAACCCTATGACTCAAGTTATTTAGCTGGTTTTGTTACTGAAAAATATACCTTATCACTACATGACGGGCATTTAAAATCTAACCTAAAAGCCAAAGAGATTGCTACTGCATGGGCAAAACAAGATATTGGTGGCGATACGCAACGAATTAATAGTCTGGACATGAAATTAAACAAAGAAACCTTCAAGCATGTGCTGTTGCCTGTTTACATCTCTTCATACTTGTTTAATAATAAAAAATATCATTTCTACGTAAATGGTCAGAATGGTGATATTGTAGGTAATAGACCTTATTCTTTCTGGAAAATAACTCTTTTAATCCTTTTAGTGTTAGCCCTTATTGCCCTAATAGTTATTTTTGGAGAACAAACTCAATAAATAATGAAAGAAAAATTACGCTTAATAATTGAAGACAATACAACTAAACAAGGGAAAGTATTTGATTACTTTATACAAGTTTTAATCCTACTTTCTTTAATTGCTTATGCAATTGAAACGCTTCCAAATAATTCGGAATTTATTGTTGAGTTGTTAATTTATTTTGAATACTTATGCATTTTCATTTTCTCAATAGAGTATCTACTAAGGGTTTATATTTCAAAAAAAACTTTGAGTTATATCTTTAGTTTTTTTGGCGTAATAGACCTGTTAGCAATCTTACCTTTTTACCTGAGTGGAGCCATCGATTTAAGAGCGTTACGAGCCTTTAGGATATTTAGAATATTCAGAGCTTTAAAATTAATTAGGTACAACAAAGCCTTGAATAGATTTCATATTGCAGCAAAAATTGTAAAAGAAGAAATAATCTTATTCTTAATGATAACATTCATTTTTATATTTCTTGCTTCAGCAGGTATTTACTTTTTTGAAAACGAAGCACAACCTGAGGTGTTTACTTCAATTTTTCATAGTGCTTGGTGGTCTGTAGTCACATTAACTACTGTTGGGTATGGTGATGTTTACCCCATAACTTTAGGAGGTAAAATATTTACTTTTTTTATTTTAATAATAGGCGTTGGTATTGTCACAATTCCTGCAGGACTCGTAGCAACTGCTTTATCAAGAGCTAGAGAAATTGAAGCAAAAGAATTGAAAAATGAATAAAACATCTAACATCAAAGTTATGTTCAACAAATACGCAAGTTCTTATCAAGAACAATACATGTCTGTTGATTTATATGAAGCATCATTAAATGAATTCTGTAAAAACATACCAAAAAAGAACGCCACTATTTTAGATGTAGGATGTGGTCCTGGAAACGTCACACAATATCTTCTAAAACAACGATCAGATTTCAATATTTTAGGAATTGACTTCGCACCGAATATGATTTCATTGGCTAAAAAAAATAACCCTACTGCATCTTTTAAAGTTATGGATGCTAAATGTATTTCTGACCTTAACAAACTGTATCAAGGAATTGTGTGTGCGTTTTTACTTCCTTATTTATCAAAAGAAAACACCATAAAGCTTATTGAAGTAATGACTCAATTATTAAATAAAGATGGGGTGTTATACATTAGTACAATGGAGGATATAAACTCAAATTCAAAACTCCAAAGCACTAGCCAAAACAAAGACGATCAATTATTCATAAACTACCATGAAATAGGTTACATTACTGAGGCTATAAAAGAAAATGGGTTAACTATTGTATTTTCTACACTGCAAGAATTTCCTCAAAAACAAGGGAAAAAAACTACTGATTTAATTATCGTTGCAAAAAAATAATTAGACTTTTAAAACCTATATTTGCTGCAGATTATTACATATGAGTTTTACACTGCTTTCTTCGCCATTACAAGGCTTTACTGACTTCCGATTTAGGAATGCTTTTCATGAGTATTTTGGAGGCATTGACACTTTTTACGCACCATATATAAGGTTAAACGGAAAACTAAAAATTAAAGGATCCTATGAACGTGACTTACTTGTAGAAAACAATACTGTTCCTGAAATCATTCCTCAGGTTATGACTAATGATGCTGATGAGTTTCTATTCGTCACCAAATACATTCAAGAATTAGGCTACACAGAATTGAACTGGAACTTAGGCTGTCCGTATCCTATGGTTACCAAACGCGGTATGGGATCTGGGTTGATATGCAACCCAGAAAAAATTGATCATATTTTAGAGCGTGTACATACAGAAACAGATGTTGTTGTGTCTATGAAAATGCGAATGGGTTATGAAAATCCGCATGAAATATTAGATGTATTTCCAATTCTAGAAAAATATCCAATTAAAAATATTGCCATTCATGCCCGCATAGGCAAGCAGCTCTATAAAGGCGGAGTTGATTTAGAATCGTTTCAAAACTGCGTAGATAACTCAAAACAAAAACTGTATTACAATGGCGATATCACTTCTGTTACACAGTTTAAACTATTACAAGAACGCTTCCCTTCAATTGATCATTGGATGATTGGTAGAGGCTTAATTGCTGACCCCTTTTTACCAAATATGATTAAGAATGACACAACAGAATACCCAAAAGACCGATGGGATATTTTTTCTGCTTTTCACGATAGAATTTTTCAAGAATACGATGCAGCATTATCTGGCCCCACTCCTATTAAAATGAAAATGTTAGGCTTTTGGGAATTCTTTTCGCAACGTTTTAACAATCCTCAAAAAACCTATAAGAAAATTAAAAAAGCAGGTAATGTAAGAGCGTATCAACAAGCCGTTACCGAAATTTTAAAAGCAGAGCGACGTTTGTAAATTGTCATTTCGAAATAGAAAACTGTAGATTAGAAAATCTAACAAACTCAGTTATTTTATGTGATTTCTCCTAAAGTCGAAATGACCTTTAACGTATCAATCTAAGCGTTTAAATCAATATCCTTTAAGTTTTCAATTCTATTTCTTACTAAGAAATCATCTATAGTTTCAAAGTGTTCAATAACGCGTTTTTCTTTAAATTCGAATACTTTTTGAGATAAACCTTGTAAGAAATCACGATCATGAGATACCAATATCAACGTTCCGTCAAATGCTTGTAACGCTTCTTTTAACACATCTTTTGATTTCAAATCTAAATGGTTTGTAGGCTCATCTAAAATCAGGACATTCACAGGTTCCAACAATAATTTTACCATTGCTAAACGTGTTTTTTCTCCTCCAGATAAGTTCGCTACTTTCTTATCAATATCATCGCCGCTGAACATAAAACGTCCTAAAATGTTCTTTATTTGAGTACGCACATCTCCCTCTGCAACTTCGTCTACTGTTTGAAACACCGTTAACTCACCATCTAACAAGGCTGCTTGGTTTTGAGCAAAATAACCCACTTTAGCATTATGCCCTAAAGCACATTTACCTTCAAAATCAATTTCTCCCATTATGGCTTTAATCATGGTAGATTTTCCTTCTCCATTACGACCTACAAAAGATACTTTTTCACCACGTTCAATAGCCATATTAGCATCAGAAAACACCACATGATCACCGTATGATTTTGATAAATTTTCGGCAATAACCGGATAATCTCCTGAACGTATCGCAGATGGAAAACGTAACTTTAATGCTGAATTATCTACTTCATCAACTTCTATAATTTCCAACTTTTCTAACATGCGCTCACGTGAAGACACTTGATTTGTTTTAGAAAATGTGCCTTTGAATCGTTCAATAAATGCTTTGTTATCAGCAATGAATTTCTGTTGCTCTTGATACGCTTTTATCTGATGTGACATGCGTTCTTTACGCAATTGTAAGTAATGTGAGTAATTAGCTTTATAATCGTAAATTTTACCCATTGTAACCTCAATGGTTCTGTTGGTAATGTTGTCAATAAATGCTTTATCGTGAGAAATAACTACAACAGCTTTTGCTTTATTCAACAAGAAGTCTTCCAGCCATATAACAGACTCAATATCTACGTGATTGGTAGGCTCATCTAATAAAATTAAATCTGGTTTTTGCAAAAGTATTTTCGCCAACTCAATACGCATACGCCATCCACCAGAAAATTCACTAGTTGCTCTTTTAAAATCTGTTTGTTTAAACCCCAACCCTTTTAAGGCTTTTTCAACTTCAGCCTCGTAATTTATGTCTTCAAGGGCATAAAACACTTCGCCCAATTCAGATACTTTTTCAATAATTTTCATGTACTCATCAGAATCGTAATCTGTACGGGTTTCCAATTGCTTATTCATTGCGTCCATTTCATCACGCATTTTAAACACATGATCAAACGCTTTTGAGGCCTCTTCAACTACTGTACAATCATCATCAGTCAATAAATGCTGCGGTAAGTAAGCTATTACAGCATCTTTAGGGTGACGTACATGGCCACGAGTGGCTTGTTGTGCGCCAGCAATAATTTTCATCATGGTAGATTTTCCTGCGCCATTTTTACCCATTAAGGCAATTTTATCATTCTCATTAATCACGAAGTTAACATCACTAAATAAGGTGTGTCCGCTAAATTCTACTGCTAAACCATCAACTGAAATCATATCCTAATTTTTAAGTTCACAAAACTATAAAAATACCGAGTACCTACAAGCTGTAAGTATTGATTATCTACTAAAAGATATTCAGTATAATATCGTACTTTTGCAAACACATAAAAATCAAACCTACATGAGTGTTTTAGAAAAAAAATTACACACACGAAGTAATTCTAACTGTGAATTATGTACATCTGCCGAAAACTTAAAAGTATATAATTTACCTCCAAATTCTGATAAAGGCGAAGAATTAGACAAAAGTGTTTTGGTTTGCGGCACCTGTCATTCACAAATTGAAAACCCCGACACAATGGATTCTAATCATTGGCGTTGTTTAAATGACAGCATGTGGAGTGAAATTCCTGCAGTTCAAGTAATGGCTTGGCGTTTGTTGCACCGTTTAAAAAAATTCGGATGGAGCCAGGATATGTTAGATATGATGTATTTAGATGAGGACACTGCAGCTTGGGCAAATGCAATGGGTGACGGTGATGAGGAAGATGAAAATAAAATAGTACATAAAGATGTTAACGGAAACATCTTAAGTGATGGTGATTCTGTAGTTTTAATAAAAGATTTAGTGGTTAAAGGCGCTAATTTTACAGCAAAACGTGGCGCTCCTGTGCATCGTATTTCTTTGGTTTGGGATAATGCAGAACAAATTGAAGGTCGTGTAGACGGACAACATATTGTTATTTTAACCCAATACGTTAAAAAAACAAAAGAAGGCGGACAATAAGCCCATTTAAAATACAAAAAACCACTCCATAACAGAGTGGTTTTTTTTGGACTCTCAACAACAGTACAAACATGAAATACTTCTTACACATAAGCTATAACGGTGGCAATTATCATGGCTGGCAAAGTCAACCGAATACTGTAACTGTTCAAGGTGTTATTGAGGAAAAATTGAAATGTATTTTTAAAACTGACATTACAGTTTTTGGTTGTGGTCGTACGGATTCTGGCGTACATGCCAGTCAGTATTTTTTAAATATTACTATCAAAGATAGCTTTGATTTTGACTTAAAGTTTCGCTTAAATAAGCACTTACCTAATGATATTGTTGTGTATGACATTATAGAAGTTGAAGAACGTCAACATGCACGTTATGACGCCATTTCGAGAACTTATGATTATTTTATTCACTTACAAAAAGACCCCGTTTTAGGAAAATACAGTTCATATTACGAACTTGAACATTTGGACTTTGACACAATGCAAAAAGCAGCTGAACTTATTCATCAATATGATAATTTTGAAGCTGTCTGTAAACAACCTGACTTACACAACCATACTATCTGTCATGTTAAAGAGGCGAAGTTATATGTAAACATTTCGCAGCAACGTTTACGGTTTAGTATAACTGCTGATCGATTTCTAAGAGGGATGATTCGTATTTTAGTTGGGCATCTTTTGAAAGTAGGAACTGGTGAATTGTCTTTAGAAAATTTTGAATTGATCCTTTCTAAACAACAATTACTTACTAACAAGAAACCAGCCTTTGCTAATGGTTTATAT
The DNA here is from genome assembly GCA_049614485.1 of Flavobacteriaceae bacterium. Lineage (GTDB taxonomy): Bacteria > Bacteroidota > Bacteroidia > Flavobacteriales > Flavobacteriaceae. Next base: position 97,743 of record JBMZDR010000007.1, read on the forward strand.
CTCTCTGGAGTTAGCTACCCCTACATAAAAGTGAACAAGCCTACTAACATGTGTGCCTTTTTAAAAACAGGATTAACCTAGAAGAGCATCACTAAATATAGTGAGGTTAATATCACTATTTATAGCCATTTTATAACTACCTCCTATTCCATAACTTTGCAATACGGTATTTATGTCATTCATAAATATAACACACCATAAGTTATGACACTATATAAAAGTCTATATTTAACTATTGATTATGAGGAAGCTAATAGCTTATTTGTAATGTTTTGGAATACGTCTCCTGATGACATTTCTGTGTTTAAAGATGAAATGCTGATATATACGGATTTCTATAAAGAATACAAGCCAAAATTCGCCTTATGGCTACAGCAAAATTTTTCGCTAATTACAAATGGGCAAACAAATCAATGGATTGAAACCCATGTTAACCAACCTTGTATCAAAGCTGGAAATGAAAAATTCGCCTTTGTAGTGAGTAAAAATATTATGGCACATATAAGTGTTATTGATATCGTTGACAACAATCAATCTCCTATTACACCAATGCATTTTACTACTGAAATTGAAGCTAGGCATTGGTTGTTCAATACTACTCCGGAAACTAAATATAACAAGACTTCAGAAGTTACTTTTGAAGGTATTGATGACGATGGAAATATGCTCATTAAAATACCGCCTACAGATATAAAAGCCGTCTTAAAAGCTTTAAACAAACAATTAAAACACACCAGTTTTATTACAGAGCATGAGCAAAAATACAAGCTACTTACCAAGCGTGAAAAGGAAATTTTAAGTTTTGTAGCTAATGGTAAAACACATACTGAAATATCAGAATTATTATACATCTCAGCACATACAGTTAGCACACATTGGAGAAATGTTAAAAAGAAATTAGCTATTAAAAAAAGTGTTGATGCGCTAGTGTATTACTATAATTTTCAACAGTAAAAAAAATAGTCTTTTTACAATCTTTAAACTAAAAATTATATACATAGTTCATTCTTCAGAATTGCACAATTTCTTTTAAGTATTTGTTATTTTTGACATATGAAACACCTTTACCTCATAGGCTTTATTTATCTCTTTTTCAGTTGTACAGAAAAGCAAAAAATGATTCCTAAAACAGCGCTACCTACAACTAAAGTTCAATTAGGTAAGCAACTTTTTTTTGACCCTATATTATCATTAGATCAATCTATTTCTTGTGCCAGTTGCCATCAACCAGAATTTGCTTATGCAGATAACAAACCATTTTCTGTTGGTGTAAATGACAGTTTAGGAACTCGCAATACGCCTTCTGTAATGAATATGGCAAGCAGACCTTACTTTTTTCATGATGGGAGAGCGCCTAGTTTAGAATCGCAAGCAATCATGCCTGTTGAAAACCCCGTTGAAATGAATTTGTCATTTGAAAAAGCCGCACAACGTGTTCAAGAAAACAAGCAATATGTAGCACTATTTCAACACATTTATAACTCGAAACCTAACACAGCTAACATTACAAATGCATTAGCAATATTTCAACGTAGTTTAGAAAGTGACGGTAGTGCTCCGCATGATCTTTGGATGAATGATGTTGATACTACAGCATTGAGCGCATCACAACAACGTGGTAGAACTATTTTTTTAGCAGATGAATTTAAATGTTTCGACTGTCATTTCGGTCCTGATTTTACCGGTGATGAATTTAGAAATATTGGGCTTTATGATAATATAACTCTTACTGATAAAGGCCGTTATGATATTACAAAGGATTCTACTGATCTTGGTAAATTTAAAGTGCCTGGCTTAAGGAATGTTGCTTTAACTGCTCCCTACATGCATAATGGCATGTTTGAAACTTTAGAAGAAGTTGTTGATTTTTATAGCAATCCGTATGATTTTGTAAAACAGCCCATAAATATAGATACTTTGATGGTTGAGCCACTACATTTTTCTGAACGACAAAAAGAAGATTTAGTTAATTTTTTACACGCTCTTACTGATAAAAATATTCCTCATAAAACATAAAAAAAGGCTTCACAAATTGTGAAGCCTTTTTACTATAATTTATTGTCGATTATCGACTGACTATAAATCGAATTTAATTCCTTGCGCTAAAGGCAATTCATCAGAATAGTTTACAGTGTTAGTTTGACGTCTCATGTATACTTTCCAAGCATCAGATCCAGACTCACGTCCTCCACCAGTTTCTTTTTCACCACCAAAAGCACCACCAATTTCAGCACCAGAAGTTCCGATGTTTACATTAGCAATACCACAATCAGACCCTGCGAATGATAAGAACTTTTCAGCTTCTTTCATTTCATTAGTCATAATTGCTGAAGATAATCCTTGAGCAACTCCATTTTGAACATCAATAGCATTTTCAACACCACCAGAATATTTCATTAAATATAAAATTGGCGCGAAAGTTTCATGCTGTACAATTTCGAAATGGTTTTCTGCTTCAATAATAGCTGGTTTTACGTAGCATCCGCTTTCGTAACCTTCACCTTCTAGAACACCACCCTCAACTAATACATTTCCACCTTCAGCTTTTGCTTTTTCTATTGCCGCTAAGTATGTATTTACAGAGTCATGATCAATTAATGGTCCAATATGGTTTTTCTCATCTAAAGGATTTCCAATAGTTAATTGACCGTACGCACCAACAATAGCATCTCTTACCTTATCATAAACAGATTCGTGTATAATTAAACGACGCGTAGACGTACAACGTTGTCCACATGTTCCAACAGCACCAAATACAGCACCAGGAACAACTACTTTTAAATCAGCAGTTGGCGTAATAATAATGGCATTGTTTCCTCCTAATTCTAATAAAGATTTTCCGAAACGTTCTGCAACTGTTGCTCCAACAATACGTCCCATTCTTGTAGAACCTGTAGCAGAAACTAAAGGAATACGAGAGTCAGTAGTCATGTATTCACCAACTTTATAATCACCATTAATGATACAAGAAATACCTTCTGGTAAGTTGTTTTCTTTTAAGATTTCAGCGATAATGTTTTGACAAGCTACAGAACATAGAGGTGCTTTTTCAGACCCTTTCCAAACACATACATCACCACAAATCCATGCTAAGGCAGTATTCCAAGCCCAAACAGCTACTGGAAAGTTAAATGCAGAGATAATACCAACAACACCAATTGGATGCCATTGCTCACGCATAACGTGTCCTGGACGCTCAGAAGGAATTGTTTGTCCGTTTAACTGACGAGATAATCCTACAGCAAAATCACAGATGTCGATCATTTCTTGAACTTCACCATAACCTTCTTGTAAAGATTTCCCCATTTCATAAGACACTAATTTCCCTAATGGCTCTTTTAAATCTCTTAATTTATTACCAAACTGACGTACAATTTCTCCTCTTTGTGGCGCAGGAATTTCTCTAAAAGTTTTAAATGCTGCTGTAGCAGATTCCATTACTTTGTCATAATCTTCTCTAGTCGTAGTTTTTACTTTTCCAATTAATTGTCCATCAACAGGTGAATAAGATTCAATTAACTCTCCACTGGAGAAATTATTAGAACCTGTTGAAGTTCCATCATTTATAGCACTTAACCCTAATTGAGCTAATGCTTTATCCATTCCATAATCTATTGCTACTGTTGACATATTTTTAACTTTTATGACGTTTAATATTAGTTTTTAAAGCGCAAAATTACGATTATTTTTTGAGTTTTATTGTATTCTGCCACATAGCTTAAGATTGTAGGAGTTTCCGTAACTTTATAGTTAATACATATTAAACCATCATAAATATGGAAAGTTACCATACAAGTATTCAAAAACAGTTTACGTATTACAAGTCTTTAGGTGATAAAACATTTGAACAATTACAAGACAAACAATTATTCCATCAAGTGACTAATGAAAGTAACAGCATTGCAATTATCGTAAAACATTTGTCAGGCAATATGTTATCTAGATGGACCAATTTCTTAACAACAGATGGTGAGAAAACATGGCGTAATAGAGATGATGAATTTACCGATACAATCACAACAAAAGAAGATTTACTTAAAGTATGGGAAAAGGGGTGGGAATGTCTTTTTACTGCCATTGATCCGTTAACTAAGGAAGATTTTCAGAAAGAAGTTTATATCAGAAACATGGGGCATACCGTTGTTGAAGCTATTAATAGGCAGCTGGCACATTATGCTTATCATGTTGGACAAATAGTATTTATTGGGAAAATGCTTGCCAATGAAAACTGGTCGTCATTATCAATTCCTAAAGGGAACTCAAAAGCATATAACACAGAGAAGTTTAGCAAACCAAAACGAACAGAACACTTTACAGACGATTTATAAATGGAACATCAAAAACCATATTATGCCGTAATTTTCACTTCAAAAAGGACAGATGGTGACAACGGCTATTCAAAAATGGCTGAGCAAATGGAAATATTAGCCAAACAACAACCTGGTTATTTAGGAATAGAATCTGCAAGTAGTGACATAGGCATTACTGTTTCTTATTGGAAAAACTTAGACGCCATAAAAAATTGGAAAGACAATGCTGCACATATATACGCCCAAAATAAAGGAAAAAGTGACTGGTATAGTTGGTATAAAGTACGAATTTGTAAAATTGAACGGGAATATAAATTTTAAAAAAAGTCTATTTAACTAATGTTTTGGCGCAGAAGGATAATCTAGTGATTCTTTTTTTACAATGTTTGTAAGTTTGAAGTATGACGTTTTACCTTCTGTAATATAACTAATAACAGCTTCATTATATTTCAACTCAAAAGGAAACTCAGAATCTGATTTTTGATCATTATGAGGTAACCCTGACATTTCTTGCTGGTTTATAGCTCTTTTAAAATGCGCTACATAAAACACATTTGGCTCTTTTGGCGGCGCTAGTTTAGAGACTTTATTTTGAAAATATATACTGTCTACTTTTTTCTCTTTTAAAACAGATTTATGAATATAAACATCTGTTCCCGCGCCACCTCCTCTTACTCCAGCTACCCAGTTTTGGTAGTAGGCTTTAGGGTTTATTTCATTTAAAACGTCAATAGTATTTGAAATCTTAGCAGCATTTTTAGTGCTTGTACATTGAGAAAAACCAAGACTTAAAAACACACTTAAAGCACTTGTAGTTATTAGAGATTGTAATTTCATATGTATAGAATTTAGTTTAAAGATACACCTTCAAATAGTATACCATCAGCAATTAACAAAAAAATTAAACCATAAACAGCAAAATCACAAACGGTTAATCCTCAATACAATACGTTTTGTCGATTTTAAATAAAACAACAGATTCATATATATTATTAGAAGATATTTATTCTTAACTTAAAGTCATTATTATTAACCAATATTAAAAAACAGAAATATGAAAAAAGTAATCTTATCATTAATCGTGTGTGGGGCACTTGGAGTCATTTCTTGTAAGAGTGATGATGATGGTGGGACTTCTGTGGATTGTAATCCTATAGAAGAAGTTTATTTTGATGCTCAGGCAGCATATAACCTAGATGCTACAACGGAAAATTGTAATGCTTATAAAACGGCTATTGAAAATTATATGTCAGAAGGTTGCGTACATCCTGATGACATGGATTACGTTCAAAATGAACTAGATAGCTTAAACAACTGCGCTAGTTAATTGCATTTTATCTTGTAATAAAAAAGGGTAGTAATTAAAATTACTACCCTTTTTTATAAGATTATATATTGTTTAATTATTTAATGCTTCCGCACCACCAACAATTTCTAATATTTCATTAGTAATTGCAGCTTGACGTGCTTTGTTATATGTTAACTTTAACGCATCTCTTAATTCAGTTGCATTATCAGTTGCTTTATGCATTGCCGTCATACGTGCACCATGTTCTGCTGCAAATGAATCGCGAATACCTTTATATAACTGTGTTTTTAAAGACTTCGGAATTAAAGCTTCAACTATTTCTTTTTGAGAAGGTTCAAATAAATAATCTAAGTTTACATCTGCCTCTGCTTCTTGAGAAACGATTGGCAAAAATTGCTCAGTCATGATAATTTGAGTGGCAGCATTTTTAAACTTATTGTAAACTAATTCTATTTTATCATAAGAACCGTCAACAAATTTTTCCATTAATACTTCTGCAATTTCAGCAACATTATCAAAAGTTAAATCGTCAAAAATCTCACTTTTGTTAGCAATAATTGTGACTTTCTTTTCTAAAGCATCATTAGCTTTTTTACCAATTGCCAAAACATCAACTTGTTTACCTGCGTAAACCGTGTCAATTAAGTGGTTTGATTGCTTGATGATGTTAGAGTTAAAAGCACCACAAAGTCCTCTGTTAGAAGTAATAGCTACCAACAACACCTTGTTAACTTCTTTTTCTACAGAATACACACTTCCGTTTTCTGCATCTAAAGTAGCACTTAAGCCTTGTAACAATTCTGTTAACTTGTCTGCGTAAGGACGCATTGCTGTAATAGCATCTTGTGCTTTCTTTAACTTTGCAGCCGATACCATTTTCATAGCACTCGTAATCTGCATTGTTGAAGAAATAGACGATATTCTATTACGTATTTCTTTTAAATTTGCCATTCTATGTTAGAATTAAGTATTGAGTATTCAGTAGTGAGTAACTGGGTTACTCACTACTCAATGCTAAAATCTAATTAAGCTTTATATTTAGCTGATAAATCTTTTGCTACTGTTGTTAATGTATCAGTAACTTCATCAGTTAATTTACCTTTCTTTAATAAGTCTAAGATATTTCTATGCTTAGCGTTTAAGAACTCAATGAAATCTCTTTCAAATTCTTTAACTTTTTCAACAGGCACATCTCCTAATAAGTTTTTAGAACCAGCATAAATAATTGCTACTTGGTCTTCAACTGTATACGGATCGTTTTGAGCTTGCTTTAAGATCTCTACGTTACGCTTACCTTTGTTAATTACATTTAAAGTAGCAGCATCTAAATCAGAACCAAACTTAGCAAATGCTTCCAATTCACGGAATTGTGCTTGATCTAACTTTAAAGTACCAGATACTTTTTTCATAGACTTAATCTGAGCAGATCCTCCAACACGAGATACAGAAATACCTACGTTAATTGCCGGACGTACACCAGAGTTAAATAAATCTCCATCTAAGAAAATTTGTCCATCAGTAATTGAAATTACGTTAGTAGGGATATATGCTGATACATCTCCTGCTTGTGTTTCAATAATTGGTAATGCAGTTAATGAACCTCCACCTTTTACTTTTCCTTTAAGAGAAGCTGGCAAATCATTCATAGTTGCTGCAATTGCATCATCAGCAATAACTTTTGCAGCACGTTCTAATAATCTTGAGTGTAAGAAGAATACATCTCCAGGATATGCCTCACGTCCCGGTGGTCTTCTTAATAATAAAGATACCTCACGGTAAGCAACAGCTTGCTTAGATAAATCATCATAAATAATTAATGCTGGTCTACCAGTATCTCTGAAATA
>JBMZDR010000008.1:0-412 GCA_049614485.1 Flavobacteriaceae bacterium
AGATAAACGTAGACGTAATCAAGATAAAGAAGAGCTAACAGCTGTTGAACTAAAATACGAAACTAAATTTGAAGAATTAAAATCAGTTTTAGTTGAAAAGTTATTTGCAATTGTAAATGGTAAAACAGCTCAAGGAGTATTTAATGATTTAGGAGAAGAAGTGTTGCCAAAAGGTAAAAAATTCTCTCAGAAAATGTTAAACTCTGTTGATGATTATGCGCATTTAGTAAGTGGAACATGGACTACAGATAAAGCTGCAAATGCTTTAGTGAAAGACTTGTTACACAACTATAAAATTAAAGTAAATGATCTTCAAGGAGCTTTAAGAAGAGAGAAGTTTACGATTGCTGTTGGTGATGAATTACCAGCAGGTATTATCAAACTTGCTAAAGTTTATATCGCTAAGAAACGT
>JBMZDR010000008.1:422-1949 GCA_049614485.1 Flavobacteriaceae bacterium
GTCAAGAGGATATGCCTTTCTTAGAAGACGGAACACCAGTAGATATCGTATTGAACCCGTTAGGGGTACCTTCTCGTATGAACATTGGTCAGATTTATGAAACTGTTCTTGGATGGGCAGGTCAGAATTTAGGTAAGAAATATGCCACACCAATTTTTGATGGAGCAACTTTAAATCAGATAAATGAAATTACTGATGAGGCAGGAGTGCCAAGATTTGGTCATACACATTTATATGATGGAGGAACAGGAGAACGTTTTGATCAAGCTGCAACTGTAGGTATTATCTACATGTTAAAACTAGGTCACATGGTTGATGATAAGATGCACGCGCGTTCTATCGGGCCATACTCATTAATTACGCAACAACCACTAGGAGGTAAGGCGCAGTTTGGAGGACAACGTTTTGGAGAGATGGAAGTTTGGGCATTAGAGGCATACGGTGCATCTAGTACACTTAGAGAAATCTTAACTGTTAAATCTGATGATGTAATAGGTAGAGCAAAAACTTACGAAGCAATCGTTAAGGGTGAGCCAATGCCAGAACCAGGATTACCAGAATCGTTCAATGTATTAATGCATGAATTGAAAGGGTTAAGTTTGGATATTAGATTAGAAGAGTAGTAGTAAGCGGTTTCGCTATTTAAAAAAGATTATTTTTAAAATTTTATTGCATCATATTATGGCAAGAAAACAAGATAAAAATACACAAAAGAGATTTAATAAAATCTCTATCGGTTTAGCTTCTCCTGAGTCAATTTTGGCTGAGTCTAAAGGAGAGGTTTTAAAACCGGAAACTATAAACTATCGTACACACAAACCAGAACGTGACGGATTATTCTGTGAACGTATCTTCGGACCTGTAAAAGATTACGAATGTGCTTGTGGTAAGTACAAACGTATCCGTTATAGAGGAATTGTTTGTGATAGATGTGGTGTAGAGGTAACTGAAAAGAAAGTACGTAGAGACCGTATTGGGCACATCAACTTAGTTGTACCTGTTGCGCATATCTGGTACTTCCGTTCATTACCAAACAAAATAGGATACTTATTAGGATTACCATCTAAGAAATTAGATATGATCATTTACTACGAACGTTATGTAGTAATTCAAGCAGGTATCGCTAAAAACGCTGAAGGTGAAGAACTTAAAAAAATGGACTTCTTAACTGAAGAAGAATATTTAAACATCGCCGAAGAGTTACCACAAGACAACCAATATTTAGATGATTCAGATCCAAACAAGTTCATCGCTAAGATGGGTGCTGAGTGTTTAATTGAGTTATTAAGACGTATCAATTTAGATGAATTGTCTTATGAATTACGTCATAAAGCAAACAACGAAACATCTAAGCAACGTAAAACTGAAGCATTAAAAAGATTACAAGTAGTAGAGTCTTTACGTGATGCTAACAAGAATAGAGAGAACTTACCTGAATGGATGATCATGAAGGTTGTGCCAATTATTCCACCAGAATTAAGACCTTTAGTGCCTTTAGATGGTGGACGTTTCGCAACTTCAGATTTA
>JBMZDR010000008.1:2044-3956 GCA_049614485.1 Flavobacteriaceae bacterium
CCGCCAGAATTAAGACCTTTAGTGCCTTTAGATGGTGGACGTTTCGCAACTTCAGATTTAAATGATCTTTACCGTAGAGTAATTATTCGTAACAACCGTTTAAAGCGTTTGGTAGAAATAAAAGCTCCAGAAGTAATCTTGCGTAATGAGAAGCGTATGTTACAAGAATCAGTAGATTCTTTATTTGATAACACACGTAAATCATCAGCAGTAAAAACAGAATCTAACAGACCTTTAAAATCATTATCTGATTCATTAAAAGGGAAGCAAGGACGTTTCCGTCAAAACTTGTTAGGTAAGCGTGTTGATTACTCAGCGCGTTCTGTAATTGTTGTTGGACCAACATTACGTTTATTTGAATGTGGGTTGCCAAAGAACATGGCAGCAGAATTATACAAGCCTTTTGTAGTTAGAAAATTAATTGAAAGAGGAATTGTAAAAACTGTAAAATCTGCAAAGAAAATTATAGACAGAAAAGAACCAGTAGTATGGGATATCTTAGAAAATGTAATCAAAGGACATCCAGTATTATTGAACCGTGCGCCTACGCTTCACCGTTTAGGTATACAAGCTTTTCAGCCTAAATTAATTGAAGGAAAAGCAATTCAATTACACCCATTAGTATGTACGGCATTTAACGCCGATTTTGATGGGGATCAAATGGCAGTACATTTACCTTTAGGCCCAGAAGCAATTTTGGAAGCTCAAATGTTAATGTTAGCCTCTCATAATATATTAAACCCGGCCAACGGACAACCAGTTACTGTACCTTCTCAGGATATGGTACTTGGATTATATTATATGACGAAGTTGCGTAAATCTACTCCAGAATTAGAAATAAAAGGAGAAGGTTTAACATTCTATTCGCCAGAAGAAGTTACTATTGCTTACAATGAAAAAAGAGCAAATATTAACGCCTCTATTAAAGTTAGAACGAAAGATCTTAACGAAAATGGAGAGTTAGTTTATAAAGTTATTGACACTACTGTAGGTAGAGTATTATTTAATGAAGTTGTTCCTGAAGCTGCAGGATATATCAATGAAGTTTTAACTAAAAAAGCTTTAAGAGATATTATCCATAACATCTTAAAAGCAACTAGTGTTCCTGAAACTGCTGATTTCTTAGATAGAATTAAGGACATGGGGTATGCATTTGCCTTTAGAGGTGGATTATCATTCTCATTAGGTGATATCATTATTCCAGAAGAAAAAACGAAGATGGTTGCTGATGCAAACGCTCAAGTTGATGGAATTATGGGTAACTATAACATGGGACTTATAACAAACAACGAGCGTTATAACCAAGTTATTGATATCTGGACATCTACAAACGCTGCTTTAACAGAGCTTTCTATGAAGAACATCTCTGAAGACCAGCAAGGGTTTAACTCAGTATACATGATGCTTGACTCTGGAGCGAGGGGTTCTAAAGAACAAATTCGTCAGTTAACAGGTATGCGTGGATTAATGGCGAAACCTAAAAAATCTGCAGATGGATCTGGAGCAATTATTGAAAATCCAATTCTTTCTAACTTTAAAGAAGGTCTTTCAATTCTTGAATACTTTATTTCTACACACGGTGCTCGTAAGGGTCTTGCCGATACGGCATTAAAAACAGCCGATGCAGGTTACTTAACACGTCGTTTAGTAGATGTTTCTCAAGATGTTATCGTCAACTCTGTTGATTGTGGTACATTAAGAGGATTAGATGTAACAGCATTAAAGAAAAACGAAGAAATCGTTGAGCCTTTAGGTGATCGTATTTTAGGTCGTATTGCTTTACATGACGTTATTAACCCTGCAACAGGAGAAGTAATTGTTGAAAATGGTAATCAAATTACTGAAGCTTTAGTAGATGTAATTAATGAAGCACCAATTGATCATGTTGCTGTAAGATCTGCATTAACTTGTG
>JBMZDR010000008.1:4051-97844 GCA_049614485.1 Flavobacteriaceae bacterium
TTGATGTAATTAATGAAGCACCAATTGATCATGTTGCTGTAAGATCTGCATTAACTTGTGAGGCTACAAAAGGTATTTGTGCTAAATGTTACGGACGTAACTTAGCAACAGGTAAAATGGTTCAGCGTGGTGAAGCAGTAGGAGTTGTGGCAGCACAATCTATTGGAGAACCTGGTACACAGTTAACATTACGTACATTCCACCTTGGAGGTACGGCAGGAAACATTTCTGAAGAAAACAGCTTAAAAGCGAAGTTTGACGGAATTGCTGAAATAGATGAATTACGTACAGTTAAAGGAGAAGATAACGAAGGAAATATTGTTGATATCGTAATTTCTCGTACTGCTGAAGTAAAATTAGTAGATAAAAATACAGGTATTGTATTAGCAACAAATAACATTCCTTACGGAGCGTATATATATGTAGCTGACAAGCAAGTATTAAAGAAAGACGAAGTTATTTGTCAGTGGGATCCATTTAACGGTGGTATCGTTTCTGAATTCTCAGGAAAAATCAAGTTCGAAAACATTGAACAAGGTGTAACTTACCAAGTTGAAGTTGATGAGCAAACTGGTTACCAAGAGAAAGTAATTTCTGAATCAAGAAATAAGAAAATCATTCCTACCTTAATTATTTTAGGAAAAGGAGATGAAGTATTACGTTCTTACAACTTACCAGTTGGAGCACACTTGATGATTGATGACGGTGATAAAATTCAAGCCGGTAAAACATTAGTTAAAATTCCACGTAAATCATCTAAAGCAGGAGATATTACAGGAGGTTTACCTCGTATTACTGAATTGTTTGAAGCACGTAACCCATCTAACCCAGCGGTTGTTTCTGAAATTGATGGAGTTGTATCATTCGGAAAAATCAAGCGTGGTAACCGTGAAATCATCGTTGAGTCTAAATTAGGAGAGGTTAAGAAATACTTAGTAAAGTTAGCTAACCAAATCTTAGTTCAAGAAAATGATTTCGTAAAAGCTGGTATGGCTTTATCTGACGGATCTATTACACCGAAAGATATTTTAGCAATAAAAGGACCATCGGCTGTTCAGCAATACTTAGTAAACGAAGTACAAGAAGTATACCGTTTACAAGGGGTAAAGATTAACGACAAACACTTTGAGGTTGTTGTTAGACAAATGATGCGTAAGGTTCAAATTAATGACTCTGGAGATACGATTTTCTTAGAAAACCAATTGATTCATAAATCTGATTTCATCAGAGAAAATGACGCAATATACGGTATGAAAGTTGTTGAAGAAGTTGGAGATTCTGAAGAGTTGAAAGCAGGACAAATTGTTACTGCAAGACAATTAAGAGATGAAAACTCTAACTTAAGAAGAAATGACAAAGCTTTAGTAGTAGCTAGAGAAGCTGTGCCAGCAACGGCAACGCCAATCTTACAAGGTATTACAAGAGCGTCACTTCAAACGAAGTCGTTCATTTCTGCGGCATCATTCCAGGAAACTACTAAAGTATTAAACGAAGCTGCAGTAGCCGGTAAGATTGATACCTTAGAAGGATTGAAAGAAAATGTAATTGTTGGACATAGAATTCCTGCCGGAACAGGTATGAGAAACTACGAAAAAATTATCGTAGGATCTAAGGAAGAATATGAACAAATGACAAATGTTGAAGAAAATCTAAGTTAATAATGGCTGATAATAACAATCAAAAAGGACAACAAATAAATATTGAATTAGATGCTGATGTAGCGCAGGGAATTTATTCCAACTTAGCCATCATTAATCATTCTGCTTCTGAGTTTGTTGTTGATTTTGTAAGCATCATGCCTGGTGTGCCTAAGAGTAAAGTGAAGTCAAGAATTATTTTGACACCACAACATGCAAAACGATTATTAAAAGCGTTAGCTGATAATGTCAATCGATTTGAAACTGCTCACGGTGAAATTAAAGATTTCGAACAACCACCAATTCCAATGAATTTTGGGCCAACTGGTGAAGCATAATAAAAGAAAGCCGCAAATGTAATTTGCGGCTTTTTTTTGCTTAACTCTTAAATGAGCGCATATTAAAAAAGGCTACATTATTATTATGTAGCCTTTTTTATTTAGGTGTAATTAGATGTTAAAACTCACTTGTGAAATGTAGTTTTACTGATGGATATTTTTGTTGTGTCATTTGTAAAGAGAACATTGAATCAGCTAAAAATACTAGTTGACCACTTTTGTCTTTGGCAAGGAATTTTTGCTTCACACGTTTAAATTCTTTGTATTCCTCATTACTTGCATCTTCTGGTTCTACCCAACACGCTTTGTGAACATTTAAATTTTCATAAGTACATTTGGCACCATATTCATGTTCTAAACGGTATTGAATAACTTCGTATTGTAGAGCTCCAACAGTACCAATAACTTTACGGCCATTCATTTCTAGAGTAAATAATTGCGCTACTCCTTCATCCATTAACTGGTCAATACCTTTATATAATTGTTTAGATTTTAATGGGTCAGCGTTGTTGATATATCTAAAGTGTTCTGGAGAAAAACTAGGAACGCCTTTGTAATTCATAAGCTCTCCTTCAGTTAAGGTGTCACCAATTTTAAAGTTACCAGTATCATGTACACCAACAATATCACCAGGATATGAAATGTCTACAATTTCTTTCTTATCTGCAAAAAAGGCATTTGGGCTAGAGAACTTTACTTTTTTATTATTCCTAACGTGTAGGTATTGTGTATTTCGTTTAAACATCCCAGATACAATTTTAATAAACGCAAGACGGTCTCTATGTTTAGGGTCCATGTTGGCGTGAATTTTAAAAACAAATCCGGTAAATTTATTTTCATCTGGTTTTACTTCTCTTGTGTCAGACGTTTTTGGTCTAGGGTCTGGAGCAATGTCTACAAAGCAGTCTAATAATTCTCTTACACCAAAGTTGTTTAAAGCAGAACCAAAGAAAACGGGTTGTAAATCTCCTTTTAAGTACTCTTCTTGATTGAATTTTGGGTATACTTCATTAACAAGTTCTAATTCTTCGCGTAAAGTCTCAGCGGCTGTTTCTCCAATATGATTTTCTAAATCTGGATGATTGACATCTTCAAATGAAATTGTATCCGTAATGTGTTGTTTGCTTTCTTCAGAAAATAAATTGATGTTTTTTTCCCAAAGGTTATAGATTCCTTTGAAGCTATATCCCATTCCAATTGGGAAACTTAAAGGCGTTACGCGTAAGCCTAATTTTTGTTCTACTTCATCTAATAAATCAAAAGCGTCTTTACCTTCTCTATCCATTTTATTAATGAAAACAATCATAGGAATGTTACGCATTCTACACACTTCTACTAATTTCTCAGTTTGCTCTTCAACCCCTTTTGCAACATCAATAACTACAATAACACTATCTACGGCAGTTAATGTTCTAAAAGTATCCTCAGCAAAATCCTTATGACCAGGAGTATCTAAGATATTTATTTTTTTATCTCTATAAATAAAAGCTAATACAGAAGTTGCTACAGAAATTCCACGCTGACGTTCAATTTCCATGAAATCGGAAGTGGCTCCTTTTTTTACTTTATTAGATTTTACGGCACCAGCTTCTTGAATTGCCCCACCAAAAAGCAGTAATTTTTCCGTTAATGTCGTTTTACCAGCATCTGGATGGGATATGATACCAAAGGTTCTTCTTTTTGCAATTTCGTCTTGTAAACTCATTTGTAGCAGTATATTTAGCGTGTGCAAATGTAATTATTTCAATGCGTTTGTTTCAGTGTTTGTAAAAGTTTATTTTTTGATTTGTTGTAATTTATTAGTGTTTTATTGATATGATAAAAAACGAAATGCTAATATTTTTCATATTTTTGTCTGTATGAAGGAAGAACAAGTAATTTTAGTTGATGAAAACGATGTGCAAATTGGACTAATGCCCAAAATGGAAGCCCATGAAAAAGCTTTGTTACATCGTGCATTTTCAGTTTTTATTTTTAATAAGAACAATGAACTAATGTTACAACAACGCGCATTGGATAAATACCATTCACCTGGATTGTGGACCAATACTTGCTGTAGCCATCAGCGCGATGGCGAAAGTAATTTAAGTGCAGGAAAGCGCCGTTTGTTTGAGGAGATGGGGTTTGTGACAGAACTTAAAGAAACAACATCATTTATATATAAAGCACCTTTTGATAACGGGTTAACTGAGCATGAATTAGATCATATATTAATAGGATCATATGATGGAATTCCAAAGCCAAATAAAGATGAAGTTGGTGGATGGAAATGGATGGCCTTAGATGCTGTGAAATTAGATGTGGTAGCACAACCTGAAATTTATACAGAATGGTTTAAAATTATTTTTGATAAATTTTATAATTTTTTAAAACAAGATTAAATGGCTGTTACAGTAAGTAGAAAAGCACATTTTAATGCAGCACATCGCTTGTATAATAAGGAGTGGTCTGATGCTAAAAATAAAGACGTATTTGGGTTGTGTAATAACCCTAATTACCATGGGCATAATTATGAGCTTATTGTAAGTTTGACTGGTGAAGTAGATGCAGAAACTGGTTTTGTGTATGATATGAAACGTTTAAAAGACATTATTTATGATAAAGTTGAAAAAGTTCTAGATCACAAAAATTTAAATTTAGATGTGCCTTACTTTAAGGACATGAATCCCACAGCAGAAAACATAGTAATATTCATCTGGAATATTCTTAGAACAGAATTCCCGAAACATTTAAAATTAGAAGTAACCTTGTATGAAACGCCAAGAAACTTCGTAACCTATTCAGTATAATCTATGGTCAATTGGTATCCAATTAAGTTTTCACCTATTCTTAAAGAAAAAATATGGGGAGGCACAAAACTAAATACTGTTTTAGGAAAAGCATCCGAACAAGATAATATTGGTGAGAGCTGGGAAATTTCATCAGTTAAGAATAATGAATCCATTGTTGTTAACGGTGAATTTACTGGTAAAACATTAAAGGAGTTAATTAAAAAATATAAAGATGAATTGGTGGGAAATGTTGTTTATAAAACGTTTAAAAACAATTTTCCATTACTCATAAAATTTATTGATGCAAAAACGGACTTATCAGTTCAGTTACACCCAAATGATATTTTAGCTAAAAAGCGTCATAATTCATACGGGAAAACTGAAATGTGGTATATTATGCAGGCTGAGAAATCTTCTCGATTAATATTAGGGTTTCATAATGGCATTACACCATCAGATTATCAAAAGCATTTAAAAGAGAAAACATTACCGAGTATTTTAAATGAAGTAACGGTAAGTGAAGGCGATACATTCTTTATTCCTACCGGTACAATACACGCTATTGGTAAAGGGGTAATGTTAGCCGAAATACAGCAAACATCAGACATTACATACCGTGTTTATGATTGGGACAGAAAGCAAGCAGATGGCAAATCAAGAACCCTACATAAGCGTGAAGCTTTTGAGGCCATTAATTTTGGTTTTAAAGGCGATAAAATGGTTTATGATAAAGTAGAAAATAAATCAAACCCTTTAGTGTCATGTAATTATTTTACTACAAATTATTTGCATATCACTTCTAATCAAGAAATTAACAATAAGGATAAAGATTCGTTTGTTATTTATATGTGTATTGAAGGCTCTGCAACATTAAATGGCTATGAATTTGAAGAAACGATACAGTTTGGTGAAACGTTATTAATTCCTGCATCACTAAAACAATTTGATATAATTTCAAATAATGTGAAATTTTTGGAAGTTTTTATATAACCCTATCAGGTTAATGATTACTTTTGCACCAGCTTAAAAAATATAATTATGGCAAGTATTAAGAATTTAAAGAAAGATGTAAACTTCGTTTTTGGAGATATAATTGAGGCGGTTTACGTTTGGCAATTAACAAATCCAGAAAAAGATACAACGTCTTCTGAAACAATTATTGATGAAGCAATTGTTGCTTTTGATGAGTCTATGGAACAAATTAACGCCAAAGGTGTTGATAATAAGAAAGTTCACTTTTCAAACTTAAAAAAGTCAATAGAGACGAAGGGTCGCGCTTTAATTGATAAAATAAATAAGTTGTAAAAAAAAATAAAAAAGTGTTTGCAAATATAAAAATCAAAGTTATATTTGCACTCGCAATGCCGATGTAGCTCAGCTGGCTAGAGCAGCTGATTTGTAATCAGCAGGTCGGAGGTTCGAGTCCTCTCATCGGCTCAAAAAACACTAATCTTATGATTGGTGTTTTTTTTTGGTCTTATTTAAAAAATATTGTTTGTGTTTTTTAATGAGAACACTTAATTTTGAGGTTCAATAAAAAGTGTATTATGGAAAATTTGAATGTTAATGAATGGAGTGAGCAAGTGTTGAAAGATGAAAACGCGATAATTTTAGACGTCAGAACGTCTGATGAATATGCTGAGGGAGCAATACCAAACGCTATAAATATTGATGTAAAACAGCCTCAATTATTCCTTGATAAAGTTAATGAGTTGGATAAAACGCAGAATTTTTATGTGTATTGTCAATCAGGAGCTAGAAGTTCAGAAGCATGCGCTGTATTAAACTTGATGTGTGCCATTACCTCTATATATAATCTCAATGGCGGGTTTTCCGTATGGAATGGCGACGTAGTTACCTTATCAAATTATTAGTTATGAAAAGTTCTATTTTTGTATTTGTATGCTTGTTATTATCGTGTGTTCAGGAAACCACTCCTAAAATTACGGTTTTGGGTCAAGTTGCTTTTGAGAAAAAAATATCTGAAGACGGCGTGCAATTGGTTGATGTTAGAACTCCAGACGAGTGGAGTGAAGGTGTTATAACTAACGCGGCATTGATAAATTATTTTGATAAAGATTTCAAAGCTCAATTAGGTAAGCTAGACAAAAACAAACCAATAGCTGTCTATTGTAAAAGTGGCGGGCGAAGTGGTAAAACAACTCAAATTCTTTCAGAACTTGGTTTTAAAGAAATATACGATTTAAAAGGCGGGTATTTAAATTGGAATAAACATTAAAAAAGGCAGCTATAAGCTGCCTTTTTTAATGTTCTAAAAGAAATTTGCAATATCTTTTAAGGCATTTTTATTGGGGTTAGATTTTTTAACTACTTCTATAAAATCATGTATTTGCGCAGGATTCATATCATCCCCCATAACTCTAACAACACCAAAGCCTTGTGTGTTATCTGCAAAAAAAAGAACAACCTCCTCAATTGCGGTGTCCTCACCTAAATACTTAACAATAGCACCTTGGTTTTTTGCGCCATATGTAATTAAAGTTTTGTAGTCATCATCTTCTAGTATTTGTGTTACTTTTCTGCGTTCAGTTTTATAAGTTGCGCCATTGCTTTTTGTTTTTTTAAAGCCTAAAAAGGTCAATTTCTTTATTGAATTATATGCTTTTTGTTGTGTGTTTGTAAGCGAGTCACTAGTAACGTTCAAGATACTTGTAGGAATATCAACAACCATAAAATTTTGGTTTTCTTGATTTTCAACATAATATTTTTGAAGTGATGGTTTGCTGTTACAACTTAATAAAACAAAGGCTATTAAATAAATTGAAAAAACATTTTTGATTGATTTCATTTTGATTACTGTTATAAGCTTACGCTCTATTAAATTGTTCTAATAGAGCGTAAGCTGTTTATTTATTTTTTTTTAACCTTTTTTAAGTGTTCACCACCAGGGATATTCATTTGCTTAGTTAATTTTGATACTTTGTTTAAGTCGAAATCTCCAGTTAAGGTTAGTAAAACCGTTTCAGCGTTTTTACCATCTAGTTTTAATTCTGCACCTTGAACAAACATTAACAGTTCACTAACGCGGTTTGGATTGCTTCCTTCTTTCATAAAGAATTTTACATTATTGTCACCGTCTTTAATACGCATCAATTCTTGTAAATTAGATTTTTTAAGATATTGCCCCAGCATTTGTTGCATTTTTACAGTAGATTTTCCTTCTTTAGAAACAAATACTTTTAAGCTGGTAATGTCTTTAATTAAACTTAAATATTCTTTTGCTTCAGGGTCGTCTGCACTAACATCAATTTTGCTCATTAAATTGAACATGTTGGCATTAACGATTACAGATGTGATATCGTCTTGATCTTCTAGAGAGTCAAAATAACTTTGCGCAGATGATGCTATTGGCAATAAGGCCATTGCGATTATTAATATAAATTTTTTCATTGTTTTTAATTTTATTGATTGTGATTAATGATTTGATTTGAAAATTTGTTGTTTTGATGTTTCAAACGTATTTAAATAATTGATTTTTGTGGTTCCTGCATTAAACTGTTTTGATACAATGTTTAACGCTTCTTTAGTTTGATAATAGGCTAATAATGCCTCTTTATGCTCATTATTTTTTTTAATTGTAATGACAGTAAAAAAGCCAAGAGCAAAAATAATACTCGCTGCTACAGAGCCCCATTTTAAATACTTAATTTTAGGTTTTAATGCAACTGTTGTATGAGCTTTTTCATTTTTAGCTAAAGAAAAGTATTGAAACAAAGCAGTGTACTCTTTCAAGTGTGGCGCAACATTTGGAGAAGAAAAATAGCGTTGTAACTCTTGTTCTTCATGTATAGAAGTTTCTGCTTCTAAGTATTTTTTTAATAATTGTTCTATGTTATTTAATGCCATAGTTGTGTTTTTGTATTAGTTGTTCTCTAATAGTTTTTCTTGCTCGTGATAGTGTTACTCTTACTGCGGTTTCTTTCATGTCTAGTACTTTTGAAATGTCAGAAAACTCATAGTGCTCAATGTCTCTTAATTGCATTACCAAACGTTGTTGTACAGGTAATTGTTGCATTAATTTTTCTACCCAATCTATACTGTCTATATGTTCTACCTGCTTTTGTATTTGTGCAGTTTCATCTTTATAGTTACTATGTACAATTCTTAAGTTTTGGGCTTGTTTTGATTTTAATCTGTCAAAACAATAATTTTTAGTCATGGTCATCGCAAATGCTTCAGCATTTTTATAAGTGCCAATTTTTGATTTATTAGCCCACAACTTCAACAGTATTTCTTGAGTAGCATCTTCAGCTTCTTCATTAGATATCAAAAGACGTTTTGCCATGCGGTATAACTTATCCTTAAAGGGTAATACCAGATTTAAAAACGCAGTGTGATTCATACTCATTTAGTTAGCTCCTATAATTAAGACGATTGTATTTCTAATTTGTAACAAAAAAAAGAAGTTTTTTTTCTTTTTAAACAACAAAAGCCTTTCGTTTGAAAGGCTTTTGTTGTTAGGTGTATTTTTTTAATTGAAATAAATACCGCTAGGAATAATACCTGTTGGGATAGATTCTATTTCTTGATTATCAGTTAAATTAAAGACTTTTAAAGTTCCATTAGAAATAGAATCACCGTCATCAGTTACATATATTTTACCATCATTTAAAGCAATTTTATACACTGGTGTTGTAATTATTTCCGAGGTTGGTAGCATTGTGTCTGTTTGTAATAAGGTGTATATGTTATTATTTAAACTGTAATATACACTACCATTATAATAGTTTAGGTTTTTTGGTTGTTCACCAATTGCAAAATCCAACTCAATGGTAGATTCATCGGCAATATTGTATTTTATCAGTTTCCCGGCAGTCATTGCGTTACCTTCACTTAATACCCATAATGTATTACTGTCGTCAAAAACTAAATCGCTCATAACAATGCCGTTTAAGGCTACAGTACTGGTTGTATTATCAGAAGCATTAATAATAGTTAGGTTTGGTGTGCTGCCTTTATGGCTAATGTATATTTTACCGTTTTTAGCTACTATTTTTTCAGGTTTTTCATCAACTGGTATGCTTGAAATAAAGGCGTTAGTTTCTAAATCAATTAAGGTAATGAAATCATCTGATGTAATTAAAGGGTCTCCCCAATTAGTGATGTATCCTGTTGTACCTGAGGCTGCAAAGTAACGGGGGGTGTTTAAGTTTGTTGTGATGTCAGTTTCTTTAAAAAAGGAATATCTGTCAACTACTGTAATTTTATTATCCGAATTAGAAATTAGGTAAGCCTTATCAGTATTAAACCCTATAGATAATAAACCGTTACCGGCATTTTCACTATTAACAGTATTGTAAATACTTTGTTTGACGGTATTAAAATCATGACTAATATAGCTTACTGTTCCCGTAGGGTTACCAAAATTATTAATAAGAACGCCATTTTGATAGGCAATACTTTCATCATCAATTATTGTAAGTGTAATTTGGTCTGAGCTATCTATATGTATTTCTGAACTTGATGAGTCAGTTACAGTAATAATAATATCTTCTTGATTTTCAATTACCGAATCATCAATTAAATTTAGGGTTATAGTAGTAGAGAAATCACCTGCTAGAATAGTAGCGTTTGTAGCTAAAATAGTATAATCTATAGATTGATCTGCAGTACCTGTTAAGGTGAAATTAAAATTTATATCAGTATTATAAATTTCAGATGTGTTAAAGGTGATATTTACAGCGCCATCTTTTTCATTAACTACTGTACTTGCGGTATGAAGATAAAATGTATCAGGCTGAAAATTAACGCCTTCGTCTTTAGTGCAAGATGAAATCAAAATTACGACTAAAAGGGCATATAAATAATTAATCATTTATGAGTTTTATGTTGTTGAAAGCTGTAGTTAATTACAGTAATTTACTAACTGTAAATATAGGCTATTTTAAATAAAAAAGAAAGGCTACTGTATTAGTAGCCTTTTCGAGTATTAATTCAAATAAGAAAACATTTAGAATGTTAATCTTAAGCCTAGTTTATAGTTTCTACCTAACGTAGATGCTGCTGCAGTTTCGGTATAATCCTCATCAAAAATATTAAACAATGAACCGTTTAATTCTAAATTATCAGTTAATTGGTGGTTTATGAAAAAACTTGTGATGCTATAGGCATCTAATCTATCACCTCCATAAATAAACCGGTCATCAATAAACTGGTATGTTAATGATAAATTTGTATTTTCTTTTAATACATACGCAAGATTTGCATTAGCTTTATGTTTAGGAACATTTAAGCTTAATGCATCTTTTTCAAACTGAGTGAGTGTGTAGTTTGCGGTAAGGTTTAGTTTTTTAGCTAGTTTTAAATCAGCTTCCAGCTCTAAACCTTGAGTTTTTACATTATCATTATCTAAGTTGTAATAAACGCCGCCAATCCACCAACCAGAAACAGTGTCGTATATATTTTTAAACTCAATTTTATTCTGATCTTCTCTATGAAATACTACGGCACTAAAACGGTGTTTTTTATTGTAACGCAATTCAAAACCCAATTCACCATTGATACTTTCTTGAGCTTCCAAGTCCTTAAACCCGTAATCAGGTGAATATTGTTGGTAAATTGTAGGTGCAATAAAAGCAGTACTTCCTGTAGCAAATATTTTAGTATCTAACTTTTCAGAAGGTTTGAAGTTGTAAGATGGGTTTATGCTATAAACTACATGGCTGCCAAAATTGGTGTGGTTACTCATACGAATACCTGCGTTTATGTTTAATCCGAAATTTGTGAAGTAAGTTAAATTAGCATAAGGATCTACTAGGGTTACTTTCGTGATGTCTTTGTTGTAAGCAGTAACTAAGGTGCTGCTACCATATGGAGTACTGGCCTGTGTGGCTTTTTGTTCTTGTACATTCACTCCAATTACGGTCCAAAAGTTTGTGTTAAACTTATACTTATTATAAAGGTCTATAGTAATTGAGTTACTTGCATAAGTACTTTTAGACGTAAGGCTAGTGCTTTCACGATCTGTTTGCGCTATTGAAGAGTTTAAAACAATACTTCCTTTGTTATAAGTGTACTCTGATGTTAAACCAAACTGAACGTTTTCTGACTCGGCTTTATTATATCCATCTGGTGTGCCAAATGAATTGTCAAACTGATTTTCAAACATATTATAGTTTACAAAAGAGCCTAGGTTAAATGCTTCAGAAAATTTATATCCTAAACGTAAACTAGCGTTTTCTCTTTTAAAAGGATCATCTTCAAAGGTCACAGCCTCATCAAAAGAACGTTTAGCAGACATTCCTTTTGTGTTTTCTGTAGAAATTGCTGCAAGATAATTTAACTTCTTTAATGTTCCGTTAATAGTTGCACCAACGGTTGCGGTGTTTAAGTTGTACTTGTCCGTTACTACAGATCGGTTACTCCCCATACTCATAAACACAGCTGCGTCTACGTTTTTGTCAGTTGCTTTTTTTGTTGTAATATTAATTACACCAGATGTTGCCCCTGTACCGTAAAGTGTACTAACTCCTCCTTTAATAATTTCAAGACTTTCAATGTTGTTAACATCTAATGAACGCAGGTCAAACTCTGCATTAATGTTTGAAGGGTCGTTTACCTGAATACCATCAATTAAAATAACCACCTGTCTGCTATTTCCTCCTCTAACTCTGTACCCTAAAACAGAACCAGCATTACTTTTAGCCCCAGTAATTTCAATACCTGAAACTGTACTGATGGTTTGTGCTAAACTTTGCCCTTTTACTTTTGCCAAGTCGTTTTGTGAAATGGTGTAAATAACTTTACCAGATTTTTCTCTGTTTAATTTAAACTTTGTGTCAAGCACAACAGTTTCTAATTGTTCAATAGTAACACTGTCTTGTGTTTTTTCTTGTGCATACGTTGTATATGCCAAGAAAGCCATACCTAAAAGGCTAAGCACTCTTTTGTTCATTGTAAAAATTTTACTTTAATAATAAATTGGGTACAGTCGTGTTCAGACTTCTAATCCCGGAAGTTTAAACATTGTACAGAAAAAGGCAGGTCTCCTGACTTACTTAGTGTTACAACCTTCCCGTTTATATATAAACAGTGGTTTTGAAAGAGTAACAGATAACTTAAAAAAGTTAAAGCTTACAGTTGCGGGTACAGCTTAGGTTTTTCACCTAATTCCCTCTAATTAAAATTGAAGATTTTCAACTTTAAAACCAAATTCGGCGCGAATGTACGCTATTTTATAGGTTTTACCAACGCGATTTAAAATACTTCACGTGCTATTTTTTTAATATTATCACTTTTACCCATTGAGTAGTAATGAACAACCGGCACTCCAGCATTAATGAGTTCTTTACTTTGGCTTATTGCCCAATCAATACCAACTTGACGAATTTCTTTATTGGTTTTACATTTTTCAATTTCATTCACTAGAATATCTGGTAAATCTAAGCGGAAAACTTGAGGTAACACCTGTAAATGTCGTTCTACTGCTATCGGTTTTATGCCCGGTATAATTGGAACGTTAATTCCGAATTCACGAGCTTTGGTTACAAAATCAAAATATTTTTGATTGTCAAAGAACATTTGGGTTACGATATAATCAGCCCCGGCATCTACTTTTTCTTTTAATCTGCGTAAATCACTTTCTAAACTAGGTGATTCAAGATGTTTTTCAGGGTAGCCAGCTACACCTACACAAAAATCAGATTTATATGGCGTTTCAATAATCTCATGTAAATACTTTCCTTGATTTAAGTCGTTTATCTGCTTCACCAAATCTGAAGCATAAGTATTCCCTCCATTAACAGCTTTGAAGTATTGTTCGTCTTTTCTTGCGTCACCTCGTAAGGCCATGACATTATCTAAACCTAAGTAATGGCAATCAACTAAAAGATATTCAGTTTCTTCTTTTGAAAAGCCCCCGCAGAGCACATGTGGTATAGCATCTACATTATATTTGTGTTTTAAAGAGGCGCAAATACCAACAGTTCCTGGACGCATACGTGTTATTTTTCTATCGAGCAGACCATTATCTTTTTGCAGATATATAAACTCTTCTCTTGAAGTAGTTACATCTATAAAAGGCGGTTTGAATTCCATTAATGGGTCTATATTATTATAGAGCTCTTGAATGTTTTGTCCTTTTTGGGGTGGTACAATTTCAAAAGAAAATAGCGTTTTTCCTTTTGCTTGTTTGATGTGTTCTGTAACTTTCATAATTACTATTATTCTGCTAAATTTGGATGTAGCCATTTTCTGGCTTTTTCTTTAGTAATCCCTTTTCTGTTTGCATAATCTTCTACTTGATCATCTGTTATTTTACCTAAGCCAAAATATTTAGCTTCTGGGTTTCCAAAGTAATACCCAGATACAGCAGCTGCTGGCCACATTGCTAAACTTTCTGTAAGTGTCACTCCTATATTTTGTTCAACATTGAGTAACTCCCATATTGTTTCTTTTTCTAAATGATCAGGACATGCTGGGTAACCTGGTGCTGGACGAATACCTTTGTAGGTTTCTCTGATTAAGTCTTCATTAGTAAGTTCTTCGTTTTCTGCATAACCCCAATGTTTGGTACGTACTTGTTTATGTAAGTATTCTGCAAAGGCTTCAGCAAAACGATCAGCGATTGCTTGTGTCATGATGGCATTGTAGTCATCCTCTTTATTTTTATAAGAACTAGCTAATTTATCTGCGCCAAAAATAGCAACACAAAAAGCACCCATATAATCATTAATATTAGATTCTTTTGGAGCAACAAAATCTGCCAGTGCTATATTTGAAATGCCTTCTCTCTTTTTTAATTGCTGACGTAAGGTTCTGAAAACTGCAATTTCTTTCCCTTTTTTCTGAATAGAAATATCATCGTCATTTATTGAGTTAGCTTCAAATAAACCGAAAATTGCTTTTGCTTTTAGTAATTGTTTTGCGACTATTTCTTGAATCATTACTTGTGCATCTTCATACAATTGAGAGGCTTGTTCTCCAACAACGTCATCAGTTAATATTTCAGGAAATTTCCCATGTAAATCCCAAGAGATAAAAAATGGACGCCAATCTATAAACGGTAACAACTCCTTTAAACTTAATTGTTCAAGTGTTTGAACTCCGAGTTCATTAGGCTTACTTATTTCTGTTGTATTCCAATCGATTGTATATTTTCGCTCTCTTGCTTCATTTATAGTGATATATGATTTAGTTTTCCCTCTTTTTAAAAACTTCTCTCTAAATTCATCATAATCCTTTTTCAATTTAGTGGTGTATGCATGTGCAGTTTTTTTATTTAATAAATCACCAACCACTGTTACGGCTCTAGATGCATCATTGACGTGTACAACAGCGTTTTTATAGATAGGATCAATTTTAACTGCTGTATGTGCTTTAGATGTTGTTGCGCCTCCAATTAATAATGGTACAGAAAAATCTTGACGTTCCATTTCTTTGGCTAAATAGACCATTTCATCTAAAGAAGGTGTTATTAAACCTGATAAACCAATAATATCTACATTTTCCCTTTTGGCAGTTTCTATTATCTTTTCAGGGGGCACCATTACTCCTAAATCAACTATTTCATAGTTATTACAGCCTAAAACCACGCTCACAATATTCTTACCAATATCATGCACATCTCCTTTAACTGTAGCCATAAGTACTTTACCTAAGGCTTGGTGTTTTTCTCCTTTTTCAGCTTCAATAAACGGATTTAAATAGGCTACCGCTTTTTTCATGACACGAGCAGATTTAACTACTTGTGGTAAGAACATTTTTCCGGCACCGAACAAATCACCAACAACGTTCATTCCTATCATCAAATGGCCTTCAATAACCTCAATTGGTTTGTTGGCTAATTGACGTGCTTCTTCTGAATCTTCAATTATAAAAGTGTCAATCCCTTTAACTAAAGCATGAGTAATACGCTCTTGCAATGGTAAATTACGCCATTCTAATGCCGTAGTGTCATCTTCTTTTTGCTTTCCTTTTACTGTTTCTGCAAATTCAAGCAACCGTTCTGTAGCATCAGCTCTTCTGTCTAGAATAACATCTTCAACATGTTCTAATAACTCTTTAGGAATGTCATCATAAATTTCTAACATGGCTGGGTTAACAATACCTATATTCATACCGGCTTTAATAGCGTGGTATAAGAACACAGAATGCATTGCCTCACGAACCGTATTGTTTCCTCTAAATGAAAAAGACACATTACTAACACCACCACTTACACTTGTGTTTGACAAATTTTGACGCACCCAACGAGTGGCTTCTATAAAATCGATAGCGTTTTTACGGTGTTCATCCATACCCGTTGCCACAGGAAAAATATTTAAATCAAAGATGATGTCCTCGGATGCGAAACCTACTTTGTCTACCAAAATTCTGTAGGACCTTTCAGCTATTTCAATTCGGCGATCGTAATTATCTGCTTGCCCAATTTCATCAAAAGCCATAACGATTACTGCAGCCCCATAGCGCTTTATTTGTGTAGCTTCCCAAATAAATTTGTCCTCACCTTCTTTTAAAGAAATAGAGTTTACTACACATTTTCCTTGTACAACTTGTAGTCCGGCCTCTAAAATTTCCCATTTAGAACTGTCAATCATAATTGGTACTCTACAGATATCAGGTTCAGCTGCAATTAAGTTTAAGAATCTAACCATTGCTTCTTTTCCATCAATTAATCCGTCGTCCATATTAATGTCAATTATTTGTGCACCACCATCTACTTGGTGTCTTGCAATAGCTAATGCTTCATCAAAGTTTTCATCTTTTATAAGACGTAAAAACTTTCGAGATCCTGCAACATTTGTACGCTCTCCAACATTAATGAAGTTACTATGTTCATTCAAAACTAAAGGCTCTAGCCCTGAGAGCCTAAGGTATTTCTGATTTTTCATATTCTAATACGTTGAGTTCTCGATAGCGTTGGAACTGATTGCACGTGGTTTATATTTGGCAGCCAAATCAACTATTGCACTAATGTGTTTTGGTGTAGTACCACAACAACCACCAATAATATTGATTAGGTCCTTTTTTAAATAGTCTTCAATTTGTTCAGCCATTTCTACAGGAGTTTCATCATATTCTCCAAAGGCATTTGGTAAGCCGGCATTAGGATGTGCAGAAATGGCAAAATTTGTTTTTGCAGCAATTGCTTCTAAATGTGGTTGTAGTAAATTGGCTCCTAAAGCACAATTAAAACCAATAGAAAGTAACGGTATGTGTGATACAGAAATTAGAAATGCTTCAGCAGTTTGACCAGATAACGTTCGGCCACTAGCATCAGTAATTGTGCCGCTTAACATAATTGGAATATCGATTTGACGTTCTTCTTTTACCTCTTCAATAGCAAATAATGCTGCTTTGGCATTTAGGGTATCAAATACTGTTTCAACTAATAACAAATCTACACCGCCATCTATTAAAGCTTCCGTTTGTTGTTTGTAAGCAATGCGTAACTCATTAAAAGTTACAGCTCTGTATCCAGGATCATTAACATCTGGAGACATGCTTGCTGTACGGTTTGTTGGACCAATAGATCCAGCAACAAACCTGGGTTTTTCTGGAGTTAATTGTGTAAAATTGTTTGCTACTTCTTTAGCTATTTTCGCAGATTGAAAGTTTAGTTCATACACATACTCTTCCATCTGGTAATCTGCCATTGCTATAGTTGTTCCAGAAAATGTATTTGTTTCAATTATATCTGCCCCAGCTTCAAAATATTTTGCGTGTACTTCTTTTATTGCTTTAGGTTGGGTAATTGATAGTAAATCGTTATTCCCTTGTAGAGGAATAGGATAGTCTTTAAAACGTTCCCCTCTAAAATCATTTTCGGAAAATTTATAAGCCTGTAACATAGTACCCATGGCACCATCTAAGACTAATATTCTTTTTTCTAACTCTTTGTAAATTGTACTCATAGTTTTATAGTTAATTATAAAAATGAGTTCATTTTTTTGCAAAAGTTTTTCTGTTGTTAGTTTAAAAATTAAAACAACAAAAAGACTAACCCATTGGGTTTGCTAAATAAAAGTTATCGAAAAAGTGAGTGGGAGTTAAATAAAAAAAACTCTGTGTTATCTATCCCATGAAAAAACATGTGGTAGAATGTAGCACCTTCTTTATAAAAATAAAGGGTTGCCAAGGCTTCATTGGGTCTAATCCCTCCGCCTTTCTTGATAACAATTAAATATGGTAATGAACTTATATGGTGCAAAGTAACAGTTTATTTTGTTACTAATTGCAACTTTTTTTTAAAAATAAATTTTTGTTTATTGAAAAAGGGGAGAAGACAGGTATCTGTCTCCTCGGTCGCAAATTACAGTTACAATTATTCCACTATCTAATGTGTTAGCTAGTTTTATAGCACTTGCAACTGCACCACCGCTGCTCATGCCAGCGAATATGCCTTCTGTTTTTGCTAACTTTTGTGTCATGATTTTTGCTTCGTTTTCACTAACTTCAATTACTTGATCTACTTTTGTTTTATCAAAAATCTGTGGTAAATATTCTAACGGCCATTTTCTGATACCTGGAATTTTAGATCCTTCTTCTGGTTGTACACCAACAATCATTATGTTTTTATTTTGTTCTTTTAAGTATGTTGATACCCCCATAATTGTTCCTGTTGTTCCCATTGCAGAAACGAAATGCGTGATTTTATGATTTGTATCGTTCCATATTTCAGGACCAGTTGTTTTATAATGCGCTTTCCAATTGTCGTTGTTTGCAAATTGATTAAGCATCACATAGTCTTTTTCTTTTTGCTGCGCTATTGCATAATCTCTGGCACCTTCAATTCCTACATCTGAAGGTGTTAAAATTACTTTGGCACCATATGCACGCATGGTTTTAACACGTTCTTCAGTTGAATTCTCAGGCATTACTAAAATCATTTTTAACCCCAGTATTTGAGCAATAAATGCTAATGCTATTCCGGTATTTCCGCTTGTAGCTTCAATTAAAGTATCTCCTTTTTTGATGTCGCCTCTAAGTAAAGCTTCATTAATCATGTTAAAAGCAGCACGATCTTTTACACTACCTCCAGGGTTGTTTCCTTCCAATTTTAAAAATAAACGCGCGCCTTTTTTAGTTAGAATGTTAGAAACTTCTACTAAGGGAGTGTTTCCTATTTGATCAGTTATTTTTTTAGAATGTATCATTTTTAGATTTTATTTTTATTTCGGATTGGTAGGTTACGATTGAATTTTTTTTGATTGATTTTGTAATCCAAACATTGGCGCCAATGGTGCTATTTGCACCAATAGTAATATCTCCACCTAATATTGTAGCATTAGCATAAATAGTTACATGGTCTTCAATAGTTGGATGTCGTTTAGTGTTACATAAATTTTTATTTACTTGAATTCCACCTAATGTGACTCCTTGAAAAATGGTTACATTATTTCCGATAATTGTTGTTTCACCAATAACAATACCAGTTGCATGATCTATAAAAAATGAATCACCAATATCTGCACCAGGATGTATATCCGTGCCTGTAATTCCGTGAGCATATTCGCTCATCATTCGAGGTATAATGGGTACATTTAATAGGTGTAATTCTCTACTTAACCTATAAACCCCAATGGCATGAAACCCTGGGTATGCCAAATAAATTTCATTTAAACTTTTTGCTGCGGGGTCTTTTTTATAGGCCGCTAATGCATCTAAATCTAACCGAATACGAGTAATTGCCAATTGAGCAACATATTTTAACCAAATACATTCTCCATATTCAATTGAAAGTAGAGCAGTGAGTTCTAAAAATTGTTCTTTTAGTTTTATTAACTCTGCTTCTCGTACATGTTGTTCATCAAATAGTGTATAGAATAAGTCTTTGGTAAATAACGCTACACGATCCTTTAAACGAATATTATAAGTACTTTTCTGAGTTTCGTTATTAAACTGTACATCCATAATGTTACATGCCTTCAGGCGCTAGAGTTACCTCTAAGCCATTTAGCTCTTGAGTTATATTTAATTGGCATCCTAGGCGAGAATTATCCTCTACATGAAAGGCTTCGGAAAGCATTGCTTCTTCATCGTACTCCATCTCCGGTAAGTCATGTTCAGAAGTTACATAACATTGGCATGAGGCACACATAGCCATGCCACCACAAGTTCCGATTGTGCCTTCCGGTACAAGTTCAAATCCTTTAATAACTTCCATTAGATTCATGGCCATATCTGTGGGTGCATCTACTTGATGTGTTTCTCCGTTACGGTCTGTGATGTGTATGGTTATGTCTGACATTTTTTCGAATCAATTTTCTAAAACTGGAATATTAAGCTCTTGATTGATTTTTATGACTTCAGATTTTTTCGCAACTTTTTTAGAGCCATCAAAACCTTCAACACCTCCAACCGTTGTATATTTCATAACATATTTTTTGTCAGGATTAATCAGTTTATAGGCATACTGTACGGCTATTGTAGCTTCATGAAACCCACATAAAATCAATTTTAATTTCCCAGGATAGGTGTTCACATCTCCAATAGCGTAAATACCAGGAATATTTGTGCTATAATCTAAACTATTATTAACTTTTATGGCATTTTTTTCTATTTCTAAGCCCCAATCGCCAATTGGGCCTAATTTTGGTGATAAACCAAATAAGGGAATAAAATGATCAGTTTCTTTGATGAATTCACCTTCAGTTTTATGTTTTATGGTGACACTTTTTAAGCTGTCGTCACCATGTATTTCTTTAACTTCAGCTTCTGTGATTAGGTTTATTTTACCAATTTTAGCCAGTTCAGCTACTTTTTCAACAGAATCTAGAGCGCCTCTAAAATCATTTCGCCTGTGTACTAAAGTGACTTCTGATGCTACATCTGCTAAAAATATTGACCAATCTAAGGCAGAATCACCACCACCAGAAATCACAACTTTTTTATTACGATAAAGTTCTGGGTCTCTAATGATATATTCAACACCATTGTCTTCAAAACTAGAAATATTATCTATAGGTGGTTTCCTTGGTTCAAATGAACCGAGCCCCCCAGCAATAAATACGACTGGAGCATTGTGTTTTGTGCCTTTACTAGTTGTAACAATAAATGACCCATCGTCTTGTTTTTCTATAGTTTCTGCACGTTCACCAAGAGTGTATCCTGGTTCAAAAGGTTTTATTTGTGCTGCTAAATTATCTATCAAATCACCGGCTAAAACTTCTGGATACGCCGGTATATCATAAATGGGTTTTTTGGGGTAAATCTCTGAACATTGACCTCCTGGTTGAGGTAATGCATCAATAAGATGACAACGTAATTTTAATAAGCCTGCTTCAAATACGGTGAACATTCCTACTGGTCCTGCACCAATTATTAGTATATCTGTTTTAATCATTTTAGTTTGTTATTAAGCTTTTTGTTAATTGATTTAAATGGGTAACTTTTTCTTTAAAATTTAGTTTGAGAGTTTGTCTATAGCTATTCAAATTTTCTGCTAATAAATTAATGTCCTCAGGAATAACCTCTTCAAACAGTTGTCGTAATCGTTTTGCCATTGTTGGTGATTTTCCGTTTGTTGAGATGGCTATTTTTACATGTCCTTTAGTAACAATACCACCCAAATAGAAATCACACAACTCAGGTGTGTCTGCAATATTTACCAAGATGTTTCTTGCCTTAGCTTCCCGTTGAATGGTTCTATTAACAACGGAATTATTTGTAGCTCCAATAACCAAGTGTTTGTTTTGTAAGAAGAAACAATCATAAGCTCCATATTGAATATTAACATGATATTCTTTTGCCAATGCTAATAGCTCATCATGATATTCTTTTGCCAAGATTGTAACCTTTGCATTAGGGCTAGATTTTAATAAAAAGCTTAATTTTTCTAAGGCAACATTACCACCTCCAATAATCAATACCTGTAACTGATGAACTTTTAAGAAGATAGGATACAACTCGTTTTGTGATGTTATTATCATGACGCAAGTACTGTTTTGTGCAGTTCATTCTGTAAAGACGTAATTTGTTCTCTGTGCGAAACAACTTCACCTAAAACAATTATTGCAGGGTTAGAGAGTTGGTTTTTAGATACAATCCCTTCTATTGTATCAACAGAACCAATTCCTATTTTTTCTTTTTTAGTTGTACCATCTTGAATAATTGCTACTGGTAATTTGTTTTTTCCTTGTGCCTTAAACAGATTTACTATTTCAGGTAATTTAGCCATCCCCATTAAAATTACTACAGTTGCATTTGACTTCGCAGCTAAAGCGACATCTTCAGAAAGTTTATGCTGTTTTGTTGTTCCTGTAATGACCCAAAAACTTTCTGAACTTCCACGTTTGGTTAAAGGAATATTCTGGTAAGCTGGTACTGCTAATGACGATGATATTCCCGGTACTACTACAGTTTCCAAACCAAAACTAGCTGCATATTCCATTTCTTCTGCACCGCGCCCGAAAATAAACGGGTCACCACCTTTTAAGCGTACAACATGTCCATTAGATTTTGCTCTACTTACAATCAATTCGTTTATTTGATCTTGATGATATTTGTAACAGCCTCTACGTTTACCAACAAAAATATGCTCAGTATTAGCTTTTGTATAATCCAGCAAATCAATATTTACTAAAGCGTCATATAAAACTACATCTGCGTTTTTTAATGCCTTTATAGCTTTTAAAGTGATTAAATCTGAATCACCAGGTCCTGCACCAACTACGGTTAATTTTGGATGTATATTAGTTTTCATGCTTAACTTCTTTTAACCTAAACACATCTGCTTTTGAGTAAAATTCTTTTGCTTGTGTCAAGTAGTTTATTGCAAATTCTGTAGATGGTTCGTTTTGTTTTAATTGTAAGGCTAATTCTGCAAAAGTTCCTGAAAGCTCAATAGCTTTAGTTGCAACAAAATGTTCATCAAATAATTTAATAATGCCAGATTGTGTATTTGTTTTTACCCCTTTTGATGTTAATAAGGCTTTAGCAGTATTTATTAAGGCTGTATACGAATAGTATATGCTATCTGACCATTGTTTTTGTACTAGTGATTCTTCAGCATTAGTTAATTTTTCTTCACTCTCAAATAATAATGTTGCAACCAAATCAATAACTA
The DNA here is from genome assembly GCA_049614485.1 of Flavobacteriaceae bacterium. GTDB lineage: Bacteria > Bacteroidota > Bacteroidia > Flavobacteriales > Flavobacteriaceae. Next base: position 26,826 of record JBMZDR010000008.1, read on the forward strand.
CGCCTGCACATTCTCCAACACCAATGGCTTTAATATATTTGTTATCATGTCCCCAATCAATAAAATCTGTTTGTTCTAAATTGGTTAAATCTGCTAATGGCTTTAATAGGTCATAGAAATATATTTTACCTAAACGATCATAGTAATTTATGAATGATTCGTTTTCTTGTACGTTTTTATCAAAATCATTTAAGATATACCTTAACGCTTCCGGACCTCTTTTGCTTGGTATTTTTATAACCTTATCTGAAAAACGCCCTTCACCATTACCTAATATGCCACCACCTAACAATATTTGTACTGCTGGTGCTAATAAAGCCCCTACTTTAACTGACATACCTTGAAAGCCTATTTGAGCCATATTATGCTGCCCACAAGCATTCATACATCCACTAATTTTAATGGCTATTTCTTTATTGTTTACATACTTTGGGTATTCGTTTTTCAATACTTTTTCTAATACTGAAGCAATACCTGTACTGCTTGAAATTCCTAAATTACAAGTATCTGTACCCGGGCAGGCTGTAATGTCTTGAGTACTGTTATACCCCAATTCTGTAAAACCTAATTTTTCTAATTCAACATAAAACAAGGGTAGGAAATCCTCTCTTACGTGACGAATTAAAATATCCTGACGTAAGGTTAACCTTAGCTCATTATTGGCGTATGTTTTAATTAAGTTGGCTAATAACCGTGCTTTATCTGTATAGAAATCTCCTAGAAATACTTTTATTCCAATAGCAAATAGTCCTTCTTGTTTTTGCTTTATAACATTTGAGGATTTCCATAATTCAAATGCTTCTTGATTTTCAATATCAACAGAAGGAACTGTACTGTTATTTAACTCAATGGCTTTATCAAACACATCAGTATTAATTGGGTAAATTTTATTGGCTAAAGCTTTTTGTTCTTCTTCAACTAAGTTTAAAAACTGTTCTAAGCCTAAATCTTTTACCAAAAATTTCATTCTGGCTTTAGCACGTTTAACACGTTCACCATACCTGTCAAAAACACGTAAAACACCTTCAATGAATGGAATTATTTTATCTGCATCTAAAAACTCATAAGCAACATCTGCATGACGCGGTTGTGACCCTAAACCACCTGCAAGTAAAACTTTAAAACCTCTGATGGTTTTATCATTAACACGTTTAGTCTTAGCAATAAATCCAATATCATGAATAAAACTGATTGCAGAATCATTATCTGTACCTGAGAAAGACATCTTAAATTTTCGACCCATTTCTTGACAGATAGGGTTACGTAAGAAAAACTTAAATGTAGCATCTGCATAAGGAGACACGTCAAATGCCTCATTTATATCAATTCCAGCAGTTTCTGAGGCAGTGATATTTCTTACAGCATTACCACAAGCTTCACGTAATGTGATATCATTTTTTTCTAATTCAGCCCATAACTCTGGAGTTCTGTCTAAGCTGACATGATGTATTTGAATATCTTGACGTGTGGTTATGTGTAATCGTCCTCTTGAATATTCATCAGAAACATCAGCTATTCGATGAAGTTGTTCAGATGTAACTCTACCAAAAGGTAACTTGATGCGTATCATTTGAACTCCGAATTGTCGTTGTCCGTATACGCCTCTTGCTAGACGAAGGCTTCTAAAACGCTCTTCATCTATTTTACCTTCTTTAAATAAACGTATTTTACGTTCTAATTCTAAGATGTCTTTTTCTACTAATGGATTTTCTATTTCTGATCTAAAACTTTGCATGTTGTATTGTTTTTTGGTGTAAAAAAAAGCCCTAATGACATTTGTCAAAAGGACTTTTTAATTAACCAACTTAATTAAAAAAATGTCCTTATATATTTCTGAAGTATGTGCATACAGCCCATCATCATTGTTTGTAATCTGTTATTTGAAATTGTACAATTCATATAATTATTCTTAATGTTATTACTTTATAAAACCAACACCAACGGTGTTATTTGATTGCGAATCAATTAAAATAAAAGCACCATTTGTTCTGTGGTTTTCAAAAGAATCATAATACATTGGTTTATTTAGTTTAAATGAGACAGAGGCTAAATCATTCATGTTTAAGCCTAAAACATCAGTTTTAATTCCAGAGTAATCAGGATTAATTTTATGATGTATTTCATCAACTTTTGCTAACACTTTATTTACGCCATGTTGGATAATGTATTTGTCTTGAATGGTTAATTGTTTGTTATCCATCCAACAAATTGTTGCCGTTAACTGTTTATCAATTTTTGGTAAATCATCTGCTTTTACTATCATGTCACCTCTACTCACATTGATGTCATCTTCTAAAGTTATAGTGACTGATGAACGTCTTGCAGCAGTTTGGAATTTAGTGTCATAAAAATAGATGTCTTTAATTTTCGATTTTGTTTGTGATGGTAATACCACAACGTCATCGCCTGCATTCAACTCTCCTCCATATACCTTTCCAGCATAGCCTCTAAAATCATGATACTCTTCTGTTTTTGGTCTAACAACATATTGCACAGGGAATCTTGGTGTACCTTGATTATAGATGTCAGTTGTGTTTAAATTTTCAAGATGACTTAATAACGTTTGGCCCTTGTACCAAGGTGTGTTTTCAGATTTATGAACTACATTATCACCTTGTAATGCGCTAACAGGAATGAATGTAATTTGTTGGTCTTTATAATCTCTTCTATTAATTAATTTTTCAAAATCGGCTTTAATAGCATTGTATTTTTCTTCTGAAAATTCTACTAAGTCCATTTTATTAACTGCAACTATTACATTTTTAATCCGTAATAAGTTGTTGATGAAAAAATGACGATTGGTTTGTTCAATGACTCCTTTTCTTGCGTCAATTAGTATAATTGCTGCTTGAGAAGTTGACGCTCCAGTGACCATGTTTCTTGTGTATTCAACATGACCGGGAGTGTCTGCAATAATATAACTTTTAGTTTCTGTTGAAAAATATATATGTGCAACATCAATGGTAATTCCTTGTTCCCTTTCTGCCACTAAACCATCTGTTGCTAACGAAAAATCTAAATAATCATAGCCTTTTTGTTTGCTCGTTTTTTCAATTGCGTCTAGTTTATCACTAGTTAATGATTTTGTGTCGTAAAGAATTCTACCAATCAAGGTGCTTTTACCGTCATCAACACTTCCTGCAGTTGCAATTTTTAATACTTCCATTCAGTTTTTGTTTTATGCTGTAAGCTTTACGCTTTAAGCAGCTTCACTTAATCTTATTTTTTTTAAAGCTTACAGCATATCGCCTAAAGCTTAGAGCTAAAAATTTGTAATACAAATTTTAAAAATACCCTTGTTGTTTTCTTTTTTCCATTGCTGCTTCAGAGCGTTTATCATCAATTCTTGCTCCACGTTCAGATATTGTTGATGCTCTAATTTCTGCAACCACTTCACTAATCGTTTTTGCATGTGAGTTTACAGCTGCTGTACAACTCATATCGCCCACTGTTCTAAAACGAACAATACGTTCTTCAATGTGTTCATAATCTTCACGGTATACATGTTCAGAGGCTGTCCAGATCATTCCATCCCTTAAAAATGTTTCACGTTTGTGAGAAAAATATATCGATGGAATTTCTAAGTTTTCCCGCTCTATATAGCTCCAAACATCTAATTCTGTCCAATTTGAAATAGGAAATACGCGCACATTTTGTCCGTGTTCTATGTCGCCGTTTAGCATATCAAATAATTCAGGGCGTTGGTTTTTTTCATCCCATTGCCCGAAGTCATCACGAACAGAAAATATGCGTTCTTTTGCCCTAGCCTTTTCTTCATCACGTCTGGCACCACCAATACAAGCATCAAATTTAAACTCCTCAATGGCATCTAAAAGGGTAGTGGTTTGTAGTGTGTTTCTACTTGAGTATTTACCAGATTCTTCTCTTACTTTCCCTTTGTCAATACTGTCTTGAACATTTCTAACTATTAATTCAAGTCCTAATTCCTTTACTATTTTATCTCTAAACTCTATTGTTTCTGGGAAGTTGTGCCCAGTATCTATATGCATTAAAGGGAATGGAATTTTAGCTGGATGAAATGCTTTTTGTGCTAATCTGACTAATGTTATGGAGTCTTTCCCTCCAGAAAAAAGCAATACTGGTTTTTCGAATTGCGCTGCCACCTCTCTAATAATATAAATGGCTTCGTTTTCTAATGGATTTATATGTGCTGTACTCTTCATTTTTAATGTTTTATTTAAGAATGTATACCACATTCTCTATTAGCCAATGCTTTTGTGGGGTCATAATATTTAAATTCATTAGGGAGCTTATGTTCTTTTAAATAGTGATCCAGTTCTTTATCTGTCCAATGATAGAATGGGCTTACCTTTAATATCCCATCTTTTGAAAAACTAAATATGTCTAAGCTATCTCTCAATGCTGTTTGCCCTTTTCTTAAATTAGTAAACCATACATCTGGTTTGTGCTCATCCATAGCTCTTTTAAATGGCTCAAGTTTTACTTGTTCAGTAAATAATTGATGAAATGGGTGATCAATTGTTGGTATCCCCATTAGAACATCTCTATATGCTGAGGTTTGTTTAGGTACGTATAGACTAATATTTAAGTCTAATTTTGTAATTAATTCATCAGCATGTTTGTAAGTATTTGGCGTATTATACCCAGTATCACACCAAATAATAGTAATATCATTTAAAGCACTTGTGGTGGCGTGTAGTATTGTAGCTTCATAAGGTCTAAAATTAGTTGTTACTACAGGTTTGTCAGCAAAACTTAATACCCATGAAATAATTTCAAAAGGAGATTTATGTGCAAATTCGGTATTGTATTTATCTAATATTTTTTGTTTGTTTTTCATATCTGAATTTATTATTTACCCCAATTTATGTTGTTCCATAGACGCTCATGGAAGAAATAAAGTATCATTTTTGATACTAATTCTATTGCTCCTATTGAAAAAGCTAATGTCAGTGCGCCAGTGATTAACCAAGAGATGATAACTGTATCTAAAGTCCCAATCACCCTCCAGCTAATAGTTTTTAACAGGCTTCTTGTAATTTTTTCATCTGTTTTCTTTTCACTTTTTTTAATGGAACAATTAGCTATTATTGTGTTTAAAATCATATCTATACAAGCCCTATCGTTTTAGTAGGGTAATGCAAATGTATACATTTATATTTCATGAGCAAGTATCATTCAAAGAAAAATATCAAAACAATATATATTATAAAAAAAAGCAACAAGTAGGCTCTGTTGAAGATGAAGTAAAAGCCCACTTGATGCGGTTCATTAAATTTTATTTAAAGCCTGTATCACATCATTTATAATATCGTCTATGTGTTCTAAACCAATTGAAATTCTAATTAATCCATCTGTAATTCCAACAGCTAATCTATCTTCTAAACTTAACTTACTATGAGTGGTTGACGCTGGATGTGTCACTATAGTTCTAGTGTCTCCAAGGTTAGCAGATAGTGAGCATAGTTTTAAATTGTTTAAAAATTTTCTACCAGAATCAATCCCTCCTTTAATTTCAAAAGCTACAATTGAACCTCCTAGTTTCATTTGTTTTTTAGCTACATCATATTGAGGATGGGATTTTAAAAATGGATATTTAACCCAGTTTACTTTTGAAGATTTTTCTAAAAATTTGGCGACTTCTAATGCATTTTCGCAATGTTTCTCTAATCTAATTGGTAAAGTTTCTAAACTTTTTGAAAGAACCCAAGCATTGAAGGGAGACATGGCTGGACCAGTGTTTCTTGCAAATAAATAAATATCTCTAATGAGTTCTTTTTTACCAACCACTACGCCACCTAAAACTCGTCCTTGACCATCCATAAGTTTCGTTGCAGAATGGATAACTAAATCGGCACCAAAAGTTATTGGTGTTTGTAAATATGGTGTTGCAAAACAATTGTCTATAATTAAGAGTAAATTATGTTTTTTAGCAATTTGCCCTAAATAGTCTAAGTCAATAATGTCAATACCGGGATTAGTTGGCGATTCTGCATATAAAATTTTAGTGCTTGGCGTTATTAAAATTTCAATAGTTTCGGGCTTATTTATATCAAAATAACTAGTAGTAATATTCCATTTTGGGAAGTATTTTGTAAATAATGAATGTGTAGAACCGAATACTGATCTTGCTGAAATAATATGATCTCCAGATTCTAGTAAGGCCCCTAATGTTGAGAATATAGCTGCCATTCCTGTTGCAAAAGCATACCCAGATTCTGCACCTTCCATTACTACAACCTTATCAATAAACTCTGTTGTGTTTGGGTTAGAAAACCTACTGTATAGGTTTTTTTCCTTTTCTTCAGAAAAAGAAGCTCTCATATCCTCAGCATCATCAAAAACAAAACTTGATGTTAGATAGAGTGGTGTAGAGTGTTCGCTAAATTGTGTTCTATTTGTTTGCGTACGTATTGCCGCTGTTTGGAAGTTCTGTGATGCCATTTTTATATGTTTTTTATTAATCTTAGTATGTCTCCAAATACACCTCTTGCAGTTACTTCTGCTCCTGCACCTGCGCCCTGAATAACAATTGGTTGCTCTCCATAGGACTCAGTATAAATTTCAAAAATAGCATCTGACCCTTTTAAGCCTCCTAATGGTGAGTTGATTGGTACTGAGACTAATTTAACATTTAATGCTCCCTTATCTTTTGACAAATCACCAGATAATTCACCTATATATCTTAATGCATGATTTTCTTTTTGTGCTGCTTTTACAGCTTTAAAATAATCATCTAGGCCATTTAAGGAATTTAAAAACTCTGTGTTTGAGATATCCCTAAACTCTTTTGGAATCAAGTTTTCTACATTTACGTCTGATAGTTCATTATGTAAATCTAATTCTCTGGCTAAAATCAATAACTTTCTTGCTACATCGTTTCCACACAAATCTTCTCTAGGGTCTGGCTCAGTAAACCCTTTTGAGATTGCGTCTTTAAGAATATCACTGAAGGTTTTATCTTCTGAAGAAAAGTTGTTGAATAAATAACTTAATGAACCAGAAAATACGCCTCTGATTTTAGTAATATTTTCGCCAGAATCATGTAACAGCTTTATAGTATCTATAAGTGGTAATCCTGCGCCAACATTAGTTTCGTATAAATATGATTTACAATTTCTGTTTAGTTCTTGCCTAAGTGTTTGGTAAAACTCATTTGAGTTCGTATTTGCGATTTTATTAGAAGATACAAGATCAAAACCTTCTTCAATTAGCGGAATGTAATTGTTAACAAAATCAGAATTAGCTGTGTTGTCAACAGCAATTAAGTTTTCAAGATGATGTTCTTTTGCATAATCAAAAAGATGTTTTAAGTTGTAGTTTTCAATACCATCAGCCTCTAATTCGTGCTCCCAATTTTTAGAAACACCATCTTTATTTAAGACTAACTTTTTGGAATTAGCTATTGCAATAATATTTAACTGTACCTGTCTGCGTTTTAAAACTGATTTTGAATTGATTAGTATTTGATTAATTAATGCACTACCAACTAATCCTTTTCCAAAAATGACAATATTAATTTTTTTAGCAACACCAAACACTTGACCATGAATAACATTGATAGCTTTGTTTAGTTGTTCTTTTTTAACTACTAAACTCACATTTTTACCTGTTATGGTGTTATTGAAAAGTAGTGGCGTAATTTTATTTTTAATTAAAGCATTGAAAGGTTTGTGAAATTCATTCAATTCTTGTCCAATGATAGATAATACAGCCACTTCATCTATTATGGTTATTTTATTAACATCTTTTTTATATAAATCTGTTTCAAATTCTTTTTCTAATGCTATTAATGCTTCCGTTGCTTTCTGAGCATTAATAACTAAACCTATACCTCTTTCGGAAGATCCTTGAGAAATAATGCTTACACTAATATTATTTTTACCTAAAGCTTTAAATATTCTTGCGTCTATTCCGGGTCTTCCTAACAAACCTCTACCTTCAAAACTTATTAAGGCAACATCATCTAATACTGAAATAGATTTAATTCCTTTAGATGTACTATGTTTACTAATTAATGTCCCTTTGTCTGTGGTGTTAAATGTGTTTAATATGCGTAATGGGATATGTTTCTCTATAAGAGGTAAAATTGTTTTAGCATGAAGTATGTTTGCACCAAAATTAGCTAATTCATTAGCTTCACTATATGATAAATGTTCAATTTTTTTAGCATCTGTTACTAAATCTGGGTTAGCTGTAAAAATCCCATCTACATGCGTGTAGCTTTCTACTTCTTGGGCATTTAGGTAATTTGCAAATAAAGAAGCAGTGTAGTTACTGCCGTTCCTTCCTAATGTGGTTGTTTCACCTTCCAAATTTGCCGCGATAAAACCAGAGACAATGTGAATATTGTTTTTTGTAGATGCCTTAAAAAAGCTTTCAATATTTAACTGAGTTTCTTTTTCTAAAGTTATTGCGTTCCCAAAATTACTATTGGTCTTTACAAGTGCTCTTGAATCAACAGCACTTGCTTCAATACCTTGTTTTGCTAATAATGCAGTTATTGTTTTAACAGATAGAAGTTCACCATAAGCTAATACTTCATCTTTTATTTTACTACTGTAATCTCCTAGGTATTGAACACCTCTGAAAAGGGTATATAATTTTGAAAAATCATCTTCAAAATTAGTACTATAAAAAGGGATAAGTTGCTCCTTTTTAAATGCTTCGAAGTTTGCTCTAAAGTCTTGTTTTGACTTTGCTAATTCTAAAAGGGCTTCCAATTGATTTGTTGTGTTTCCTCTTGCTGAAACAATGATAATAATCTTATTATTACTTTTTGATTTTTCAGAAATGATATTTAATACAGTATTAATACCTATACCATTTGCTAATGATTTTCCTCCGAATTTTATAATTTTCATGTTAATTCTTTTTAATGGCTGTTTACCAATGTTTTTGATTTAAAAATATGTTGTAATAAAACTTCTAACTGTTCAAATTCAATTAAGAAAGCGTCATGTCCATGAATAGATTTTATTTCACCATAATGCACATTACTTTTTACTTTAGATAAGTTTAAAAAGCTTTCTCTATTTTCTTTAGCAGTGAAAAACATATCACTATTAATACCAATCATATATATGTTAGATTTTATTGCAGATGCAACCTCTAAAAAACTCCCTCTACCTCTTGTAATATCTATTGTACTTAATAAGTGATTAACAAGTTTGTAAGAATTTACCGAAAAACGCTTTTGTAACTTATTGCCATGGTGTAATAGCCAGCTTTCAACTTCTGTAGTATTTGTAGAACTATTTCTTTTTCTGTTGAATTTTATGCTATACGATTCTGGTGTTCTGTACAAATTCATAGCATGAACTCTAGCATCATGAACCGGGTTTTTCGAATTAGTTAGTATTAACTCTTGAACTTTTGTATTCGCTATAATCCAGTCTGTAGACTTCCAATCTGTAGCTATTGGAATTAAATTATCTATAAAACTAGGATGTAAAGCGGCTAACTCCCAAGCTATACCTCCACCAATTGAACCGCCAATTGCTGCAAATAGTTTGGTTATTTTTAAGCGGTCTAAACCAATTTTAAAAAGCCTAGAGATATCTCTAACTGTAAAATCTGAGTAAGATTCTAAGTGAAAATTGTTAGCGCCGTTTCCAGGAATATTAAAAGCAATAACTGAATACTTATCTGTATCGATAAGTTTACGATGCCCAATAATTGAATTCCACCAGCCATCTTCCTCGCTTACATGGCTATTACCTGTTAAACTATGATTAACTAGCACAACTGGTGCTATACCTAACTCTAAACCAAATATCTGATATGATAAAATAATAGAAGAGTATGTTGTTCCTTTTTCGGTAGTGAAATCCGAAATAGTTAAATGTTTTAAGTCCAATGTTTTAAATCTATATGTTTTAATAAATGATGTTGTTTTTGCCCTTCTATACGTTTTGATATTACCAAGGGAACTCATGTTTAGGTAATATCAAATCATAGACAAAAGCATCATACGTATATAGATATACGGTTCTTTCTTTTGAGTAATACTGTAAAACGTCATAGTCTAAAAATTATAAACTATTCAATATGTAGAGATGTTATAGCTGAATCAGCTAAATAACTTTAATGAATGTAAAGCATACAAACATTTTTATCTACTATAAGTAGATATTGGTTATTAACAAGAAAAAATTGAGTGGATACTCTTTTATAAGTAATTAAAAAGAGAGTCATTTGTTATCTACCCCAAGCTTACGCTAGGTAGAATGTAGCACCTTCTTTACAGAGTAAAGGGTTGCTAAGGCTTCAATGGGTCTATTCCCTCAGCCTTTCTTGATAACATCTAATAAATAATGAACGATTTTATTATGGGTACAAATATAACAACAAAAAAAGTTAATAAACATCAAATAATTTAAAATAGTTTATAAAGTCAATAATGATAAGGATTGACTTTATAGTATTTGGATAATAAAAATGATAGTATTTAAAAACTAGAACAGATATTTAATATAAATGCAGTAGTTTTGAGTTGTAAATAACTCATAAAAAATAATATCTTGAAAAAAGCAGTTTTTAATTGGAGTGGAGGTAAGGATAGTGCTTTGGCATTGCATTACATTCAACAGAATAAAGAGTATAGTATTGAAACGCTATTGACTTCTGTTAATGATGAGTTTGATAGAATATCTATGCACGGTGTACGTTCGGAGTTATTGCATCAGCAAGCAACAGAGCTAGGATTAGCGTTGCAAGAATTACGTTTGCCAAAAAAACCAACAATGGCAGAATATAATGAGCTGCTTACAAATCTGAATACCGATTTAAAATCAAAAGGTATAGATCACAGTATTTTTGGAGATATATTTTTAGAAGATTTAAAAACATATAGAGAGCAGCAATTAGCTAATGTTGGTATAAAAGCGCACTTTCCATTGTGGAAAAGAAACACCAAAGAATTAGTGCATGAGTTTATTGACTTAGGGTTTAAAACCATTTTGGTCTGTACAAAATCGGAGTTGTTAGGAGAAGAATTTGTTGGCGAGGTTATTACAAAAGATTTTTTAAAAGAATTGCCAAAAAATGTTGACCCTTGTGGTGAGAATGGTGAGTTTCATACATTTGTTTTTGATGGGCCGATATTTAAAAACCCTATAAAGTTTGATTTAGGAGAAAAAATTTATAGAACTTATGAAGCACCAAAAAGTAAAGAGGATGCTTGTTTTTCAAGTACACCTAGCACTAAAGAAATGGGCTTCCATTTTTGTGATCTAATTCCTAAAAAATAATTATGAAGAAGTTTACATCAGTATTAGTACTGTTTTTATTGTGCTTTATCTCATGTAAAGAAGCATCAAAAACAGAGAAGAAAACAGTATCAAATGTTTCGGAAAGTGTAGAGCTAAAATATGCAATTGGATTTGAGATTAATAAATTTGATGGTTATAGTACTGTAAAGCTAATTAGCCCTTGGCCAAATGCTGATAAACAATTTAAATATTTATTAGTAGAGAAAGGAGTGGCAGTTCCTAAAAACATTAAATATGATGCTGTGGTACACGTACCAGTAGAAAAAATTGTAGTAACATCCACAACCCATATACCTTTATTAGAAGCTCTTGGAGAAGAACAAAAACTTGTAGGTTTTCCAAATACCAAATACATTTCATCTCAAAAAACAAGAGCGTTAATTAAAAATAACAAAGTGGCTGAGCTTGGAGAAAATGAAAGCCTAAATACAGAACTGTTGTTAGACTTAGAACCAAATGCAGTTATTGGTTTTGCTATTAACGGAAACAATAAAACTTTTAGAACCATACAAAATGCTGGAATTCCGGTATTGTATAATGCTGCATGGTTAGAAAAACACATTTTAGGAAGAGCTGAATGGATAAAGTTTTTTGGGTGCTTATTTCAAAAAGAAAAGTTAGCGAATACTATTTTTAATAACATTGAAGCTGACTACAACAACGCCAAAAAAATAGCGACTAGTACCAATAAAAAACCAACCGTTTTAGCTGGGGCTATGTTTAAAGATATTTGGCATGTACCTTATGGAAATTCTTGGGCAGCCCAGTTTATTACAGACGCTGGAGGTAATTATTTATGGGCAGCCTCAAAAGGATCAGGGAGTATATCGTTAAACATAGAAAGTGTTTTAGATAAAGCCCAACATGCTGACTATTGGATTACTTTAGGAAAAGAAACAACTAAAAATGAGCTGAATAATAGAAATGTTCATTACAAAGAGTTTGATGCTTTTAAAAAAGGAAACACATTTATAGCAAACAGTACAGGGGAAACCGGAGGCTTATTGTTTTATGAGTTAGGACCCAACCGTCCTGACTTGATTTTAAAAGATCTGATATCAATATTTCATCCAGAACTACTACCAGATCACAAACTAACGTTTTACAATCAATTACAATGAAGTTATTAAGTTCATGGAGTGGCGGCAAAGACAGTTGTTTTGCCTTAATGAAAGCAATTGAGCAAGGCGGAGAAGTTGTGGCATTGTTAAATATGATGAATGAGAATGGAAAAATATCCAGATCGCATGGTATTCCATTAGACGTATTACAACAACAAGCATCTAAAATAGGAGTGCCTTTAAAAACATGTCAAGCCACTTGGGCAAATTATGAAGATAAATTTATTGAAACACTCCAGAGCTTAGTTGTAAAGTATCAGGTAAACACAGCAGTTTTTGGAGATATTGATATCCAATCACACAAAGCTTGGGAGGAGAAAGTGTGCCAAGCCTCAAACCTAAAAGCTTATTTGCCTTTATGGCAAGGGAATAGAAAACAACTTGTTGTAGAGATGATAAACTCAGGCGTTAAAGCTGTAATTGTATCTTGTAATACATTGTTGGGGAAAGACTTTTTAGGGCGAGAGGTTAATTTAGAATTATTAGATGAATTAGAGTCTCTTGGAGTTGATTGTTGTGGTGAAAATGGAGAGTATCATACATTAGTTTTAGACTGCCCGTTATTTAAAAGCCCATTGACACTGCCTGAATATAAGAAAGTGCAGCATGAAAATTATTGCTTTATTGATTGGGATTGATACCACTAATAATTTGTATTTTTACGCATAAATTAGCCTTATTTGAAATCTAAAACATCAAATTCACCAACCTTTATTGTGCTCATAGTAGTGTTATTTGCATTGCTGTTAGTCAACATTAGTTTGGGGTCAATAAGCATACCTTTAGATGCAATTGGTTCTATATTATTAGATGATCCATCTATAAAATCGTCTTGGAGGCACATTATATTAAATTATAGGGTTCCAAAAGCCATTACTGCAATTTTAGTAGGTTCTGGCCTTGGAATTTCAGGATTACTAATGCAAACATTATTTAGAAATCCACTTGCAGGACCTTATGTACTTGGGTTAAGTTCAGGTGCTAGTTTAGGTGTGGCAGTAATAATATTAGGAGCGTCATTATTTGGTGTTAGTTTTTCAGGTTTGTTACTTTCAAAATGGAGTATTGTTTTGGCCTCTAGTATTGGAAGTTTTGTTGTGTTATTAGCGGTAGTATTAATGAGTATTAAGGTTAAAGATACTATGGCAATTTTAATTATAGGACTAATGTTTGCAAGTGTTACTGCGGCAATTGTAAGTGTATTGTCTTATTTTTCTACAGCTGAACAATTGCAACGTTATATATTTTGGAGTTTTGGGAGTTTAGGGAATTTAGCTACTGATGAATTAATCATTTTATCTGTTATAACCTTAACAGGTTTATTTTTAGCCGTAATTTCAATGAAAACATTAAATTCACTATTGTTAGGCGATCAATACGCAAGAAGCTTAGGTTTAAATATTAAAAAAGCACGATTAACTATTATTATAGCAACAAGTCTGTTGGCAGGAAGTATCACAGCTTTTGTAGGTCCAATTGCGTTTGTTGGTTTGGCAATTCCGCATTTAACCAAGCTGTTTTTTAACACATCAAATCATAAAGTTCTTGTGCCAGCAGTAATGTTGTCTGGTGGTATATTGTTGTTAATTTGTGATAGCATCTCACAATTACCAATGAGCGAGTTAACGTTACCAATTAATGCTGTAACATCATTATTTGGAGCGCCAGTAGTTATTTGGCTGTTAGTCAGAAAAAAGAAACTATTTGTGTAATGACAGATAATTTAGAAAAACATACAGTTTTAAAAGTTGCAAATCTTGCTATCGGGTATCATTCGAATAAGCATAAAATTACTGTTGCAGAAAATATTAATTTTGAGCTTAAAAAAGGGGAGTTAATTGGGTTAGTAGGAGCTAATGGAATTGGAAAATCAACACTTCTTAAAACATTAAGTAAATCTCAAAAAATATTAGAGGGGGCTGTTTTTGTTAACGGAAAATCACTTAATACAATTTCAAACATTGATTTAGCAAAAATGCTAAGTGTTGTTTTAACAGAAAATGTATCGCAAACAAATTTATCTGTTCAGGAGTTAATCGCTTTAGGACGACAGCCATATACGAACTGGTTAGGACGTTTATCTGAAGATGATAAAATAAAAACTCAGCAAGCAATAGAGGCAATTAAAATATCAGATTTAATCCATAAAAACTGCCACGAATTAAGTGATGGACAAACACAAAAAGTAATGCTGGCAAGAGCTTTAGCTCAAGATACAGATATTATTGTTTTAGATGAACCAACCACGCATTTAGATTTGTATCATAAAGTTTCTGTATTAAAACTATTGCAGCAATTGGTGAAAACTACTCAAAAAACGATTTTTTTTTCAACACATGAAATTAACGTAACGCTTTCACTTTGTGATAAATTAGTGGTTATGAAATCATCAGGTACACAATTTGGCACTCCAGAAGAATTGATTTCCCGTAATGCTTTTGATGATTTATTTCCGGATGATTTGGTTGCTTTTGATACAAAAAGTGCCACGTTTAAAATTAAATAGATCCATTCGTTTTCTAAAAAAAATCAAATTATCTTTACCGTTATATTAGAATATTTACCATGTCAGAAACTATGATCATATTAATTGCGAGTATTTTATTTGGAATTGTTGGTTTTTTAATAGGGAAACACCTTACAAAACTTCAACATAAATCTGAGTTAAGTGGTGTTGCGGAACGTAATAATTTACTTGAAAAACAAATTATTGATACCAAGAACTCAGCTGAATTAGAATATAAAAAACTAGATAAAAACTTTCAATTACAATTGAATGGATTAAAAGAACAAGTCTTTAAATCTGATCAAGAAAAAGAATTGATTAGAAAACAAAAAGATTCCACTACTATTGAACTGACAAAATTGACTTCGGAATTTGAAAATTTAAAGGCTCAGAATGAGACACAAAAAGATGAGGTTAATCAGTTGCAAGAAAAATTTTCTAAAGAATTTGAAAACCTAGCCAATAAGATATTAGATGAAAAGTCTGATAAATTTACGGAATTGAATAAAGAAAATATTAAAGGAATATTAAACCCTCTTCAAGAAAAAATACAACATTTTGAAAAGAGAATTGACGATACGCATAAAGAAAGTATAGGTCATCATGCAAGCTTGAAGGAACAAATTTTGGGATTAAAAGATTTAAACTTACAAATGAGTAAGGAAGCAATCAATTTAACGAAAGCTTTAAAAGGTGACAGTAAATTGCAAGGAAACTGGGGAGAACTTGTTTTAGAACGTGTTCTTGAAAAATCAGGGTTGGAAAAAGATAGAGAGTATTTTGTACAGCAAAGTTTTGTTACAGAAGACGGAAGCAGAGTGTTACCAGATGTAGTTATTAATCTTCCCGACAATAAAAAAATGATAGTAGACTCTAAGGTTTCATTAACACATTATGAAAGGTATGTTAATGAAGATGATGAATCGTTAAAACACCAGTATTTAAAAGAACATGTTAATTCAATAAAGCGACATGTAGACCAATTGGGTGATAAGAACTACCACGATTTATATAAAATTGACAGCCCAGATTTTGTGCTGTTATTTATACCAATTGAACCTGCTTTTGCTGTGGCGTTAAACGAGGATAATTCATTATATAATAAAGCCTTTGAAAAGAATATAGTTATTGTAACTCCAGCAACATTATTAGCTACATTGCGTACAATTGATACAATGTGGAATAATGAAAAACAACAGAAGAATGCTATAGAAATTGCTCGTCAAGCAGGTGCGTTATATGATAAGTTTCATGGTTTAATGACTGACTTAACAGCGGTTGGTAAAGATATGGACAGGGCTAAAAATAATTATTCAACAGCAATGAATAAGTTATTTGAAGGAAAAGGAAACTTAATAACATCTGTAGAGAAAATTAAAAAGCTAGGGGCAAAAGCGAAAAAAACTTTGCCCGAAGCTATTGTGAATAAAGCAATAGAGTCAGAAGAAAATTAATAAATATTATAGATATGAAGAAAATTATTTTTTTACTAGTATTAGTAATTACATTAGGTTTTGGAGCTTATTTTGCGTTTGTTTATTATGTGCCGTACAGTGAAGGTGTACGTTCAGGAGAACTGATAAAAATAAGTAAAAAAGGAGTAATGGTAAAAACATGGGAAGGCGAAATTAGCCAAGGGATTTCTGGTGCTCAAATTTTTAAATTTTCAATAGAGAACACAGAAAAAAAAGTTATTTATGACCTACAGAAAATGCAAGGTAATTATGTAAAAGTATTCTATAAAGAACGTTATAAACGCATCTTTTGGCTTGGAGATTCCAAATACTTTATAACTAAAGTTCAAAAGGAGGCATCACCACATTTTAGGAACTAACTGATATCAATAAAAAAGAGGAGCTACTTTAGCTCCTCTTTTTTATTGATATCGTAACGGTATTATAATTTTTTACGCTCTTTTATCAGTGTCTCTAATTCTTTACCGTAAATGGTAGCTTTAGCTTTTTTAGATAAGCCATTATATATAGAATCTAAATACACGACATTTGCTTCTTCAATTTCTCTGGCGCCAATAAAAGCTGCAACAGATGTTCTTTTATGAGTTAAAGCAAATTGTATTGCTCTCAAATATTTTGCACGTGTTAATGCTGTTACTTTTTTATCAGAAGCAACAATATCATCCTCATTGTTTTTCATTTGCGCCTGAATAAACTCAATGTTGGCTTGGGCTAACATTTTATTAATGTCTTTTAATGCATTCTGATATTCAGTATATATTCTATGATTTTTACTACCTGTAATAACAACTTCAGAATTTATTTTTTCTAAATGCGTGTTTAGTTTTAAAGCTCCTTTTTCACCAAAAAATGTAATACGGTCATTATAATCAGAACCATCTACTTTATCAACATAAATATAAAAAAGCTCAGGAGAGGCTACAGTAGTGCTTAAAGAAAACGTATCTTGACCGTTAATTACAATGGAATCTAAATCAATTAAAGAGCTGTCTACAATTTTCTGTAAATAAACAGTTCCTTTTTTTAGTCCAGTTATAGTAGCTTCAACATGCATTTCATTTTCTTTTTTACAAGAAACAAGCCCTATTATTACAGCTAAAATGTATAGTAAGTTTTTCATTAGATATACTTTAAATTCAGTGAATTATTATTTGATACAAATATGCAACTCTTTAAGTTTTGTAACAATTATTTTAAGGAGAAACAGCAACTATTTCCATTAAAATTGTACATGCTATTGCGGCGATAGTTCCAATGGCATAGCCCATCACAGCTAGTAATACACCAACTGTAGCTAATGATGGATGAAAAGCTGAAGCTACAATAGGAGCAGATGCAGCACCACCAACGTTTGCTTGACTTCCAACGGCTAAAAAGAAATATGGTGCTTTAATTAGCTTCGCAATTAAAATTAAAAGTGCAGCGTGTATTGTCATCCAAATTAGTCCAACGGCAATTAAACCTGTATTGTCCATAATCATTGTCAGGTCCATTTTCATTCCTATAGATGCAACGAGGATATATATAAATACACTACCAAATTTACTAGCGCCTGCACCTTCATAATTCTTAGCTTTTGTAAAGGATAGTGCTACGGCTGTAATTGTAGAAATTGAAATCATCCAGAAGAAACTTGACCCTAAGAATGTAAAAATATTACGAGTTGTTGCGCTTTGTATGCTTGCTACAAAATCACCAAAGAAGCTACTTAAGTATCCAGAGCCAAAATGTGCAAAACTTACAGTTCCAAAGGCAATAGCTGCCATAATCATCATGTCTGTAACAGAAGGATTACGTTTAACACTTTCTGTAAATGTCGACATTTTTTCTTTTAACGCCTCAATAGAAGAGTTATCGGCATTCAACCATTTATCTATTTTTTTAGATTTACCAATACCAATTAATAAAATAGCCATCCATAAGTTTGCAACAACAATATCAACAAATACCATTCCTCCATATAACTTCTGGTTGTAGCCATAAATTTCAAGCATTGCCGTTTGGTTGGCGCCTCCACCAATCCAACTTCCGGCTAATGTAGAAAGTCCTCTCCAAACAGCGTCTGGTCCTGCGCCACCAACAGTTTCTGGTGAAATTATTGAAATTATTAATATGGCAATTGGCCCCCCAATTACAATACCAACAGTTCCTGTAAAAAACATGACTAAAGCACGCCATCCTAAATTGAATACTGCTTTTAAATCGATGCTTAAAGTCATTAGTACTAGTGCAGCAGGCAGTAAAAACCGACTTGATACATAGTATAAGTTTGAATGGTGTTCAGTTACGTTTCCTGCAGTATCTGTAGTTTCCCATTCAGGAGCTATAACGCCTAATGTTGTGAATACGGCAGGAATCATATAAGCCATGAATAACCCAGGGACTATTTTATAAAACTTTTTCCAGAAGCCTGAATCTTTTGATTCTGTATAAAAAATGAACCCTAAAGAGAGCATTAATACTCCAAATACAATTGTATCATTTGTGAAAATTGGTGCGTTATCCATTTAATTAGTTTTTTTAGTGGTTGCAAAATACAAAAATAAAAAGCAGCTCAGTGAGCTGCTTGATAAATATATGTTTTTATATCGTTATTTTATAAATGCACTTATTGCCTTTGCTAATTCAGGTGCATTTTTTAATTGTGGCATGTTATAGGTTTTTGCGTTTTCTTGTGTGTCTTTACTTTCAACAGTTTTTAACACATGATTCATATGCTTTATTATTAATAACTCAGCATCTTTTTTACCATCTTTCAATAACTCAGCATCTTTAGGTGTAACTTGAATATCATTATCACCATTAATGATTAAAACTGGAGTAGTTAACTTTCCTAGTTCATCACTTGGTGAGTAGGCCATCCAACTTCTGATAAATGGCTGTACATCTAAATTAAAAATATTTGCTAAACCAGGGTTAAAGTTTTTATCCGTTTTCCCAGATTTTAAAACCTCAAAAGTTTTTTTTGCACTTTCTACCAAATCATTAGCGCCCATCATTCCAATTTGTTCTAATATAACTTGGTCGATAGATTTTCCAGGCCCTGAAATAGACACAAATCCATTAACATTTTCTGTTGCTGCTAACATTCCAACTAATGATCCTTGGCTATGGCCTATAATATATATGTTTGAATAGTGTTTGATGTTTTTTAAATACGCCACTACTTTTTTTGCATCAGCAACAAAGTCGTCAAAAGTGACTTGTTTTATTTGTTTTTCACTAGCTCCCTTTTTAAGCATGGTCAAGGCGCGCTTATCATATCTAAATGTAGCAATGCCTTCACTTGTTAGATCTTCAGCTAAATATTTTAGGGAATTGTTTTTCATGAAGTTCTGATTTCCATCTCTGTCATTTGGCCCAGAACCAGGAATGATTATCGCTACAGTTGAAGTTTTACTATTGGGTATTAATAATGTACCTTCTACATAATTACTAACTGTGATATCTTGAGCAATGAAGTCTTGAGCAGTTGCAATTGTATTGATGAATAATCCGATTAGTAATAGTAGTTTTTTCATGAGATTGAGTTTAATAATTGTCTTTCAAATAAAATGCCAAATTGAATCTAGCTTATAATTTATAAAGTTTTGAATTCGATTTAATAAGTAAATATGGTATTCCGATTATCATAGCTGTATAAAAAGAACTATTTTCAAAAAGCGGATTTCCTGTGAATTTAGTTAATATGTAACCGATAACAATTACAATAGCCATCGAGAAAAAAACATTTCTAAACAGCGTAGCAATTTTTTCAATATTATAAGTTGCTTTCTTTTCAGCAGGCATTGTGTTATAGCCAGCTATTAAGTTATAACGTTTAAAATTCTTTATAAGAACACCAATAAGAATAAATAATCCAGCAGTTAATAGCATGTATTGTGTTTTTTATAAAGATATTAATTTTTATGTTTCAAATACCGTTTTTCTTCTCTATTTAAATAGCTCTCAAACTTCTTGGGAGTAGGTATTGTTAATGTTAAATTTTGTTTAGTAATAGGATGAGATAAACTAATTGTTGTTGCAGCTAAAAATAAGCCTTTGTGCATCATGACATTTTTAGGTGCGTAGAGTTTGTCGCCAACAATAGGAAATCCTAATTCTGATAAATGCACACGTAATTGATGTGTTCTACCAGTTTTAGGTGCTAGTTTTACTAAGGTGAGATGCTCGTTTTGTAAAGCATTAATTTGTGACACTGTTATGTACTCCGTTAATGCAGATTGTGAATTGACATTAGTGGTTATAATACCAGATGAAGGTAATTTTCCAACAACAATGGCGTGATAAGTTTTCTGAATGGTTTTTGCTTCAAACTGATTATGCAACTGTATTTGTGCTGACTTTGTTTTTGCAATTAATAAAATACCACTTGTCGGATTGTCCAAACGATGTACAGGTTTTGGGAAGTTTAAAGCATCAGGTTGAGTTGATGTTTTAAGGTTGTATGGTAATGCGTTTTCAATGGTTTTGTAGTAGTTTCCGTTTGTAGGAAATCCTGCGGGTTTATTTACTGCTGCAAAATAATCATCTTCATAAATAAGCTCTAACTCCAATTGAAATACTTTTTTCGGATTGGTATCTGGAGCAATCAGTTGAATAAGTTGCCCGGCTTTAATCCAATCGCTAGTTTCTGCAATAGCGCCATCTATTAAAATACATTTTTTAGCAATACACTTTTTTACGGCGCTTCTGCTTTGTAGTTTTTCAAATACAGTGCCAGCATATTCTTGTATGCGAATATGGTAATCACCTTCTGGTACGATATGTTTTTCTAGGATAATCATTGATTTAAACAAAGATAATAGAATAGGGTGGATGATAATAAAAAACGCTTCTCATTTGAGAAGCGTTTTTTGTGTTTTTCAAAAGACAGTAGTGTCTCTTATCTGTGTATTGTTTGAGTTCTGTCTGGTCCTACAGAAACAATTTTAATTGGAATTTCTAATTCTTTTTCTAAAAATGCGATATATTCATTCAATTCTTTAGGGAACTGACTTGCCTCAGTCATTTTAGTTAAATCTTCTTTCCAACATGGGAACTTTGTGTATATCGGAGTGATATTTTCTGGTTCAATATTATATGGTAAATGCGTAATTGTTTCACCTTTATAGTTGTATGCTGTACATACTTCTAAGCCGTCAAACCCAGAAAGCACATCACCTTTCATCATCATTAACTGAGTTACGCCGTTAACCTGACATGCATATTTTAAGGCTACTAAATCTAGCCAACCACAACGTCTTGGACGGCCAGTTACAGCACCAAACTCACGACCAACTTTAGCCATTTCTAAACCAGTGTCATCAAATAATTCAGTAGGGAATGGTCCAGAACCTACACGTGTTGTATAAGCTTTAAATATTCCGTAAACTTCTTTAATTTTATTAGGTGCAACTCCTAAACCTGTACAAGCTCCAGAAGCTGTAGTGTTTGAAGATGTTACAAACGGGTATGTTCCAAAATCAATATCTAATAAAGACCCTTGTGCACCTTCTGCAAGAATAGTTTTACCTGCTTTTAAAGCTTGGTTTAAATACTCTTCACTATCAATAAATTGTAATTCTTTTAATTTTTCAACGGCTGCAAAAAATTCTGCTTCCATTTCTGCTAAGTCATATTGCACATCAACATTATAAAAGCTAATCATAGCTTCATGCTTGTTGGCAAGACTTCTGTATTTTTCTTTCCAATCAGATAACTCTAAATCGCCAATTCTAATTCCGTTTCTACCAGTTTTATCCATGTAAGTTGGACCAATACCTTTTAATGTAGAACCAATTTTAGCTTTACCTTTTGACGCTTCAGAAGCCGCATCAAGTAAACGGTGTGTTGGTAAAATAACGTGTGCTTTACGAGAGATAATTAGTTTTGATTTGTAATCAATGTCAAACTGATCTAAACCTTCCAATTCCTGAACAAAAACAACAGGGTCAATAACGACTCCATTACCAATTACATTAATTGATTTTTTATGAAAAATCCCTGATGGAATAGTTCTTAAAACGTGTTTGATGCCGTCAAACTCTAAAGTGTGCCCTGCATTTGGACCTCCTTGAAAGCGAGCGATAATATCATAATCTGCGGTAAGTACGTCAACAATTTTACCTTTACCTTCGTCTCCCCATTGTAAACCTAGTAGTAAATCTACTGCCATTGTGTGTTATTTAGTGTGTTGTTATTTAGTTTTTTTTGTTCCGTAAAAATATAAGGAATGGTTGTGAACATCAATATCAAATACGTCTTCTATAGTTTTTTTGATAGATTGAATTCTTGGATCACAAAATTCTAAAACCTCGCCAGTATCTGTAAGGATGACATGGTCATGGTTTTTATCAAAATAAGACTTTTCATAATGCGCTTGATTGTCACCAAACTGATGCTTTCTTACCAGACCACAATTTAGAAGCAACTCAATGGTGTTGTAGAGTGTAGCTCTACTTACACGATATTTCTTCATTTTCATCATGATGTATAATGATTCAATATCAAAATGATCATTACTACTGTAAATTTCATTTAAAATTGCGTATCGTTCCGGCGTTTTACGATGCCCATTTTCTTCTAAATAGCTTGTAAATACCGTTTTAACGATTTCTTGATTGTTGTCTTTTTCTTCCATTAATTTTAAAAATTGGAACGCACAAATTTACAATTAATTATGGCATTACCAACGAATTATTTTTGATTAAATAACATAAGGTTATTAACAATCAAATGAGGGCGTTTATTTTGTTACAGATGTTTGAAAAAGAACAGTTTAAATTCTTTTGACACGATCTATACCATTAATTTTTTGAATGTTATTAATGAGCTTATCTATGGTTTTTTTATTTTTCACAGAAACTGTAATATGACCAGTAAAAATACCATCATCTGTTTCAAAACTAATTTTTTTAATATTCACATTCATATTGTTAGAAATCACCATTGTTAAATTGTTTACAAGCCCTAATTGATCTATCCCAGTAATTACTAAGTCGGTGAAATATTCTTGTTGTGAAGAGTCTATCCATTTTGCTTTGATAATTCTGTATGCATAATTGGCTTGCATACTTACAGCGTTTGGACAATTATTTTTATGTACTTTAATCCCCTCGCTTACGGTTACAAAACCGAATACTTGGTCGCCAGGAATTGGATTACAGCAACTTGATAATTTATAGTTTAGTTTCTCTTCTTCTTTACCAAAAACTAATAAATCATATTTGTGAGTGATCTCTTCTTTATTCAGCTCCTCTTGACTACTTTTCTTTCTGGTCCGTTTTTTAAAGAAACTAATAAATGCATTACTACGTTCAGCAGCAAAATCTTTTAATTTCTTGTTATCGATATTGCCTAACCCAGCTCTATAAAAAAGATCTAAACTTGTTTTTAATTCCAAAAAAGACACCAGTTCATTAACGCTTTTTTCGTTTAAAGTAATTTTTAATTGTTTTAACTTTCTTGTGAGTAGTTCTTTACCGTCAGAAGCGATACGTTTCTTTTCATCTTTTAGTGATGATTTTATTTTAGATTTTGCTCTGGCTGTAGTGACATACTCTAACCAGTTTGAACTTGGTTTTGTATTTTCGGAAGTAATAACTTCTACCTGATCACCACTTTTTAAGACATGACTTAACGGGACAAGTTTTCCGTTAACCTTCGTGCCTCGAGTTTTGTATCCAATTTGTGTGTGTATGCTAAAAGCAAAATCTAATGAGGTAGCACCTTTTGGTAATGATTTTAAATCTCCTTTTGGTGTGAACACAAAAATTTCTTTAGCGTATAAATTTAATTTAAACTGTTCAATAAAATCTACGGCATTGGCTTCATGGTTTTCTAAGGCTTCTTGAAGCTTCACTAACCATTCATCTAGACCTCCTTCATCATTTGCGCCTTGTTTGTATTTATAATGTGCAGCATAGCCTTTTTCGGCTATTTCATTCATGCGTTCAGAACGAATTTGAACTTCAACCCACCTTCCTTTAGGACCCATTACAGTAATATGTAATGCCTCATAACCCGTAGATTTAGGACTAGAAATCCAGTCACGTAAGCGTACAGGATTTGGACGGTAATGATCTGTTACAATTGAATAAATTTTCCAGGCAATGAATTTTTCTTGTTCTTGATTACAGTTATAAATTATTCTTACTGCAAATTTATCATACACTTCTTCAAAAGTGACGTTTTGTTTGAGCATTTTCTTTCTGATTGAAAAAATAGATTTCGGACGTCCCTTAATTTGGAATTCTATATTTTGATTGAGTAAACTGTCTTTTATAGATTCATTAAAGGTTTTAATATAGTTGTTTTGTTCTTCTTTAGATTCTATTGTTTTTTCAAGAATACTATTGTAAACTTCTGGTTCGGTATATTTTAAACTTAAGTCTTCTAACTCGGTCTTTATGTTGTAAAGCCCCATTCTGTGTGCTAGTGGTGCATAAATGTATAAAGTTTCAGAAGCAATTTTCACTTGCTTATAACCAGGCATAGAGCCCATGGTTTGCATGTTGTGTAAACGATCTGCGATTTTTATAATAATTACACGAACATCATCATGCAATGTCAATAGCATTTTTCTGAAATTCTCAGCTTGTAAAGAGACATCTGCTTCACTTTGTAGTTTAGAAATTTTGGTTAACCCATCTACAATTCGGGCAACAGTTTCGCCAAATAGACGTTCCATGTCATTTAGTGTGAAATCAGTATCTTCAACGACATCGTGCAATAAAGCTGCTGCAATAGAAGTAGCGTCTAAACCAATTTCAGCAGCTACTATTTTTGCTACTGCTATAGGGTGAAAAATATAGGCTTCGCCACTTTTTCTACGTTGGTCTTTATGAGCATCTACAGCTGTGTTAAAAGCCAATCGAATCAATTTTTTATCCTCATCAGTTAAAGATTGGTAACTGATTTTTAAAAGATTTCTATATTCGGCTGCAATGGCTGCGTTTTCTTGTTCTATTTCTACGTCTGTCATATATCTAAGATATAATAAGTACTACAGTTCTGCAATATTTTTTTATGAATTCTATAAAGAATGAACTATGCCAAAAAATCAATGTATATTTGCAGCTACAAAATGTAACACCATAGATGTGTTACAGGGTAAAATCACTGACAGATTACAATGTCAGAATAACATAAAAGCCAAAAAAGGCTTATTTAAAAATAACATATGACATTTGAATCTTTAGGATTATCAACAGCATTAGTAAAAGCTGTTGAAAAAAAAGGGTATACTGAGCCTTCACCAATTCAGCAAAAAGCAATCCCATTAATTATTGACGGAAAAGATGTATTAGCATCTGCACAAACAGGAACTGGTAAAACAGCTGGGTTTACCTTACCAATGTTGCATAAATTAGTTGCCGAAAATAAATGGAAAAGACGCCCAATTAGAGCACTTGTATTAACGCCAACGCGTGAATTGGCAGCGCAAGTTTATGATAATGTAAGAGCGTATAGTGAATATTTGAACATCAAATCAATGGTAATTTTTGGTGGTGTAAATCAAAAACCACAAATTAGAGCCTTAAGAGATGGTGTAGATGTGTTGGTAGCTACTCCTGGTAGGCTGTTGGATTTACAAAGTCAAGGAGCGTTATCTTTAGGTAAAATAGAGTTCTTAGTATTAGATGAAGCAGACCGTATGTTAGATATGGGGTTCTTAAGAGATATTAAAAAGGTATTAGAGCTTGTGCCGAAAGAAAGACAAACATTATTGTTCTCAGCTACTTTTTCAAAAGAAATTAAATCGTTTGCTAGCAGTATTTTAAGAAATCCAGTAGCTGTTGAAGCTGCCCCAGAAAATACAACAGCTGAAAAAGTTGTTCAAAAAGTTTATCGCGTTGATAAGGGTAAGAAAACCGAATTAATTATTAAACTGATTGCCGACGGTAAATGGAAACAAGTTTTAGTGTTTACACGTACCAAGCATGGCGCAAACAGATTGACCGAAAAAATGAATAAAAAAGGCATTACTGCTGCAGCTATTCATGGTAATAAAAGTCAGAATGCCAGAACCAAAGCTCTGGAGGGCTTTAAGACAAATAAAGTAAGGGTTTTAGTTGCAACTGATATTGCTGCTCGAGGTTTAGATATTCCGTTATTGCCACATGTTATTAATTTTGAACTGCCAAATGTCCCAGAAGATTATGTACATAGAATTGGTAGAACAGGTAGAGCAGGAGCAAGTGGTGAAGCGTTGTCATTGGTTTGTGGCGAGGAGAGAGAGTATTTGAAAAGTATTGAAAAACTTTTAGGAGAAAAAATGCCAACGTCTTCAATTGAAGGATATGAGCCAAGTAAAGAAGATTTAGAAAGCACACCTATAAAAGGAAAGGCCCAAAAGAAATCTTCAAGAGGTGGTAATTCAAGGAGAGGTTCCTCTAACAGTAATAATTCAAATAGAAGACGAACAGGCGGTGGAAGCGCTAATAAAAACAAGTCAAGACGTCCACGAAGAGATTAGTTTGCTATGGAACAACAGAAAAATAACCCCTTACATGGTGTGAAACTAGCAACAATTGTAGAAGAGTTGGTAGAATATTATGGATGGGACCATTTAGGAACACAAATTAATATCCGTTGTTTTAATGATAATCCTTCGGTAAAATCGAGCTTGAAGTTTTTAAGACGCACACCCTGGGCAAGAAATAAAGTGGAGCACTTATATTTGTACATGCTTCGTAAAAGTGGTAGAAATAAAAAATAATTATTACGCATAAAAAAAGCCCAATCAATAATGATTGGGCTTTTTGTTTTTGAAAATAGATATTTTATAAAACGCTTACATTTACTGCGTTCATTCCTTTTTTACCTTCTTCTAAATCAAATTCTACTTCGTCTCCTTCGCGAATTTCATCTACTAATCCTGTAACGTGTACAAAATACTCTTTACCTGAACCTTCTTCTGTAATAAATCCGAAACCTTTAGTGTCGTTGAAGAATTTTACTGTTCCTTTATTCATTGTTTGTGTATTAATTATTAATTATTGTATTCAATACAAATGTAGTGCCAAAAATTAGATACTCAATCTATTTATTGAAATATTATAATCATACTGCAAATCTTCATGTAATGCGAGTGTTTTCTTCTTAACAGACTCTAATTCTCGTTTATAGATGTTTAATAAGACAGTATTGCGTTTAATAGAAGGAGTAAACTCACTGAGTTTTTTACAGAAATATAGGAGTAAAGTAATTTCTGTTTCTTTATTTTTTGAATAGCGAATGTACTTTTTAATGTTTCTTAATATTTTCCGAACACTTTTTTTAATAAAGTAATAGGTTTTAGTGTTGATGTTTTCAAACTGTTCGTCTATTTCAATTTTTACAGTATCAATATAATGATCT
This sequence comes from Flavobacteriaceae bacterium, assembly GCA_049614485.1. Lineage (GTDB taxonomy): Bacteria > Bacteroidota > Bacteroidia > Flavobacteriales > Flavobacteriaceae. The sequence goes on from JBMZDR010000008.1 coordinate 54,526, forward strand.
TCATGATCTGATTCAAATAGTAAATAGGTGAGTAGCTCTTTGTTTTCTTTTTTGAACTTAGATAATTGTAAGCACAACTCTATTAACTCATCTTTTGACTGTTGTTTCAATTCAGTTTTTATATCTTTAACACTAGCGACTTTCATATTATATCAAAGTTAACACATATCCGATTAAAGCGCCTCCAATTACAATAGATGCGCTATTTAGTTTTTTAAATACAAACACTCCAATTAAACTTAATATTGCGATAAGTATGGTTCTCCAATCCATTAAGGTGTCTTTGCACATATCAAAACTTACTGCAAAAATTAAGGCTACTGCAGCAACATTTACAGCGTTTAAAAATGCACTAATAACATTAGATTTTCGTAGTTTAGGAATTATAGGGTTGAGAAGTAATACAAATAAAAAGGAAGGTAAGAATATTCCTAACGTTGCTGCTAAGGCTCCTGATACGCCATTCATCTGCCAACCAATAAATGTAGCTGTAGATAAAACAGGGCCAGGTGTAAATTGACCAACTGCTACGGCATCTATCAATTCTTGTCGTGTTAGCCATCCATTTGCAACGAGTTCAGTATCAAGAAAAGCAAATAATACATAACCGCTCCCGTATAGAATAGCTCCAATTTTAAAAAACGTTAATAGTATTTTAAGACTTCCTATTTTTATAGGATTGCTTATTTGAAACAGCAACAATGGTATAAATGTGTGTAATGAGTTTTGTTTTTCTTTGTAGTAGTACAGTAATAGACCTATAAGGCCACAGCCAAATAATGCGCCTATTTCATTTAAACCACATAAACAGGCAATAAGAGTTATTATTCCTAAAATTCCTAGCTCAGTAGTTTTTACTGCTTTTTTAGCTAACCGATAGCCCGCCATTATAATTAAAGCAATAACTGCGGGTTTTATACCGTAGATAAAAGGTTCAACCTCTGGTAAGTGTCCGTACGTTTGGTACAGCCACGCAAATAACATTGTAATTAAAATTGCTGGTGTAATGAAACATACTCCAGCAATAAATAAACCTCTCCAGCCACCACGTTCATAACCACAGTGCATGGTCATTTCTGTAGAATTTGGTCCTGGAATTAAGTTTGTAGCACCAATAAGATCTAGAAAGTGTTCTTGTGTAAACCATTGTCGTTTATGAACAACTTCATCTTCCATCATGGCAATATGTGCAGCTGGCCCACCAAATGAAATACAACCTAACTTGAAAAATAATTGTGCAATTTCTAACAGATTTCCTTTTCTCTGCATAGTAAACGGAATGTACTTTAGAGTAATTAGTATTTAATACCAGCGTTTCTTTTTCTTTTTAGACCCTTCAGATTTTCTGCTCTTTTTATGTTTGCTTCCTTGTTTTTTATGAACTTGAGGTTTTGCTTTAGGATCTAAAGGAAACGGGTGTTCTTCTTCAATAGGAATAATTTTATTAATGGTTTTTTGAATAGCTGTTACATACACTTTTTCGTCTGCAGAACATAATGAATAAGCAACACCTTTACTGCCTGCTCTTCCAGTTCTACCAATACGGTGTACATAGGTTTCAGGTACATTGGGCATGTCAAAATTGATAACGGCATCTAGTTCCTTTATGTCAATTCCTCTTGAAGCAACATCAGTTGCAATTAGAATATTTGCACGACCTCTTTTAAAATCATTCATAGCTTCTTGACGTTCGCTTTGTGCTTTGTCTCCATGAATTGAAACCACCTTATAACCGTTGTTTGATAATGATTTTTCAAGTTTGTCAACACCGTATTTTGTGCGTCTGAAAATTAAAATATTCCCATTTATTGTAGTTCTTAATAAATGTAAACACAACTCTATTTTTTGTGGTTTTGGCGTGTAATATAATATTTGACTAACTGTTTTGGTAGTTGAAGATGTGGGTGAGACCTCTACTTTTTCTGGGTTAGTTAAAATAGTATTAGCTAAATCTACAACTTTATGAGGCATTGTTGCAGAAAATAATAATGTCTGCTTGTTAGCAGGACACAAACGTTCTATTTTTCTAACGTCGTCAATGAACCCCATGTCTAGCATTAAATCGGCTTCATCTAATACGAAGGTTTCAATATAATCGAGATTGATTATATCTTGCTTATGTAAATCTAACAACCTACCTGGGGTCGCAATTAAAATATCAATACCTCTTTTAATAATTTCTTTTTGAGGTTCAATAGATGTACCTCCAAAAATAACAGCAGATTTTAAATTTGTGAATTTGCTATAACGGTTAAAGTTTTCGTTAATTTGAATAGCTAACTCTCGGGTGGGACTCACAATTAAAGCTCTAGTTTTTTTACCTTTTTTACCAGCTTCTTGTTTATCATATAATAGCTGTAAAATAGGTAAAGCAAATGCTGCTGTTTTACCTGTACCGGTTTGTGCAGAAGCAATGACATCTTTTTTATCTAAAATTAATGGGATAGTATACTCTTGAATAGGGGTAGGAACTTCGTATTTTTTTTCAGAAAGAGCCTTTAAAATAGGTTTGTTAAGCTTTAAATCTTTAAACGTCATAGAGGTGTTTTAAACAAAATGTATGGCAAAGATACTCTAAAAATAGATGTGAAATTAAATTGATATAATTTGGCCTGTAAGACGATGCATAATACATGAAAAAAAGCCGCATTCAAGTTGTAAGGATGAATACGGCTTTATGCCAATAAATATTTAAATGAATACTATAAATAAATATTCTAAAAAAATTCACTTAGAAATTTATTTGGCATCGCTATAATAATCTTTCTAAAGTACTACGAAACAATTGTATTTCTCTGCTTCTTAAATTCCTTTACGTGATTATTTAGCTTGTGAGATATAATTAACATTATCAATATATAATTACTATTGTATAACTAGTATATCTCAATTTTCAATATATAAAGTTAGTAAATAATGTGTTGATATGCAATAGTTTACGTGTTTATTTTATATTGTTTACAAACTGCTTAATGTCTTTTGATAAATTGGTAGATTTTTTTAAACGTTTAATAAATGCACTGCCTATAATAGCACCATCAGCATACGTACAGGCTTTAGAAAATGTATCTGCATTGCTAATACCAAAGCCAATCAATTTCGGAACACATAGTTCTAGATTATTGATGTAGTTAAAATAGTCTATTTGGCTGTCTTGAATATCACTTTTGCTTCCTGTGATTGCAAACGAAGATACAACATACAAAAACGCAGTACTTTCGTTAGCTATAAGTTTGATGCGTTCTTCAGAGGTTTGTGGTGTAATTAAGAAGCTCATTTTTAAATCATGAGTTTCAAATAAAGTTTTATAATCTTCTAAATAAATGTCCAAAGGTAAATCTGGTAATATAAGTCCATCTACGCCAACGTCTTTTGCTTTTAATAAAAATTCCTCGGTACCATATTTAACGATTTGATTTAAATAACCCATTAACATAATTGGGATATTAACAGTTTTTCTGATTTCTTGTATTTGCTCAAAAATCAAATCAAGAGTAATTCCGTTTTGTATAGCAATTTCACTACTCTGTTGTATGGTTGGTCCGTCAGCAAGAGGATCAGAAAAAGGCATGCCAATTTCAACCATGTCTACACCCGAAGCGGCTAAGTTTTTAACAACATCTATAGTGTCTTTTAATTTAGGAAACCCAGCAGTGGTATATATGTTTAAAATATTCTTTTTAGTAGAAAATAAATGTTCAAGTCTATTCATTTTATCCGTATTATAAATTTGAATTCATTTTAGCGATATAAGTCTCCATGTCTTTATCACCTCGTCCAGATAAGTTGACGACTACACAGTCATCAGGTGACAACTCTAACTTATTTAAAGCAGCCAATGCATGTGCAGATTCTAAGGCTGGAATAATACCTTCAATTTTGGTAAGTTCGTAAGCAGCGTTCAAAGCTTCTTTATCTGTAACACCGATAAACGTCCCTCTGCCACTTTTAAATAAATGTGCGTGTAAAGGTCCAACTCCAGGATAATCTAATCCTGCTGAAATAGAATAAGGCTCAGTGATTTGACCTTCGTCATTTTGCATTAACAACGTTTTACTTCCGTGGATAATTCCTTCAGTTCCTAGTTGTGTAGTTGCGGCACTTTTTCCTGTTGCAACACCTAAACCATCAGCTTCAACGGCAATAAGTTCTACGTTAGTGTCATCTAGATAATGATAAAATGCCCCTGCAGCGTTACTACCACCTCCAACACAAGCAATAATTTTATCAGGATAATCCTTTCCTGTTTTTTCAGTTAATTGCGTTTTCATTTCCTCACTAATAACCGATTGAAAACGGGCTACCATATCAGGGTAGGGATGTGGTCCTACTACAGAACCTATTAGATAATACGTGTCAACCGGATTTGCAATCCAATCACGAATTGCTTCATTAGTAGCATCTTTTAGAGTTTTACTTCCAGAGGTTGCCGCACGAACTTCTGCGCCTAACATTTTCATGCGTGCAACATTTGGTGCTTGACGTTGAATGTCAATTTCTCCCATGTACACAATACATTTTAAGCCCATTAAAGCGCAAACAGTAGCTGTAGCTACACCGTGTTGTCCAGCACCAGTTTCAGCAATGATTCTTTGTTTACCCATTTTTTGTGCCAATAGAATTTGACCAATGGTGTTATTCACTTTATGTGCACCAGTATGATTTAAATCTTCACGTTTTAAATAGATGGTGCTATTGTATTTTTTAGATAGGTTTTTTGCTAAATAGAGTGGTGTTGGCCTACCTACATAATCCTTTAATAATTCTTTATATTCTTTTTTAAACGCATCAGATTCTATAATGTCTAAATAACATTCTTTAAGTTCATTCACGTTATGATAGAGCATTTCAGGGATGTACGCACCACCAAAATCACCATAAAACCCTTTCTTATTAACTGTATAATTCATTTCTAAATGCTTTAATGCCCTCCTGTGGGTTTATATTATGATTTTCGTTCCTGTAAGGACGATATATTTAGTTTGACTTCCTGATAGTTTCACTGAAAGATTTAATACTCTTAATATTTTTCAGTGCGGGAGCAGTTTCAAAACCACTATTAATATCTATTCCCGAAAACTTTAAATGAGTGATATTCTTAATAGAACTCACCATTGTGTCATTAATTCCGCCACTCAATAAAAATGGTAATTCCCCTTTGTAATTATTTAATAACGCCCAATCGAAAGCAATACCATTACCACCGGCTTGTTTGCCGAAGGCATCAAACAAAAAGTAATCACAAAATGATTCGTATGATTTTAATGTAGTAAAGTCAAATGCCTCAGAAATATTGAATGCTTTGATAATCTTTAGCCCTTTGTTTTTTAATTCAGAACAAAATTCTGGCGACTCATTGCCGTGTAACTGAATGTAATCTAAATTGAAAGCTTTGATTTTTTCAGTAATAAATTCTATCGGTTTATTAACAAAAACACCAACCTTTGAAATGTCTTTAGGAATTGTAATTGATATAGTATGAGTCACATTTCTAGGCGATTTTTCATGAAATATAAACCCCATAAAATCTGGTTTTAACTCAGAAAGCGCTTTGATGTTTTCCTTATCACGCATTCCACATACTTTTAATTTAAGCATGGCAGTTCTTGTTTATGTTCTCAATAAATGTTTTGCATGCAAGGCCTGGATTTTCTGTTTTCATAAAGTTTTCACCAATAAGAAAGCCGTCAAATCCGTGAGTTTTTAAATATTCAATATTTTTATAATCACTAATGCCGCTTTCTGCAATTTTGACTGTTTGTTTCGGTAAAGCTTTTGCTAAACGAATCGCATTTTCAAAATCGACTTCAAAGGTGTTTAAGTTCCTATTGTTAATTCCTACAAGACTAATGTCTGAGTTGTATTTTTCAAGTTCTTTTTCGGTGTGAATTTCCAACAACACCTCTAATCCAATACTATGAGCAAGAGTCGTAAATGTTTTAATTTCTGCTTTTGTCAATACAGAGCCAATTAATAAAATAGCATTTGCGCCAATAGATTTTGCTTCAATAATTTGATATTCATCAATTGTAAAATCTTTCCTTAAAATAGGAATGTTATTTGCTTGTCGAGCTGTTATAACATCATCATTACATCCACCAAAAAAATGTGTATCTGTTAAAACGGATAAAGCAGACGCTCCTGCTGAATTATACCCTTTAGTAACGTCTGTAACTAATGCGGTGTGATTTATAATGCCTTTAGAAGGCGATTTTCGTTTGAATTCAGCAATTATCCCAGACCTGCTTTTATCTAAAATAAACTCCTTTAATGAAATTTCAGGAGATTGAAAATGGCAACTGCTCTCAAGAATTTTTGTAGGTTTTTCTTGTTTCGCTTTCGCTACTTCAGTTTTTTTATGAGCAATTATGGTATCTAAAATAGTCATAGTTAGTGCGTTACTTTTGTTAAACTTGCTAATGCTCTTCCTGACAGTAAAGACTCTTTGGCTATTGCAATACAATCTTCTAATGTTTCTTGTGGCTCCATACAGTTTATGGCATGAGCCGCATTAGCTAAAACAACATTTTGTTGTGATTGCGTGCTTTTGTTTTGTAGTACATTTGTAAAAATAACCGCGGCATCTTTTATAGAATGTCCTCCAAAAATAGCATCCTGTTTATGAGTAGGAAATCCAATTTGTTCTGGTGATAAGATAGCTTCATTTGTATTAGAAAATTTCTTGAATTTTCCTGTTAATGAAATTTCATCATAACCATCTAAACTGTGTAATATGCTGTAGTTTTTATTAGATTTTTGAAGCATGTAGTTATAGATTCGTGCAATTTCTAAGTTAAAAACACCCACTAATTGGTTTTGAGGGTTACTCGGATTTACTAACGGACCTAACATATTAAAAAACGTTTTTATACCTAATTCTTTTCTAATTGGCGCTACGTTTTTCATTGCTGGGTGAAATAAAGGAGCGTGCATCATACAAAAATTAGCAGTATCTAATTGTTTTTTTAAAGTTGACTCATTATTAGTGAATTTATAACCTAGGTGTTCTAAAACATTGGATGAGCCACAAGAAGAGGATACACCATAGTTACCATGTTTAGCCACTTTATATCCTGCGCCAGCAACAACAAATGCCGCTAAAGTTGATATGTTAAACGTATCTTTTCCATCACCACCTGTTCCACACACATCAATCGTATTGAAGTCGGAGAAATCTATTTTTATACATAAATCTAATAAAGCTTTTTGAAAACCTGACAGTTCATCTGCAGAAATATTACGCATTAAAAAAACCGTTAAAAAAGAAGCAATTTGTGATGTGTTAAAATCACCTTTCCCGATACGAGTTAACGTCTCGTAGGCTTGTTCTTTGGTTAACTTTTGATGATCAAATAAGTGGTGTAACCTTAACATTGGATTAGTCTTTTTTAGTGTAGATTCCATAGGTTTAGATGTCTAAGAAATTAGTAATGATCTCTCTCCCATGAGTTGTTAATATTGACTCTGGATGGTATTGTACACCGTACACATTATAATCTTGATGCTTGATAGACATGACTTGATCATTGTCATCTGTAGCCGTTATTTTTAATATGTTCGGGAAATTTGTGTTTGATATTACCCAGCTATGATATCGACCAACTTCTAGAGTTTTTGGAAGGTTTTTATAAATTAAATCATCAGTGTTTAATACAGTTATTTTTGTGGCAACACCATGAAATACATCGTTGAGGTTGTCTAGTTGACCACCAAAAACCTCACCAATTGCTTGCATTCCCAAACAAACACCTAATATTTTTTTTGTTGATGCATAACGAGCTATCAACTCTTTTAAAATACCAGCTTCATCAGGCAAACCAGGTCCTGGTGAAAGTATAATAGTATCATACCTATTAACTGTGTCAATTGAAATTTCATCATTTCTATAAACATCAACAGAATATTTGGGGTTAGATTCTATGTAATGCACTAAGTTATAAGTGAATGAATCGTAATTGTCAAGTACTAGTATCTTTTCCATAATTATATATTTTCTGCTAAAACTAAAGCTTGTTTTAAAGCGCTTAATTTATTATTAACTTCTTGTAATTCGTTATCTTCATTAGAGTTTACTGTTATTCCAGCTCCGGCTTGGCTATACAATGTGTTGTTTTTACTCATAAAGCTTCTTATTGTGATGGCGTGATTAACACTGCCATCAAACCCAAAGATACCAATTGCACCGCCATAAAACCCTCTATTTTGGTTTTCAAATTTATTTATCAATTGCATTGCTCTATACTTTGGAGCTCCAGATAACGTTCCTGCAGGAAAGGTGTCGGCAAACATCTGAATGGCATCTTCATTTTTATTATCGGCTTCAACTTCAGAAACCAAATGAATCACATGGCTATAAAACTGAACTTCTTTATAGGTTTTAATAGTCACGTTTTTTCCGTGTCTGCTCAAATCATTTCGTGCTAAGTCAACTAACATGGTGTGTTCAGCATTTTCTTTTGGATCTTTTGCTAAAGCTTCTGCTAGTTTCTGATCCTCTATATCGTTACCAGTTCGTTTGAAAGTTCCGGCAATTGGGTTGATAGTTGTTTTGCCATGAGCGACTTTTAATTGTGCTTCAGGAGATGAGCCAAACAATTTGAAATCACCAAAATCGAAATAAAATAAATAAGGTGATGGGTTTATAGAACGTAAAGCTCTGTATACATTAAAATCATCACCCTTAAATTTTTGAGAAAATTGACGTGATAATACCACCTGGAAAACATCACCTAATTGACAGTGCTCTTTTCCTTTGCTGACCATGTGTTTAAATTCTTTGTCAGTAATATTTGATGTTTGGTTGCCTTCTATATTAAAATGATATTTAGGATGGTTATGATTCTGTACTAATTGTTTTATACTTTCAATTTCAGATTTAGCACCTTCAACACAGTTTTCTAAAATGGTCATTTCATTTTTAAAATGATCTATTTGAATAATAAATTGAAATAATGAATAATGCATCTCTGGGGTTGTGTTTTTTCTCTTGTGTTCGTCAAAGTTAATGGTGTCAAAATACTGCACAGCATCATAACTGCTGTAGCCAAAAATACCATTGGTAACGTGGTCATTTTTTTCAACATTAAAAGCAGTAATAAAATTTTGTAAATGTTTTGTCACCTCTTTTCTTGAACCGACTTCAGTTTTTGATTCTTTACCTAAAATTGAAGTTGTAACTGTATTATGTTGCGCAATAAATGTAGCTAAAGGTTTTAAGCATATGAATGAAAAATTGTTTTCATTTCCATGATAATCAGAGCTTTCAAGGAGAAAACTATTATGAAATTGATCACGCAGTTTTAGGTATAAACCAACTGGTGTTATAGTGTCTGATAAGCTTGTGGATATTAAAGTATTTATGTTCATTTCATTTTTGTGTATAAAAAAAGGCTTACCGAAAACGGTAAGCCTTTGTTATGTGTTATATATAAACAGGTTACGAGTTCACGATTATTGAGTTAAATCGGAACCACCACCAGTTTGTGTTATATGTTGTTGTTACATTCATAATTTAAAGCAAATTTATGTAAAATATAAACTGATAACCAAATAAATAATAAAAATAAATTAAATTTTAGCTAAATGCGTGTGTTTTTGCAGTGTGTATGTTGTTATTAATCAGTTATTTTTCGTTTTTTTTTTAAATAACTGGGTAACGTTTTATTGAAATAAGGAACTTTATAATAGAAACTCTTAATAATCATTTAAATTATAGTATTATGAAAATTAAATTATTTTTATTGTGTTGTTTGTTTTCTTTTTCAGTTCAATCTCAAGTAGGGATAGCAACAACTAACCCGCAAGCTATGCTTGATATTAATGGCGATCTTAGTGTACAATTAATTAATAACGGTACAGTTTTAGCGACGGAAAATTCGGTGCTAATTGTTGATCGTAATGACAATAATATATTTAAGAAAGTATCTTCTGAAGATGTTGTGAATAGTTATTTGAAAAGTTTAGTTAAAGGAAGCTTCTCTGGGTCATCAACAGGTATAACTATATCATCTTTAAGTTGGAATACGATTCCGTTTGATAATGAAGATATTGACAAAAATAATGAGTATAATACATCATCTTATGATTTTACAGCATTACAAAATGGGATATATGAAGTGTATTCTCAAATAAAAATAGATCCAGTTTCTGCGGGAGATTTTGGTATTGGGGTTTTTAAAGTTGTTTCTGGTACTGAAACCTTAATGGCAGAAGAAAATTATGCCGGAGTACAAGTTTTAAGTGTTAATGTGTCCTCTCCATATAGAAGAGTAACTACTGTTATAGAATTAAATGCAGGTGAGTCCATTAGGTTTAAAGTATACTCATTAGCGTCTGTAACACTTACAGGGGGTGGGAATTCTTTTTTTAAGATCAAGCAAATCAGATAAGATAGGAGTTAAATTAAATTTATCTTTTTAGATTTATAATACGTTGTAATAAACTAGGATGCGAATAATGAAACCAAACATAAGTAGGATGCGGTGTGAGGTTGCTTAAACTGTTTTTAGATAATTTTTTTAAAGCACTTATTAAATCACCTGAATTATATGTGTCTTTAGCATAATCATCAGCTTGGTATTCAAATTTTCGAGACAAAATGTTCATGAAAAAACCTGTGATTTGTGATATCGGACTGTACAACATACCGAAGGCAATCATGCCAATATGAAATGAAGGAATTTTCACACCTAATGCTTCTGATAGCATTGGGTGTGATATAAAAACAGACAATAACCATAAGGTAAAACCAGTCACTAAAACTGATAAGGTTAGATTGTAAATGATGTGCTTGCGTTTGTAATGTCCTACTTCATGTGCTAATACTGCAACAATTTCATCGTCATTTAAATCGTTAATTAAAGTATCAAACAGTGTGATGCGTTTCTGGCTTCCGAATCCTGAAAAATACGCATTGGCTTTTGTACTCCTTTTTGAGCCATCTATCACAAAAATGTTATCCAGTTCAAAACCAATGGTTTTTGCGTAAGCGGCAATTTTATCTCGTAAAGTTCCTTCTTCTAATGGTGTTTGTTTATTGAACAAGGGCACGATAAGTTTGGTATAAAACATATTCATGAATAAACTGAATACGGTTACCACCCCCCATGCATACAACCAGAAATTCTTGCCCGCAACATCAAAAAACCAAATAATTAAGGCTAATATACCGCCACCAAGTACGGCGCTCATCAGCCAACTTTTTAGTTTGTCTAAGAAAAATAATTTTTTAGTCGATTTGTTAAACCCGAATTTCTCTTCAATAACAAAAGTCTGGTAATAGGAGAAAGGCGTTGTGATAATATCCGAACCAATCATAATGATTCCGAAAAAGATTAAAGCAATTAGAATAGAATTATCGGTTATAGTTCTAGCATAATCATCAACGAATTTAAACCCGTCAAAACAGATGAAGCTTAAAGTTAATGCAATTGAAAAGAATCCTGATAGTTTTCCGAATTTATAATTGGTAAGTTTATACTCTTGTGATTTTTTATAGTCATCAGCGTCATACACATCTTGTAAGTCTTCTGGTAACGCGTCATTGTAATGTTTGGCGTTGAGGTAATCTAAAAATTGATCAACCAAGTAATCAAAAATTAAAATTCCGATGATGATATAAAATAGTAATTGTGCAGTCATACTTGTTAATTAACAATTAATAATGTTTGATTAGTAATTTAAATAGAAATTAGTCCCTTGAAGAATCTATTATTTTATAAAGTATTTTTAAAATACTGGTAAGTTCATTGTTTAAGAGTTCAAACTCTTCTAAAGTAATATAATTAGTGTCCCTTAGGATTCTTAACCAATAATTAGTTTCTCTAGCTTCTTTATATGAAATAGACATTTTTGCTCTAAAGTCTTTTTTAGATATACCACCTATTGCTTCTTCAACATTAGCTCCAATGGAAGTTCCAGATTTTAGAATTTGTTTTGATAAAATATACTCATTTGCGGCAATCAGTTTTTTACTTAAGAGTACTATTTTAACAGCGAAACTATATGTCTTTGTAGCAATTATATTTTCCTTCATTAAACTAACTTTATAATAATTTTACATTATTAACCATTCATTGTTAATTGAAGCCGCGCTGACGTTTGGCTTCAAAAATTAAAATTCCAGCTGCAACAGATACATTCATAGAATCTATTTGCCCTTGCATAGGTATGATGATGTTTCGCTTAGCAGCATCGCGCCATTCTTGACTCAAACCAGTTGCTTCAGTTCCTACAACAATAGCAGATGCTTGGGTGTAATCTTCGTTATGGTAGTTGTTTGAATTCTGTAATGTCGCTGCGTAAATATTTATTTGACGTTCTGCTAAAAAGGCAATAATTTCTTCTGTTGTTCCTGTAGCAATTTGATTGGTAAAGACACAACCAACACTTGAACGAATAATGTTCGGGTTGTACAAATCCGTTTTCGGATTTGCTATAAAAATAGCATCTACATTTGCGGCATCAGCAGTCCTTAAAATAGCACCAATGTTACCAGGTTTTTCAGGAGCTTCTGCAATTAATACCAGTGGTGTTTTAGTTTGAAATTGAACTGAACTTAGCGCGTTCGATTTTGTTTTTACAATGGCAACAATTGCTTCTGTAGAACTTCTATATGCTATTTTCTGATGCACATCTTTTGACACACTAATTATGCTGGTGTCTTGGGGAAGTACAGAAGTAAGCTCTTCTTCAGAAATCAATTCCTTATAAAAAAATACGGTATCTAAATCATAATCACCTTTTAAAGCGAGCTCTAATTCTCTTAACCCCTCAACAACAAAAAGCCCTTCTTTTTTACGAAGTCTTGATTTATCCTGTAATTGCAGCACTTTTTTGACTAGTGCATTTTGTGTACTACTTATATATTGCATGGGGCAAATATACAGTTAAGCTATTTATTGTTCATCTATTACACTATTTTTTCATGAAAAGATGTAACAAAAATGATGACTTTGCGTTCTAATAGTATCATCAACATCATCAATCAAATAAACACTCATCATGTTAAAACACTTTTTTATCATCTGCTCAGGGGCAGATACAGATCTTCTTGACCAATGTTCTAAAGGCGAACAAACCAAATATGTAGGAATTGGTGCCACCGTATTTTTTACAGCTGTCATGGCATTTATAGCATCCAGCTATGCCTTATTTATGGTGTTTGATAGCATCTATATTGCTATAGCTTTTGGAGTAGTTTGGGGATTGTTAATCTTTAATTTAGATCGGTTTATTGTATCAACTATAAAGAAAAAAGAGTCTTTTACTCAAGAGTTATTACAAGCTTTACCAAGATTAGTATTGGCAATGATTATAGCAGTAGTTATTTCGAAGCCTTTGGAATTGAAAATATTTGAAAAAGAAATCAATCAAGTTTTATTAGAGCAGAAAAATGATATGACATTGGCTAATAGTCAGCAAATAGCTCTGCAATACACTCCAAAAATAGAAGAGCACAAGTCGAAAATTAAAGCCTTACAACAAGAAGTTGCCTCCAAAGAGAAAGAAGTTAACAGCTTATATGATACTTACATCTCAGAAGCAGAAGGTAGAGCAGGGACAAAATTATTGGGTAAAGGGCCAGTGTATGAGGAGAAAAGACATAAACATGATGCCGCTCTAACTGAATTACAAGGTTTAAAAACCAGTAATCAAGCGAAAATTTCAGGTTTAGAAATTGCTATTAAAAATCTCATTACAAAACAAGAGCAACATGAAAGTATAACCCAACCTATAATAGCAAATTTTGATGGCGTTATGGCACGAATTACGGCTTTAGGAAAATTACCGTGGTTGCCGTCATTCTTTATTTTCATTCTGTTTTTAGCAATTGAAACCTCTCCTATAATCGCTAAATTATTAGCTCAAAAAAGCGCTTATGATTTTAAGTTAGAAGACCAAGAATCCGAAGTAAAAACTTGGGTTCAACAAAAAGTATTTGAACGCGAACAGAATTTAAAAACGTCTACAGTTATCAGTAAACAAGTCCATCAAGATTTACAAAATGAAAATACGGTATATGCGTATAAAAAACAAAACACAGAAAAGCTAATGATATATCGTGCAGATGTTTATTTAAAGAATCAAAAACAAGCGGTAAGTTGATGAGGGTTATGGTGTTTTTAAGGGCGACCGAATAAGACATATTATGATGATTAGTTGTGTTCTTGTTGTTCATAATTAACAATTAAAGCAACAACGTAGCTGTAGCTTTTAATCCCTTTTTCCTGATTGTTACTTTTTAAAAATAAATCATAGCCATATTTAAGAATAACCTCCATAGGGTTTTGATAACCACGCCAAAAATTATGACTTTCTTTGAAATCTTTTAAAATACCAGAATTAATTTTTTGAAGTAAGTAGTCATATTTGTTTTCATCACGCCTGTATATTTCTTTTAAACAATAACGTAAAGCAAACGTAACTCCAGCGTAATTAAAATAAACATCAGGATTCTCTTTACAGGCTAAGTATCCTATAAAATTAGTTTCATTTTCTGCAGCGTAACCTATTTGATGTGCCTCCTCATGGCAGCTCACTAAAGGCAAATGGTATTTAGGAATCAAGTAGTTTACTTGTGCTTCATTAGTAAACGGATTTAAATAACCGCTATATCCTGAGTATGTAAGGGGAAGTGACCAAATAGATTTTTTAATACTTCTGGTCTTGTAACTTATTTGAGGGTGCTTTTTGTGTAATTGTGAATAGCCGTTAACTGTTTTTTCAAAAACCTGAGTTGTACTATACGGTATTACAGCTTTAAGACTGTCACTAGGAGCAATTTTTAAATGAATACCGTTAGCTTTAGCAATAAGCATCTCTGTAACATCAAACAGTTGATTCGTTGAGTATGTGGTGTCTAAATTTAAAGTTTTGTATAAAGGAGTTCTGTAATAATTCAACCCCCATAAAAAATGAAATACAAAATAAATAACTGAAAAAAAGCCAGTAATAGTAAGGATGGCTTGTTTGGGGTTTTTATAAATTCTTTTAAAGTTAGAAAACCCCCATTTTAGTATAAAAATAATGAGTAGGGCATATAATATATCTCCAACAGAAAAAGGAACCCATCCTAGTGTGTGGCGTAATGTTTTTGAAATTATAGGATACAGACCATTACTGTAATATGTGTCAACAAAATAAGGGTGTTGCCCTAATATTTTGACTAATATCACCTGTAAAGGAAGTAGTGCGACTACAACTAGTTTTTTGTTTTTAAGAATGTTCAAGGCAATTTCTTTTCTGTAATGAGTAGCTTGATTAAGATTATAAATCTAATGAAATAAACTAAATCACATCACATCTAAATATATTAATTGATTAAAAACTCACTATATTTGGGGTGTAAAAAAACAGAAATCATGAATCAAGAGATAAGAGAATTAGAACCAAAAGAGTTATGGAATAAATTTGCCGATTTAAATGCCGTACCACGTCCATCAAAAAAAGAGGAACGTGTTATAGCTTTCATGAAAAAATTTGGTGAAGATTTGAGTTTAGAAACAGTTATTGATGCTGTAGGGAATGTGATAATTAGAAAACCTGCTACCTCAGGTATGGAAGACCGAAAAGTTGTTGTGTTACAATCTCATTTAGACATGGTGCATCAGAAAAATGCTGATACTGATTTTGATTTTGATACACAAGGCATTGAAATGTATGTAGATGGTGATTGGGTACGTGCTAAAGGTACAACCTTAGGAGCCGATAATGGTTTGGGAGTAGCAACAATTATGGCTGTTTTAGAATCAAAAACTATTAAACATCCTGCTATTGAAGCACTTTTTACTATTGATGAAGAAACCGGAATGACTGGAGCTATTGGTTTGGAAGGCGGTTTATTGCAGGGTGATATTCTTTTAAATTTAGATACTGAAGAAGATGATGAAATTGGTGTAGGATGTGCTGGTGGTATTGATATTACAGCTACAAGATCTTACAAGCAAGTTGCGACACCTAATGGATCAGTAGGGTATACAATTGAAGTTAAGGGGCTAAACGGAGGTCATTCAGGAATGGATATCATCAAAGGTTTAGGAAATGCAAATGTATTTATGAACCGTTTGTTGTATAAAGGCTATAAAAAGTGTGGATTACATGTTGCCTCTGTTAAAGGTGGAAGTTTACGTAATGCCATACCAAGAGAAAGCTTTGCTGTTATTGCAGTTGACAGTAGTTGTCAAGATGTTTTTAAAAATGAGTTGAATTCTGAAATAACTAAAATAAAAGCAGAATATGCAAGCTTAGAAGCTGACTTGAATATTGTTTTAACTGAAACAGCATGCCCAGAAAAAGTAATGGATGCAGATGCTCAAGTGTCTGTGATAAGGTCTATTTACGCTGCCTTAAATGGTGTGCATAGAATGAGTCCTGAAATAGAAGGTTTGGTTGAAACATCTAATAATATTGCTAAAATAATCATAGACAATGGTGAAGCAACAGTAATGTGTTTAACACGTTCTTCAGTTGATTCTAATAAAGATGATTTAGCTAATAAGTTAACCTCTTGTTTTGAATTAGGTGGTTTTGACGTGGAATTGTCTGGTTCGTATCCAGGTTGGACACCCAACATGAATTCTTCAATAGTCAAATTAACTGCTGAATTGTATAAGAAAATAAATGGAGAAGAAGCTAACGTAGCGGCGTGTCATGCTGGGTTAGAATGTGGTATTTTAGGAACTCATTATCCAAAAATGGAAATGGTGTCTTTTGGGCCAACAATAAAAGGGGCACATTCCCCTGATGAACGAGCAAGTATTTCTTCAGCTAAAAAATATTGGCATTTCTTTTTAGAGGTTTTGAAAGAAACGCCTAAGAAATAATATAGGTAAATATGAGGTATAAAAAAAGCCACTCAATTGAGTGGCTTTTTTTATGTTATAATTGTATTATTTTGTTTCCTCAGTTTTTGGAGCTGGAACAATTTCCAATTCGAAAATTAAATCAGAGTTTGGTGGTATTGGTCCGGCACCTCTTTCGCCATATCCTAAGTGTGAAGGGATGTACACCAACACTTTATCACCAGTTGACATTGCTAATAACCCATCTCTAAACCCTTGAATTAAACGAGCTTTAGGACTATAGTCCATAGGAATAGGCTTGTAACCAGCATCATTGTGTTGAGTTTTTCTAGGGTTTAGCATGTTGTATTTCTCTTCATAAGATTTAATGTTTGAATCAAATAAAGTTCCGTCAGCTAAGAAACCTGCATAATTAACTAATACTTTAGAGCCTATTTCTGGTTTTGAATTAGTTGTTTTTGTAATGTAAGAAATTTGAATTCCAGAAGGTAGTGTTTCAGCTTTAGCTTTGTTGCTTTCAAACATAGCTATAGTTTCTTTTTTTACAGCTACTAATTTAGCCTCTTTTTCTTCTTCTTCTTTCTTTTCAATTTCAAAATGATCACTAAAAATTTTAGCAGCATCAAACTTTTTTGCGGCACTACCTTTTCTAATAATTTTTACAGTTTGTATTTGGTCATCCTGTGCAATTGAATCAACCACGTCTTGTCCTTTTACAACATGTCCAAAAACGGTATGTTTGTTGTCTAACCATGGCGTATCTTTATGTGTGATAAAAAACTGACTTCCGTTTGTTTTTGGTCCAGAGTTTGCCATTGACAAAATTCCTGCTCTATCATGAGTTAAACTTGGGTCAAACTCATCTTTAAACTTGTAGCCTGGGTCACCGGTACCAGTACCTAAAGGGCATCCTCCTTGAATCATGAAATCAGCAAGTACTCTATGAAACTTCAAACCGTCATAATATTTTTTTTCTTTGAAGTCTTCAGAAACCTCTGTATTTGTTCCTTCAGCCAAAGAGACAAAGTTTGCAACAGTAACTGGTGTTTTTTCAAATTCTAAGGCACAAATGATTGTTCCTTTATTGGTTGTAAATTCAGCATACATACCATCTTCTAAATCAGGGTACTGATCATTGCATGATGATACTGCAAAAAATAATGATAATAATAGTAATTTCATGGTTTTCATTTTTTGTTAATCTTTCTTGGTTGTTATATTGTGTAATGATACGGTGCAAACAATAGGCGTGTTAACATTAATTTTATGTCCGTCACCTCTGTAACCATAAGCTAATTGTGATGGAAAAATGTATTTTATTTCCTCATGTTGTTTTATAAGTTTTAACCCTTTTCTAAATCCTTCAATAATTTCATCTTGTTGGTCAATAAAATATGTTTTATTACCAATATCCTCCGGAGTATATATAGTTGTATTCATTAAGTCTGATACCGAATAGGTGTAAGATATTTTGTCACCAAAATTTGGTGTTGCAGAAGCAAGAGAATCTTTTCTTATATAGGTGTACCAGAATCCGTTGTTAGAATTAATATAAGTGTTAGTTGAATCGTCCTTAATATATTTTAAAATTAAATTATTTTCTTGTTGTAATCTTTTCTTTGTTCGTTCTACTGAAGTTTGTAAAAATGTTCCTGTTTTTACAGATACGGGCTGCCTGGCTTGTGGCTCTTTACAAGCATTGAAAACAAAAATGATTATTAAAAGGGTGTAGTATTTCATTAATTTAACTCTTTTTTATAGTTTGGTAATATACTAATAAATTTTTCAAGGGTGTCTTTTAAAGATAGATTACTTGCGGCACCAGCGGCGTTTGTATGTCCACCACCATTAAAATGAGTTCTTGCAAAATCATTTACTGAAAAATCACCTTTAGATCTGAATGAAATTTTTACAAGTCCGCTATTTAAGTCTTCTTTGAATATAGCAGCAAGTTTAATACCTTGTAATGATAAGGCATAATTAACAATGCCTTCAGTGTCTCCTTTTTGCGCATTGTATTGTTCCAATTCTTCTTGAGATAATGAAATATAAGCAGTGTTTAATTCAGGAATCATTTTTAAGTTAGTTAATGATTTACCTAATAGCTGCAGCCTATTGTATGAATTACTATCGTAAACATTTTGATGAATCTTGGCATTGTCTATCCCCAAGTCAATCAAATTTGCAATAACTCTGTGGGTTGTGCTTGTTGTTGATCGAAATCTAAATGACCCAGTATCAGTCATAATACCAGTGTAGATGCAGTTGGCAATATCAGCATCTATTTTAGCAACATCACCTAATGCTTCAATAAAATGATATACCATTTGGCATGTTGAGCATATAGAGGTGTCAGAATACGTTACTTCAGCATAATCATCGGGTTGTTGATGATGATCAATCATTATAAACTTAGCTGTAGAGGCGCCAAGCTCTTTTGCCATTTCACCGGTACGGTTAAGCGCGTTATAATCTAAACTAAAAATTAAATCAGCTTGGTGTATTAAAATGTCGGCGTCTTCTTTTTTAGAATCATAACATATTATATGATCATTTTCAGGCAGCCATTTTAAAAAATAAGGGAAATCATCAGGAACAATAATGCTAATGTTTTGATGCGTTTTTTTTAAATATAAATAAAGTGCTAATGAAGATCCAATAGCATCACCATCCGGGCCTTTATGGCATGTTATTACAATGTTTTTAGACGATTGTAATAACGCTTTTGTTTTAGTAATATCAGTTTTTTGCATAATTAATGCGAATATAAGTAATCGAAAAAATAAATGGTACGGTTTGTGTCTTAAAAACTTAAAATAACAGGTGTGATTTACGGATTTGTTAATCTAATGTTTTGATAATTAGATTATATTGTTAATTTCGCACCGATTTAAACTAAACCTTAAAAATAATTTAAAATGAAAAAAAACTACTTTTTTAAAAGCGCACTATTATTAATATTGGGTGTTTCAATGTCTTTTGCACAGGGGAATGACCAAGGTTGGCCAGAAATGGTTAAGGTAGAGGGAGGCGCTTTAATGTTGGGGGCAGAAAAAAGAGACCTTTTAGCTGAAAAAGATGAAAAGCCACAGCGTAAAGTTATGGTTAAGGATTTTTACATGAGTAAGTTTGAAGTCACAGTATGGGAGTGGAAAGAGTTCGTAAAAGCTACGAGAAATAAAATGCCAGAAATACAATCTTGGGGTTGGAATAATGATTTCCCAATTACTAATGTTACATGGGAGCAAGCAGTAGAGTATTGTAATTGGTTAAGTGAAAAACATGGCTATTCTAAAGCATATTCAAAAGCGGGTCCAAGATATTTATGTGATTTTAAATCAAATGGGTATAGATTACCAACAGAAGCAGAATGGGAATTTGCTGCTAGAGGTGGAAAGAAATCTAAAGGATATAGGTATGCAGGGTCTAATGAGCTAGACTTAGTATCATGGACAGTAGAAAACAGTGAGGCTAGACCTCATGCTTACGGATCTAAATATGCTAATGAGTTAGGTATATTTGATTTGAATGGAAATGTATGGGAATGGTGTTGGGATTTTTATGATGAAAACCATTTTAAAGCTGTAAAAACAGGTATGGTTCAAGACCCAAATACAACTGGCCCTAAAAGAGGAGAAAAGCGTATTGTTAAAGGAGGGTCTTGGGATAGTAGAGCGTCTTTTTGTAGAATACCAAATAAGGTGGCTACTTTACCAGGTAAAACACATGAGTTTTACGGAATGCGATTAGTGCAGACTAAACGTTTCTAAGAGGCTATAAATTAGAAAACTATAATAAAAAAGAGCAGTTTAACTGCTCTTTTTTTATTTATCAGATAACTTATTTGTGTGTGTTATTAAAATAACTACTTTTGCACAAAAATTTTTAAAAAAAATATAAGATGGCAACTAATAGAACATTTACAATGATAAAGCCTGATGGCGTTGAAAACGGTCACATCGGAGCAATTTTGGGAAAAATTAATTCAGCAGGATTTAGAATAGTTTCAATGAAACTTACTCAAATGACTACCGCAGATGCAGAAGCGTTTTACGCCGTGCATAGTGAAAGACCTTTCTTTGGTGAATTAGTTGAATTCATGACTCGTGGACCAATAGTTGCTGCAATCTTAGAAAAAGATAACGCAGTTGAAGATTTCAGAACTTTAATAGGGGCTACTAACCCAGCTGAAGCTGCTGAAGGAACAATCCGTTCGTTATACGCTACATCTATTGGAGAAAATGCTGTACATGGTTCAGATAGTGATGAAAATGCAGCTATTGAAGGTGCTTTTCATTTTGCAGGAAGAGAAATGTTTTAATTACATAAGAACATATACACAAAAAAGCCTAAAGAAATATCTTTAGGCTTTTTTGTGCTTTATAGTGAATGCTAATTAAGCTAGAAGCAAGTCCTTTACAACGTCACGTCTTAGAAACTCATTGATGTTAATGATTATTTTAGATTTTCCGTAACTTAACTCTTCGCGTAACGCTGCGGAGCTTAGCCTCACTATTAAAGTATTGTTTTTTAATTCAACATCATTGGTGTATGCTTCAATTGATTTTCCCATAACAGCATACCAAGCATTTATGGCATCAATTTTCTCCAGACCTTTATCTAAATTATTCTCTTTTATAAATCCCTGTAAAGCATCGCTTAAGCTAATATTATCTCTATTTCTTTTTGCCATTTTAAAAATTGTATTTCTCATGTTTTTTATAATGAAAAAGAACACCTTTGTCATTTTGTAAAATTAATTTTTCGGGAGTAAGCTCAATAATTATGTCTTCCCAAGAATCTAATGGTGTTGATGTATGAATGATAAATTGGTTATTTTCATTAGTAATACGGATGCTATCTTTGATATTGTTCGTTTTGTATTTTCCGCTAAAATCTGGTTTTACTTTTTTTCGGTATCCTTTATTGTTGTCGTTTAAATAATAAAAATCAATAGTTGAATTAACACCAAATTTTGTGATCTTTTTAGCTTCAGATTCTACAAACTCGATGTCCCAATACCCATTTAGATGTTGTAAATCGTCTTGAGTTATGTTTTTAGAGCAACTTGTTGCTACAATAAGCAGTAGGCTAAATAAGGTTTTCATGTTACTGTAGTTTAAATATTTGATAGCTTTTATTGGTTTTTTGAATGATGTTTTCTGTGCGTTCTGCATGAGTGTCTGAAATGAAAATTTGACCAAATTCATCTTTGTTTACTAGTCTAATAAGTTGGCTGACTCTGTTTTCGTCTAGCTTATCAAAAATATCATCTAATAAAAGTAAGGGTTTTATGCCAGCTTGTTGCTTTAAAAAATCAAATTGTGCTAACTTTAAAGCTATTAAAAACGATTTTTGCTGTCCTTGGCTCCCAAACTTTTTTATAGGATGTTCAGAGATGCCAAAAACCAAATCATCCTTATGTGTCCCTACTGAGGTGTATTGTAAAATTTTATCTTTTTGTAAATTTCTACGTAGTAACTCTTGAAAAGTCATATCGTGCAATTGACTTTTATAGCCTAATGTAACGTCTTCATTATTATTGCTTAACGCGCTATATTTTTCTAAAAAAATAGGAGTGAACACATGAATAAATTCTTTTCGCGTTTCATATATTATTTGCCCAAATTCGGTTAATTGCTCATTATAAACCGCTAGGGTATCTGCGTTAAATGTGTTGTTTGAAGCAAAATATTTTAGTAATGAATTACGTTGAGATAAAGTTTTATTGTATTTAATTAATGTTGTTAAATAGGTTTTATTGGATTGTGAAATGATGCTGTCAATAAACTTTCTACGAGTTTCACTACCTTCACTTATCAAATCGTTATCAGCAGGAGATATGATAACTAGTGGTAAAAAACCAACATGATCAGAAAAACGATCATACGCTTTTCCGTTACGTTTAATAACTTTCTTTTGTTGTCTTTTTAAACTAACAATAATTTTTTCATGCCGTTCAGATTTTAAATACTCTCCGTCAATAACAAAGAAGTCTGAGTTGTGGTTGATATTTTGTGAAGCAATTGGGTTAAAATAACTTTTACCATATGATAAATGATAAATGGCATCTAATACATTGGTTTTTCCAACCCCATTATTGCCAACAAAGCAGTTTATTTTATCGTTAAAATCAAAAGAAACAGATTCAAGGTTTTTGTAATTTAATAAAGATATGCGTTGCAAAATCATGGGGTAAATAGGCTTCAATTGTTGAATAAATAAGCGGTTTGCAAATTATTGAAAAATATCAAAACATTAGTATTAATATTAAAAGAAAAATTATATTTTTGCTCGACATACAATATAGATTATGGCTACATATAAGAAAAGAGGATATAGAAAACCGAAAGAGAAGGTTGAAGACGTTGTAAATGACGATTTAACTAATGACGTAGAAGGATACGTAGAAGGTGAAAGTACCACAGAAGAGGTTTTTAATACATTAGATGATTCTGCTAACAAAGCTGAGGAGTGGGTTGCTGCTAATCAGAAGTATATTTTTGGTGTTGTAGGGGTAATCGCGTTAAGTGTATTATTATATATGGCTTATGGTAAATTTATTCAAGAACCTAATGAAGCAGAAGCATCAAATGATGCGTATAAAGCAGAATCTTATTTCGCACAAGCTGTAAATGCTACCGGAACTGCAAAAGATTCTTTATTTAACTTAGCTCTTAATGGGGGTGAAGGGAAGTTAGGTTTATTAGATGTTATTGAAAACTATAGCGGAACAAAAGCAGCTAACTTAGCAAACTATACAGCTGGTATGGCTTATTTAAATATGAATGACTATCAAAATGCAGTAACATATTTAGATAACTTTAGTTCTGATGACGAAATTTTAGCAGCTAATGCTAAAGGGGGTGTTGCTGATGCTTTTGTGCAGTTAAACCAATTAGAAGATGCATTAACACATTATGAAAAAGCGTTAGAAGCTACAACTAATGATTACAGTACACCAAAGTTTTTATATAAGGCAGCTGTTGTAGCGTTAGATTTAGGTAAAAATGATGTTGCAACTAAGTATTTAACAAGAATTAAAGATGAGTTTTCAACATCTTTAGAAGTAGGAAAAGTCGATGCACTTTTAGGAAAAGCGCAAGCAAAGTAATATGGCTACAATACATAAAAATTTATCAACATACGATAAAAACACAATCCCAAATGCGAAAAATTTTCGATTTGGGATTGTTGTTTCTGAATGGAACCCTCAAATAACCGAAGGGTTAAAACAAGGAGCCATAGAGACCTTGTTAGAACACCAGGTTAAAGAGGATAATATTACTGTTTGGGATGTACCAGGAACTTTCGAGTTGCCTTTTGGCTGCAAGAAAATGATACAGAAATTAGATGTAGATGCTGTAATAGCTATAGGGAGCGTTATTCAAGGGGAAACTAAACATTTTGACTTTGTTTGTAGTGGAACTGCACAAGGAATAATGGATTTGAATACCCAAGGCGATATTCCGGTAATTTTTTGTGTGTTGACAGATAACATTTTGCAACAAGCAATTGATCGGTCTGGAGGAATTCACGGAAATAAAGGTACAGAAGCAGCTGTAGCAGCAATAAAAATGGCCACCTTAAATAAGTATTAAGGTTTAAGATTATAGAATATACTGAAAGCTGATTTTAATAAAATCAGCTTTTTTGTTGCCCAAACCTTACCTTAACAAAAATTAGCAGTCAAACGGCTTATTATCTACCGTAAAATGATTATTTTTGAAAATATCATTAGCGATTATTTTATGAGACTCCCAACGCTTTTTAAACAAAATAAGAATAAATCATTTGGATTTAAACCTCGTTATTATGACGAGCGAAAGGAGCGTTTGGAAAAACTACACGAAAAGCACCATGGTGCTAAAGACGGTACGTCTATAAAAGGGAGTTTTAAAAAAAGAGCATCGTTTAGGGATGATTGGAAAACTGTAAGTAAAGAAACGGATCAGAAACAATCACAAACTAGGCTAGTTGTTATTTTTGTATTGCTAGTGGCTATTGCAATTCTTATTTTAGATAAATATAATATCAAATTGTTTTAATGTCAGATATCATTCAGTTATTACCTGACCATGTTGCTAATCAAATTGCGGCAGGTGAAGTTGTGCAACGCCCCGCATCCGTAGTTAAAGAGCTATTGGAAAATGCGATTGATGCCAAAGCAACTAACATACAGTTAATTATTAAAGACGCCGGTAAAACACTAGTTCAAGTGATAGATAACGGTAAGGGAATGAGTGCTACTGACGCGCGGTTGTCATTTGAGCGTCATGCTACATCTAAAATTTCATCAGCAGAAGACTTATTCCAGTTGAACACTAAAGGGTTTAGAGGTGAAGCTTTAGCATCTATAGCTGCAATTGCGCATGTTGAGATGAAAACCAAACGCGATGATGCTGATTTAGGGACGTTAATTAAAATTGAAGGGAGTAAGGTTACAGAGCAAGAAGTTGTAGTAACACCAACGGGTACTTCGATAGCAGTTAAGAATTTATTTTTTAATATTCCTGCACGCCGAAATTTCTTAAAATCTGATCAAGTAGAAATGCGTCATGTTATTGATGAGTTTCAACGTGTAGCTTTAGTTCATTCAGACATTTCGTTTAGTTTGTATCACAACGGCACGGATGTGTTTAATTTGCCTATTTCAAACCACCGTCAGCGTATTGTCAATATATTTGGTGGTAAGACAAATGAAAAACTAGTGCCAGTTATTGAGGACACAGAAATAGTTGCTATTAGTGGTTTTGTGATGAAACCAGAGTTTGCGAAAAAGAGTAGCAAAGAGCAATTCTTCTTTGTAAATGATCGGTTTATAAAAAGCCCGTACTTAAACCATGCTGTAAGTTCTGCTTTTGATGGTTTGTTGAAGGAGAAGGCCAATCCTGGTTATTTTTTATACCTGCAAGTAGACCCCAAAACGATTGATATTAATATTCATCCAACAAAAACAGAAATTAAATTTGATAATGAGCATGATTTGTACGCCATCATTAAATCTACTGTTAAGCATAGTTTGGGACAATTTCAAATAGCACCTATACTTGATTTTCAACGTGATTCAAGTATGGATACGCCTTATTCTTATCAAGGAAAAAGTATAGCAAACCCAACAATAGAAGTAGATCGGTCGTTCAATCCGTTTGAGCCTGATCAAAAAGAAAAATCTGTATCTAGTGGGTTTTCTTCAAAATCTACTATTAAAAAAAACAGTGATTCTTGGGAGAGTTTGTATGTAGGTTTAGAGTCAAAAATGACAGATTCATCAATTGATGTTTCTACAATTGAGGTAGAATCAGAGGAAGTGACTGGGTCTTTTTTTGAATCTGAAGAAGTTGTTCAGGAGCATGTTACACTACAAGTTCAAAATAAATACATCATCAGCAAGATAAAATCAGGTATGATGGTTATTCATCAACATCGTGCACATGAACGCATCTTGTTTGAAGAGTTTTTACAGCACATCACAGTACATCAAGCTGTAAGTCAGCAATTGTTGTTTCCTGTTATTGTTGATGTTACAAAAGAAGAATTAGCGTTTTTAAATGATATTAAATCTGTATTAGAACATACGGGGTTTGTGTTTTCTAAATTAGAAAACGAAACTATTGAAATAAGTGGTATACCAGCTGCTATAAAGAATGAGCAGGTCACATTCATAATAAGTGACTTGTTGGCTTGTGCTGATGAAAATACAGTTAAGGATGATAGTTTACATGCTACATTGGTGGCGAAATCTATGGCGAAAAGCATTGCTATAAAAAGCGGGAAGCCATTAACAAAACAAGAGCAGGAGGATATAGTAAATAGGTTGTTTGCATGTAAGGAACCAACTGTATCTCCTACAAATAAATCAATTTTTATTACCTATAGTACGAATGATTTTGATAAAAAACTACTGTAATGATTAGAATAACAGACACTGTCAAACATATACTTATTATCAATGTGCTGTTTTTTGTAGCAAAATATGTTGCCGCACAATACGGTGTGAATTTAACACAATACCTAGGACTATTCTTTGTTGAAAATGAATTGTTTAGGCCTTGGCAATTTGTTACCACAATGTTTATGCATGCTGGTGTGAATCATATTTTATTTAATATGTTGGCATTATGGATGTTCGGTAGTGCCTTAGAACAGGTGTGGGGTAAAACTAAATTCCTGTTTTTTTATTTTTCTGCAGGTATTGGTGCGAGTTTAATTTACACATTAGCTAATTACATTCAGTTTGAAAGTGTCTATGCTGATTTGTTATCGGCAGGACTAAGTGCAACAGATATCTCATCTATTTTAGAAACAGGAAGTTATAATACGTCTATTTTGAAATATGTTAGTCAGGAGTCATTGGCTAGTTTTTATGGTGTGTTTAATGCGCCGGCGGTTGGAGCTTCCGGAGCTATAATGGGACTTTTGGTAGGTTTTGGGATGTTGTTTCCAAATTCAGAATTAATGCTGTTGTTTTTTCCTGTACCAGTAAAAGCTAAATATTTTATACCAGTATTAATAGGTTTAGATCTTTTTTCAGGATTAACAGGAATCTCTATTTTTAGTCCGAATAACACAGCGTATTGGGCGCATATTGGTGGTGCCTTGATAGGTTTATTGATGATGTTGTATTGGAAAAAAACACAGTTTAATAACAACCGTTGGGATTAATGACAAAGAACGAATTAATAGCGAAGTACAAAAACTTAAATGTTGCTGAAAAACTCATTGCAATCAATTTGATTGTATTTCTGGTTTTTGGTTTAACAGCCTTTCTGTTTAAAACGTCAGTTTTGTATGATTGGTTTGTGTTGTCAAAAGAGTTTTCAGATTTGGTCATAAAACCTTGGACAGTTTTTACATATTCATTTTTACATCAAGGTTTTTTGCATCTGTTGTTTAATATGGTGACTTTATACTATGTGTCAAAATTGTTTTTAACCCGTTTTAGTGCCAAACTTTTTCTAAACACGTATTTGTTGGGAGCGTTGGTTGGAGGTGTGTTGTTTTTGCTATCATATAATTTATTTCCGGTGTTTAACAATCAATTAAGTTATTTAGTAGGAGCTTCGGCTTCGGTTATGGCAGTCTTGATTTTTGTGTGTACATCATTGCCTCAAATGGAGGTTTCAGTGTTTACATTTAAAGTTAAATTATGGCAATTAGGACTGTTTTTTGTAGTTCTTGATTTGATTCAAATTCCTTATGGGAACTCTGGAGGCCATATTGCACATATTGGTGGGGCTGTATTTGGCTATATATATGCGTCACAATTAAGTAAGGGGAATGATATAGCTAAAGGTTTTGAAAAATTGATGACAATAATAACTTCGTGGTTTACATTTAAGAAAACATCTAACTTAAAGACAGTTTATAAAACTAGATCTGAAAAAAGAGCATCTGGTAAAACTATATATCAAAAAAAACGTATACAGCAAGAGAAGGTAGATGCTATTTTAGATAAAATTAGCAAAAATGGTTATGAAAGTTTATCTAAAGAAGAGAAGGCTTTTTTATTTCAATCTGGTAAAGACTAATTTAATAAGAACCGTTGAAACAATTAAACCTCATAGATAAAATTATTTACTTTGCAAACTGCATATTTGCTGTTGTTTTACTATTGGCATATTTGTTACCGTTTGTACCACCAAAAACGTTTTCGTTACTTTCTGTACTTAGTTTGTCTGTACCTGTATTATTGGTTTTAAATGCTGTTTTTTGTTTGTATTGGTTGTTGAAAGTTAAAAGACAACTATTACTTTCTTTAATTGTTTTACTGTTAGGATATGATAGTATAAGTGCATTGTATAGGTTTTCACCTTCGGAAAAATCTACAAATACAAGGTTGTCTGTAATGAGTTATAATGTTAGGTTGTTCAATTTATATGATTGGATACCAACACCAGAAGTTGAAAAGTCTATAGAAGCATTTGTGTTGAAAGAATCTCCTGATGTTGTGGCCTTTCAAGAGTTTCACCCGCACAAGAATATTAACTTTTCGGAATACCCATATAAGTACGAAAGTTTATCTGGTCAAAAAGTAAAATATGGTCAGGCAATTTTTTCTAAATATAAAATTATTAATAAAGGAGAAATTAAATTTGATAACACAAGTAATAAGGCTATATACGTTGATGTTTTAAAAGATGGTGAAACAATAAGGATTTACAATGTTCATTTTCAATCAATGCATATTAATTCTAATTTTAACAATCTGTCAGAGCAAAATACGGAGTTTTTGGTTAAGCGTATAGGTGCTAAATTTGAAATGCAGCAAGAGCAAGCGCAAGCAATTATAGCGCATCAAAATCAATGCGCATATAAGAAGATTATACTAGGTGATTTTAATAATACAGCATATTCATACATTTATAAGCAGTTTAAAAATGAAGCGTATTCAGATGCGTTTGAGTTGAGTGGCAATGGTTTTGGTAAAACATTTGATTTTAAACTATTTCCGTTGCGAATAGATTTTATACTTTTAAGTGAAGGACTAGATGTAATAGAGTTTAAAAACTACAATCATAAATTTTCTGATCACTATCCTGTGCAAACTAAAATATCATGGTAGGTTTACATTTGTAGACAATCTATCCAATCGGTTAGCATGTGAAAGAGTAATGCTATAGCAATAACCCTTGTTTTTTTGGGTACTACTAATAATGCATAAATACCAATTGCGTAAAAGCTATGTAAAGGATGGTAGTTTATGCTGCATCTGTTTGCTTCAAAAATTGGTGTAGCCAATAAATGATCTAAATCTACTAACATCGATAGGATAAAAATCAGATAAACTTTTTTCCATTGTTTTCTGTAAAAAAATAATGCAATAAGTAAGGGCGCACCAAAATGTAAAAAGTAGTGGAGTAGGGATTGCATTACCAAAATTTAGCTTGTGATTCCAGATAATTTAAGGTGTTAGGGCCTTCGTTAAATAGCAAGTCGAGAATACTTAAATTGTTTAAATAACCATATTTGTCACCAAATACTTGGGTGTACTGCTCAAGTTGAATTGGTGTTTCTTTTTTTGAATTCACGAGGTGTCTAAAATCAAATTGTGAGGTTGAGTTGCTAAAAGAATCTGTATATAAAATAGGTGCTTCAATTTCAATACACTCACAAAGTATATTGAATACTTCTACATTTAAGCTGTATAAACTTGTTTGCGGTTTGGTAAAAATACCCTTTATATCATCTTCATAATATTCAAAGAATGGTGACGATTTGTACGCTGATACTATAGAGCGCCAATGTTGTTTTTGCCAATTCTCTACATTTTCAATCTCAATATCTTTATATAAAGTCTTTTGTTTGTCTTTATTATGTTTCACCGGAATATTTAACAATAACTTCCCGTTAGCGCCATACACATACATTCTGTTTCTGAAAGTTTGCTTCTGGAAATTATCAGCGGCTTCAAACGTCACCGTTTCCGCATGTACGATTGCTACAAAATGTGCAATTGTAGGGAAGTAAGTTGGGTGAATTAATATGTTCATTTACTCTTTACTAGCTTTTTTCTTTTTATAAAATTTAAACCCTTGCCACATTGCAACAACAGCTAAAAAGTAAGGTAAATAAGATACAGGTTTTCCGCTACCACCTACAGTTGTAAAAATACGTTCGGTGTTAAATTTCCAGTTTTTAATATTTCCTAAACCTAACTCTACACCGCTAATACTCATCCATACGAAAACAGGTTTACCAATAACATGGTCTAAAGGTACAAATCCCCAATATCTTGCGTCTAATGAATTTTGACGGTTATCTCCCATCATCCAATAGTAATCTTGTTTAAATGTATATGAGGTTGCAATAGCGCCATTAATGTAGATGTTGTCATTGTCTGTAGTTAATTTGTTGCCTTCATATTCAGTAATAATATCTTTGTATAGCGGCAATACGTGTTTGTTTAACTCAACAGTTTTTCCAGCTTCTGGAATATAGATAGGTCCGAAATTATCGCCGTTCCATTTGTAATCGCCGTACTTCGGGAAAATACTTGCTTCACGTTCTCCTTTTGGTTTGATGTTTCTTTTAATTGAAACTATATCAGAATTCTTAGCTAGAGTTTCTTTCTCTTCAACAGACATGTTAATGTTGTAACGGTCTGTTGCTTTAAAGTCTGTATTTTGGCTTAGGTTTAAGTTTCCAGGTAATTCAACCATGTAACTTGTAGAGTCGTTAGGGAAAGGGACAACATCTCTTAGGTTATATCTGGCAGCTGACGCTTTTCCTATCTTGTAAAATCTATTAAATTCAGTAGTTCCAATACCGTCTTTTAAATATTGGGCAGATAAATATTTTTTAGAGATAACGGTATAATAAAATTGTGTTTTTGCTCTGTCTGGTAAAACAGTTTGTTTTCCGTTAATGAAGACATACCCGTCTTTAATTTCTAAAGAATCACCTGCAATACCTACACAGCGTTTTACATAGTTGGTTTTCTTGTCAATTGGTTTTTCATATTTTTTATCGGCTTGTTTGTACATGTTGAACAAAGTATCAGCAGGCCAGTTAAATACGACGATGTCGTTACGCTTAATGTCTTGAAAACCAGGAAATCTTAAATAAGGTAGTTGTGGTTTTTTTAAGTAAGAAGGGGTTTTTGCTATTGGTAATGTATCATGAACCATTGGGGCAGCCACAGCTGTCATTGGTAATCGTGCGCCGTAATGGAATTTACTTACTAATAAGAAATCTCCTTTTAGTAATGTTTTTTCTAAAGATGACGTTGGTATAACAAAGGGTTGCATGAAATAGGTATGCACTAATGTTGCCGCTACAATGGCAAATAAAATAGAGCTTACCCAATCACCAGAACTGCTTTTGGTTTTTAAACTTCGGTCTTTGATGTGTTCCACATCAAGTGCATAGTTAATGTATCCAATGTATAGTCCGCATGTTAAAATTGCTAAAGCTGTATCTGTATAGGTGTTTTTACCAAAACTCCTACAGGTTTCTACCCAGATAACAGGAAACATGATTAAGTTGATAATTGGTACAAATAATAAGATGACCCACCATTTTGGTCTGTTAATAATTCCCATTAAAACCACGGCGTTGTATACAGGAACAAACGCTTCCCATGCTTTTCTGCCAGCTTTAATGTATAATTTCCAAGTTCCTAATCCGTGAATTACTTGTGTGATTAAGAAAAATATAAACCATTGTGTAAGTGTCATGTGTACTATTTTTTTGAGTCAATTATAAACTTTAAAATTGAAAAGTTTTTTCTTTTAAGATTAGTGCTTACTAATCATTAATTGTTACTGTTTTGTGTTTGTTTTAACATTTTAAAGTCCTAATACATCATTCATAGAATAGATGCCTTTTTTACCTATAAGCCATTCTGCAGCAACAACAGCACCAAGTGCAAACCCATTTCTGTTATGAGCTGTATGTTTAATTTCTATAGTATCAACAGTACTTGAATAGTTTATGTGATGTGTGCCTGGTACATTCTCAATGCGTTTTGCAAGAATTGGAATTTGATTGTCTTCTTTTGTATTGTCTAATTGCCAAGATGTATTCTCAGAATTCTCGATAATACCTTCAGCTAAAGTAATGGCGGTTCCGCTTGGAGCATCAAGTTTTTGCGTATGGTGAATTTCCTCAATACTGACATTGTATTGTTTTAACTGACGCATCATTTTTGCCAAATGCTTGTTCAATTCAAAAAACACATTCACGCCTACACTAAAGTTGGAGCTGTAGATAAATGCGCCGTTAGTTTTCTCGCATAAATCCACTATATCTTGATAGTGATCAAGCCAACCTGTTGTTCCGGATATAACAGGAGTATTCTGGTGCAGACAAGCACTAATGTTGTTTACTGCAGCATCAGGTATGCTGAAATCGATAGCAACATCTACATTAGAAAGATCTATTGTTGTGGTATTTCTGCCTGATTTGAATGTAATTTGATGCCCTCGTTCTAAAGCAATTTCTTCAATTACTTTACCCATTTTTCCGTAGCCTAATAATGCAATATTCATCAGAATTGATAGTTAAGTGTTAGTCCTAAGTTAGGTTTGTAATCTATGTCATTTTGATAGAAATCCGGACGTAAGCTCAAGTTTTCATTCACGTTAAACTGTGCTAAATGTGCGCTAACATTGGCGTCAACAATATTTAAAATATAAAATATACCGGTTACTAACAGGGATAAATCTTTGTTTTTGCTATAGAATTTTTGAGCATCTATTAATGACGCGTCACTTAAGGTTTGTTCTCCTGTAGTTTGGTTTGTAAATTCATCATCAGTAAAACCAGCTAAACGTCTTTTGTAAGCATTTCTATAGCGTTTGTATTGCTTGTTGTTACGTGTGTAGAAATATATTCCAGCACCCATACCAGCATAAACAATAGGAACTTTCCAATATTGTTTGTTGTGAATTTGTCCGAGCCCTGGTAAAACCGCAGAGAAAAAAGCAGCTCTTGCAGGCGACAAAGGATCTATTTTAACAGGTTTAACCGTTGTAGAATCTTTTGCAGTTAATTTTAATTCTCCAGATTGTTGCGCAAGAGAACTTAAAGAAAATAGACCGATAAGAATTACGATGAAAAGATTATTTTTCACGGTCTAATAATTTTTTAATTCGGTTAAAATCTTCTTCAGAAGAAAAGGGAATTGTTATTTTCCCGCTACCGGTTCTTCCTACATTTACACCAATTTTTGCACCAAAGAAGTCAGAGAACTCTTTAATACTTTTTTTAATGTATTTAGGAGTTTCTTTTGGTTCTACTGGAGTAGTTGTATGTGTGTTTTTATAGTGCTGAACTAACTTTTCAGTATCTCTAACAGATAACTTGTTGGTTAAAATCTGTTCGTAAATATCTAATTGATCAGATAAGTCTGTTATGTTTATAATTGCTCTACCATGGCCCATTGAAATAAAGCCATCTTTCATACCTGTTTGAATGATGGGGTCTAACTTTAATAAGCGTAAGTAATTTGCAATTGTTGAACGTTTTTTACCTACACGTTCACTCATTTGTTCCTGAGTAAGGTTAATCTCGTCAATTAATCTTTGGTAAGATAAGGCCACTTCTATAGGGTCTAAGTCCTGGCGTTGGATGTTTTCTACCAAAGCCATTTCTAATGATTCTTGGTCATTTGCTAGCCTTACATATGCAGGAATCGTTTCAGAGCCAATTAATTTTGATGCTCTAAAACGGCGTTCACCAGAAATCAATTGAAATTGATTAACCCCAGTTTTTCTTACAGTAATTGGTTGAATAACTCCTAATTCTTTTATTGAAGAAGATAATTCACGTAAGGCTTCTTCATTAAAGGTTGTTCTTGGTTGAAACGGATTGACTTCAATAGCGTCAATATCTAAGTCAATAATATTACCAACAACTTTGTCGGCATTCTTATCTGAGACAGATGTGATATCTTTTTCAGGATCTTTTAATAGGGCAGACAGTCCTCTTCCTAATGCTTGCTTTTTCATTGCCTTTGCCATAGCTACTAATTATTTTTTTTGATAATTTCTTCTGCTAAACTTAAATAATTGTTTGCACCTTTACTGCTTGCGTCATAACTGATGATGCTTTCACCAAAACTTGGTGCTTCACTTAAACGCACGTTTCTTTGAATAATTGTGCTAAACACCATATCATTAAAATGCTTTTGAACTTCTTCTACAACCTGATTTGATAAACGTAAACGAGAGTCATACATGGTTAATAAAAGACCTTCAATATCTAAGTTTTCGTTATGAATTTTTTGAATACTCTTAATAGTGTTTAATAGTTTTCCTAAACCTTCCAAAGCAAAATATTCACATTGAATAGGGATGATAACAGAATGCGCGGCGGTTAAAGCATTTAGGGTTAACAGGCCTAATGATGGTGCGCAGTCAATTAAAATATAATCATAGTCGTCAACAATATCAGCTAGAGTTTTTTTCAACATGTATTCACGCTCTTCTTTGTCAACTAATTCAATTTCAATAGCAACCAAGTCAATATGAGCCGGAATCAAATCTAAATTTGGAGAATCCGTTTTTAGAATTGCTTCTCGAGCGGTATTAGAGTGTTCTAAAATTTGATAAGTTCCAATTTCAACAGACTCTACATCAATACCAAGCCCAGATGTAGCATTAGCTTGTGGGTCAGCATCAATTAACAATACTTTTTTTTCTAAAACGCCTAAAGAGGCAGCTAGATTAACAGATGTAGTTGTTTTACCAACACCACCTTTTTGATTTGCAATTGCAATGATTTTACCCATTAATTAGAAATTTGAATTAAATGTAAAAATACAATTATTTATGAGTTATTCAAGTGAAAGTTGTTAACCATTAGTTAAAGTAAAAAAGACTACCGAAGTAGTCTTTTTTTATGGTGTTTAATTTTAATTTTTAGTTGAAACTATCAATTAAAATCTGCAATATCTCTATAGCGGCTTCACTGATTTTTGTTCCGGGTCCAAATACAGCAATTGCACCAGCGTCAAATAAGTATTGGTAATCTTGATGCGGTATTACACCACCAACAATGACCATAATATCTTCACGACCGTATTTTTTTAATTCTTCAATTACCGCTGGTACTAATGTTTTATGTCCGGCTGCTAATGATGATACGCCAAGAATATGCACATCATTTTCCACAGCTTGTTTTGCTGCTTCTTGTGGGGTTTGAAATAACGGTCCAATATCTACGTCAAAACCTACGTCAGCGTATCCTGTAGCAACAACTTTTGCACCACGGTCATGACCATCCTGCCCCATTTTAGCAATCATTATTCGTGGACGTCTACCGTCTAATTCTGCAAATTGATTTGCTAATTGCTTTGCTTTTTCAAAAGACTTGTCGTTTTTTATTTCTTTACTGTACACGCCTGTAAATGATTTAATGTCTGCTTTGTATCTTCCAAACTCTATTTCTAAAGCATCAGAAATTTCACCTAAAGTAGCTCTTGCTCTTGCGGCCTTTACTGCTAAATCTAACAAGTTGCCTTCGCCTGATTTAGCAGCTTTAGTTAGCGCAGCTAAACAATCAGCAACGGTTTCAGAATTACGTTCGGCTTTTAAGGTGTTTAAACGGTCAATTTGTGATTTACGAACAATAGTGTTGTCAACTTCTAAAATATGAAGCGGATCTTCTTTTTCTAATCGGTATTTATTAACACCAACAATCACATCTTGACCAGAATCAATACGTGCCTGTTTTCTTGCGGCTGCTTCTTCAATACGCATTTTTGGAATTCCTGCTTCAATTGCTTTGGTCATCCCGCCAAGTTCTTCAACTTCTTCGATAAGTTTCCAGGCTTTCTCAGCAATGTCGTTTGTTAAGTTTTCAACATAATAACTTCCGGCCCAAGGGTCAACGGTTTTGGTGATATGTGTTTCTTCTTGTAAGTATATTTGTGTGTTTCGTGCAATACGTGCAGAGAAATCTGTTGGTAAAGCAATTGCTTCATCTAATGCGTTGGTGTGTAAGCTTTGAGTTCCTCCAAAGGCAGCTGCTGTAGCCTCAATACATGTTCGTGCAACGTTATTAAAGGGGTCTTGTTCCGTTAAACTCCATCCGGATGTTTGGCAGTGTGTACGTAATGCTAATGATTTTAAGTTTTTTGGGTTAAATTGTTTGACTAATTTAGCCCATAACATTCTACCCGCACGCATTTTTGCAATTTCCATAAAATGATTCATTCCTATGGCCCAAAAAAATGATAATCTTGGGGCAAAGGCGTCAATATCCATTCCGGCTGCAATTCCTTTTCTAATATATTCTAATCCGTCTGCTAAAGTATATGCTAATTCAATGTCACAAGTGGCACCTGCTTCTTGCATATGGTATCCAGAAATGCTTATAGAATTGAATTTCGGCATTTTTTTAGCTGTATATTCAAAAATATCAGAAATAATTTTCATGGATGGTGTAGGAGGGTAGATGTATGTGTTACGTACCATAAACTCTTTCAGGATGTCATTCTGAATTGTTCCTGCTAAGAGTTTTTTGTCAACACCTTGTTCTTCAGCTGCCACAATATAAAATGCCATGATTGGTAATACGGCACCATTCATTGTCATAGAAACTGACATTTTATCTAAAGGTATTTGGTCAAATAAGACTTTCATGTCTTCAACAGAGTCTATAGCGACTCCGGCTTTTCCTACATCACCAACAACGCGTTCGTGGTCTGAGTCATAGCCTCTATGGGTAGCTAAATCGAAGGCTACAGAGAGCCCTTTTTGACCAGCGGCCAAATTTCTTCTGTAGAATGCATTAGATTCTTCAGCTGTAGAAAATCCAGCATACTGACGGATTGTCCAAGGCCTACGTACATACATAGTTGAATATGGTCCTCTTAAGTTAGGGGCAATTCCAGCTACAAAATTCAAGTGTTTTAAACTAGATACATCATCTTTTGTGTATGATGATTTGATAGCAATATCTTCTGCTGTATTAGACACGGAGTTTTTTTTAACCTCGGTGTTATTAACAGTAGTAGACAGTTTTATATGTTGAACATCTTTTCTTTTCATTGTTAATGGTTGTGCCCGTCGTTAGGACCATGCTTTTCAGTGTTCGTTTTATTAACCTCTAGATTTAATTTTTTTCCAATTTCTGGTTGAGTGGTTTTTGCTTTAGGTTGAACAGTTGGTTCTTTTTCAACAAGAAACTCAACCTTAGAAAAATCAGTATTATAAAATTTAGAGTAATACATATCTAAGGCCACATAAGTCATCAAGGCTTTGTCTGTGTATTGACCTCTAATTGTTCTGTCATCAGTAATTGTAGAGGCTACAAGTTTCGGGTTTAAGCTTTCAACTGAGCGCAATGTGTTGAA
Organism: Flavobacteriaceae bacterium; assembly: GCA_049614485.1. Taxonomy (GTDB): domain Bacteria; phylum Bacteroidota; class Bacteroidia; order Flavobacteriales; family Flavobacteriaceae. Next base: position 92,131 of record JBMZDR010000008.1, read on the forward strand.
TGATCCTTTGATTGTTGTGTTAGAGATGTTATTACCAATACATTCGGTAATTGCAGCATCACTTTTTAACTGTGAGCCATTCCAAATGTCTTTGTTTTTAAGAATATGAAACACATCATAAGCTTCTTTAGTCGCGTAATCTGTAATCCTAATATGTCCTTTTGCCCTCATGATGTAGTTTCTTAAGGCGTAATCAAGTGTGATATTAAAATTAGGTCTTTTATTATTGTTTTTTGCTTGGGTAAGTATGGCATTTTCAAAAGCGTAATAGGCTTCGTTAAATAACTTTGAATCACTGTTTTCACATGTTAAAACTTGTGGTTGGTCAGTATATTTGTACTCAAATGTTGGTTCTTTTTTGCAACTTAACATTGTAACACCTAATACTGCGGCTAAAACTAATTTCTTCATTTTTATATTTTATATTTGAGTTTGCTTATTCTTGTTCTAATCTGTTTTTATCTGATTTTTCAGAAATTCTTCTTGAGGTTATTGGGGCAATTAATGTTTTTCTTGACTCGCGATTTACAAAGGGGTTCTTTTCTAATTCATGCGTCATTTTATCAGAAGGGTTAGGGTGTTTGTTAGTCCCTAATAGTACTAAGTTTCCGTCATCAAATTGCTCTTGCTCTTTAAGTCCGCTTTCTTTTATTTTTCGTTGAATAGTTCCTTCTTTTAATTGTGCTAAAAAACCACCTCCTGCTTCAATCAGTTTAAATATTTCCAACGCTTTTTCAGCCAATTGTTGAGTTAACGATTCTATATAATACGCACCGTCTGCTGGGTTTGTTACCACATCAAATGCACTTTCGTTTTTTAATACTAACAGTTGATTACGAGCTATTCTGTCACCAAACTCATTTGAATTGTGGTAAATGTGATCATAAGGTAAATTACATATAGTATTAGCACCCCCCAAAACAGCACTCATACATTCTGTGGTTGTGCGGAGCATGTTGACATTATAGTCGTATAGTGTTTTGTTTCTATTTGAAGGGTAGCTTAATATAGTATAGTCAGGGTTTTCAGATCCATAAGCTTCACTAAGTGTTTTAAATAGCAGCTTTAAGGCTCTAATTTTAGCAATTTCAAAAAAGTAGTTACCTCCAGTTGATGTTATAAATTGGAGTTTTGGTAATGCATCTTCATTAAAATTATTAAAATACTCGTTAGCATGCGCCATGGCATAAGCTAATTGCTGGGTGATTGTTGCTCCGGCATTTTGGTATACCGACGTGTCAATACTTAAAATGTTCTTATTCGGATACTTTGAAATGGTAGTTTTAATGAATTTAAAATCATCTTTTAAAGATGTATACCAGTTTCCTGTTTTTGCTAAGTTTCCGATAATATCACAATTAAGGTAGCATTGCGGTAAATCTAGCTGCAATACATCTTCTATCATTTTATAACTTAACAATTTAAAATTAAATTGAAGTTCAATAGTAGTTGTATTGATATTTGATAGTAATTCTGAGATGTTTATTTCTGAATCAATGACAAAAACAATTGACTCGGCTCCTTTTTCAATAGCGTTAAGGGCTTTTTTGTTACCATCTGCAGCTGTTTTAACTGATACTAACTGTGCAATATTCCAATTGTTGCTTGAAATGTCTGCTGTTTCATTATCTGTATCGTTGTGGTAGAACGGTTTTACGGTAATCCCTTCATTGGTTTTCCACAGTAAGGCGTCATTGTAATCAGCTCCTTTTAAATCGGCTTGAATTTGTTGTTTCCAAGCAGATGCAGATATACCTTCAAACTCATTGAATAAATAGTTACTCATCGGTTTTGTGTTTAGTTGGTTTGTTTTCGTATTCTATTATGTAAATCTCCTCATTATCTTTTTTCATGTAATATTCTTTACGAGCAAAGTTTTCAAGATTTTCATCGTTATTTAAAACTTGTATGCTTTTTTTGTCTTTTTCTATTTCAGTTTGATACAGTTCTATTTCGGCTTGTTTTTCGTTAATGACGCTATCTAATTCTCGGTGAAACAAATATGAGTTGTCATCAAAAAACAACATCCACACTACAAAAGCAATGGTTATGGCTATGTAGGGGTTGAGGATGTGTTTAAAATATTTATGTTCTTGTAATTTTTTTAAAAACATATTTAGGATTTAATGCCTAAAAATACAAATTCTTTAGGATAATCGTTCGTTAATAATTGTTTTAACAATATTTATACCTACTGTATTGAATTTGTTGTTAGGGATGATGATATCAGCGTACTCTTTTGTGCTTTCTATAAACTGTTGGTGCATAGGTTTTAAGGTGTCTTGGTATCTGTCAAGTACCTCGGTTAAATCTCTGCCGCGTTCAGTAATGTCACGTTTTACACGTCTGATTAGTCGTTCGTCAGAATCTGCGTGCACATATATTTTAATATCAAATAAATCTCTTAGTATAGGGTTTGTTAGAATTAAGATGCCTTCTACTATGATTACTTTTTTAGGCGATGTTGGTATGGTTTCATTTACTCTGTTGTGTTCAATGAAAGAATAAACGGGTTGTTTAATAGTTTTACCTTGTCTTAAATCTTTAACCTGTTCAATAAGCAGGTCAAAGTCAATAGATTGAGGGTGGTCAAAATTAATTTGGGTACGTTCTTCAAAGCTTAATTCGGAGGTGTCTTTGTAATACGAATCTTGTGAAATTACTGAAATTTCGTTTTCAGATAATTCGTTTAATATTTGCTTTACAACCGTAGTCTTTCCACTTCCGGTTCCGCCAGTGATACCAATAATTAGCATGAGATAGTTTTTATTACAAAAGTAGACTATATTTTTAGTAAAATCAAGATTAAAATTATCTTGTAAAAACTTGTTGAATTAAAAAATACACGTATATTTGCGCACCGAATATTTCGGGGTGTAGCGTAGCCCGGTCATCGCGCCTCGTTTGGGACGAGGAGGTCGCAGGTTCGAATCCTGCCACCCCGACGAAATATATATCATATGAATATAAAACCTTGTAAAACTTATTGTTTACAGGGTTTTATCATTTTTGGACTATCATAAGAATTGATTTAATTTCATAACTTTGGTTCACAAATCGGTTAACAGTTTTTTAAACAAGTTAATGTACCGACTATTCATATTGAAAATTTGTAGCTTATAGTAGTTGATTTGACTTTCGTCTTTTAATCATATTTAATTAAAGATGACAACTATGAAAAGATTAACAACATTTAGCATCCTTTTCTGGATAAATCAATCACGTGTTAAAAATAATTATGTATCCATATACGCTAGGATTACTGTAAACAGTAAACGAGTAAATATCAGTCTACAACGAAAAGTATTACTTTGTGATTGGGATACTAGTAGTGGTAAGGTTCGTGGAACAAAAAAGGAATCTCGTATTTTAAATCGTTACATTGATCAGGTGAGGAGTAGAATCTTTGAAGCTTATGAGCAGTTAAATTACGAGAATAAGCTGATCACTGCTCAAGGGATAAAAGCCAGATTTTTAGGGGAAGATGATAAACATTATTCGTTACTAACTTTAATAGATTATCATAATACACAAATGTCTGAATCGTTGAGGTTTGGAACTTTAAAGAATTACTTCACCACTCAAAAATATATTAAAATATTTCTAAATGAGAATTGTAAAACCTCGGATATTTATCTATCTCAATTAACATATCAGTTTATAGTAGATTTTGAAAGGTTTTTACGGTTATACATTCCAATAGGATTTGATAAATCTATGGGGCATAATACTGTAATGAAACATCTTCAAAGGTTGCGTAAAATGGTTTCATTAGCCTATAAAATGGAATGGTTAGATAAGGACCCATTTATAAAATTTAAACCATCATATAAAAAAGTGGAACGTGAATTTCTGACAGATGTTGAGCTTCGAGTTATTATTGAAAAGGAGTTTGATACAGAGAGATTAACTTCTGTCAGAGATATGTTTGTTTTTAGTTGTTATACAGGTTTATCATATACAGATGTTATGCAGCTTACAGAGGATAACATTGTCATAGGTATAGATGGTAATAAATGGATTATGACCAAGAGGCAAAAGACAGATACTAGAGTCAGAATACCGATTTTGATAACTGCAGAAGAGTTGATGATGAAGTATATTGGATGTGCAAAATCTTTAGTAACTGACACTGTTTTTCCTGTAATTTCAAACCAAAAAATGAACACCTATTTAAAAGAGATTGCAATGATTTGCGGTATTTCTAAAAATATAACGTTTCACATGGCCAGACATACATTTGCGACAACGGTTACGTTGTCTAACGGTGTGCCTATAGAAACAGTCTCAAAATTATTAGGGCATTCTAAAATTGCAACTACACAAATTTATGCGCGTGTTTTGGAGAATAAAGTAAGTAATGACATGAATAAACTTAGGGTGGTATTAAAGACTAATCAAGAGCAAAACACATTAAAAAGAACGAATTAACATGTGTTAAAATGTAAGGTTTTATGCTTTTTTGTTGCGTGTCTTTTTAAAGATTAATAATTTATAGCAACTAATTAAACCTATAAATCATGCATGAAATCACCCAAATTATGAAGCCATTTTATAAAGAAATGGCTCGTTTGCAGAGTATTGAATTAAAAGATTTTAAGAACTTAAACAAAGGAATTGCAACATCTAAAGAGTGTTTATACAAGCTTAGACTTAAAATTAGAGATATGAATAACTTCCCTAATTCAAAGTCTGAAATACACTTTTTTAAAGCTGATAAACCTTTTGTTCTAGGGTATTTAAAGTATTTCGTAAAGCTTCATGCTTACATGATGGAAAAACCAACAGCAGACCTCAACAAACAACGGCTGTTTATACACAAACGATTAGAAAAATTAGAAGACTGCAAAAAGAAACAACTAATTTTCTGGAATTACTATAAGCATCAAGAAGATAGTCTTGATCATATTTACTTTATTCGAGGAAATAATGATTTAGATATTGTAAATGATAGTTCCAGACATTTCTCAGACCCCGAATTCTCTACAAGTCATGACAATCTGGTTGGAAAATTTATTGCGTATGACCTATTGGTCAATTTTTATAACGACGAACTGCTCTTATTAAAGAAAATAGAATCCGGAAGTACCATTGAAGAAGTCAGTCCTGCGATACTTAACAATTTGTCTTGGACAGCCTCTAAAACTGATCTCATTGAAATCATTTATGCCCTACAAGCCTCTGGAGCAATTAGAAACGGACAAGCTGAAATCAGTAAAATGGCGTATGTGTGTAGTACACTTTTTGACATGGATTTAGGTAATATCTACAAAACTTACGCCGAAATTAAAAGTAGAGAGACTGACAAAACAAAATTCTTAGACAAATTAAAAACAAGCTTAGAAACTAGAATGAGCTATGAAGATAGCAAATAACTACAAGCTTTACACCTCATAAAATACACCCTTTTAAATGTTAAATTTCTTCGGTAGTACCGAACAACTACCGAAGAAATCATAATAATTCCCACCAACTTTGTAAAACGAAAGTCAAATCGTGGCAACTATAAAATTGCCCTAGCCTCTACTCTCGTAGGGGCTTTTTAACAACCTTAAAAACCGTTTTACAATGGCAGCAACAATCATTACAACTGAAGATCTTTACGATTTCAAACTAGAATTATTAGAAGAACTTAAAAAGTTACTTCAAGAAAAAACGACAGTAAAAACCAAAAAATACCTCAAATCTGCTGAGGTCATGGAAATGCTAAAAAT
>JBMZDR010000009.1:0-75122 GCA_049614485.1 Flavobacteriaceae bacterium
TATTAGATGCCATTAGTGGTTGTTTTGAAGAGTACAAAGTACTGAAGAAGAAATAGTTTATATTTTATGAAAAATGTAATTGCATCAATTTTATTAATATTTATAAGTGCAACATCATTTTGCCAAGAAATTTCTGGTGTTACAGTCAACAAGAATACAACTAAGTATTCTGAAGATTCTGATATCCGAATAAGACATCTACAACCTACAAACGATATAAAAAATGATGTTGCAGTATTAATAAATGGTGATTTTTTAAAAAATGGGTATACATTGTTAAAGACAATAAACCCAAATAAAATTGAAGCTGTAAATATTGAAAAAGGTGAGATTACAATTAACGAAATTAAATATTTCGGAAAACTTTTAATCACTTTAAAACCTGACTATAAGCCAAGTGTTATCACTTTAAATAATCTTATAGCAAAACACTTAACTCTTGATGATAATCCTGTTATACTAAAAATTGATAACACATATATAAATCAAAACTTTAACGAGTATATAGTTGACGAAAACTACATCTTACAAATTGATGTAACCACCGTGAACACTTCAAAAAACGACACCATCAATCTGATATACATCATTACAAAATCAGCTAAAAATATCGAAAACGCAAATCAACCAAAACAAATTATAATTAGAGGTACTGAGTAATATTTCCAATTATTTTGCTAAGTTTTGATGATAACGCTCCAATATTTTATCGATACTTTTAATAGAGTTTTTCATCCAAATTAAGCGCTGTTCTTCTTTTTCCTCTTCTGATAATTTCCAATCTAAATTTGAATTACGCAATTTAGACGTTACAGACTGTAAAATAATTGCAGCTGACACTGATATGTTTAAACTTTCCGTAAAACCAACCATTGGTATTTTAATAAACCCATCAGCTTGCTGCATGACACTATCACTTACACCATCACGTTCTGAGCCAAAAAACAATGCGCTTTTTTTAGTCACATCAAAGTCTTCAACCAAGCAAGAATTGTTATGTGGTGTTGTGGCAATAATCTGATAGCCTTGCTCTCGTAATGCATCAATACAGGTTTCAGTAGTGGAATGGTATTGCAAATCCACCCATTTTTGAGCGCCCATAGCAATTTCTTTATCCAATACATTTTTATGTTGTACCTCTATGGCATGTGCTTTCTGAACACCAAATACATCACAACTTCTAATGACGGCACTGGTATTATGCATTTGATACACATCTTCTAAAACCACCGTGAAATGTTTGGTGCGCTTATCAAGAATTCTATCAAATTTCTCACGACGCTTTGGAGTTACAAATTCTTCTAAATAAGAAAACAATGCTTTATCAACCATAAATTAAGTATATTTATCAATACAAAGTAACTAAAGAATAGCTATACAAGCACATGAAACAACTACTTTATATCATTTTATTTGTAGCAAGTCCATTATTTTGTTTTGGACAGCAAGAGTATTTTAAAATTGAGAATACCAGAGAAAATGATTTTAGAGTTAAAGATCTGGGCACACGCTTATCAGAAAGTTATTCCGAAGGAAACAATCACGTGTTTTTAAATACAATTCAACCTGATAGGTTTTTTCCTAAAGTTGTTTTACACGATGACAACAATAAAAAATTAAATAAATTCAACAAGAGTTTTAAAACAGATTTTAAAACAAAACTCACCTCCTTTCCTAATGAATTAATTACAGATTTAAAGAATGGTGATTTCTATAATTTTGTGAGCTATCATTATGATCCCATAGACAAAACATACCATATTGTGTTCAGATATTATTCCGAACAATATGGTTTAGATTATCATGATTATCGCATTTTAAAAACGAATGATACTTTAATTATCGATGATGTATTTATATACTCGAGCTGTCAGAAATTATCCGAAACCATTAAGCTATTTTACTTAAGTGAATTGCCTAAAAATTACATCAACTCATTTACTAGTAAGCCGGAATACAAGTACATATTAATGCTTAAAAATTTTGTTGATGCTAAAAACAACAATCAATTAAATAAGGCATACAAGCATATTTCACTTCTTGACAAATCTCTACAACAGAAAGATCGATTTACAGCAATGTTAAAACTAGAGCTTTCAAGATCTATTAGTGACGAAGCTTATTTTGAATCAATGGAAGACGTGTTGCAAAACTTCACAATAGACCCTAGCATAAATTTATCGGCTATTAGATACCACTACTTAAATAAAGATTATGAGGCCGTTTTTAAAAGTATAAACAGCATTCAAAACCACACAAATGATAGCTTTTTAGATTTCGAAAAAGGGAATTTATCATTTGCTGTTAAAAATTATGAAAGTGCTGAAGTGTTTTACAAAAACATGATTGAAAACTACCCTAAATTCCATTTACCTAAATTCAGTTTATTAGTCATTTACGAAAACGAGAAAGCTTTTGTAAATGCTACTCAATTGTTAGCTATTATTTTAAACACCTCAACTTATAAAAAATCAACATTGATAAAAAAAGTTAAAGAACAACTACCACAAATTGCTAACAGCAGTGAGTTTAACGCTTGGGCTAAAAAACAATCACGATGACATACATACATGTTGAAGACACTCAAGTCACCATTTCCGAATTAATGCTTCCATCCCACTCTAATTTTAGTGGTAAAATTCACGGAGGCTACATATTATCATTACTAGACCAAATAGCATTTGCCTGCGCCTCTAAGTTTTCAAGAACCTATTGTGTAACAGCTTCTGTAGATACAGTTGATTTTTTAAACCCAATTGAAGTTGGTGAATTAGTTACTATGAAAGCCTCTATAAATTACGCTGGTAACACCTCTATGGTGGTTGGTATACGCGTTGAAGCTGAAAACATTAGAACTGGCACTAAAAAACATTGCAACTCATCATACTTCACAATGGTCGCCAAAGATGAGAACAACAATAGTATGAAAGTTCCGGGGTTAATTTTAGATGACACAATTGAAATACAGCGTTTTTTAAAAGCAATCAAAAGACGTGATATGAAAAAAAATAGTCAAGCAGAATTTGACAGAGAAGATTTTATGCCTCATGATTATCTAAAAGAATTGGAAAACTATAATGTGAAAATTGAATTGAAATAAACCATTTTAACAAAAAAAAGCCTCTTAAAATTAAGAGGCTTTTTTTATTGTAATCTATCAGATATTATTTAGTCAAATACATTTTACGTCTTGAATATAAGTCATAAAACTGATCATCTTTTAAGTCATCAATAAACAAGATACTCTCTCCGGTACTTTTCATTTCTGGTCCTAATTGCTTGTTCACATTAGGAAATTTATTAAAAGAGAACACTGGTTGTTTAATTGCATAACCATCTAACTGAGGGTTAAATTCAAAATCAGTAACCTTAGCCCCTAACATCACTTTAGTTGCAAAATTTACATATGGTTGTCCATAAGCTTTTGCTATAAAAGGTACTGTTCTAGACGCTCTTGGGTTAGCTTCAATAATATACACTTTATCATCTTTTACAGCAAATTGTATATTAATTAGTCCTTTAGTTTCTAAAGCTAAGGCGATAGTTTTTGTGTGGTCTTTTATTTGCTGCATTACAAACTCTCCTAAATTAAACGGAGGTAATGTTGCGTTAGAATCTCCAGAGTGTACACCACAAGGTTCAATGTGCTCCATTATTCCAATAATTTGCACATTTTCACCATCGCAAATAGCATCAGCTTCTGCTTCAATTGCACCATCTAAATAATGATCTAATAATAATTTATTTCCAGGAATAGAACGCAATAAATCAAATACATGCTCTTCTAGCTCTTGTTTATTAATTACAATTTTCATTCCTTGACCTCCTAATACATACGATGGACGTACTAATATAGGAAAATCTAAATCGTCTGCAATTGCTAAAGCTTCTGCTACTGTTTCTGCAACGCCAAATTCTGGGTAAGGAATGTTATTATCTTTTAAGATTTTAGAAAAACTCCCTCTATCTTCAGCTAAATCTAAAGCCTTAAATGATGTTCCGATAATTTTAATACCGTAACGCTCTAATTTTTCAGCTAGTTTCAAAGCAGTTTGCCCACCTAACTGAACAATAACACCTTCTGGTTTTTCATGACGAATAATGTCATAAATATGCTCCCAAAAAACTGGTTCGAAATATAATTTATCTGCCGTATCAAAATCTGTAGATACAGTTTCTGGGTTACAGTTAATCATAATTGTTTCATACCCTTCTTCAGCAGCTGCTAATACGCCGTGTACACAACAGTAATCAAACTCAATTCCTTGACCAATTCTGTTAGGACCAGAACCAAGAACAATTATTTTCTTTTTATCAGAAACTTCACTTTCATTATGTACATAACGTTTTCCGTCTGCCAATTCTACTTCACTTTCAAAAGTAGAATAGTAATATGGTGTTTTTGCTGTAAATTCAGCTGCACATGTATCTACTAGCTTATATACTCTATTAATGTTTAGTTCATCACGTTTATTATACACCTGACTTTCTAAACATTTTAGCATATGAGCAATTTGCCTGTCACCATAACCTTTTTGTTTTGCCTCAAGTAACAACTCTCGTCCAATAGTATCTATAGTAAATGTAGAAATCTCTTGTTCTAAAAGGAATAATTCTTCGTATTGACGTAAGAACCACATGTCAATTTTAGTAATCTCGTGAATTCTACTTAACGGAATTCCTGTTGCAATAGCGTCATAAATTACAAATACGCGATCCCAACTTGCATGCTCAAGTTTACTTAAAATGGTATTGTAATCTGTTTCTCCTTTTCCATCAGCCCCTAAACCATTACGTTTAATTTCTAATGACTGTGTTGCTTTATGTAATGCTTCTTGGAACGAACGCCCAATTCCCATAACTTCACCTACAGATTTCATCTGTAAGCCTAAAGTTCTGTCAGATCCTTCGAATTTATCAAAGTTCCAACGTGGAATTTTCACAATAACATAATCTAATGTAGGCTCAAATAAAGCTGAAGTAGATTTTGTAATTTGGTTATCTAACTCATCTAAATGATACCCCATTGCTAACTTAGCAGCAATCTTCGCAATTGGATACCCCGTTGCTTTTGATGCTAATGCAGATGAACGCGATACACGTGGATTAATTTCAATTGCTATGATATCTTCTTTATCATCAGGTGAAACTGCAAACTGAACATTACATCCTCCTGCAAAATCTCCAATACTACGCATCATATGGATAGCCATATCACGCATTTTTTGGTATGTTGTGTCAGAAAGCGTCATCGCTGGAGCAACTGTAATTGAATCTCCAGTATGGATTCCCATAGGGTCCATGTTTTCGATAGAACAAATAATCACAACATTATCATTTGCATCTCTTAATAACTCTAATTCATATTCTTTCCAACCTAGTAAAGCCTTGTCAATCATTACCTCGTGAATTGGAGACACCTCTAATCCATTGGTTAACAATTTATCAAAATCCTCTTCATTATGTACGATAGCAGCTCCTGCCCCACCTAATGTAAATGACGCTCTAATACATAACGGGAAACCAAACTCTTGAGCAATTTCTTTACCTTTTAAAAATGACGTTGCTGTTGCTTGAGGTGCCATTGGCACTCCAATTTCTTTCATTAAATTTTTAAACTGCTCTCTATCCTCAGTAATATTGATTGCCTCAATATCTACTCCGATAATTTCAACTCCAAAATCTTCCCAAATTCCTTTTTCATCTGCTTCTATACATAAATTTAACGCTGTTTGTCCTCCCATAGTTGGTAAAACAGCATCAATTTGCGGATGATCTTTAAGAATTTCAATAATAGACTTTGTATTTAAAGGCTTTAAATACACATGATCCGCCATAGACGGATCTGTCATTATTGTAGCTGGGTTAGAGTTAATAAGTATTGTTTCAATTCCGTCTTCACGTAATGAACGTAATGCTTGAGTTCCTGAATAATCAAATTCACAAGCTTGACCTATAACAATTGGTCCTGAACCTATTAATAAAATCGATTTTAAATCTTCTCTTTTCGGCATGTCGTGTGTTGTAATTTAGTTGTTGTGCAAAAATAAGTGACTTTTGGGTAAAAAAAAAGGTGTTGCCATTAGGAACACCTTTCTATTATTAACTACTTGTTAACAATTATTTTTTATGTCTTGGCTCACAAGACACTGTTAATTTCTTTCTTCCTTTAGCTCTCCTTCTAGCAAGAACCTTTCTTCCATTTACTGAAGCCATTCTATCTCTAAAACCGTGTTTATTTCTTCTTTTTCTTTTTGATGGTTGAAACGTTCTTTTCATTTTATCGTATCTTTAAAAACTGTCTTACTTAATTATAATATTTAGCGTATTTCTATTTGCTAAAATGTGACGGCAAATATACAAAGAGTTTTTACTCTGACAAGGTAAAAAATAAAAAAAATTAAATCTTTCTACTTCTCTTATATAAATACAAATATACTTGATTTGTTTTGCAAAGGAAACTCTAGCCTTAAACATTTTTTTTCTAATAAAATATGTAGCTTTGCGTACTGTTTTTTACATCACATAAAAAAATATAAAAATGTTTAATAAAAATATTAAATTAATTATTACAGTCCTGTTACTAAGTGTTGCAGTATGGCAATTTACAGAAGGACGCATTGGTAATGGTGTCATGCTAACGTTATTAGCAGGCCTAGTAGTATTACTCTATTTTAAAAACGAAATGATTCTTGCAACAACATTCAAGTTAAAAAAACAAGATATGGAAGGTGCAAGAAAAACATTAGACAAAATTAAAAACCCTGAAGCAGCATTAACAAGAAAGCAATTAGGCTATTGGAACTTTTTAAAAGGACAATTTGGATACCAAGAAGCACCATTAAAATCTGAGAAGTATTTACGTAAAGCTATTGAGTTAGGCTTAAACTTTGATCATGATATGGCTGCTGCTAAAATGTTTTTAGCGGGAATATCCGTTAGTAAAAACCGTAAAATTGAAGCAACCAATTTATTAAACGAAGCAAAAGGCTTAGATAAACATGGTATGTTGACTGATCAAATAAAAATGATGCAGCAGCAAATGAAGCGCTCTTCAGGACCAAAACAACATTACACAGGAAACCAAAGAAGACGATAACACATTATTTTACAGAATATTACACAAAAAACTCTATTGTAACAATAGAGTTTTTTTCTTTTCAACTAATATACTGACTATTAGTCGATTATACTTTTAAAACACCTTTATTTTAACTAACTTTAAGTAACCTGAAAGAACCAACTTTAGACACTAATCTTAAAACACATGTCTATGAAGGTCAAAATTATTACTCTTGTACTCCTTACACTTACTTTTTTTAGCTTTTCGCAAAACGCAACTAATGTAACATTATTTTCAAACGCACTGAATACTAATATTGAAACTTATAATTTAGCTGTTGCACAGGTGGATTATAAGTTTAACCCAAAAGAAAGTGAGTCAATTTTTAATGAGTTTGTTGAAAATGAAATCATAAACACACATTTTGACAACTTTAAAGCTAAAAATCTAAATGGAGCATTAATCAATTTCAATAACTATTTCAAAAAGCCATTAGTATTAACTACATATGCGACATGGTTTATTATTGAAAAAGGAAGTGTATCTGAATTAAACCAACTGGCAAAACAACACCATAAAACCGTAGATTTTGCAGTTGTTTTTTGGGAACATAAAAATGACGCAAGGAAGAAAGCCAAACACTTTAACAGACACATTAAAGTACTTTATATAAATGAGCGAGAAAACACCTTCACCAATGAAATTGTTAACATGAAATACCCATTAGGGCAGTCTTTAATTTACTACATTAACAAAGACAAGCAAATAATAGACTTAAGAAAAAACCATTATTTTGTACGAGAAATCAACAACACTTACAAGGAAGCTTTTGTTGAAAATGACAATCAATTCTCTAAAGGTTTGAATGTGTTATTAATGAAGGAAAACCAACAAAAGCACACCATAGTTTCAGAATAATTATTCATGTACTTTTAATCTTCATGTGTACAACGCCATTTAAGTATACTTAAAATCAATACATCACATTTGACTTTCTGTTAAATCTTATAATTTACACATAACAAAGGCAAGGTTTCACCTTGCCTTTGTTATGTGTAAATTTATTTTCCAACGATCATTTTTACAGCAATAAAAAGCATGAGCACTCCAAATATTCTTTTCAATAACTTTTCATCTATAGCCACAGCCAGTTTGGATCCAAAAAGGCCACCAATTATAAAGGTTGCAGAAATAACCAAAGCTAACTTCCAGTCTACATGCCCTTCCTTACTGTATTGCAAAACAGCCAACAAAGTAACAGGCGGCAGCATTGCCGCTAGACTTGTACCTTGTGCTTGATGCTGTGTAAAACCAATAACCAACAGTAATGGCACCATAACAACGCCACCTCCTATACCTAAAACTCCGCTTAAAAAGCCAGCTAACAAACCAATACCTATAAGAAAAATTATTGTGCTCATTTTAATTGGTATAAGATCCTTTTTTCGGGACTTCAATTTCATATGTACGTCTGGTTTTATTATTCAGGTGCCCTTCTCTTAACCAAGGGTTATGAATTTTAAGTATTTTATAGTTAATTCCTAAATCTTTAGAAAACTGTGCAATATTAGTTATTGCCGTATCTATTTTAAATGTTCTAGTTGGAATAGCGTTGTATAAATCTGTCTTTTTGAAATTGAAGCCAAATTTATGCGGTTGCATTAAAATATATTTCATTGCAACAATTCGCGGTACGTAACGTGAGGTTTCACTTCCTAACAACAAATCATAATACCCACTTACCTGCTGCTTACTCAATCTTCTTGACATACCAGACATGCCGCCGTTATACGCAGCCGCAGCAAGAGTCCAGCTACCTAATTTTTCTTTTGCATCTTTTAAATATTTACACGCTACTCGTGTTGATTTTTCCAAATGGTAACGTTCATCAACATTGCCATTAATTTCTAAACCATATTCTCTCCCCGTAGTTTTCATTATTTGCCAAAAACCTCTTGCTCCAGCAGGTGACACAGCATTAGTTAAACCACTTTCTATAACTGCTAAATACTTAAAATCATCAGGCACATTTTCTTCTGCTAAAATTTTCTCAATAAGCGGGAAAAATTTGTTAGCCCTCTTAAACATTAAAAACCCGTTAGATTGCCAATATGTATTTACTAAAAACTCACGATCAATTCGTTCTTTAATATCTGGTAATTCAACAGGAACAGCTTCATTTGCAAAAATTAAATTCTCCGGAAGTGTTAATGCATACACGTTATAGTTATTCACATAACTAGTATCAACTAACTTTTCAATTGCTGTCTCAGATGTTTTTATTTTTTTCTTAGATGCAGAATTTATAAATAAACCCGCTATAAAGACAAGCCCAACACCACATAATAGATTTTTTATTACTCTCATTTATTTTATTTTATGTTGTTAATAATTGTGGTAAATTTTCATTAAACCATTTGTATTTATTTATGATCATCACATGTGTTCCGTTTTTTACTTTAACCACATTTCCTTTGATGTTTTCAATAGGAAAAACACGATCATGACTACCGTGAATATGCACAACATTACCTATATGTTGGTTTTGTTTCCAATTTACAATTTGCTCAATCGCCCAGTCTAAATACCTTTTATCACTTACTGATAAGTATTTTTTATACAAATCTACCCTATGTGACACAGTTTCACCTAAAGCATATTTTGCTAATTTTTCTACGTCAGAAAATAATTTTGTAGGCAACAACTTATACGCTTTAGTCATCTTAGCAAATTTCATGCGTTTTGGAAACTCTGTTTCATGTAACACACTAGAAACCACCACTATTTTTTTAGCCGATACAAACTTACTCATTTCTTGAACCAAAATACCACCAAATGACACTCCAAATAATATTGGATTCTTATGTGTTATTTTTTTTGACAATCTTAAAGCATAATCCTCCAAAGATTCTTTAAACTCTGGAAGCTCCCACTCTATATAGTGCATTTCATAATCACTTTCAGATAATTTTATATACTCAAATATTTTTGAGTTGGCTGCCATACCCGGAACAAAGTAAACATGTGTTTTAGTATTTTTCATTATTAAACGAGCTCTTTATTTAATCTTTTTAAGATAATCAAATTATAAATTACTTCACAAATAAACAATACAATACTTTCTTTTACAATCATTTAACGCAATAACACTTGCTTAACATATGATAGTTTCGTATATTTATCAGCTTGTTATTCTCTTTGTAAACAATACACCCTTACTTATTATTACAAGCAAAACCAATCTACAACCTAAAAGCTTGCATCTATGATCATGGAATTAACACTAAAAGACAATGATTTTTTAAGGCAATTTGAGATTGCTATTGACAATCATTTAGCAACCATTGAATATTCTTTACAAGAACGAAAAATATTCTTAACAAAAATACACATTCCTGAAGAAATTACAGAGGATGATTTTCAAAATACATTTATTAAAATTGTATTTGATAATATAGAAGAACGTAATCTTAGGGTTGTACCAACCTGTCCGGCTATTGCTATATTTATTAGAAAAAACAAACAATACCGAAATCTTCTTCCTGTTGGAATTAAGATCTAAACACAAAAAAGCTCAACCTTGTATGTTGAGCTTTTTTGTATTTAGGTACTATTTTATAAACTTAAAACGCACCAAACCATCATCATCAATTTCAGTAAGTTTTACCTTTTGCAAGGTATTGACTAACTCAGGGTTCCATGGCGTTTTAACTTTTACGTAATTTTCAGTAAATCCGTTAATATATCCTTCTTTATTCTCATCTTCAAACAATACCGTTTTCTCTTTTTGTAACTGAGACTCATAAAAGACGCCTCTCATTTTTGCAGATAACCCACGAAGCATCTTGCTACGTTTTTTTCTCACATTTAAAGGGACTACTCCGTCCATTTCAGCAGCTTCAGTATTTGCTCGTTCTGAATAAGTAAACACGTGTAAATATGAAATATCTAGATTTGCTAAATAATTATAGGTTTCTAAAAACAACTCGTCGGTTTCACCTGGAAAACCAACAATAACATCAACACCTATACAGGCATCTGGCATGTGTTTTTTTATTGCAGTAACCCTATCGGTATATGTTTTCCTCAAATAACGGCGTTTCATTCTCTTCAACAACACGTCACTTCCACTCTGCAGTGGAATATGAAAATGTGGCACAAAGCTATTTGAATTAGCTACAAAATCTATAGTTTCATCTTTCAATAAATTTGGTTCTATAGAAGAAATTCGCACGCGATGAATACCTTCAACCTCATCTAATTTTTCAACCAACTCATAAAAGGTGTGTTCGTGTTTTTTATTTCCAAATTCTCCTTTTCCGTAATCACCAATATTGACACCGGTTAACACAATTTCTTTAATTCCTTTTGCAGATATTTCAGCCGCATTATCTAAAACATTTTGCAATGTATCAGACCTAGAAATTCCCCTAGCTAATGGAATTGTACAATAGGTACATTTATAATCACAACCATCTTGTACCTTTAAAAAGGCACGTGTTCTATCTCCAATTGAATAGCTTCCTACATAAAAGTCAGCGTCTTCAATTTCACAGGAATGGATTTCACCTAAATCATTTTTAGACAAATCATTAATATAACTCGTAATTTTAAATTTTTCGGTTGCACCCAACACCAAATCTACACCATTAACATCTGCTAATTCTTCAGGTTTTAACTGTGCGTAACATCCTACCGCCGCTACAAAAGCATCGGCATTTTGTTTTTGAGCTTGCTTTACAATACTCTTAAATCTCTTGTCGGCATTTTCAGTAACTGAACATGTATTTATCACATAAATATCTGCTGTTTCAGAAAAATCAACACGGTCAAACCCTTCTTTTGTGAAGTCTCGTGCAATTGTAGATGTCTCTGAAAAATTTAATTTACATCCTAAAGTGTAAAAAGCTACTTTTTTTCTTTCTTGCATTTAATTATCTTACTTATATTTGAACAGCTTGCATACTTATAAACTAGCGCGTGCAAAAATACAATTATTTAACCAATTTGAAAACTACACCTCTCCTTAATATCAAGCTGTTATGCTTAAGCTTTTATTTATGCTTAACTTCATGTAAATCAGACAAGCCTAAAATTGACGATACTACTGTTTTTAGGTATAACGAATATAAAAACATCAACTCATTAGACCCGGCTTTTGCTAAAGACAATGCTAATATATGGGCATGTAACCAACTCTTTAATGGTTTAGTACAACTAGATGACGATTTAAATATTCAACCGGATATTGCAAAAAGATGGCATATTTCTGAAGATGCAAAAACATATACCTTTTTACTACGGAACGATGTTATGTTTCACAAGCATAAATTATTTAAAAACAACACCCGAAAAGTCACCGCTTCTGATTTTGAATACTCCTTTAACAGATTAATTGACAGCAAACTAGCTTCTCCCGGAAGCAATACACTACAACAAGTAGCTTCGTTTTCTGCTGTAAATGACTCCGTGTTTTCGATAACTTTACAGCAACCATTTCCCGCTTTTTTAGGTGTTTTAACCACAAAGTACTGTTCTGTTTTACCAAAAGAAATTATTGAACATTACGGCTCTGACTTTAGAGCCAATCCTATTGGAACCGGCCCTTTTCAATTTAAACGTTGGGAAGAAAACATTAAGCTGGTCTTACGTAAAAACAACTATTACCATGAAAAAGATAGTTTAGGCAATAGTTTGCCCTATCTTGAAGCGGTTGCAATTAGCTTCTTAACTGATAAACAAAGTGAGTTTTTACAGTTTTCACAAGGCAATATCGATTTTATTTCTGGCTTAGCCCCTTCTTATAAAGATGAACTACTTACAGCAAACGGCACTCTACAAAAAAAATATCTAGAAACAGTTAATATGGTTTCTGGCGATTACCTCAACACTGAGTATTTAGGCTTCTACATGGAAACTGAGCAAGCTGAAATTAAATCAGAACTTATAAGGCAAGCTGTTAATTACGGTTTTGACCGACAGACCATGATTACCTATTTACGAAATGGTATTGGAACACCTGCTGAAAATGGTTTTATTCCAAAAGGCCTCCCGAGTTTTAATAATCAAAAAGGATACAGCTATCAACCCGAAAAAGCAAAAGAGTTAGTTCATCAGTTTAAAGCAGAAACTGGCATTACAAATCCTAAAATTACCATTTCAACCAACAGTTTATATGTTGATTTATGTGAGTATATACAGCGTGAGTTAGAAAAAATTGGCTTAACAGTCACTATTGATTTATTAACATCATCAACATTAAGAGAGGAAAAAGCTACAGGAAAATTGGCTTTATTTAGAGCTAGCTGGGTAGCGGACTATCCTGATGCTGAAAACTACTTATCCTTATTTTATTCTAAAAACTTTACACCTAACGGTCCTAATTATACCCATTTTAAAAACAATACTTATGATGCTTTATATGAGCAAGCCTTAAAAGAAATAAACCTGAACAAACGTCACCATTTATACCAAAAGATGGATAGTATTGTAATTAAAAAAGCTCCTGTAATTCCTTTATATTATGATAATGTTATCAGGTTTACACGAAAAAACATTCACGGTTTAGGTATTAATCCGATAAACCTCTTGCATTTAAAAAACGTATCAAAAAGCAATTAATTATTGAAATCTGTAAGCCCCATATTAATTGCGTTATTTATGCTACTTGTTTTAGCACTACTGGGTGGGTTGCTTTATTTTTCATCTGAACAAAACGAGAAAGACGGTTTTTTTATTGAACAGTACCACCTAAAATACCCAACCATAACTGCTTTTTTTGATTTAAAAAAAGTAAAACCTGATTCAGTAAAACAAACCATAAAACAAATTACAACACACATCAAACCTATTGAAGTGGAACCTATAAATCTAGGTATTGACTCTTTAGTAAGCCACAAACCAAATGCCGAAAACAAAACAGCTAACTTTACTTTAGATTTCTCTAAAATAGATACCACCACTATACAACGCATCAGCTACCCTAGAAATAAGCTTGATTTTATAAACAACCTAAAAGACCATTTAAACAGTAAAAATTGCCGCATTGTACATTATGGTGATTCACAACTAGAAGGTGATCGTATTACAGGGTATTTACGAAATAGATTACAAAAAATGTTTGGTGGTAGTGGCCCTGGGTTTATCCCTATAAAACAAGTTTACCATCAAATTAGCGCCGTGGTTGAACATAGCGACACCTGGGAGCGACACGCTATATTTAACAGAGCTCAAGAGAGATTAGCGCATAAAAAATATGGTGTTTTTTTATCGTCATCACGATTTACCCCTATTTTTAAAAATCTTTCGGCATTAGATTCTATACCAACAACTACGGCATACATTTCAATAAAACCATCAAGCATAGCCTATCAAAAGTTCCGTGCGTTTCCTTCAATTGGTTTACATTATGGAAACTGTAAAAATCCCGTACAGGTTTCAGTTTTTGAAAAAGACCATTTAATACAACAAGATTCTTTAATTACAGATGGCAACTACCATAATTACAGCATTAAATTACCTAGCACACCATCTGAACTTAAAATTGAACTTAAAGGAAAGGTTAGTCCTGATTTTTATGGAATAACACTGGATGGTAATACAGGGGTTCAAATTGATAATGTGGCAATGCGTGGCGCTTCTGGAACCTTATTTACAAAAAATAACACCTCTTGCTTTAAAGACATGCTAACAGAGTTAGACCCCAAAATAATGATTTTACAATTTGGAGGAAATACGGTACCCTACATTAAAGACTCCATTGCGGTAACCAATTACGTTAATAATATTCGCAATCAAATTAATTGGTTAAAACGACGAAAAGCTAATATGAGTTTCATATTTATTGGACCTACAGATTTGGCAACTTCTGTTAACGGAGAAATGGTGACTTATAAATTACTTCCATATTTAAACAATCGTTTAAAAACCATGTGCATTAGTAATAATATAGCGTATTGGGATATGTTTCAGGCTATGGGGGGTAAAAACTCTATTGGTTATTGGGTAGACGAACAACTTGTTGGTGGTGATTATATTCACTTTACACCAAAAGGCACAAAATACATATCAGAGTTATTATTCACGGCACTGTACTTAGATTTAAAACCTAATAAAAACACTCTTAAATGATTAAATTTATCACGCAAGTTGTATTCATTTTTTATGGCACCATAGTGTTTGGACAACACTATAGCTTAACAGATAGCTTACAACAGCAATACGCCTTCATAAATTGGGAAGCCAACACCATTAAACATGCAGATACCTCAATAGCGTTTAAAAAACTCTATCAAAAACTAGATAACATCTATAAAAACAGAGACGAAAAACTACATGTATTTCATATAGGAGGCTCACATATTCAAGCAGATTTTTATTCAAATAGATTGCGTCATTACTTACAAAACATCAGTACAAAGGCTAAAGGACAACGCGGATTTATTTACCCATACCGAATGGCAAAAACGAACAATCCGCTAAACTACAAAGTTACTTTTGATGGCGAATGGAAAGGTTACCGCTGCTCAAGAAATGATTCTGTAGCTTGGGGACTATCAGGTGTCAGTTCAAAATTTAAAGATTCTATATCAAATATCACTATTAAAGCCAACTATAAAAACTATTCAGAAAACACTTATGACTTTAATAAATTACGCGTGTTTTACAATGAATGGTCAGATGATTACGCCGTTACAGTTTCTAATAATTCTTTAGTTACATCACAAACACGAAATTCTGAAGCACACTATATAGAATTTACCCTTAACAGCACTGTAAGTGAACTAGATATCTGTGTTAGAAAAACAACAAACAGTGCGGATTCAGAATTTTTAATGATGGGACTAGAACTCATGAACAATAACCCTGGAATTGAATACACAACCATAGGAGTTAATGGTGCTAGTTTTGCTTTTTACAACCGTGCTGAATTTTTTGAACAACAATTATTACTCTATAAACCAGATTTATTCATCATATCTGTAGGAACTAATGACACATACACCCTAAATTTTGACGCAAAACAATATAAAACTTACTATGAACAATTGATCCTTTCAATACAAAAAGCAAATCCTAATTGCGCTATTTTACTTACTGTACCAAATGATTCATTTTACAAAAAACAGTTTGCAAACCCAAATACAAAAGTTGCAGCACAAGTAATTTATGAGCTCTCCGAAAAGTACCACATGGCGGTTTGGGATTTTTATGAAGTTATGGGAGGGTATGTTTCGTCGCAAAAATGGTATAACAATAAATTAATGCCAAAAGATAGAATTCATTTTACAAGAAAAGGATATGATATTAAAGCCGATTTACTTTTTAAAGCCTTAATAAATGCGTGGGAAAAAGAAATGAATTACAAACCCAATACACTATTGAACCAAATTACTTTAAAGGAAAACCGTATTGAATAAACTGCTTGACATATTTAGCTTTCATGAAAACACCCCATTACTATTTACTCAAATAAGCTTTTGGATATTCTTTGCATTAATATATTTCATCTACGCCATAATATACAAGAAGAAATCATTACGAATAACTTATTTGTTTGCTGTAAGTTTATTATTTTACTACAAAACAAGCGGTTTATTTATTGGAATTTTGCTCTTCAGTACAGTGAATGACTTCTTTATTGGGAAAGGAATTTATTATGCTTCTTCAAAAATCAGAAAGAAGATTTTAGTCACCATAAGTGTGTTTATCAATTTAGCAACACTGTGTTATTTTAAATACGCTTATTTTTTCACAAACTCCTTTAACAGTCTTTTTAAAACGGACTATGATGTCATTAATCATTTAGCGTTATGGACAAACACCATTAGCCAACACGACTATTTTACTGTAGATAGCATCATTTTACCAGTTGGTATTTCATTTTACACTTTTCAGACAATTAGCTACAGTGTTGACATATACCGAAATCAACTCAAACCACTTAATAATATTATTGATTTTGGTTTTTTTGTAAGTTTTTTCCCGCAGCTTGTAGCAGGACCAATAGTTAGAGCTGCTGATTTTATTCCGCAAATAGCTAAAGACATAACCATTACCAAAAGTGATTTTGGAAAGGCGGTATACATGATTTTGATAGGTCTTATAAAAAAAATGGTATTTGCAGATTATATTGCAGCAAACTTTTTAGATCGTGTATTTGACGCTCCTGAAATGTTTTCAGGTTTCACCAACATCATGGCTTTATTCGGCTATTCATTACAAATTTACGGTGATTTTTCTGGCTATACTGACATCGCAATAGGTGTCGCTTTATTGATGGGTTACCAGTTGCCTAAAAACTTTAACTCACCATATAAAGCTGTTAATTGTGGTGATTTCTGGAAACGTTGGCATATTTCACTATCTACATGGTTAAAGGATTATTTATACATTCCGCTAGGAGGAAACAGAAACGGTACAACTGCTTCTTACATTATATGTTTAAGTTTTTTAACCTTACTTTTAATAGCCTTGAAAAGCTACACATACACCCTATTAATTATAGGTGTGTTGGTAGCAGCAATGTTGTTGTGTTTAATAATTCCAAAAATCATTAAGCATTTTAACACCAACATCAATATATTACTAACCATGTTAATTGGCGGTTTATGGCACGGCGCATCTTGGAAATTTGTAATTTGGGGAGGCTTAAATGGTTTAGGAATATTAGTGTACAAATATTGGCGGCAGGTAAGTCCGTACGAAAAAAGCAATTCATCGTTAGCTTTGGTTTGGAAAATTGGAATTACATTCCTATTTATCACCTTTACACGAGTGTATTTTAGAGGAAATAGCATGGCACATATTAGCAAACAATACCATCAAATTTGCTATAACATGGATTTAAACAACGCGCTACAATTATTTATAGAATATAAAAATGTGTTCATTATCATGGCCCTAGGTTATGTTTCACATTGGCTA
Source organism: Flavobacteriaceae bacterium (assembly GCA_049614485.1). GTDB lineage: Bacteria > Bacteroidota > Bacteroidia > Flavobacteriales > Flavobacteriaceae. The sequence goes on from JBMZDR010000009.1 coordinate 17,990, forward strand.
CCATATCGTTTTAAAAACGCCTTGCAATTACAATTTATCAACAGTCATTTCGCTATTAAGGCACTTGTTGCCGTTGTAGTTGCTGTAGCGTGTTACCAAACTTACGCAGCAGAATTTCAACCGTTTATATATTTCCAGTTTTAAAGACTTTAATAGACTCTTAAAAAAAGTAGTATTAGTTACCCATAATGACATAACTGTATAAATAAGAGACTTGATATTTTCAAGAAAAAACACGCTCTAAAGAAAAACGTTTAACACGAATTGGAGCATGTTTTTAAACATATACTCACGGATTTTTTTCTTTGATTCAGTTTCTTTTGCTAACTTAGTTAAGATCAACTCTGCCAGCCATACCAAATCAGGCTGACAATCATTTAAACTAAAGTGATAAATACTAATATTTTGATTTTATGCACAAGCCTGTAATTTGGCAAATATCAGCGTTACATATAGCAGACAACAGAACTCTAATTAGTGGTGTGCTTTTAAATGACATGCCATATCGTTATTCCAAATCAATTAGCGCGGTTAGCAATCTGTTGAAATTAAGCAAATCATATTTTACAAGCCCTTCTACAGGTGTTAATATTTCAATTACATCAAACAGAAATACATTAGAAACAACGACAGATAAAAATGGCTGTTTTGAAATTATTACAAATAGTCTACACAAAGGAACTCTTGAAATACGCATTTCAAACACTTTAGAAACACTTCAAACTATACAAGTTTATCCAATTATTCAAAAAAACTCAACAAGTAAGTTTGATATTATTTCTGATATTGATGAAACACTTATTACATCATACACAGCACATCTATTTAAGCGTATTAGCACATTAATGTTTATTACCCCATATAAAAGAAAGCCTATTTACTTAACTCAAAACTTACTCGAAAAGTTTCGTAAACATGACACACGTGTTATTTATATTTCTAAAAGTGAAAGTAATTTGTTTGGCATGTTAACTACTTTTATTGAGCATCATAAGTTACCTCAAGGACATCTTTTTTTAACGCCTTATTTAAAATTTAGACAGATTTTTAAACCTAAACTCGCTGATTACAAGTTAAATAAAATTCGTTTCATGCTAAAAAACACAGGAAACAAAAAGTACATTCTTTTAGGCGATGATAGTCAAAAAGATATTGAAATATACACTAAAATAGCTCAGGAATTTCCAGAAAGCATCCTCAAAATAGTTATCAGACAAACAAAACAAGAACTGCTTCCTGTACACAAAAAATTGATCGAAAGTCTAAAAAAAATAGGGGTTTCTGTGCTTTGTTTTAATGATCAAAATGACATTAATATATTGAATGACCTTAACGTTTTAATATAACCATTTTATGAAATTATTATTTGTTGTAAACCCTATATCTGGTGGTGTAAATAAAGAACCATTCTTAAAAGAAGCAAAAAACTTATGTACCGTTTATGGCATTGATTACCGCATATTTAAAACCACTGGAGACAATGACAAAGAGAATTTACAACACACTTTACAAGAATATTCACCCAACAAAGTAGCTTCTGTAGGTGGTGATGGCACCACATTGCTAACAGCACTGGCTTTATTAGGCTCAGACTACCCGATGGGCATAATCCCTTTAGGCTCTGCTAACGGAATGGCTACAGAACTGTTTGTAAACCCAAAACCAATAGAAGCATTAAAAGACCTCATAATGTCTGAAAAAGTTGCAGGTCTTGACCTTATTAAGGTTAATGATGAGTTTTACACAACTCATATTGGAGACGTAGGCTTAAACGCCCAAATTGTGAAAGCCTATGAAGAAGATGACAATAGAGGCATGATTACCTACGCGAAATACTTTTTAGACGAAATGACTAAACTAAAAAAGTTTCCAGTACACATAAAAGCCAATGGTAAAATCTATCATGAAAACGTTTTAATGGTAGGAATATGTAATGCCCGAAAATATGGTACTGGAGTACCGTTGAACAACAGTGGAAACCCAATGGATGGTAAGTATGAACTGGTTTTAATCATGGACATCAGCACAAACTCCCTTTTAAAAGCAGGCTTATCAAAGTTTAATGAAGATTATTTTGACAACCAAACAAACAAAGTAATAGTTACTAAATATTCAGAAATAGAGTTTGACAAACCACGTTTATTACAACTCGATGGAGAGGTTATTGGTGAGTTTAAAAAACTAAAAATCGAAATTCTTGAAGGGGCGATTAATTTAATTACTACTGCCAAAAATTTAAACTTGCACTAAAAAGATAAACCATCAGTTACTTTTGTTTTGCAATTTGACTAATAACATTTGAAGATCATTATTTATGGGAAAACAGAAAAAACTGTCAGTCTTAGCGTCAACTGCAATATGCGGAAATGACATCAGTTCTTCCGTATTGTATGTCTCTGCACTAGCTATAGCATTTGCAGGGCAATACGCATGGGTTACTTTACTTATTGTATCATTTGTTCTTTTTTTATTTAGAAAAATATATGGTGAAGTTGTAGGGGCATTACCTCTTAACGGAGGAGCTTATAACGCGTTATTAAACACCACTAGCAAATCTGTCGCCTCATTTGCAGCCACCTTAACACTGTTATCTTATATGACAACAGCAGTTATTTCTGCAAATGAGGCTATTCATTACCTCCATCATTTAATTCCTGTCATTCCTATAATTATAACTACCATAATTTTACTTAGTTTTTTTGCAGTACTTACTATAAGTGGTGTTTCAGAATCCTCCAAATTAGCTATTGCTATTTTTATTTTTCACCTTACATCTTTTGCAATTTTATGTGGATTTATCATTTTATTCCTTTTTAATAATGGTATTGAAACATTTGTTGAAAATTGGCATTTACCAACCACTGGCGGAAGTATTACTAATGCTATTTTTCTTGGGTTTTCAGCGTCAATGCTTGGTGTTTCCGGATTTGAAAGTTCTGCTAATTTTGTAGAAGAGCAACAAAAAGGGGTGTTTCCTAAAACCTTAAAAAATATGTGGGTGGTTGTGAGTATCATCAACCCTCTAGCCGCATTATTTGCCCTTTCATTATTTGCGCTACCTCTTTTACAAAGTGATGAATATCAAAACACCTTATTAATTGAAATGGCATCACAAGTTGGTGGTAATTGGTTAGCAATTTTAATCGCAATTGATGCTTTCTTAGTTCTTAGTGGAGCTGTACTTACAAGTTTTGTTGGGGTTTCAGGATTATTAGAACGTATGGCTCTTGACCGTATTTTACCTCAATATTTTTTAAAGAAAAATAAAAAAGGAAGTTCGTACCGCATCATTATTGTTTTTTTACTTTTAACAGTATCTGTTCTACTTATTACTAATGGAAATGTAAAACTATTGGCTGGAGTTTATACCATTTCATTTTTGTCTGTTATGGCTCTTTTTGGAATAGGAAACATCTTATTAAAGGTGAAACGAAATAGCTTGCCGCGCCCTGAAAAAGCGAGTTGGCCGTCTATTACAATCGCTATCACAGCTGTTATAATTGCCTTAACAGGTAATATAATTATGAAACCTAAGAATGGTATTCCGAGTAATTTATCAGTTTTTCTTGAATACTTTATCCCATCTATTATTTTAATTTTAATAATGCTCAACAGAACCACTTTACTTAAACTTCTACTAAAAATCATACATTATGCTTTTGATCCTTTTAGAAGTTTAATTTTAAAAACTGATAAAAAAATACTCACTATCATTGACGACATCAACTCTCAAGAATTTGTTTATTTCACCAAAGATGATGATGTTGCAACACTAAATAAAGTAATGCTCTACATTAAAAGAAACGAACACACAAGGAAACTAAAAGTTGTTACAGCAACAAAAAACGAAAAACCAATTACAAGTCAATTTAGAAACGACATTAATGTTGTTGATAGGGAATATCCTATGATTAAAATTGATTTTATTGAGATAGACGATTACTTTAGCCCCCAATTAATTAATAGACTATCAAAAGAATGGAATATACCCATCAACTTTATGTTTATCGGCTCTCCTGGTGATCATTTTCCTTATAAAATTGAAGACTTAGGTGGTGTTCGATTAATCATTTAACAAAATAGATTTTTTACATAAAAAAATAACCTCTAAAGCAACTCTTGGAGTACGCTTAGAAACAACTTCAGTTAAAAAACGTAATAAAAACAACTAATATGAAACAGTATACCAACGCCATTATTTTTGGAATAGCCATAGTTGCTTCCTCCATATTTTTAGGAAAAGCTTACACAGACAGAAACAAAGTTGAAGGTGAAATTCAAGTGACAGGCTTAGGAAACACAGATTTTTCTTCAGATTTCATTGTTTGGGAAGGGAGTTTCGATGCACAGAATATCGATTTGAAACAAGCTTATGTAACTTTAGAACACAACAAATCTGTAGTCAATACCTATTTAACAAACAAAGGTATTAGTACAGATCAGCTCATTTACAGCGCTGTAAAATCACATAAAAAAACCAAACAACTGTATTCTCAAAATGGAGATTATATGGGTGATGAGTTTGTTGGTTATGTCCTCACACAATCAGTCCAAATAGAATCAAAAAATGTTGATAAAATTGAGAAAATATCAAGAGAAATTACTGAGCTATTAAACCAAGGCGTGCAATTTTACTCAGAAGCCCCACGTTACTATTACACCAAATTAGCCGATTTAAAAATTGAAATGATTTCTAAAGCCACTGAGGACGCCAGGATACGAGCAGAAAAAATATCTGAGTTTTCAGGCGGTAAATTAGGCGACTTAGAATCTGCAAAAATGGGCGTGTTCCAAATCACAGGACAAAACTCTAAAGAAGGATACTCATGGGGCGGAACTTTTAACACGAGTTCAAGGGAAAAAACAGCGTCAATAACAATGAAACTAATCTATAAGGTAAACTAACTCATGTACCCCTATCACAACAAAATAAAACAACGAATTAAGAATAATGAATTGGTGCGCTATGAATATGTAGAGCGGTACAAAAACATCAGTCCGTGTTTGGTGTTACATTTTAACACAGAACCTAAGATCAGGCCTATCAGAGAGCATAGGTTTGAAGAATACGAACAAATTTTTACTTCTCAAAAATAACATGTCTAACATCTATCAAAATTTAGTTGAAGCCGAAACAAAAGCACTCACACTCTTTAAAGCAATTGAAGATCGCACATTAGTCAGGGCAGGAAAAACTGAACGCGAACTAAACATAGAAGTTTACAACCTAGCTTTTGAGTTGTTTGGCATCAAAAAATTCTGGCACAAACGTATTGTACGTTCTGGAAAAAACACGCTGTTGCCTTACAAGGAAAACCCGCCTATATTAACACTACAAGATAATGATGTTGTATTCTTTGATTTCGGCCCTGTATTTGACGATTGGGAAGCAGATATTGGCAGAACCTATGTATTAGGCACAAACGACAGAAAACTAAAACTACAACGCGATGTTGAACTCGCTTGGCAAGAAGGGAAAGCTTTTTATCAAGAGAACAAACACACTATAACCGGCGCCGAGTTTTACAACTATACAAAAGCATTGGCTGAAAAATACGGATGGACTTATGGCAACGCACATTGCGGGCATTTGGTAGGAAACTTCCCTCATGAAAAAATTCTTGGTGAAGATGAAATTAACTACATTCACCCCAACAACCATAACTTAATGAATGATAAAGATATTTTAGGTCAAGAACGCTTTTGGATTTATGAAATCCATTTTATTGATAGTACTCTAGAAATTGGCGGTTTTTATGAACAGCTCGTATCTTAAACAAAAAAGAGCCACTTTTTAAATAGTGGCTCTTTTTGTATAAATCTATATCTAATTAATCTTTTCTGTACTTAGATGTTTCTTCAAACACATGCGTTAAAATAGCAGCATCTGCGTCTGAAAATTCCAGACCTCTACGCGCCATAACTACCTCAGCAACTTCAAATGCTTTTTTGGTTAAGTATGTTGTAAATCCTGAGTTTCCGCCCCAACTGTAACTTGGTATAAAATTTCTTGGAAATCCGCCACCAAAAATATTTGATGATACCCCAACAACGGTTCCTGTATTAAACATGGTATTGATGCCACACTTAGAATGATCTCCCATCATTAAACCACAGAACTGTAAACCAGTTTTTGCGAAATTTTCGGTTTCATAACTCCACAAACGCACCTCGGCATAGTTATTCTTCAAATTTGAATTGTTAGAATCGGCACCAATATTACACCATTCTCCTAAAACAGAGTTTCCTAAAAAGCCATCATGACCTTTGTTAGAAAACCCGAATATTACAGAGTTGTTAACCTCACCCCCAACTTTACTTTCAGGGCCAATGGTGGTTCCTCCATAAATTTTAGCCCCCATTTTTAATGTAGCATGTTCACACAATGCAAACGGGCCACGAACATTACACCCCTCCATGATTTGAGCATCTTTAGCAATATAAATAGGCCCATTAGAGGCGTTTAAGGTTGAAAATAACACTTGTGCACCTTCTTCAATGAAAATATTATCAGGATTCACACACTGCACACCTTCAGGTATAGGTTGCGATTCTCTATCTTCTGTTAACAACTTGAAATCTTCTTGAATAGCATGGGCGTTTTTAGAAAAAATATCCCACGTATTTTCAATGCGCGTATACTCACAATCTACTTCAAAAACTTCATAGGTGTCAAAATCTACTTCTTCTTGTGATGCTGTAGTGTAGAATGCTAACATTTCATCATCACATAAGATGGCTTGATTCTCTGAAAGATTTTTTATCATATTCACCAAGTCTTCATTTGGCAAAAAAGACGCGTTAATCATAACATTTTCTTCCAGTTCAACCATTGGATACTTTTCAGATAAGTAATCTTCAGTAATTGTAGTTGTTGTAAACCCTAAGAATTTCTCCCATTTTTCTCTAATCGTTAAAATTCCAACGCGGATATCAGCAACTGGTCTTGTATATGTAAATGGCAGTAGTTGGTTTCTTACTGTACCATCAAAAAGAATATAATTCATAGTGTTAGCTAAAGTTTAAGTACCAAAGTTAAGTTTTAAAATGCAAGTATAAAAAAAAAGCCTTCGATTTCTCGAAGGCTTTTTCTATGTCTAAAATTCAAAAAATTATTTCTTGAATTTTGAGTATTTTGTCTTGAACTTATCAATACGCCCTGCAGTATCTACTAACTTAGATTTACCTGTATAGAAAGGGTGAGATGTTCTTGAAATTTCTAATTTGAATAATGGATACTCAACTCCGTCTACTTCAAGAGTTTCTTTTGTATCTACAGTAGACTTAGTTAAGAATACGTCATCATTAGACATATCTTTAAATGCTACTAATCTATAATTTTCTGGATGTAAACCTTGTTTCATTTTCTTAATCTTAACATTTTCGAGGTGCAAATATATTACTTTTAATCTATTTCAAAAAACTTATTAGTAAAATATTTTAAACTTTTTTCTGTAACGATTTACTACATTTGTTAACTGATAAAGCAAAACTAATTAAATTATGGAAAATAACGCAAACTCAACAAAAAACATTGCCTTAAATTACGGATTAACTTTAGGGTTCACAACAGTCTTAATTTCTGTTGTAACTTATATTATTGATATGCCTTTAAAAACTGGTTGGATAAGCGGTTTACTAGGAATCATTGTCATGATAGCTTTGATTGTTTTAGGTATAAAAAAATATAAAGAGGGTAATGACGGGTTTGTTTCATTAACAGAGGCATTAAAAGTTGGTATCGCAATTGCTTTGGTTGGAGGAATCATTGGTTCTCTATATCAGTTAGTATTCTTATCTTACATTGACCCAGAATACATTTCAAGAGTTCAAGAATTACAATTAGAACAAACTTTAGAGCAAAACCCAGAAATGTCTGATGAACAAATTCAAATGATGAAAGATATGGGGTCTAAATTCTCATCACCTTGGATTTCTTTTGCTGGTGCTTTAATTGGAAACTTATTATTCGGATTTATTTTCTCATTAATTGGTGGATTAATTTTAAAGAAAGACAAAAATTCAATCTAATTTTAGACATATTTTAAACATATGAATCTATCTATAATTATTCCGCTTCTAAATGAAGATGAATCATTAACCGAATTACACCATTGGATTGTACAAGTCATGCAATCCAATGGCTATTCGTATGAAATATTGTTTATAGATGATGGGTCAACAGATGATTCTTGGAAAAGAATTAATCAGCTTTCTGAAAAAGATTCAAACGTTAAAGGGCTAAAGTTTTTGCGTAATTATGGAAAATCTCAAGCTCTACATTTAGGGTTTGAAAAAGCTAAAGGTGATGTAGTAATTACCATGGATGCTGATTTACAAGATAATCCTGAAGAAATCCCAGAATTGTATGATTTAATTGCAAACCAAGGCTATGACTTGATTTCTGGCTGGAAAAAGAAACGTTACGATTCAGTTTTTGCTAAAAACTTACCTTCAAAAGTATTCAACTGGTGCGCTCGTAAAACCTCTGGTTTAAAACTACACGATTTTAATTGCGGACTTAAGGCCTACAAAAACGACGTGGTAAAAAACGTCGATGTCTATGGTGAAATGCACCGTTATATTCCTGTATTAGCAAAAAACGCTGGGTTTAAAAAAATTAGCGAAAAAGTTGTCCAACATCAAGCACGTAAATACGGAAAAACAAAATTTGGAATGGACAGATTTATTAATGGTTTCTTAGATTTATTAACCATCTCATTTTTATCTAAGTTCGGAAAAAGCCCAATGCACCTATTTGGTGCCCTAGGAACTCTACTGTTTTTTATTGGTTTTATATTTGCGCTATATTTAGGTGTAGACAAACTGATCTTAAACCCTACAGGTCGTTTAATTACGCAACGCCCCCAATTTTACATCGCATTAGTAAGCATGATAATTGGTTCACAATTATTCATTGCAGGTTTTTTAGGCGAATTGGTATTGCGTAACAACAAAAACCAAGAACGTTATAAAGTTGAAGAAGAACTGAATATTTCCTATATCTCTGATCGCAAAATTGAAAACCGCAATTCGTAATTCAAATTCATTACATTTGCATATTATTTTAGTACGTAAAAAACAATGATATATATAGCACCTGAAATTCTTGACGTTGCAAACACATGGTTAACACCAACTTTTGACGAAGACACACAACATCAAATTAAAGAACTTATTGCCAACAATCCTGATGAATTAAAAGAGAGTTTTTATAAAAACTTAGCTTTTGGTACTGGAGGAATGCGTGGTATTATGGGTGTAGGTACAAACCGTATTAATAAATATACATTAGGTAAAAACACACAAGGTCTTGCTAACTATTTAAAGCAGGAACACCCTAATAAAGATTTAAAAGTTGCCATTGCTTATGATTGCAGACATAACTCTGATACGCTTGCAAAATTGGTAGCTGATGTCTTTTCAGCCAATGGTATTAAAGTTTATTTATTTTCAGAATTAAGACCAACACCAGAATTATCGTTTGCCGTAAAACATTTAGGTTGCGATTGTGGAATTGTTTTAACAGCATCTCACAATCCGCCAGAATATAATGGCTATAAAGTATATTGGAATGACGGCGGACAAATTGTACCTCCGCAAGACGGTGAAATTATAAACGCCATTAATGCCGTTGATTATGCTAACATTAATTTTGAAGCCAACAACAGTTTAATTGAATTGATAGACAAAGATGTTGATGAAGCATTCATTAACGCATCTGTAGCAAATGGAAGTTTTGAAGGTACAGATCGTAAAAACTTATCTATTGTTTTTACATCATTACACGGAACCTCTATTACAATATTACCAGAAACCCTAAAACGTGCAGGGTACTCAAATATTCACATTGTTGAAGAACAAGCACAACCAGACGGTAACTTCCCAACAGTAAAGTCACCAAACCCTGAAGAACCAGAAGCCTTAGCTATGGCTATGGACTTAGCAGAAAAAGTAAACGCCGATATTGTTATTGGTACAGATCCTGATTCTGACAGACTAGGAATTGCGGTTAGAGATAATGACAATAAATTGATTTTATTAAATGGAAATCAAACGATGGTAGTTATGACTGATTTCTTAATTGGTCAATGGTTGAGACAAGGGAAATTAGGAGATACTGATTTTGTAGGCTCTACAATTGTTTCTACACCAATGATGCAAGAATTAGCAGATTATTACGGTGTAGAATGTAAAGTTGGCTTAACAGGTTTTAAATGGATTGCTAAAATGATAAAAGACCACCCTAAACAAGCCTTTATTGGTGGTGGCGAAGAAAGTTTCGGATTTATGGTTGGTGATTTTGTAAGAGATAAAGATGCCGTTACCGCGTCATTACTAGCCTGTGAAATTGCAAGTCAAGCAAAATCTAACGACAGTTCTTTTTACAAAGAATTACTAAAACTTTATGTCACTCACGGCTTTTACAAAGAACATTTGGTATCACTTGTTAAAAAAGGAATTTCTGGCGCCGAAGAAATTGCGCAAATGATGGTAGACTTCAGACAAAAACCATTGAAAAAAATCAATGGATCTAAAGTCATCATGCTGGAAGACTATCAGGCATCAACCATGAAAAACCTAGTAACAGACAAAACATATCCGCTTGACATTCCAAAATCAAACGTTTTGATTTACTACACTGAAGATGGCAGTAAGATTGCATGTAGACCAAGCGGTACTGAACCAAAAATCAAGTTTTACATTAGTGTAAAAAGCATTTTAAAAACAGTTGATGACTTTGAAAAAGTCAATACACGTTTAGATGCTAAAATAGATGCAATAATTAATGATTTGAATATCAAATAAATGAAGAGAATTATAAACCGATTATTGCCGTTTATTAAACTGTACAAAAAAAACGTCATTCTGAATGTAATTTTTAACATTCTAAATGCCTTTTTCGCAACATTATCATTTATCTCTTTAATTCCGATGATGAAAGTTTTATTTGATAAAACTCAAGTAATTAAAGAGGCTCCTGTTTGGGAAGGTTTTTCAAATATTGCAAATTACGGAGAACAATTCCTGTATTACAACATCTCAAGTTTACTAGAAAAAGGAGATGCCCAAATGGCTCTACTTTTAGTTGTTTCACTTGTAATTTCAACCTTCTTATTCAAAAATCTTTTTGGCTATTTAGCATCACAAAATATGATGTACCTCAGAAATGGCGTGCTTTCAAACCTTAGAAAAGTTCTTTATGAAAAAATAGTAGGTTTGCCTATTTCATTTTTCTCACAAAAAAGAAAAGGTGATGTTATGGCAAGAATGTTGGGAGACATTGGTGAAATGCAAAATTCTTTTTTTATTCTTTTAGAACTAATCGTTAGGGAACCTTTAACAATCATTTTCTCTATTAGCGCAATGCTTTTAATTAGTGCTAAATTAACGTTATTTGTTTTTATCTTTTTACCAATTGCAGGTTTTGTTATCTCTATAATAGGAAAAAGCCTAAAAGCTAGATCATTGGAAGCACAACAAGAATCTGGAAAACTGATTTCAATTGTAGAAGAAACACTATCCGGCCTAAAAGTTATAAAAGGCTATAATGCTGAGTCAAATTTTTTAAATAAATTCAACCAATCCATTCAAAGGCTTTTAAGACTTTCTAACAAAATAGGAAATAAAAACAACTTAGCAGGGCCATTAAGTGAAACTATGGGTATTGTTGCTATTGCTGTTTTATTATGGTACGGAGGTAATTTAGTATTAGTAGACAAATCTATTGAAGGTGTCAATTTTCTTTCATTTATGGGGTTAGCTTATAATATTTTAACACCTGCAAAAGCAATAAGTAAAGCTTCATACCGTGTAAAAAATGGTATGGCTGCTGCCGAAAGAGTTTTTGAAATCATGGATCAAGAAACCAGCATTCCTGATTTACCTAACGCGAAAGAAATTGTTAGCTTTAACAAAGCTATTGAGCTTAAAAACATTTCATTTAAATATGAAAATCAGTATGTATTAAATAATTTTTCACTAGAAATCAATAAAGGAAAAACAATTGCATTAGTAGGGCAATCTGGAAGTGGTAAATCTACAATTGCTAATTTACTGACCCGTTTTTATGATGTAAACAAAGGTGAAATTAACATTGATGACGAAAACATTAAAAACACTTCTAAACATTCACTGCGTGCTTTAATGGGGCTTGTTACTCAAGACTCTATTTTATTTAATGATTCTATTAAATACAACATAAAACTCAGCAATCAAAACGCAACAGACGAAGAGGTTATTGAAGCTTTAAAAATAGCCAATGCCTGGGAGTTTGTAAAAGAATTTCCTGATGGCATTAACACCAATATTGGTGATGGAGGAGGCAAACTATCTGGTGGGCAAAAACAACGTTTATCAATCGCTAGAGCAGTTTTAAAAAACCCGCCAATTATGATTTTAGATGAGGCTACTTCTGCCTTAGATACTGAGTCGGAAAAACTAGTGCAGGTCGCACTGGAAAACATGATGAAAAACAGGACCTCAATTGTCATTGCGCATAGATTATCTACAATTAAAAAAGCAGACCTTATAATTGTTATGAGAAAAGGCGAGATTGTTGAACAAGGAAATCACCAAGAATTACTTGAAAAACAAGGCATGTATAAAAATTTAGTTGAAATGCAATCAATCGCATAACAGACAAAAAAGAAAAAAACACCATTTTTTTTACGTCTATTTCTGAATCAAAAAAAATAACACAACATTCAATTAAACCATTTCTTATATTTAAAGTCTAAAAGGTTTTACCCTATAGATGAACGAACAGGAATTAATTCAATTACTAAAAAACCCAATTACGTTAAACAACGCGTTTAAAGAACTTGTAACTATTTACAAAGAGCGGTTGTATTGGCATATTAGAAAAATTGTAATTAATCATGATGACACAGATGATGTATTACAAAATACATTTATAAAAATTTTTAAACACGTGTCTAAATTCAATGAAGACAGCAAATTGTATTCTTGGATGTATCGTATTGCAACAAATGAAGCCATCTCCTTTATTAATCAACGTGCTAAGAAAAATAATTCTACCACTGAAGAGGTTCAACAAACAATATTAAACAGCCTTGTTTCTGATGATTATTTTGACGGAAATGCCGCGCAACTTAAACTACAACAAGCCATTGCTACATTGCCACAAAAACAACAATTGGTATTTAATATGAAGTATTTCGATAATATAAAATACCAGGATATGTCTGAAATACTAGGCACCTCTGTTGGAGCTTTAAAAGCATCTTACCATCATGCCGTAAAAAAAATAGAATTTTATATAAAAGAAGACGCATATCAAAATTAAACCTTTATATTTTTATAGAGTCTAATAATTAAATGAACACTAATAAAAACCATATTAAAACTGGGTTTAAAACGCCTGATAACTATTTCGATACTTTCGAAAACAATCTTTTTGAACAATTACAACTTGAAAATAAAACAGGATTTACAACCCCTGAAAATTATTTTGATACACTAGAAAAAAATGTTCTAAACCAAGTTACTCCTTCTAAAACAAAAGTTATATCATTAATCACAAAAAAACAACTGGTATACATATCAACAGTGGCAGCTGCCGTATTATTTAGCTTTTTTGTTTTAAAACCATCAGATTTACAAAAAACAACTTTTGAGAATATTGAATACTCTGTTTTAGAAGATTATCTGACAATTGAAGACATAGATCTTTCTGCAAATGAATTAGCAGAACTATACAACATTGACTCCATTGATCTTAATAGCATTTCATTTTCTAGTATTGATGAGAGTACTATTCTAGAATACCTTTCAGATGAGGTTATATCTGAAGATTATTTTGATAACGAATTATAATAATGATGAAAAAAAAATTAATTATAGCAGTATTACTGCTTAGTATAAGTTCAGTTTTTGCACAGCATGAAAAAATTAAGGCTTTAAAAACAGCATATATCACTTCGGAGTTAAATTTAACAAGTAATGAAGCTGAAAAATTTTGGCCAATCTACAACCTGTCACAAAAAAAGACACATCAATTAAGAGTGAAACTACGGGGCATCCACATGAAGATTGATCAAAATTTTGAAACTATTTCTGAAGAAGAAGCAAATGAAATATTAAAAAATTCAATGACTTTAAAACATAAAATGCATGAAGAACAAACCGCATTAGTTAGAAACTTAACTGGCGTTTTATCTGCTAAAAAAATTATTCAGTTACTCAAAGCAGAAGACCAGTTTAAAAGAAAACTATTAAGAAAATTTAAAGATCGTAAACCTCCTTCAAACAGGAATTCGAATAGCAGAGGCTAATAATTAAAAAGGCACACAGATTGTATGCCCTTTTTAATTATTGAAATTTTAAACGGGCCACACTACCATTTCCAGCAGCATAGGCTATACTATCATTTAAAAATCGAAGAGTATAAAACCCTTCATCGCTTAGATGCTTCCAGGTTTCACCAAAATCAGGAGAATAATCTATTCCTTCTATACCAACAGCAACTAACTCTTTTCTCTTTTTATTAGGCATAAACTGCACACAACTCCTATAACCAGGGCCTTTGCCCTTAGACACAACTTGCCAAGTTTTACCGCCATCAGTAGTTTTAATTTTGTTTTTTAAATTGGCTTTGGGTTTAGTATAATCACCACCTATTGCAAACCCAAAATTTTCGGTGTAAAAATCTACAGAATAAATCCCTGTTGTATCCAACCCTTGGACTATTGGTGTTGAAAAAGATTCCCAAGTGTCCCCTTTATCATCAGAATACAAAATCATACTTACTTTTCCTCCAGTGGCTACCCATGTTTTGTTTCCTATAATTGCAATATTTGTATCGCTCGCTGCAAAGGCTCCAAACGCTCCTTTTGGCAAGTCATCACAAGACGTTTTTTTCCACGTTTCTCCACCATCTCGAGTTGTAAGGATACTTAAACAACCATCTGTACTATCTCCAATGGCAATTCCTTCAGCATTGTTCCAAAAATCAATTGCGTTATAAAAAACCTTTTCATGTTCTTCTTTATAAACCAAAACTCCGTCTTTATACAACAATGCAGGGTTCGCAATACTAACTGTAAATATAGAAGTGTCAGTAATTGCTAGTGCTCTGAAGTTTGGGGTGTAAATAGAATCTTTTTCAAATAGTTTTTTGAACGAATTTTGACCGTTCTTTAAACAAAGTGTCTGTCCTTCCGATGTTGCAATAACAACATCTTCTTTATTAATCTCTAAAGCCCTAACATTAAGCAATGAATCCTCAACTACTGTAGTTATAATAACACTATTAATTTTTTGATCACCTGTATTTGAATCTTTTTTACAACTAAAAACAGCACACATTACAAAACAAATAAATAATAATCGACACATAACTTACATTTTCGGTAAATATACAATACTTTTGTAGGCTGATTTATACAGTCATATATTTTAAAAATGAGATTACACAGAAATTTAACTTACGCAGTAATAGATAGTATTAGAGATGTTTTCAATGAAGGAGCTTATGCCGGAAAAGCTGTTGAACAAGCTTTAAGGCGAGACAAACGTTGGGGTTCTCGTGACAGAAAATTTGTTGCAGAAACTATTTACGACATTATTAGATGGAAGCGTTTATACGCCGAAATTGCAGAAGTTAACGAACCGTTTTCTCGCCCAAATTTATGGCGTTTATTTTCTGTATGGTGTGTATTGAGAGGAATTGAATTACCAGATTGGAGTCAGATTGAACCAACACCTACAAGACGAATCAAAGGACGTTTTGATGAATTATCAAAAATCAGAAAATTTAAAGAATCTATTCCTGATTGGATTGATGACTTAGGAGTAAAAGAATTAGGCGAAAAAGTTTGGACCAAAGAAATTGCCTCACTAAACGTACAAGCAGAAGTTATTTTAAGAACTAATACCCTTAAAACTACAAAAGACGCTTTACAAGCAAAATTATCTGAGGAAGGTATTGAAACTGTTACATTACCTAATCATCCTGACGCTATAAAATTAGTTGAACGCGCAAATGTGTTTAAAACCGAAGCTTTTAAAAAAGGGTGGTTTGAAGTGCAAGATGCATCGTCTCAATTAGTAGCCGCATATTTAGATGTGCAACCAGGTATGAAAGTAGTTGATACTTGTGCAGGTGCAGGTGGGAAAACATTGCACTTAGCCTCTTTAATGGAAAATAAAGGACAGTTGATAGCTATGGATATTTACGAAAGTAAATTGCGTAAATTAAAAGTCCGTGCGAAAAGAAATAGTGTGCATAACATCACTTTAAAAACAATTGATTCAACAAAACCAATTAAAAAACTACACGATAAAGCTGACCGTGTCTTGATTGATGCACCTTGTAGTGGTTTAGGAGTCCTGAGAAGAAACCCAGACTCTAAATGGAAGTTACAACCTGAGTTTTTAGATAATATTAGAAAAACACAACAAGACATTTTGTGTCGTTATTCTAAAATGGTTAAACCCGGAGGTAAACTAGTATACGCAACATGCTCTGTGTTACCTTCTGAAAATCAAGACCAAGTAAAACAGTTTTTAGCTAGTAACGAGGAATTTACATTTGTTTCTGACAAAAAAATATTATCTTCGCAAAGTGGCTATGATGGTTTTTATATGGCATTATTAGAACGCAAAAAATAATACCCCAAGAGATTTAGTGGTTTTTATCTCTTTAACAAAACACTTAATTATGATTAAAAAAATTACTTTTTTGATACTATTGGTATCATTTACTCTTCAGGCACAAATACCAACTGGGTATTATGATCACGCAACAGGTGCTAGTTACACGCTAAAGACGCAGCTAAAAAGAATCATCAATAGCACAAACGATCCGGAAATTACAGTTAATGAATATTTTCATTCACCACAATCTTACGGAGACTTATGGAGTCTGTATGAAACATCTGACTCAAGACCAAACCCTAACTACGACGTTTCAATTCCTGCAAATGGCCCAGAATTTTATGTTTGGGAAATGTACAGCGATTGTGATTTTATATTTGGACCAGTTGCTAGTGGTGGCCAACAAGATAACGGAACTTTAGGAAATAGCGAGTGTCAATTATTCAACAGAGAGCACACATTTCCTAGAAGTTGGTATGGAGACGGCAGTAACCACCCAATGAAATCTGATGCTTTTCACGTTATTCCTTCTGATAAATACACAAATGGGCAAAGAGGTAATTTAGCTTATAGTGAAGTAAACACTAGTTTATCTCACTCGAGTCCTGGTACAGCTTTTAAAGGAACAAGTAGTATTTCAGGACCTACAGGTACCGTATTTGAACCTGCAGACCAATACAAAGGAGACATCGCTAGAGGTCTTTTATACGTTGCTGTTCGCTATGAAGACGAAATTGCTGGCTGGGAGACTAATGATTCTGACGGTGATAGCATGCTTGACGGAACTTCAAACAAAGTTTTTGAACAATGGGCTATAGATATGTTATACAGCTGGCACGTTAATGACCCTGTTAGTCAAAAAGAAATTGACAGAAACAATGCTATTTATAACTTTCAAAGTAATAGAAACCCTTTTATAGACCACCCAGAATATGTGGCAGAAATATGGGGAAGTGTATTAGCCGTTGATGATTATGTTGCTAACGACTTTAGCATTTACCCCAACCCAACTCATGCCGATATTGTATACATCAATAAAGGAAACAACACAATTAAAAATTTAGAATTATACTCTATTAGTGGAAAATTAATTTTATCAAAGAAAATTAACACAAGCCACTCAACAATAACATTAGACAACTTAAACTCTGTTGCCTCAGGAATGTATCTTTTAAAAATACAAACTGATAAAAATACTGTGATTAAAAAATTAGTTATTAACTAACCACAAGAACAACTTGTTTATAAAGCGGCTTTTTAGTCGCTTTTTTTATGCAATATAAACAACAAAAAATGTATTTTTGCATCTTTAACAACACAACAAAAACGTTAATAGATGATTCATTTCTTTGGAAACACAAACAGCACAGTATTTGCTGTACAAACAACAAAAGAACTTTCTAACGAAGCAATTGATAAATTGACTTGGTTATTTGGTAATCAACCTAAAATAAACGCGGCGTCATTGGACGCTTTTTTTATTGGGCCAAGAGCAGCAATGATTTCGCCTTGGAGTACAAATGCGGTTGAGATTACACAAAACATGACTATTGACGGCATCATCCGTATTGAAGAGTACAAAAGCACATCTGAAAGCAATACTGATTTTGACCCAATGTTATCTCAGAAATTTTCTGAATTGAATCAAGACATCTTTACAGTTAATGTTAAACCAGAAGCTGTATTAGATATTGATGATATTGCTGCATACAATCAACAAGAAGGGTTAGCTTTAAGTGAAGAAGAAGTTGAATACCTTGAAGGAATGTCTGTTAAAATTGGTAGAAAATTAACTGATTCTGAGGTTTTCGGATTTTCTCAAGTAAACTCTGAACACTGTCGCCATAAAATATTCAACGGAACATTTGTTATTGATGGAGAAGAAATGCCTTCGTCATTATTTAAATTAATTAAGAAAACATCAGCAGAAAGTCCACAAGGAATCGTTTCTGCGTATAAAGATAATGTCGCTTTTATTGAAGGACCAAAAGTGACTCAATTTGCACCAAAATCTGCAGACAAACCTGACTTTTACGAAGAAAAAGAATTCAATTCAGTTATCTCACTAAAAGCAGAAACACATAACTTTCCAACTACTGTTGAGCCATTTAATGGAGCTGCAACCGGAGCTGGAGGAGAAATAAGAGACAGGCTAGCTGGAGGAAAAGGATCATTACCATTAGCAGGAACTGCGGTTTACATGACCTCATATTCGCGCTTAGAAGAAAACAGACCTTGGGAACAAGCAATGGATGAGCGTAAATGGTTGTACCAAACACCAATGGATATTTTAATTAAAGCATCAAACGGAGCATCTGATTTTGGAAACAAATTCGGGCAACCTTTAATTACAGGTTCTGTACTAACATTTGAACATGATGAAGATGCTAGAAAACTAGGCTTTGACAAAGTAATTATGCAAGCCGGTGGTATCGGATACGGTAAGGCAGAACAAGCATTAAAAGACACCCCTGAAGATGGTGATAAAATAGTTATACTTGGTGGTGAAAACTATCGAATTGGTATGGGAGGTGCAGCTGTATCATCTGCAGACACGGGAGGAAACAGTGAAGGTATTGAATTAAATGCCATTCAACGTTCTAACCCAGAAATGCAAAAACGTGCTGCCAATGCTGTAAGAGGAATGGTAGAAAGTGATATTAACCCAATCGTTTCTATACATGATCATGGAGCTGGTGGGCACTTAAACTGTTTGTCTGAACTTGTTGAGGACACTGGTGGAAAAATCGATTTAGACAAATTACCTGTTGGTGACCCTACCCTATCTGCTAAAGAAATAATCGGAAACGAATCTCAAGAACGTATGGGACTAGTGATCGGTAAAAAAGATGTAGACACCTTACAACGTATTGCTGAGCGTGAACGTTCTCCAATGTATGAAGTGGGTGACGTAACAAATGACGACCGATTTACGTTTGAATCTAACACTACTGGTGAAAAACCAATGGATTTAGAACTATCTGATATGTTTGGAAGTTCTCCAAAAACTATCATGACAGATAAAACTATCGTTCGTAATTATAATGAACTTACTTACGATATTAAAAATATAAACACCTATTTAGAGCAAGTGTTACAATTAGAAGCTGTTGCTTGTAAAGACTGGTTAACAAATAAAGTTGACCGTTGTGTTGGTGGTCGTGTAGCAAAACAACAATGTGTTGGACCGTTACAACTACCTTTGAATAATGTTGGTGTGATGGCATTGGATTACAAATCTACAGAAGGTGTTGCTACTTCAATTGGTCATGCACCAATTAGCGCACTGATTGACCCGGTTGCCGGAAGTAGGAATGCCATTGCAGAGTCCTTATCAAATATTATTTGGGCACCTTTAAAAGATGGCTTATCATCTGTATCATTATCTGCAAACTGGATGTGGCCTTGTAAAAATGAAGGAGAAGATGCGCGCTTATACAACGCTGTAAAAGGAGTTTCAGATTTTGCTATTGAATTAGGAATCAACGTACCAACAGGTAAAGATTCCTTATCAATGAAACAAAAGTACCCAAATGAAGATGTGATTTCTCCAGGTACTGTTGTTATTTCAGCAGGTGCAAATTGTAATGACATTACTAAAATTGTTGAGCCAGTTTTTAAAACTGAAAAAGGAAACATCTATTATATTAACTTATCACAAGACCGTTATAAATTAGGAGGATCTTCTTTTGCACAGATAGTGAACAAAATAGGTAATGAAACCTCAACCATAAAAGATGCTGCTAAATTTAAAACAGCATTCAATACTATTCAAGATTTAATTAAGGCTGATAAAATTGTTGCCGGACATGATGTGGCCTCTGGTGGGTTAATCACTACTCTATTAGAGTTATGTTTCTCTGATAACAATATCGGAGCTAATCTTGACCTAACACAATTAAAAGAAACTGATTCAATTAAAGTATTGTTTGCAGAAAATAACGGTATCGTTTTACAATCTGCAGATAATAGCATTGAAAAAGTATTAGCAGACAACAATGTTGAATTCTTTAACATTGGAGAAGTAACTGCATCAAATGAAGTAAACATCATTAATGGTTCTGACGCTTTTAACTTTAACGTCGCAGAATTAAGAGACACTTGGTTTAAAACTTCTGCTTTATTAGATGCTAAACAATGCGCAAACAACAAAGGAGAAGAACGTTTTATCAACTATAAATACCAAGCCCTAGACTACACCTTCCCTACACACTTTACAGGAATTATCACAGACACTGTAGGTAAAATTAAAGCAAGACCTAAAGCAGCTATAATTCGTGAAAAAGGATCTAATTCTGAACGTGAAATGGCAAACGCTATGTATTTAGCTGGTTTTGATGTAAAAGACGTTCATATGACAGATTTAATATCTGGACGTGAAACTTTAGAAGACATTCAGTTTATTGGTGCTGTTGGAGGATTTTCAAACTCAGATGTTTTAGGTTCTGCTAAAGGTTGGGCAGGTGCATTTAAATACAACGACAAAGCAAATACAGCATTAAAGAATTTCTTTAAAAGAGACGATACATTATCCGTAGGTATCTGTAACGGTGCGCAATTATGGATGGAATTAGACCTAGTGAATCCAGATCATAAAGTGCACGGAAAATTAATCCATAACGATTCTCAAAAACACGAGAGTAACTTTACATCTGTAACTATTCAAAAGAATAACTCAGTTATGTTAAACACACTAGCAGGAACCAAGTTAGGTGTTTGGATTTCTCATGGTGAAGGAAAATTTAACTTACCAGAAGATGAAGCTAATTATGAAATAGCTGCTAAATACGGGTATGATGGTTATCCAGCAAACCCTAATGGTTCAGATTATAACGTTGCAATGATGTCTTCAAAAGACGGTCGTCATTTAGTTACTATGCCGCATATTGAACGTTCAATTTTCCAATGGAACTGGGCAAATTATGTTGATGGCAGACAAGACGAAGTGTCGCCATGGTTAGAGGCCTTTGTAAATGCTAGAAAATGGCTTGAGAACAAATAATCATTAAAATATTATTTTTTTAGACCTCTCACTTTTTTTTTAAAGTTGAGAGGTCTTCTTATTTTTACAGCATTCTAAAAACAAAACATGATATCTTTTCAACACATCAACAATCAGTTTCAACACGTTTTTCAATTAGCTTCTGAAATTTGGAACGACAACTACAAAGGTATTATAAGTCAAAACCAAATTGACTACATGCTTAATATGATGTACAATCCCGAGAGATTGCAACAGGATTTAGAAGAAGGCTATCAATGGGAGTTTATTTCTTACAATAACGAAATTGTAGGCTATCTAGCTTATACTATTAAAAATGACAACCGTGTTTTTTTAAGTAAAATATATTTAAAAACTACAGCCCAAGGCTTGGGGATTGGAAAAACAGCCTTAGAGCATGTGAAAAATTATGCCAAAACTAACAACACAAGTGCAGTATATTTAACTGTCAATAAAAGAAATATAAAAGGCATGAGAGCATACCAAAACACTGGGTTCACTATTATAGATGAAGAGATTACAAATATAGGTCAGGGCTATGTTATGGATGATTATGTTTTTGAATATAAAATCACGTAATTAACCCAGTTATCTATAAATTGTTTTTTTTCTAGGTTTTTTGTTAAAAATATCATCAAATTTTCTATTTTGCAGAATACTACCAAAACTAAAAACCATTTATGAACACTATTACTCGTCTTTTCGACTTTCCCTATTTCCAATTAGAAAAATTCAACCTTGACAAAGCTTTAATTAGCAAAAAAAACGGCGAATGGATTGCAACTTCTACACAAGAATATTTAAATAAAGCAAATGCAATCAGCCGTGGGTTATTGCGCTTAGGGGTAAAAGCAAATGATAAAGTTGCTATTATTTCAATGACGAATAGAACAGAATGGAATATTTGCGATATCGGAATTTTACAAACTGGTGCGCAAGATGTGCCAATCTACCCTACTATCAGTCAGGAAGATTATGAATATGTATTAAATCATAGTGAGGCATCATATTGTTTTGTATCATGTAAAGAAGTTTTAGAAAAAATAAATGCAATTAAACAAAATGTTCCTTCTTTAAAAGAAGTGTATTGTTTTGATGAGATTGATGGCTGTAAAAATTGGTCAACTGTTTTAGAGTTAGGCGCCGATGAAAGCAATCAAAATGACGTAGAAGACAGAAAAAACGCCGTAACTACAGATGATTTAGCTACATTAATTTACACCTCAGGGACTACAGGAAGACCAAAAGGGGTTATGCTAACTCACAAAAACATTGTAAGTAATGCATTAAACAGCGCCGCAAGATTACCAATTGATTTAGGACGCTCTAAATCATTAAGCTTTCTACCAGTTTGTCATATATATGAGCGCATGCTATTGTACATGTACCAATATAGCGGTACTAGTATTTATTTTGCTGAATCTCTAGAAACAATTAGTGATAATTTAAAAGAGATTAAACCTGATGTCATGAGTGCCGTGCCACGTTTATTAGAAAAAGTATACGATAAAATCTATGCTAAAGGCACCGAGTTAACAGGCATCAAAAAGAAGTTATTCTTTTGGGCTGTAGAAACTGGGCTAGAATATGAACCTTATGGGCAAAATGGCGCTTGGTATGAGTTTAAATTAAAAATTGCCCGTAAACTAATTTTTAGCAAATGGCAAGAAGCCTTAGGAGGAAATTTAAAAGCAATTGCTTCTGGTAGTGCTGCATTACAACCAAGATTAGCAAGAGTGTTTAATGCCGCAGGAATACCAGTTATGGAAGGATATGGCTTAACAGAAACATCCCCTGTTATATCTGTAAATGACATGCGTGAAAACGGATTTAGGATTGGTACTGTTGGAAAATTATTAGCTGACACTGAAGTTAAGCTTGCTGATGACGGGGAAATTCTTGTAAAAGGACCTCAAGTAATGAAAGGGTATTATAAAGATTCTGAAAAAACAGCCGAAGTACTAAAAAACGGATACTTTCATACTGGTGATATTGGCGAGATAGACGCCGATGGTTTCTTAAAAATAACAGATCGAAAAAAAGAAATGTTCAAAACTTCTGGAGGTAAATACGTTGCTCCTCAAGTTTTAGAAAATCAATTTAAGCAATCCCGATTCATTGAACAAATTATGGTTATTGGTGATGGCGAAAAAATGCCTGCCGCTTTAATTCAGCCAAATTTTGAATTTATTCTTGAATGGGCAAAAATGCACAAAATAGAGCTTGGCAACACCCCTGAAATACAAATTACTAACCCAGAATTGATTGACCGTATACAGAAAGAAATCAATCTTTACAATGCTAAATTTGGTAAATGGGAACAAGTAAAACGTTTTGAATTAACTCCAGATGTTTGGAGTATTGAAGCAGGACACCTTACCCCTACTATGAAAATGAAGCGAAAAATTATAAAAGCTAACTATCTTACGTTATACAATAAAATATACGAGAAGAAGTAACACCTTCTATAAACTGTATTAAATTAAAAAAGCTCCTAGATGGAGCTTTTTTAATTTAATACAGTTTTGCTATGCGCGCATAATATTTTTTATTATATTTGGGATACTTATAGTACAGCTCTATAAATATAAGCAAAAAAAATGACAGATAACACAATTGATCATTCGTTAAGAGCTACATGGCAAGGTGTAGCAAAATTATATAATGAAGAAGCATTAAAATATGGTGCAACAATGGCTGTAGCCTTTGCATTGCTAAATATTGATAAAGAAGGGACACCATCAACCGCATTAGGACCGAGAATGGGAATAGAACCCACTAGTCTTTCACGTACTTTAAAAGGTATGGAAGAAAAAGGATTAATTGTTCGTAAAAAAAACCCAAAAGACGGAAGAAGTGTGCTGGTATTTTTAACCAAATACGGTGTAGAAATGCGAAACATTTCAAAAGAAAAAGTACTTGTTTTTAATAATGCGATATATGAAAATATTGAAGCTGAAAAAATAAAACACTTTCATGAAGTGACTGATAAAATATTAGAATTAATACAACAACGAAATATATTTACTAAAAAATAAGGAATCAAAATGCAAAGACTCATTAAAAAAGTTGCGGTAATTGGTTCTGGAATAATGGGAAGCGGAATCGCTTGTCATTTTGCCAATATTGGTGTTGAAGTTTTGTTACTTGACATCGTTCCAAGAGAATTGAATGATAAAGAAAAAGCTAAAGGATTAACCCTTGAGGACACTGTAGTTCGCAACAGAATGGTTAATGACTCATTGAAAGCTGCTTTAAAATCAAAACCCTCTCCTATTTACCATCAAAAATTCGCTAACAGAATTACAACTGGTAACCTAGAAGATGATATTGCACAAATTGCAAATGTAGATTGGATTATTGAAGTAGTTGTTGAGCGTTTAGACATCAAAAAAATGGTGTTTGAAAATATTGAAAAACACAGAACACCTGGTACACTTATCACCTCTAATACCTCTGGTATTCCTATTAAATTTATGAGTGAAGGGCGTTCTGAAGATTTCCAGAAACATTTCTGCGGAACCCATTTCTTTAACCCAGCACGTTACTTAAAATTATTTGAAATAATTCCTGGACCAAAAACATCTAATGAAGTCTTAGACTTCTTAAATGGGTATGGTGAAAAATTCTTAGGAAAAACATCTGTAGTTGCAAAAGACACACCAGCATTTATTGGTAACAGAGTTGGTATTTTTAGTATCATGAGTTTATTCCATATGGTAAAAGATATGGATCTAACTATAGAAGAAGTTGATAAATTAAGTGGACCCGTAATTGGTCGCCCAAAATCAGCTACCTTCAGAACTGTTGATGTGGTTGGGCTAGATACTTTAGTACATGTTGCTAACGGAATCTATGACAACTGTCCGAATGACGAAAAGCATGACTTGTTTAAACTACCAGAATTCATCAGTACAATGATGGAAAACAGATGGTTAGGAAGTAAAACAAAACAAGGGTTCTACAAAAAAACAATGACTGATGGTAAAAAAGAAATTTTATCATTAGACTTAAATACTTTAGAATACAGAACTAAAAAACGTGCTAAGTTCACAACTTTAGAACTGACAAAAAACATTGATAATGTTATTGATCGTTTTAAAGTATTAGTTGCTGGAAAAGATAAAGCTGGAGAGTTTTACAGAAAAAGTTTTGCTGCCTTATTCGCCTATGTGTCAAACAGAATACCAGAAATAGCTGACGATTTATATAAAATTGACGACGCTATGAAAGCTGGTTTCGGTTGGGAACACGGGCCTTTCCAAATTTGGGATGCTATCGGAGTTGAAAAAGGAATTGAAATCATGAAAGCTGAAGGTCTTGAACCAGCTGCTTGGGTTTCTGACATGTTAGCCTCTGGTAATACTTCTTTTTATACTGTAAAAGAAGGTGCAACTAATTACTATAGTATTTCAGCAAAAGCACAAACAAAAGTACCTGGCCAAGATTCATTTATTATTTTAGATAACATCAGGAAAACATCTGAAGTATATAAAAACTCAGGTGTAATTATTGAAGACATTGGTGATGGAATTTTAAATGTAGAGTTCCAATCAAAAATGAATTCTATTGGAGGTGATGTGCTTTCAGGAATTAATAAAGCTATTGATTTAGCTGAACAAAATTACCAAGGACTAGTTATTGGTAACCAAGGCGCAAACTTCTCAGTTGGTGCAAATATCGGTATGATTTTCATGCTTGCTGTTGAGCAAGAATACGATGAAATGAATATGGCCATCAAATATTTCCAAGACACTACAATGCGTTTACGTTATTCAGGAATCCCAACTGTTGTTGCACCACATGGTATGACATTAGGTGGTGGTTGTGAATTAGCATTACACGCCGATAAAGTCGTAGCAGCAGCAGAAACATATATCGGATTAGTAGAATTTGGTGTAGGAGTTATCCCAGGTGGAGGTGGTTCTAAAGAGATGGCATTAAGAGCATCTGATTTATTCAAAAAAGGAGATGTTGAATTGAATGTGTTACAAGAACACTTCTTAACTGTTGGTATGGCAAAAGTAGCTACTTCTGCTTATGAAGCTTATGACCTAGGCTTATTACAACAAGGTAAAGATGTTGTAGTTGTAAACAGAGACCGTCAAATTGCAACAGCTAAAGCTCACGCTAAATTAATGGCAGAGTCTGGATACAGTCAACCTGCAAAGCGTAAAGATGTAAAAGTATTAGGAAAACAAGCTTTAGGAATGTTCTTAGTTGGAACAGACTCTATGGAAGCGAGTAATTACATTTCTGAACACGATAAAAAAATCGCCAACAAATTAGCTTACGTTATGGCTGGTGGTGATTTATCTGAACCAACAAATGTATCAGAGCAATACCTATTAGATTTAGAACGTGAAGCATTTATGTCATTAACTACAGAACGTAAAAGTTTAGAACGTTTAGAACACATGTTAAAGAAAGGGAGACCATTACGTAACTAATACCACGTAGAGGAATTTAAATCGATAACACTAAAGCTTAAGAAAATGAAAACAGCATATATAGTAAAAGCATACAGAACCGCAGTTGGTAAAGCACCTAAAGGCGTGTTCCGTTTTAAAAGAACAGATGAATTGGCAGCTGAAACCATCA
Organism: Flavobacteriaceae bacterium; assembly: GCA_049614485.1. Taxonomy (GTDB): domain Bacteria; phylum Bacteroidota; class Bacteroidia; order Flavobacteriales; family Flavobacteriaceae. The sequence goes on from JBMZDR010000009.1 coordinate 45,213, forward strand.
AATACATGATGAAAGAATTGCCAAATTTAGACCCAAAGCGTATTGACGATGTTATTGTTGGTAACGCGATGCCAGAAGGTTCTCAAGGATTAAATATGGCGCGTTTAATCTCTTTAATGGGATTAGATATTGTTGATGTTCCTGGAGTAACTGTAAACCGTTTTTGCTCTTCAGGAGTAGAAACTATAGGAATGGCAACAGCAAAAATTCAAGCAGGTATGGCAGATTGCATTATAGCAGGTGGTGCCGAAAGCATGAGTTCTGTGCCAATGACAGGATTCAAACCAGAATTGAATTATGATGTTATAAACGCAGGTCATGAAGATTATTACTGGGGAATGGGTAATACTGCTGAAGCAGTTGCACAACAGTTTAACGTATCTCGAGAAGATCAAGATGAGTTTGCATACCATTCTCATATGAAAGCTTTAAAAGCACAAGCTGAAAACCGCTTTCAAGACCAAATTGTTCCTATTGATGTAGAACAAACCTATATTGATGCTAACGGAAAGAAAGCAACAAAAAAATACACCGTAACCAAAGACGAAGGACCACGTGCTGGAACAAGCAAAGAAGCTTTAGCAAAACTAAGAGCTGTGTTTGCTCAAGGCGGAAGTGTCACTGCAGGAAACTCATCACAAATGAGTGATGGTGCTGCTTTTGTAATGGTCATGAGTGAAGACATGGTTAAAGAATTAAATCTAGAACCAGTGGCGCGTATGGTCAACTATGCTGCGGCAGGTGTTGAACCACGTATCATGGGAATTGGACCAGTAGCTGCTATCCCAAAAGTATTAAAGCAAGCAGGCTTAAAACAAGATGACATTGGGTTAATTGAATTGAATGAAGCCTTTGCTTCTCAATCATTAGCCGTAATGAGAGAATTAAACATCAACCAAGATATCGTAAACGTAAATGGTGGAGCAATTGCATTAGGACACCCTTTAGGATGTACTGGAGCAAAACTATCTGTACAATTGTTTGATGAAATGCGTAAGCGTGACATGCAAGGAAAATACGGTATGGTAACAATGTGTGTAGGTACTGGACAAGGTGCTGCAGGAGTATTTGAATTTTTAAAGTAATCAATCAAAAGAAAAAACAATCATGGAAGATAAAGACTTATTAAGAGGTGGTCAATTTTTAGTAAAGGAAACAAAATGTGAAGACGTTTTTACTCCTGAAGACTTCTCTGAAGAACAAACAATGATGAAAGAGGCGGTGATGGAATTTAATGATCGTGAGATCATTCCTCATCGAAATCGTTTTGAAAACAAAGATTATGCATTAACTGAAGACGTGATGCGTAAAGCAGGTGAATTAGGGTTTTTAGGTGTTGCCGTTCCTGAAGCATACGGTGGTATGGGAATGGGATTTGTATCTACAATGCTAACTTGTGACTATATATCTAGTGGTACTGGATCTTTCAGTACTGCCTTTGGTGCACATACCGGAATTGGTACTATGCCAATTACATTATATGGTACTGAAGAACAGAAGTTAAAGTATGTACCAAAATTAGCTTCTGGTGAATGGTTTGGTTCATATTGTTTAACAGAGCCAGGCGCAGGTTCTGATGCTAATTCAGGGAAAACTACAGCCGTTTTATCAGAAGATGGAAAATCTTATAAAATTAACGGACAAAAAATGTGGATTTCAAATGCAGGGTTCTGTAATGTGATGATCGTTTTTGCTCGTATTGGAGAGGATAAAAATATTACGGGGTTTATTGTTGAATATGACGCTGCAAATTCAAACGGAATCACTTTAGGTGAGGAAGAACACAAATTAGGAATTCGCGCATCATCTACACGTCAGGTCTTTTTTAACGACACTGTTGTTCCTGTAGATAACATGTTAGCTGGTCGTGGTGAAGGGTTTAAAATTGCAATGAACGCTTTAAATGTTGGACGTATCAAATTGGCTGCAGCTTGTTTAGATTCTCAACGTAGAGTGACTACTGCTGCTATAAATTATGCAAATGAACGTAAGCAATTTAACACGCCTATCGCTGAGTTTGGAGCAATCAAATCTAAATTAGCAGAAATGGCAACAAATGCTTATGTTGGTGAATCTGCAAGTTATAGAGCTGCTAAAAACATAGAAGACAGAATTGCCTTACGTGAAGCTGCTGGAAATTCTCACCAAGAAGCCGAACTAAAAGGTGTTGAAGAATATGCAATTGAATGTTCTATCTTAAAAGTTGCGGTTTCTGAAGATGTACAAGCTTGTGCTGATGAAGGAATTCAAGTTTTTGGAGGAATGGGATTCTCTGAAGAAACGCCTATGGAGGCTGCCTGGAGAGATGCACGTATTGCGCGTATCTACGAAGGAACTAACGAAATTAACAGAATGCTATCTGTCGGTATGTTAGTTAAGAAAGCTATGAAAGGTCATGTAGATTTACTTAACCCTGCTATGGCAGTTGCTGATGAGTTAACTGGTATTCCATCGTTTGAAACACCTGATTATTCTGAATTATTTTCTGAAGAAAAAGCAATTATCGCAAAATTAAAGAAAGTATTCTTAATGGTTGCTGGATCTGCAATTCAGAAATTCGGACCAGAATTAGAAAAGCACCAACAGCTATTGAATGCTGCTTCAAATATTTTAATTGAAGTTTACATGGCAGAATCTGCTATTTTAAGAACTGAGAAAAATGCTAAGCGTTTTGGTCAAGATTCACAAACTGAACAAATAGCTATGAGTCAGTTGTATTTATACAATGCTGTAGATATCATTACTAAAAACGCAAAAGAAGGGATTGTTTCTTTCGCGGAAGGTGATGAACAACGCATGATGTTAATGGGACTTAAACGTTTCACTAAATATATGAATCAGCCAAATGTTGTTGCCTTAAGAAATAAGATTGCTGAAAAAGTTAGCGCAGAAAACAAATACTGTTTCTAAGACTTAACTGAAGTATAGTTATAAAGCTCATCAACTGTTGTTGATGAGCTTTTATTTTTAGTAACTTTGTTATATTCAGAAAACAACCTGTATCCCAAAAACTTTAATATAACAGTAAACACTATTAGTTATGATTTATTATTGGATACAACTCGCTATTACCTTTATATCGTCTTATTATTTTTCTGAAAAAGTTCCCATTAATGCAACTATCACTACAAAACGTCGCGTATCAATTTTTGATTGCGAAGGATTAAGATACATGTCAAATACCAGGTACATCTCTTACATGGATTTCATTAGATTTGAACTAACATTTAAATCTAATTTATTTAGAGAAACTATAAAAAAAGGGGTCATTCCTATTTTAGCTTCTCAAAAAATAATTTATAAAAAACCATTAAAACTTTGGGATACATTCACTGTTACACTAATAAATGAAGGATGGGATAACAAATGGGTATATCATAGCCACATCTTTAAAAAAGGTAAAATAATTTACGCAATTGGGTATACAAAAGTAGCCTTTTGGCAGAAGAACAAAGTACAAAATATGCTAGACATTATACACAAATCAGGAATAACAAAAGAAGTAAACACACCATCACAACAGATTTTAAACATCTTTAATAACGACACACACTTACTCAAATCAAAAACTGGTAGTCACTTGTATATTAGGTAAATAATTCCTATCTTTATAAGACAAATGGGACGAATAAATTATCAAGAAATTGATATAAGAGTACGAAGAATAGATGTGTCCCATAAACTACGTACCTAATTAAAAAGACTTTTGAGTTAATTGAGATGTCATTTTGTTAAATCATGTTTCAAAAAAAGTTAATTAGATTGCGATAGTTGGAAAGCCGTATCAAAGATTATTTAATTGATATGGCTTTCTGTTGTTATCCCCTTAGGCTTCCCCTAAATAAACCCAATATTTATTTTCTTTAATAAATTTTGAATTTTCATGAATTACTGAAACTATTCCGTTTTCTTTAAAATACGCTTTAAACTCAACAGTTCCGTCACTATCATTATCTAATCCTTTAGATGAATTTAAAACCTCTAACCTTATCCATTTTACTGATTTTGTCCATTTTAAAATTTCTTCTTTTTCATTATTAGGGCAAGTGGTACTATGATGACTTTTCATTAAATAATCAATATCAGCCATAACATAAGCAGAATATCTCGAACGCATCAATTGTTCTGCAGTTACTAACGTTTCAATAGCCATATGACCTTTATAACAACACTCTTCATATGTAATTTCACTTCCACATGGGCAAGGTTGCTCCAACTGGTTTTTCTTAGCCATAATTGCTTTTAAACGTTGTTTGTTTAAAGCCTTAGCATCTCTAACTTTTGCTTTTTTTTGGTTGAGTAATTTAGTATGTTTTGCTTTATTATTTCCGTTTTTTATTTTTCCCTGCTTTCCCATAATATGAATACTAAAGTTTCCCAAAATCAAATCTGAGTCAAAATTAACATTTTTTCAAATAGTGAAAGCTTCCATTATGAATTAAAGTACCTTTGCGTTATGGATGATATTATAAAAAACCAAAAGGAAATACTTCAAAAGCTAAGGATCGAAAAACTAAATCCTATGCAGGAAGAAGCAAAGCTCGCTATCACATCACATACTGATGTTGTTATCTTGTCTCCTACTGGCTCAGGAAAAACATTGTCTTTTTTACTCCCTTTAATCAGTGAATTAGACAAAAATTGTGTTGACGTTCAGGCAATTATTATAACACCTTCAAGAGAACTTGCTATACAAATTGAGCAAGTCACTAAAGATATAGGTAGTGGTTACAAAACCAATGTCGTGTATGGTGGAAGGCCTTTTTCTAAAGATAAAATTGACTTAAAACATACCCCTGCAATTTTAATTGGTACTCCAGGTAGAATTGCTGATCACCTTAGAAGGAAAACGTTTTCTACAAAACATATCACTACCATAATTTTAGATGAGTTTGATAAATCATTAGAAATTGGGTTTGAATCTGAAATGAGAGAAATTATTGAAGGTTTACCTAAAATAGAAAAACGCATATTAACCTCAGCAACTCAAGAAGTAGCCATTCCTAGATTTGTAGGAATCACCAACCCTATTACAATTGATTATTTAGATGATGGTGTCGCAAAGCTTGACATACAAACCATATTATCATCTTCAAAAGATAAACTTGAGGCGTTAGTCACTTTATTAAATCATTTAGGAGATCAGCCCGGTATTATTTTTTGCAATTATAAAGATACCATTCAACGTGTCAGCGATTTTTTAAATGATCACAATATTGACCATGGCTGCTTTTATGGAGGTTTAGAGCAAAAAGATAGAGAACGCGCATTAATCAAATTTCGTAACGGCACACATCAGCTATTATTAGCTACAGATCTTGCAGCAAGAGGAATTGACGTACCAGAAATAAAATTCATCATTCACTATCATTTGCCATTAAAAGCACAAGAATTTACACATAGAAACGGTAGAACCGCTCGTATGAATAGTGAAGGAACAGCTTATGTGTTGCAGTGGGAAAAAGAAGATACTCCTGATTTTATAGAAGCGTTAAATACTGACAGTTTTTTAGTTGATGAGTTAGTACAATATAACAAACCAACAGTTGATAAATGGTCTACTGTATTCGTTTCTGGAGGTAGAAAAGATAAAATTTCTAAAGGTGATATAGCAGGTTTATTCTGTAAGCAGGGGAAACTCACACGAGAGGAATTAGGAATGATTGAAATAAAACCCGACTGTGCCTTTGTTGCTGTAAAAGCTTCAAGAACAAAACAATTAATTCGCTTAGCAAACAATAGTCGTTTAAAAAAGAAAAAAGTTAGACTAAGTATTATTTAATAAAAATAACTACTTTACAACAGTAATACTTAATTGTAATGACAAAACAAGAAGTCACAGATTTAATTGAAAGGAACAAAAATAGCTTGTTAAAAGAGGTTAAAGAAAGTAAGGAGTTGCTTTTTCTAATAAAAGAATCTGCAACTCGTAAATTAACTGATGATGAAAAAAGTAAAGTAAAAGAGCAGTTACTTGATATTTGCAAAAGTATTCCTGCTTTTACAGTATTTATGCTTCCTGGTGGCGCATTACTTTTGCCTCTTCTTATTAAAATGATTCCGAATATACTACCTAGCGCCTTTAGGGAGAAGGTTTAATTATTAAAAATCGAATTTATACGTTAATCCTCCTAAAACTTGTAATTTCTGAACAGGATAGGTTTGCCACTTTTGATATCCTTGACTAGCAATGTTATTAGCGTTTAAAAACGCCGTAAACCTATTAGTTATTTGGTAACCAATATGTGCATTTGCATCAAAATATCCGTCTAGTGTTACCGTTTCTGGAGTGATCAAGATAGTAGATGTTCGTAATTCATCTTTACGTTCACCAACATAAAATAAATTTATACCTCCATACAATTTATCTGTAAATTTAAAATCTCCAAATACAGATGCTGTAAATTCAGGTAAGTTTAAAACCGAATCAATGTTATCTGTACTATAGTTTGAATACGTTGCACTAACTCCTAAAAAATAGTTTTTAGACACTTGCGTACTAACTTTACCTGAAAATTGTAATGTATTAACATCATCATACACAACACCAAACGTATTGGCTTTATCAAAGTTTTCTGTCACTAAATCTACATCATTGACAGGGTTCATTGTAAACATTGCTTTATTTTGTTCATTTAAATACCCTCCTTTTACACTATAAGTCATCTTACTTGATAACTTTCCTTTAAACCCTAAATAAATATCAAACTGATTATGAGTAGGTGCTATGCCCAATAGTGGTGCTACATATTTATTTTCTTGTGAAAACTGCTCATAAGAATTTTGATACAAACCTCCCTCTACCCCACCAAAAGCAATAACGGTATCCTCAATTATGTTATATGATGCTGATATCTTGGGGTACATATAAAGTTCTGTGTCACCATGTTCATTATCTAAACTCACCATAGCTTCAACACCCAAATTTACAACCAAATTATCTTGTAAATATTGATAACTTGGATGCACCCCAGCGTTTAAAAATGAATATTTAACCCCTGGCGTTATAGCATCAAATTCTCCTCCAACATAATCTAAAGTCGTATTTAAGTTAATTAGATAATCAACTATTTCAAATTCAAACTTTGGAGTGATTAAAATTCTATTTTCTGAAGCATCGTAGGTATCCCAAAATCGTCTGTACTTTACTTGTCCGCCTTTAAAAAGTGACTTTTCAATTTCTATATTTCCTTCTATCCCAGCTGTGAAATAAGTATGTGATGCATCTATATTTGTGCGCTGTAGATCTGTTAATTCATAAGATGTGCCATACCAATTGTATTGTTGGTGCTTAAACACACCTTCTATTTGATATGATAACTCATGTTCTCTTTTAGAATATATTAAATTTAAACCGGTATCATAAAACTTATCATCTAACTGCACGTCTTTAATTTCACCCTGAGATGAATGATGGTTTAACCCTACGGTGAAATTATCCGATCTATTCAAAGGTATTGTTGCATAAAACTCTGCTAGAACATTTAAATAATTACCTACAGCTAAAGAGGCAAAGTTATTATAAAGTTTTTTAGGTGCTTGCTTATCAACAGCAGCTGCTTTTCCTTTTGATGGTGTAAATGTAGATGCAACAGGAACAGAAAATATGTTATAATTCACCTTTTTTTTCTCTAACTCTACATCATCATCTGTTTCAGGAACTTCTTTTAATTTAAAAGCGTCTGAAATTGTTGGTGTGTATGGTTTTACAACATTGATTACTTCTGTACCAATATTCTCATCTTCCTGAGCAAAAGTTACTTGTAATGGCAACAATACACCTAAAAGATATAAACTTAACTTTATCATTGTTTGATGTGTGTTGGTTTCTTTCATATTACTTACCATCTTGAATATCATTGTCCGCTGGGGTTATATTAATTGATGAATTACGTTTTGCTTCTTCTTCTTTTATTCGTTGCAATTCGGCACTTGCATTTGCAACAACATCTTCATAAACTGAAAAATTCTCTATGACTTTTTCTAAAATATAGGTGGCCTGATAAGAGTCTTCTAGTTCATAAAAATTTTTAGCCATCAAAACCAATCCTTTAGCTGCATAATATTTATGTCCTGAATAATTTTTAGTTAGCTCTTGAATCTTCTTATTTGACAATTCATAATCCGAAGCTGCATTAGAAAAATAAGCGTCGTAAAATAAAGCCTCTGCAGCTAAAGGTCCTTTTGCAATTTTCTGAACCTCAGCATAGGCTATTCTAGCTTGTTTGTCATGTCCTGTTTTAATTGCCGATCTTGCTATAATAACTTGAGCGTCACTTTTTATAGCGTCTTCTGTTTTGGGGTTTTGCAGTATTTTTTCTGCATAAACAACAGCTTCCGCGTATTGTTTTATTTGGAAGTTTGCCTTCATTAAGTTGGATTGCGCAAATAAAATATTCTGTGGAAAATCTGCTTCAACTTCTAAGCGTCTTAAAATTGGTCTAACAGTTTCCCAATTTGATTGTTCTAAGTATACTTCTGACAATCTCACTAAAGCCTGCTCAGTAAACTCGTTACGTTCTTTTTCAATGACATACTGGTAATGGGAAACCGTTTGTAGTTTTTCATTATTTTTAAAATACAATTGTCCTAAATAAAAATGAGCTTGAGTAGCGTGAAGTCCACTTGAAAATTGCGCTAAATACCCGTTAAAACCTGTAATAGCCTTATTTACATTATTTTGTAAGTACTGTTTTTCAGCTGCTTCATATGTTGCATGATCTAGGTCAGCGTCAGTCACATCAACAAAATCTAATGTTCGCACCCACGACACATACTCATCTACTCTATCCAAATCTACATAAATTAACCTGGCTGTGGCAACTGCTTGATTTGCTTCTTCTGAGTTTGGATATCCAGAAGCTACCTGTTTAAACTTATTTAATGCTTGTTCATTAGAATCATTATTATAATGAACGAGGCCTTGCTTTAACATCGATTTTGAAACATATGAACTCTTTGGATAATCATAATTTAATGCATCATAAGTTTTTAACGCTGCCTCTGTATTATTTACCAAAACATAGGTGTCACCTAGCTCATATAACGCATCATCTCTGTATTGTGACGATGGAAAATCATTTAAAAACAATTTCAAATCATCTATTTTTTCTTGTGACTTCCCAACAAATCCATAAGAAATCGCTTTTTGAAAATGGGCATAGTCAGCATCTATACCGTTCATTCTTTTAGCCTCATTGTAAACCTCCATAGCTTTCCAATAATCCATAGTTACAAAATAACTATCTCCTAAACGTAAATAAGCATCATTTAACCGTAACCGATCATGTTGTTTCGCTTCAATAAATGCTTTAAAATGTGTAATTGCTTGAATGTATTCTTTTTGTTTAAAATAGGCATATCCAAGTTGATAGTTCAGGTTTTTAGCTTCTGAAAATACTGATAGACTATCTTGCGTTTCAAATTGCTTATAACCAATTACAGCTTCACTATAGTTTCCTAATAAATAGGCGCATTCGGCTTTCCAATATTGTGCTCTTGCCGTAAACTTAGGCGTTCTAGGCTCATTAATAGCTTTGTTAAATAATTCTGAGGCGTTCAAAAACATCCCATCGTTAAACAACTCAATAGCTCTATAGAATGCTACTTTTTGATAAGCTATTTTATAATTAATGCCATTTTTTTTCTCTAACAAAACTAACGCCTCATTATAATTTTTTGAAGTAATGTATGAATCTATCAACAACTCTTCAATGTTTTCTTTTTCTGAAGAGTTTGGATACTTATTCATAAACGCTGTCAATACTTCGGGTACAGACTGGTATGAATTTCCAATTTCATAACTCAATTTCGCATAATTTAAAAAGGCATCTTCTTGTATTCCTAAATCAAATTCCATTTCTGAAGCATTTTTAAATGCATTTAACGCCTCAGGCTTTTTATCTGTTTTTAAATAGCATTGCGCTAAATGATAGTAAGCGTTTTGAGCTACAAAATTTTCACCATCAATTATTTTATTGAATTCAGAAATTGCAGCCTCAAATTCATTTCTTTTATAGAATACATACCCTAATTGGTAATGATCTGTATTGGACCATTTTCCTTTTACGCCTTTATATTCTTTCAAATATGACAGAGCTTTATCATAGTTTTTTAAATTAAAAAAACTCTCTCCAATTATTTTATTTAACTGAGAACGCTCATCATCATCTTGTGCTAAAGGCAATCTTTGGCTTGCTAAATCAATTGCTTTTTCAAAATCACCTAATTTAAAATTCATATCAGCCTGAAAATAAGCCATCTTCTCTTGGTATTTTTCTTGATCTTTTACTTGATCAAAATAAGTAGATGCTTCTTTATAGTCATCACCTTGATAAGCTAAAAACCCTAAATAATATTTTGCTTGAGAACCGTAAGTAGGAGAATTTTCTATTTTATTAAAATATTTTTTTGATTGCTTCTTTTGATTTGAATGAAACAGCGCGTAGCCTTTTCTAAAATAATAATCTTCTTTCTCTTTTTTACTTAAATTATTACCTTCTACTTTTTCATACCATTTTAAGGCATATGCATATTTGCTATTCCTAAAATAATAATCTCCAACATCATTAAAAGCCATATTTCTTTTGATACTTGTCGGGTAGTTTGCAACAAAATTTTCCATTAAGCCATCAGCGTTTTGCTGGTTTAACCTGATTGCACAATTCGCTATATAATAAGCACACTCGCCTTTTATTTGCTCATCTTTTGCGTCATTTTTCAGTGTTTGAAACAGCGCCTGTGAAGCCACATATTGTTCAGATGAATATAAGGACAATGCTTTTAAATACAATGCATCATCATGCGTGTAAATTTTAGTCTGTTGCGCTTTTGAAATATTAATCATCAAAAAAAACAGTAGTAAACTGGTTGTATATATTTTTCCCATAATGGTGTGTATTCAATTTAACAGCCTTTTATTGCAAAGTAAAATTACAATAAGCTACAATCTTTAACGAACAAATGTGAAGTTAATTATATAGAGTTATCAAATAGTTTATTAACTGTTTAAGTCAGGTTGTATAGCTAGATGGTAATTAAAATGTTCTGACTTAATACTTTATTTTGTAAGTTATAGTTATTACATTTACCATTATATTCATTTATTATGCCAGACACTATTTTAGAGCTTAAAGACGCTTCAATTTTTCAAAAGGAAAACCTAGTTTTATCTGAAATTAATTTGAAAATTCACAAAGGTGAATTCATCTATTTAATTGGAAAAACTGGTTCTGGAAAAAGTAGTTTTATGAAAACTTTATATGCCGATTTACCTCTTCAGAAAGGTGAAGGCTCTATAGTTGGCCATGATTTAACCTCATTAAAAGAAAAAGAAATACCGTTTTTAAGACGTAAACTTGGGGTTGTTTTTCAAGACTTTAAACTTTTAAGCGATAGAACAATTTCAGATAATTTAGAATTTGTTTTAAAAGCAACTGGCTGGAAAAATAAAACCGAAATTAAGGACAAAATCACAAGCGTCTTGACAAAAGTAGGTATGGAAAATAAAGGATTTAAATATCCGCATCAAATTTCTGGAGGAGAGCAACAACGTATTGCCATAGCAAGAGCACTATTAAATGATCCCGAATTAATAATAGCCGATGAACCTACTGGTAATTTAGACCCTCAAACAAGTATTGAGGTCATGGCAATTTTAAGGGAAATAAATCAAAATGGCAACACCATTTTAATGGCAACACATGATTATGCTTTGATTTTGAAGTATCCTTCAAAAACATTAAAACTTCAAGACAATAAAATTTTTGAGGTTGTGCAAAAAAAGACTAATTAATCTTGGCGCCCTTCAACCCTAAAATGCTAAAGAAAAAGCTAAATAATATTATTTGAATACTTAAACATGACGAAACCAATGCTATAAAGACTACGGGTTTATTTTCTAGGCCAAGTGTTTTAAAATTAATATTTACCATGATGCACAGCACGCTAAATACCATTAATAACAGTCCAAAAACTAACCCTCTTTCTAAAGTAAATTTTTCAAAAATAGATTGGTAATTTTTTGATTGTGGTATTAAGCCATGATTGGTAGCATATATTTTGGTAAGTGCATAAAACAATACAAACTGAAAACCTCCTAAAATTAAGGCTGACGAAAGGCCGTAAAATACCTCTATAGGGCTTTCATAACTTATAAAAGTTAATAAAAACATTAATACAACACCTAGGAACCCAAATAATACTCCCGGATAAAAGAATAGCCACTTTGGGCTATACAAAAGTAAAAAACGTAAATGCCGCCATCCATCAGGCCAAGTTTGTAAATGCGCTGCTCTTGATCTTCCGCTAGGAAATACCTTTGTTGGAACTTCTATGATTTCTAAATCATTTAATTTTGCTTTTACTATCATCTCCGAAGCAAACTCCATACCTGTTGTTGCTAAATTCATTGTATTAAAAGCTGATTTTGTCACCCCTCTTAGGCCGCAATGAAAATCACCTATATTTGTTTTAAAAAACAAATTACCTAAACCTGTCAAAACTGGGTTTCCAACATACCTATGCATAAATGGCATATCTTGCTTATTCAAGCCTCCTTTAAAACGGTTCCCCACAACTAAATCATACCCCTTTACTAAATTGTCATAAAAGAGTTCTAGATTTTCTAAATCATGACTATCATCAGAATCTCCTACAATTATATATTCAGATTGTGCAGCTTTAATCCCACCTCTAATAGCACTACCATACCCCTTTAAAGGAACATTTACTAGTACTGCATTATTAGTAATTGCTATTTTTTGAGATCCGTCTGTACTACCATTATCTGCAACTATAACTTCTCCTAAAAGGTTATGTTTTTTTAAAAAGTACTGTGCTTTTCTAATACAGGACGCTAATGTTTCTGCCTCATTTAAACAAGGCATTACTATTGATAATTGTATGGATGACTTTAAGTTAATCTGCTTTTTTATTTAATAAATTCACTCCCAAAAATAGTAAGAAAATTGGTATCCAGTTCGTATAAAAGAAATATCTTATAATACTGTGAACTGTTACACTTACTAATGCTTTATTTGTTAATATTATTAGCAGCAAAAAGGCAGCAAAAAGTGGTAATTTGTTATTATACACAACATAGTTATTTAATAAAAAGACTACACTCATTATAAATACTACAGCTATAGTTACCCCGCCTATTCCTTGTTTAAAACTTTGAAATGCCAATGACAACCATTTAATAAAATTATGAGAGATCAAATCAAAAAACAATTGTTTATGAACTCTTTCTGTGTCTAGGTAAGCCTTTATTGCATCTTGATGTTGCTGCTCAAAATACCTCACTGCCACTTGCTGTACAGTTTGATTGCAAATAGTTGGGTATTCATAATGAAAGAATATATAATTATAATCTATTGGCTCTTTAAAGTACTTATGATCCTTATATCCTATTTTTTTTACTCTAAACTCCTTGTGGATAAGGTTAAAAATTATTTTTGCCTCTTCAGTTTCCACATATTGCACATCAGACTCATCGGACACAAACATTAATGAGCTCACTAGTGTAGTCCACGTAAACGGTGTTGTGAAAAATTGCTTTTGCACTACCTTATGGTAAGATATATCTATTAAAAATGTAGCTAAAGGAATTGAAAGCACAACAATTATTGATTTCCAATTTACCTTGCTTTCCTTAAGCTGTAGAGCCAGTTCCATTAACAAAAATAATGGTATCATAAATTTAAACTGTCCCCTAATAGTTATTAACAAGACGGAAATTATTACTACAAAAACATACCATCTTAATTGTCTTTGTACATACACAAAATAACATGCTATGATTAACAACAAGAAAAGTGAATAACTTAAACCCTCAGTACTAACATTATTGACAATCAATAAATTATAGTCAAAAACAGGATAAAACAATAACAGTAACAATAGGATTAATTGATATTGTTTTAATTTAAACTTTATTAAAAAACAACTCAAAAAGAGATACACTGAAGTAATGACAGCAAGAAATTGAACAGCTACTGCGAATACAGGGTAGTTTTCACCAAATAGCATTTCCAAGGTTCTTAAAAAAAATGGATATCCTGCAGACACATATGGCCACATGCCAAAATAAGCTCTTGAATCAGATGAAACTATAAAACCTGTAAAGCATACAAATAGTAATGATACAATTGATAAACCTATAAATGTATAGAAAACTCCTTTTTGCAATTTAGCAGTATTTGACCCCATCATTTTTTATAAATATGTGGATTTTTACGAATACCTTTTTTAAATAGCTTTCTAATTCCCATACGTAAATTACTATCTGCGTTTAAAATTGCTGTTCTTAATTTTTGGTTTGGCCGACCTTTAAATGTTGTTACATGAAACTCTTTATGTTTTTCTAAAGGCTGTGCTGAAAAATAATAATTTGAAATACATTTTCGAGCCCTATCTACTTTCACTTCATTTACAGAATGCCATGACGTATCATGGGTAGACATGACCACTAACCTATTGCATTTACTTAATATTTCAATTGAATTTCCTTTAACACCCTCAGGCCACAACTCTAAATTACCCCCATACTCTAATTTCCAGTCTGGTGTAATATAAAACAATAAATTTAATACCCGCCATCTGGAGCGTTCAGCATCGTGTGAATTATCTAGGTGTGGGTTTAAGAAACATCCTTTATTCATTAAAGATATACCACCTGCGTATAAATTATCATCAGCTTCTATTGCCTCTTCTATTGAACACACTTCTTCTATCAACTTTACTATTCTTTTATCCTGAAAAGCAAATAATAATTCTTCTAATAGTGGATTATGGCTGTTCATTTGAGCAGACACATATTTATTTTGCTTCAAGCTTTTCTTTAAATAAAGCGCATCAGAAGCAGGGAAAACTGTATTCGCTTTTTCAATTATCGCTTTGGGCAATACATCATCTATATAAAAATATGAAATAGCAGAATTAGAGGCATTATAAAATTCAGATAACTGATTTTTATTTGTTGTTAACTTTTTAAGTATACTATCTGCTAGTTGTTTTCTTTGCATTTTCCTTTAAAAAAGTATGTTGTAAACAAAAATAGTCATAAAATTGTAATCAAGTTTAGCTTTTGATGATTTCTATTTTAATACCCACATATAACTACGATGTTTTACAGCTTGTAAGTACAATTAATAAACAAGCAAAAGAAATTAATGGTAAATATGAAATCATAATTTGTGACGACTGCTCTTCTACAAATTATGATTATGTCTATAATCAATTCAACAAAGAAGTTTGCATTAAAGTTATCAAGTCTAAAAAAAATAATGGCCTTGCTATTACACGAAATATTTTAGCACAAAGCGCAGAGTACGACTGGTTATTATTTTTAGACGCAGATGTAATTCCTAAAGAAGAAAACTTTCTTAAAAAATACTACTCAGAAATTTCATTAAACACCTCTATTGTTTATGGTGGCTTAGAGTACCTCAACACACAATCTAATTTCTCACTACGTTATAAAATAGGCGTAAAAAGAGAAGCTATTGAGGCTAAAACAAGATCATCTAATAACAACTCGGCAATTCACTTCTCTAACATTGTAATTTCTAAAAAAGTATTTAACACAATTAAATTTGATGAAAGTATTACGAATTACGGACATGAGGACACCTTATTCCATTATCAAATTCAAAAACAAAACTACCCTATTAAACATATAAACAATGCTGTATATCATTTAGGCATTTACGCTAATGTCATCTTTATACGTAAAATGAGAGAAAGCGTTACAACTTTGTACACATTAGACAAACAAGAAAAAATACCAAAAAACTACACTAAACTACAACGTACGTATCTCACTCTTAAGAAATATAAGGCACAAAACTGTTTTCTTAAAATTTCAAATGTTTTTCTAACACTAATCATTAAAAATTTAGAATCTAAAAAACCTTCTTTATTTTTATTTGATATTTTTAAGTTAAATTACTTTTGCCACTTAAAGTTAGAAGGTAATGCCTAAGTTCTCAGTAATCATCCCTTTGTTTAACAAAGATGCTCATATATACAACACATTAATTAGTGTTTTAGATCAATCCTATACAAACTATGAAATCATTGTTGTAAATGACGGATCTACAGATGACAGTTTATTAGAAGCTAAAAAAATATCAGATGAAAGGTTAACAATCTACGACAGAGAAAATAATGGGGTTTCACAAGCTCGAAATTTTGCTATGCAACAAGCAAAAGGTGATTATTTCGCGTTTTTAGATGCTGATGATATATGGAAAGTTAATCATTTACAAAATCTAAACGAATTGATTACAGAGTTCCCTAACTGTGGCATGTACTGCACCAACTACCAATTTGATTTTGGAAATAATTACATTATAAACACTAAGTTTCCTACACTCCCTAAGATATCTGAATGGAGTGGGATTGTACCTGATTTTTTTGAAGCTAGTATGAAAAACCGAATAGCATTGACTTCAGCCGTTGCTATACATAAAAACATCATAAATAGTATTGGTGATTTTTCTCCAAAAATCACTTCAGGTCAAGATACAGATTTCTGGAGTAGAATTGCACTTAAAAACAATATTGCGTTTACTAAAAAAATAAGTGTAACGTATAATGCTTATGCCATAAATAGAATAACTGATACAGCTTTGCATGAAAAAAAATTAATGACTTTTGACAATTTCATAGAAGAAGAAAAAAACAACCCATCATTAAAAAAATTTAATGACATGTATCGTGTGGAATATGCTTTACATCAAAAAATGTCTGGTAATTTTTATCTTTTTGAATATTATAAAAAAGGAATTGACTACAACTCTATAGGCTTAAAAAATAGAATATTGCTGAATGTACCAAAGTTTGCACTTATTAGTCTATGGCAGTGTAAGCAATGGGGAAAAAAATTAAAACGACTTTGTTTTATAGTTTTTAAATAAATCGAAATCCCTTATATAATCTTCTTCTAAAAAAACTTCCGAAGCCACAACTAAACAAACGGCTCCTGAGGAAAAATTATTAAGCTCACGCCATGTTCCAGGAACAATTAACAATCCTTTATTAGGTTTATTTAATGTAATTGTAGTTTCATTACTACCATCATTTAACTTCACATCAAAACTACCGCTGATAGCAATTAAAAATTGATATAATTGCTTATGCGCATGTCCGCCTCGGAAAGAATCACTTGGCACATCGTATAAATAATAAATACGTTTCATTTCAAAAGGGATCACATCATTTTCTACAACTGATAAATTACCCCTTGGATCAGCTATTTTTGGTATATCAAGTATTTTATTATCGGTGACTTTAGTGTGCTGCATTGTTGATTTTTTTTAATGTGCTTGCGCCTTTTTTTGCCTCTTTAAAACTTTTACAAACTTCAGTAAATTTTATTTTATTCTGTTTTAAATCAAAAAACAATTGAATATATATCCATAAACTACAAAAATTAGGATAGCAATACTTTAAAACAGCTCCTTTTGTATAATACCGTAATGGGTGATTATATAGTGTTCCTGTGCTTACAATTGGATGAAACACTATCGGGTTATTATAATACGAAATGTTTCTATGTTTTTTTACATAATCACACATTAACACTGTTTCTTCGCCAAACAAAAATTCATCTGAACCTAGCCCAAAGTTTTCATTAAAAAAAACGGGCATAGCATCAGATCTATTTAGTAACATTTCAAATGAAGCAACGTTAAATTGCTCAAAAGCGCTAAGTTGCTTTTTTGTTTTTTTAGGAAAATTTCGTCTAGGTATTTTTTCATCTACCATAGATTTAAAAACAATAACCCCAGAAGATCTATATTCACCTATTCCAGCTGTAATTATTTTTTCAAATCCTTTATAATATACCAAATCATCATCGGCTATTAAACACCAATTAGATACCGCATGTTTTAGCGCTAAATTTCTGCTTTTTGACAAACCTCTATCATAAGAATTAATCACTTTCACAGACGCAACATTTGAACTAAGCAGCTCTTTTTCATGCGTGGTTTGATTAACTATAATAATATCTAAATTCTCAATTTTATGCTCCGGAAACATTTTATAAAGAAAATCGAGATTTTCTCTATTCATTGTCGCAATTAAAATTTGAAAGTTTATTTTTGGTACCATCATAACAAAAGTAATCTTTTTCTATAAATGAAAATTCTATTAATTGGAGAATACAATAGCTTGCATCGTTTTTTAAAAGATGGGCTTATCAAACTAGGACATGATGCTATTGTTATTGGGCTAAACGATGGTTTTAAAAAAGTAGATGTTGATATAGAAATTTACAATTATTTTGAGAGTAATTGGTTTTTAAAACTCCTAAGAAAAGTAACCAAAAAACTATTCAAAATTGATTTGTATTCTATATCTGTGTGGCAACAAATCAAAGTACTGAAATCACAATTATCTGGTTATGATATTGTTCAATTTATTAATGAAACACCGTTTCAATGCAGTGCATCTATTGAAACCAAAATATTTAATTTAATATTAAACTCAAATAAAAAAGTATTCTTGTCATCATGCGGTGATGATCACATCAGTATTTCATATGCTGACAAACAACTTCCGCGCTATTCTATACTTTCACCATATTTTGACAACAAAGTTTCAAAAGAACATTTTTCATATTCTTATAAATATTTAAAGCCTGAATTTATAAAACTTCACTTGCATATATTTAAATATATTAATGGTGTAATTGCTTCAGATTTAGATTATCATTTCCCCCTTAAGGACCATCCTAAATATTTAGGTATGGTTCCTAACCCAATTAAATTAGATGAATTTGCCTACCAACTACCAGCAATAGAAAAACAGATTATTATATTTCATGGTATCAATTCACATAATTATTTGAAAAAAGGAAATGACATTTTTGAAGAAGCTTTAGATATCATTACATCAAAATACCCTAATAAAGTTGAACTAATTACTGTTAGAAGTCTACCGTATAAAGAATACATTAACTCTTATAATAGAGCACATATATTATTAGATCAAGTTTATGCTTATGATCAAGGTTTTAATGCTTTGGAAGCTATGGCTAAAGGTAAAGTAGTGTTTACTGGTGCTGAAAAAGAATGGTCAGATTGGTATAATGTGGAGAAAGATACCATTGCAATTAATGCATTGCCAGATGCAAAAGCTATTGCAGAAAAACTAGAATGGCTGATTTTAAATCCGAACAAGATTATTGAAATTTCTAAAAACGCAAGGACATTTGTTAAAAAAGAACACTATTACATACAATCTGCAGAGTCTTATTTAAATAAGTGGCTGAATAACTAATCACTTATTTCATGATTGCCAAACAAATGCTTTCTCAGTAATATTACTACAACACTAAAATATATAATATATCTTATAAAATGTGCTAAAACAATTCCTTCTGCCCCCATTGTTTTTATTAGAGACACTGAAAAAGTATAAAATAATATTAATGAAATTAACTCTGTGATGATAAACTGCTTAACCATTTTTTTTGCTAAAAACTGGTGCGCAACTATAATAGATGCTATTTTAACAAAATCACCCAATAACTGCCATTTAAATAATGGCTTCATCTCTAAAAACTCTTTACCATGTGTTAGTAGTATTACCCAGTCTTTTAAAATGAAAATTAAAATCATACCAACCCCAAACAACGGCAAGAGTGTTTTATATATATTAACTACTTCTTTTCTAAAATCTATACTATTTTGGATATTAGAAAATTTAGGGATGACATACAGTGTTAAAATGGCTGAAGAAAACATTAAGTATTGTCGTGATAAGTTTGTCATGGATGTCCAATAACCTGCATCTGTTTCATTTATCTGATTTTTTAAATGCCCTCGCAAATCTATTTCAACATAATTACCCAATAAAGTAGCAACAAAAGACATTACTGTAAAGCCTAATAACTTTTTCCAATACGATAAGTTAAATGATAACTTTTTATAATCTAAATACTCTAATAACGTTTTTGAAAAAAAGTAAAAAAGAATTATAAACTGTATAATTGGTAATACGGCAATAGCAAAAAGCGCACCATTTAACTGTTTATAATATAACAATGTGAGTAACAAAACAACACCTATAGTGTAGCTAATCAGCTCTATTTTAACAAACTTTTTATATGCCGAAAGTCCATTGACAACACCATTTACAATTCTATTCATTGCAATAAACGGTACAGCTAATGCTAATACTTTAAAAACAAACGTAAAGTCATTAGTCTTTGAAAATAATAAATCATTCCAATAAGTCGCGCCAAAAAACAAAACACAGAACGAAATAATACTTAAACAAAATATAAGTGCAAATGTTGTTGAAAACAACTTCAATAATTCGTTTTTATTTTCTTTATGTTCGGCAACATATTTTACAACTCCATTGAACATTCCTAATGTAGAAAATGACTGAATCATAGGAATCATATTCCTTAAGTCACCAATAAAAGCAACTCCAGCCGGCCCTAATTTCTCAGCTACTATTCGTTGAGACACTAAACCTAACAGTGTTTTAATAGCAATACCTCCAGAGTTTAATGAAGTAATCTTTAACAACAAATTATCTTTTATGAATGCTGGTATTTTCAATTAAAATTGATTTATAATTGAAACAATATGTTCAGTGTCTTCAATTGATTGAACTGGACTAATTGGCAAGCTCAATACTTCATTATGCAAAAGCTCTGTGTTTGGAAAGTTTAAATTCGAAAACTCCTTTAAAGCCATTTGCTTATGTGGTGGAGTAGGATAATGTATAACTGTTTCAATGTTGTTTTTAAGCATGTATTTTTGTAATTCATCTCTTTTAGAAGATTTAATCACAAACACATGAAATACATGGCTTTTAGAATTATCATACTGTGGCAGAACAATTTTGGCATTATTTATATGTTTTAAATAGCACTTTGCAATCATTCTTCGCCGTTCATTATCAGCATCTAATTCTTTTAACTTTATTGATAAAAATGCCGCTTGTAATTCATCTAAACGAGAATTAACCCCTTTAAGATCATTTATGTATTTTGATGATGTTCCATAATTTCTAAGCTTGTTAACCACGGTATTTAACGCAAGATCATTTGTAGTTATCGCACCACCATCACCTAACGCCCCAAGGTTTTTACTTGGATAAAAACTAAATGCAGCGGCATCAGATAGGTTACCCGAAGTTAGTTTCGTATCATCCATTGCACCATGTGCCTGTGCAGCATCTTCAACTACTAATAAATTTTCATTTTTAGCAAAAGCTGTTATCGCTTTCATTTCTACAAGTTCCCCATAAAGATGAACCACAAGGATAGCTTTAGTTTTAGGCGTTATATACTGCTCTATATCAGAAGTGGTAATGTTATAATTTCCTTCAGACACATCAACTAATACTGGTTTTAATCCAGAATTAATAATCCCCAGAATTGATGCGATATATGTGTTTGCCGGCACAATAACTTCATCTCCTTCATTAAGTTTTCCTAACTCTAAATAACCTTTAAAAATTAATTCGATAGCATCTAACCCACTTGCAACGCCAGTGCAATATCTAGTACCACAGTATGTAGCAAACTCTAACTCAAAAGCAGATAAGTAAGGGCCTAAAACGCATTGTCCTTTATTTAAAAAGTCAGAAAATGCAGCTTTAAATTTAGTTTCAAAACGTGCGTTTATTTTTTGAACATCTAAAAATTGTATCATTTCAAGTCTAATTTTAATGATTCTCCAATTTTAGTAGCCACATTGTAGGTATTTGCTACAAAACTCCTCGCGCCACATCCTTCTTTCCAAAAAACCAATCCTTGATTTATCACTGATCCATTATCTTCACTGGATATATTGAAATCAAAATAACGTTTATCTTTTCGGTAATGATTTATGATATAGTCATATAATAAATCTAAACTTCCGTATTTATTTTTATCACCGTTTCCTGAAACATATTGAGGGTGGATTGTTGTTTTCGTTAAAAAAACAGTAGACCCAGCAACCAATTTATTATCTTTATAAACGTTTACCTGCTTTATATTATCAGGAAACTTTTTAGAAAGCTGAGTAATTTCTGGTAATGTATGAACAGGGTTTACATTGTGTTTTTTGTTCAAATTTGGAATAAGTATTTCATTCCAAAAAGTATCATAATTAGCTTCTACTTTTAAAGTTAAGCCATGCCTTTTCGCTTTATTAATTCCCTCTCTTCTATTTTTTTTAAATTTTAGTTGATGGTTGTAATCAATTACCATTAAAACATCACGTGTGATTAGTTTTGCATTTGATTTAAATAAAAAATACTCCAATTCATCCGAAGGCAATTGGTTATAAAACGTTGGAATAACTTTAACGGTTAATGATTCTATACCATTTTGGTGCAAATAGATCAACATTGATTTATATATCTCAAATGCATCTAGTAACGTCGTATTATCTTGAAATACTATACCCCCATAGGTCAACCCTTGATGAGAATACAGATGATTCCCTTTAATATTTGCTGGCAAAACTGCTACTAACCTTCCCTCATTACAGCACATCAATGACCTGTCTGTAAACCGATCATTGTGATAATCCATAAAATCACGATTAAACAAAAAAGTGGCATTTTTAGCAGAAGCTACAAATTCATTCCAACACTGTTTATCTTTTGCAGTATATGTTTTAATTTCTATCAAAAAAGGAATCTTATTAAGGAGTAAAAATAGTGTTTTTTTAACTGAACACCTCATCATTACACAAAGGGATTATATTCATTTATATTTTGTTTGTATATTGACAAAAAATAAAATTTCATAATCATGCAAAAAATAGCGTTCACATTACTTTTCTTAACCTCAATATTAACGAGTAAAGCTCAAAATTTACCTGTTGATGCAAAATCTGGTAAAATTACATTTATGAAAACTGTAGATGCTAACGGATTAACATCTCAGCAATTGTATGATATTGCTAAAGAATGGGGTGGAGATAAAAACTACACTATAGAAGAAGATAAACCAGGAGAAAAAATAACGTTTAAAGCAACTTCAGAAATTGAATACCCCATAACTAAAAGTGCTGAAAAACAAAAAGGTACTGTTCATTTCAAGTTTCAATTAGGTGCTAAAGAAGGGAAATACCGTTACATATTTACTAATTTTGAACACAAAGGAAACCCAGATGATGCTGGGGCTTTGGAAGATGTAGAACCAGACTGTTCATTTACAAAAATCTCTATCCGTGGTTGGACTGTTTTAAAGAAAGACACACACAAAAAAATGTTAATTTTAATTGATGAATTAACTAAAAAAATAACTGCTGAACAAAATGACCCAACCAAAAACGACGATTGGTAGGCTATAATTATTAAATAAAAAAAAGGAGTTGTGTTGCAACTCCTTTTTTTTATTTAATAATTTGAAATTTCTTTTTTCACAATTTCGTATTCGTTAATGATTTCTTTTAAAATAACTGCAGCTGGTTTTATATCATGTATAAGTCCTGCTATTTGTCCTATTTCAAGTTCTCCTTCTTCCAAATCTCCTTCAAACATACCACGTTTAGCTCTTGCCCTACCTAAAAGTTCTTTTAATTGCTCAATATTTGGGCTCAATTTATACAGTTCTTGCACATCATTAAAAAATTTATTTTTAACCAATCTTACAGGAGCTAGTTCTTTTAAGGTCAACTGTGTATCACCATCCTTTGCGCTTACCACAACATCTTTAAAATTTTGATGTGCAGATGATTCTTCACTCGCTACAAATCTACTACCAACCTGTACACCATCCGCTCCTAAAACCATTGTTGCTAACATTCCTCTTCCTGTAGCTATACCTCCAGCTGCAATTAACGGAACTTGAATTGCTTCACGAACCATAGGTATTAAAGTAAGAGTTGTTGTTTCCTCTCTTCCATTATGTCCTCCAGCTTCAAACCCTTCAGCTACAATAGCATCAACTCCTGCTAATTCTGCTTTTAATGCGAACTTAACATTACTCACCACGTGTACAACAATAATCCCACGCTCTTTTAACCAAGAAGTCCATGTTTTTGGATTACCAGCAGATGTAAATACAATTTTGACATCTTCATCAACAATAATATCCATGATTTCTGTTATGTTAGGATAAAGCATTGGCACATTAACACCAAACGGTTTTGAAGTTGCTTTCTTACACTTTTGAATGTGTTCACGTAATACATCTGGATACATCGACCCAGCACCAATTAACCCTAAACCACCTGCATTACTTACTGCTGATGCTAATTTCCATCCTGAATTCCATATCATTCCAGCCTGAATAACTGGATATTCTATTTTGAATAAATTACATATTTTATTTGCCATAATTTTAAATAAAAAAACCTTTCCGCAAGATACGGAAAGGTTCAGTATAACAAACTATTTATAGTAATTACTCTTTTATAATTTTGATTGTTTTAGATTCAGAATTAAATGTCACTTTCGCAAAATAGACACCACTATTAAGAGCGCTCATGTCAATCATGTTTTTAGTTTTATTAACTTTCTTTTCAAGTACTTTTTTACCCAACACATCAAAAACAATAACAGTAGCAATTTTAACATCATTTACAAACTTGACATGTATAACATCTTTTGTAGGATTCGGATATACTGAAAATTCTACTTGCAACTCTTGAGTATTGACATTAAGCGTTTGTGCTAGCTCAAGGTTTGGAATTCCATACCCTAAAGTATAATTTGGCGTAGAGTAAATTGACGCTGACTCTTTTACATATTGTATTATTTCTGCATTAGTTGCGTTTGGCAAAGCTTGCCACAAACAGGCTATTCCTCCAGTTAGTAATGGAGAGGCATATGAAGTTCCGTCTCCTGATGCTATATTTCCAGATGTATTGATATAAAAAGCTCCTTGCCCTTGAACACTTACATCGGGTTTAATTCTATTATCAGTTGTTGGACCTCTTGAACTAAATGATGCATAGGTTCCAGAATTATTAACAGCTCCTACAGACAATACATTAGGGCCATCTGCCGGAACTAATATTCGTCGCCCCCAAGCAGTATTAGTTCCTGAATTTCCAGCAGAATTAACCAAAATAATTCCTTTTGAAAAAGCAATTTCTGCCCCTCGAGTTATAAAAGCTGTTGCACCATCTAGATCTGTGGTGTAATCATAATCATATTTTGTTTCATCAAAGTACGAATAACCTAAAGACGTGTTAATCAAATCAACACCAACATAATCGGCTTGTTCTGCTGCCATAACCCAATATGTTTCTTCTGCTGGAGTTTCTGGAGTAGCATCTTCTGATCTGTACAGATAAAAATCTGCATCTGGTGCAGAACCTATATAGTTTGTAGTTCCATCATAATATCCTGCAATAAATGATAATACATTTGACCCATGGGAATGTCCCGTATAAAAATTACTGGAATTGTTTACAAAATCATACCCGCCTTTTATCTGTCCGTTTGTTCTTATTTTATCAAATCCAGGATTCGTATCAACGTTAGGAAAACCTGCATCAATGACAGCAATTGTCATTCCTGCTCCTGTGAAGTTTAGCTCATGTAATTTATGAGCATTAAACATTTCTATTTGATTTTGTGATTGACCATAAGTGTACATCGTACGTAAGGTGTTTTCTTCAGGAAACTTATTTATCCGTACTCGTTCAGTTGGTGTATTTGCAATTCCTCCTGAAAAATTTAACGTGTTATCGGCATATTCTATACTGCTAATATATGGGTAGAGTCCGCTTAATGCAGCTATATCTGATTGACTTCCTATAACATGTATAGCGTTTAACCATTTTGATGCTCCTACATAAGTAATACCAGCGGTAGTAGATATATCTGTTATATAACTTGGTGTAACCGGCACATCAGAATAATCTACACTAATGCCTTGATTTGTTCTTCTGTCTAATGCTTTCTGGGTTAACATTGTTAACGGATTAGCCATATAGCCAGCTACATTTTCTTTACTATCTAAATAAACCCATGCGTGTTCTTGAGCTAAAATTATATTTGTAAATAAGCATACTACAAGTAATATTCTTTTCATTTTTTTAATATTAACTATTTGTTTTACAAGTAATTTACGAAATTACTCCTGACCCTACTAATTCATCATTAATGTAAAAAGCGGCAAATTGTCCTTCAGTAATTGCACTTTGTTCTTCTTCAAACTCTACATATAAACCATCATTAAACTTATACAATATGGCATTTTGCAATGGCTGGCGATATCTAATACGTGCATTAACTTTTAGCGTTTGCCCGTTTTCTAAACTCATGTCTTCTCTTACCCAATGTATTTCTTTGTTTTGAATATACAATGCTTTGCGGAACAACCCTGGATGATTTCCTCCTTGTCCAGTATATATAATATTAGTTTTAACATCAGTATCTATCACAAAAAGTGGTAATGGTGTTCCCCCTACGGCCAGTCCTTTACGCTGTCCTTTTGTAAAGTAATGCGCTCCTTGGTGCTCACCTACAATCTTACCATCTGACACATTGTATGTGTTCTTTTTAGACAAGTATGATAATTCTGTTTCTTTATTTTCAAACTTTGGCAAGTCCCTATCATATATTGCATGGTTTTCAGAAACTTCAACAATATCACCTTTTTTTGGCTGTAATTTTTGTTGTAGAAAATCTGGGAGTTTCACTTTCCCTATAAAACACAATCCTTGTGAATCTTTTTTATCTGCAGTTACTAAATCTTGTTCAGCTGCAATTTTTCTCACCTCTGGCTTAGTTAATTCACCTATTGGAAATAATGCTTTTGACAACTGCTCCTGAGATAATTGACACAAAAAGTATGACTGATCTTTATTTGAATCTGCTCCAGCTTTTAATTGATAAATTTCTTTTCCATTCTTTTCAATACTATCCTTCCTACAGTAATGTCCTGTTGCTACATAATCTGCTCCAAGATCTAATGCAATTTTTAAAAAAACGTCAAACTTAATTTCTCTATTACATAATACGTCAGGGTTTGGCGTACGTCCCATTTCATATTCTTTAAACATGTAATCTACTATCCTATCTTTATATTCAACAGAAAGATCAACGGTTTGAAAAGGAATTCCCAACTTTTCTGCAACAAGCATTGCATCATTACTATCATCAAGCCAAGGGCAATCATTAGAAATTGTTACTGAATCATCATGCCAATTTTTCATGAACAACCCAATAACCTCATAACCTTGCTCTTTCAATAAATGCGCAGTTACACTTGAGTCTACTCCTCCTGACAAACCAACTATTACTCTCTTCATCTTCTTTTTAACATTTACTTTTAAAGCTGCAAAGTTACAAAATAAAAAAAGTCCGAAACGGACTTTTTATTTGTAATACAATTTCTACTGATATGCTATTTTTTTTTCTTTCTTTTCTTTGGATTATTTGATAGTGTATAGTCTACTGATTTCGTCAGTTTTCCATTGGTATAATACTTCCATAAGCCTCTTGGCTTATTCATTTCGTACTTACCTGTCATTTTCTTATTACCCTCCTCATCATATTCCACAAAGTATCCATGAGACTTCCCTTTTACAAAAGCATATTCACTTGAAACTTTACCATTTGGTGCATACATAATTTTTTTGCCGTGTAACAGGTCATTTTTAAATTCTTGAGTTTGTAACACTTTTCCATCATTATAATATGATGTTTTAACACCTTCTAACTTTCCGTGTACATAGTTTTCAACATCTACTAACGCCCCTGTATTTCTTTCATACGATTTCCACTTACCTATACGAAACTTACCTTTCATTTTTCCTTCTGAAAGAAAAATTCCTTTGGAACTATAATATTTAACTATAACTGTGTCAGAAGCAACATCAAATTGTTTTATACAAGAAGGGTGCACTCCTTTAGCTTCTTTGTGGTAAAATTTGAAAACACCCTGCTCTTTACCATGATTAAACTGACCTTGATATCTTAACTTATCGGTGCCTTCATATTTTTTTTCCCATCGTCCGTGACGTTTCCCATTCTCATCAAACTGATTAATGTTTTGAGCAAACATATTTGTCACTAAGGATATAGAAAATAATACTAGTATTTTACGCATCGTCTTTTTATTTTTAAGTAACGCAATTTATGCAATTTTACTATAACAAAAAAGCTGCCAAAAATGGCAGCTTTTATTTTTAATTATTTTTAATTATACTATTTTACTGAAATGACTTTGACTAAAGTACTCTTATCTCCAGCTTCTACTTTTATAAAATACATTTGGTTTGAAAACAATTTATAATCTAAATCAAGTGCTTTTACCTTATGGTAATAGATATCTTTATCAACTACAGTTTTTACTACCCTACCTTGTAAATCATAAACTTGAATTATTGCTTCTGACTCACCATTAATTTCGTAACGAATATTTATGGTATCAACAAATGGTATTGGATATGCTGTAAATATAGGCTTATCATCACTTAAACCTTCTATCACTGAAATGTAAACGCTTTCTGGCAATAGAATTCTACATTCATCAAAACCTCTATTTATAGCATCAACTGCACCAGTAATACTAGAATAAGATAAATTACCTATATCATGACCACCTAAAGCTTTATTTGCTAATTCAAATAACCCTTGTACTGTTGCTGAACCATTCATTTCAAGATAAGCAATTATATCAGGTGAAATTTGAAACATTTGAATAGACTCTACATCATACTCTTCAGAACCACACTCTAGTGTTGCTGCTGTATAAAACGTGTCTTCTAATTGATACGAAGCTAACGAATTATCAGCATACAAATTAAAGTATAACGTCATGGTTTGACTTAACAAATTATTCTTGATGGCTCCTCTTCTTGGTCCTTTAGAAACTAAAGGAACATTAGACCATGTTGTAACATCATTATAAGTTGCATAACCAGTTAATGATCTTGATGGTCCTCCACCAGGCAATAGTTTAAAAATATTATCATTTTGTATATCACCCATAAATAACCTAAAGTACTTACCGTTTAATTCATCTCCAAAATCAACTTGTCCTCCGGAATTCATTAATGCGCCTAACATAATATCCTTCGCAACAACTTGTTGGTCTTCTGGAATACAAGCTAAGCCTCCTTGATTACCATAGAATCCTTGAGTATAACTACAGAAAACTTCATCCATTAAACAAGGTTCAACAAGTATACTACATTCAACTTCACAATCATTTTCATCGGTTATAATTACTGAAAAAGTTGCTTGCCCTACACCTGTAGAAAAACTAACTGTTTGCAGAACGTCACTTCCATTTGTAATCATCCAACCATTACCTAGCCCTATAGCATCAATTGACCAGTTATAACTATAACTACCAGTACCTCCATATGCGGAAGCATAAAGCGTATTCAAGTCATTATCTCCACAAAAAGGAATACTATCAAACCCAGTTAAAATATTATTACACGCTAACTCATCTGGTTCAAACACTATAACGTCACAAGTACTTGAACATCCATTTCCACCTATTACTGTTACAGAATAAGTACCATTTGGCAAATTATTTATTGTAGATGTATTACCAATACTAACTCCTGGGTTATTTGAATCTTCCCAATCATATTGATACGGAAGAACTCCTCCTGAAGCCATAACACTAACCGATCCACTAGCATCTCCACTACACGCGACTGGCGTACTTGAACACTCTAATTCCGGTGCAGTATCATCGATCTCTACCGTTGTACTACAACTTGACTCACAACCATTGGCAGCCGTAACTGTTAAGGTATACTCTCCTGCTTCACTTGCAACAGCATCTTGTGTATTGGCACTGAATCCATTAGGTCCTACCCAAGCATAACTCGATGCTCCGTCAGGCCCTCCACTTAAGGCTACACTTAATTTATCACAACTCAATGGTCCATCATTATCTGCATTACATCCTGGTGCAGTATCATCGATCTCTACCGTTGTACTACAACTTGACTCACAACCATTGGC